>CASFNB010000015.1 GCA_949295915.1 uncultured Pseudomonadota bacterium | reverse complement strand
TGCGATCAAACGTGCTACGTTTGTCATGCTGAAACAAGTTCAGGGTGACGACGAGGGTTGTTCAGGGTGCCTCTTCTCCTATTTTAACCAACACTTGAGTGCACCGTTGCACCAGTAATTGTTCAAATCGAGTTGTCCGGTCGGGCAACCGATAAGCTTGTAATAAGTTCCGCTCGTGGTGCAATCGGTCGCGGTTTTAGTGCATTTCTCACAGGTATATCCGCTCGGACAAGAAGAGAGTGTAAAACCCGAACAAGGGGTGTTGTTACAGTCTTTTTCACAAGCCGAGCCTTTTTGATGAAAACCGGAATTACATTTCCAACCGGTTTGAATCCGTTTATTGCTTCCGTCATAACAATCAGAATAAGTATAAGTAGCGTTTGCGGGTTTAGAGGTAATTTTATCGGTGCAAGCCACACAGCATTGACGCGTGTTTTGTCCGCAACCGTTATCACAACTCTGGGTGCCGTTAGTGCAATCTGTTTGGTTGGTAGAAGGTGTGCAGGATTTTTGAATACAGGTTGAATCACAATATTTTAAGCAACGGTCGTTGGGGTTAGATAAAGTAACGCCTTGAGGACAGGTGCATTTTCCGTTTACAAAAGTATAAGGTACTTTACAAGAATAAGAGCGATACCTTCTTGCATTAAAAGGACAAGCCTGACAAAGAGAACCTGCGGGGCAAGAAGTAAGAGGATAATCATCACAATTGCCGATATTATAGTCATTGCCCAGCGTATCATAATCGGACAAGCCTAAATCTTCAAAACGGTCCGGTAAGAAGGTCGATTTGGCAATTTGAAAAGAATTGGGAATAGGCTTTAATTCGGCGGTGTGTGAATATGAGAAAGATGAAGGCAAGTCGAAAGCGGCAGCCGAATAAATCAATCCACAACTCAAAAGAGCCGAGAAGATAAAAAAGCTTAAGTTTTTCATGACACGCCTCCATGGATGATAAAGAATTAAAGCCTATACTATCCATGATAAACGTTTTTTTTTTTTTGCAACTAAAATTAAAGGTGAATGTCAAAAAAATGATATAACGTGTTGTATTTAAAAAGAAAAGCCTTGTCGCTCAGAACAAAGTGCAAAAGATTCGCTGAGAGCATTGTTTATTCTCTGCAGAGCAAGAGCGGCAATCAAACCGATGCGATCAAACGTCCATGTTTGCGGTTTAGCGTGTTAGTTTTTTAGATACATTTTTTCGAGTTTTTTGATTTCATCGCGATAGACCATGGCTTGTTCAAACTCAAGGTTGGCGGCGGCTTCACGCATAGCTTTTTCCAAATCTTTGAGCTTTTTATCAATATTTTTGATATCTTTGATGTTGGGGGTGTCTTTGGACACCTCGACATAATCGCCTTTGGTCATTTCTTCAAGAGCATTGGAAATCTTTTTCTTGATAGTTTGCGGGGTGATACCGTGCTCAATATTATATTTTATCTGTTTATCACGACGTCGAGATGTTTCATCTAATGCGGCTTTAAGCGAATCCGTCATCTTGTCGGCATATAAAATAACGCGACCTTCGGCGTTACGTGCGGCACGACCTATCGTTTGGATTAGAGAACGGGTGGAACGTAAGAAGCCTTCTTTATCGGCATCTAAAATGGCGACAAGCGAACATTCGGGAATATCCAAACCTTCGCGAAGTAAGTTTATGCCGACCAATACATCAAAAACGCCTAACCTTAAATCGCGGATAATTTCAATACGCTCCAGCGTATCAATATCCGAGTGTAAATAACGTACTTTGATGCCGTTTTCGTTCAGATATTCGGTTAAGTCTTCCGCCATTTTTTTGGTTAAGGTTGTGACCAAAACACGTTCGCCTTTCTCTGCCGTTTTACGACATTCGTGCATTAAGTCATCAATTTGGTTTTCGACCGGACGAACAATACATAACGGGTCTGACAAGCCGGTCGGGCGAATAACTTGCTCAACAAACACGCCATTGCTTTGTTCTAATTCCCAATCTCCGGGAGTGGCGGAAACAAAGATGGTTTGTCCTCGCATATGATCCCATTCGGCAAATTTTAAGGGGCGGTTATCCACGCATGAGGGAAGGCGGAAACCAAATTCTGCCAAAGTGTGTTTACGACTGTAATCGCCTTTATACATGCCACCGATTTGCGGTACGGAAATGTGGCTCTCATCAATAAAAACCAAAGCATCCGGCGGTAAATATTCAAATAAAGTCGGGGGCGGATCTCCGGCTTTTCTACCGGTTAAATGTCTTGAATAGTTTTCAATACCTTTGCAGCTGCCGGTCGTTTCCAGCATTTCTAAATCAAAACGAGTGCGTTGTTCAATTCTTTGTGCTTCAAGCAATTTGCCTTTGCTCTTAAAATCTTCAATTGTATCCGCCAATTCTTCTTTGATATGGACAATTGCTTGCGATATGGCCGGACGAGGGGTTACATAGTGATTGGCCGGATATATGGTAACAGAATTCAGACTTGCCGTTTTTTTACCGGTTAAAGAATCAAATTCATGAATGCTCTCGATTTCATCGCCAAAAAAGGATATTCTCCAAGCTCGGTCTTCGTAGTGTGCCGGAAAAATATCTAAGATATCGCCATTGACGCGAAAGGAACTGCGGATAAAGTTTTGTTGGTTGCGCTCATATTGTAATTCTGCCAAATGGCGGCAAACGTCTTTGATGTCTACACTATCGCCGACGGTTAAAGGAAAAGTCATGGCTGAATAGGATTCAACATCACCCAAACCATAAATGCAAGACACAGAAGCGACAATAATGACATCTCGGCTTTCCAAAATGCTTCGAGTGGCAGCGTTTCTCATGCGATCGATTTGTTCATTTAAGGCAGAATCTTTTTCAATATATGTATCGGTTTTGGGAATGTAAGCTTCCGGTTGATAGTAATCATAGTAAGAAACAAAATATTCAACATGATTTTCGGGAAAAAACTCTTTCATTTCCGAATATAATTGTGCTGCCAAAATTTTGTTCGGGGCCATAATCAGCGCAGGACGTTGCGTTTGTTCAATGATTTTTGCCATGGTAAAGGTTTTACCGGAACCGGTTACACCTAACAAAACTTGAGATGCTTCGCCTCGGTTTATTCCTTCGCAAAGTTCTTTAATGGCTTGCGGTTGGTCGCCTGCCGGAGAATAAGGAGAATGAATCTTAAATTTCATTTTTCTCCGGCCTCTTTATTTTCCGGTTGTTGCGGTAATGACTTAAGCAGTGATTCGTCATATATTTTGGAAAAATTGCTATAAGCAGAAATATCGTTTACGGCTTTGTCAATGGAGTTCATGTCTACACGGTTTGTTTCCAAATTACTTGTTAGAATGTTAAAAGTGCTGTAATAGGGCGTTTTTTCAAAATATGACAGAAATGTATTGCGTATACGATAAATTACGGTACTGCGATTGGCTTTTTTCAATGCAATTATCCAGTCTAAAATATAGGTGCGTTGTTCGGAAGTCAGAGGGGTGTCCTTTTGGGGCTTTTCTATTAAATACTTTATTGTGTTGGCGGCTTTTTCCCATTGTCCGGATTTCCAATATATATCGGTTTTTAATAATAAGGCATTTTTACTGAAATCATCTTCCAATAGTTTTAATGCCTCATCTGTTTTATTTAAATAGGCTAACGCTTTTGCTTTAATAATTTTGCGATATTGTTGTTGATTTTGGCTTAAATCTTTTGTTTGTGTTTTATCTAAGATGTCCAGCGCGGCTATTGCATCTTCTTCAAATAGGTAGATTAAAGCCAGTCTGGCTCCAATTTGTGCTTTTTGATCCGGACTTAAGTTGACTAAACGGAGTTGCTCTTTTAATAGATCTGATGCGCTGGTTAGTAAATCTACCGCCACCATACGGTCCGCCAGCTTTTGTGCCATGGCGGTATAATAGCGGCTGCGCGGTGCAAGCCACTCATAGTCTTTATACAGCGCAATTGCTTTAACGGCTTGGAGTTCATCTACACGACCATTCATGTATAAATCTTCAAAAAGTTTTAGCATCTTGTTTAAAATGTCTTCTTTTTGTGACGGGGTTTGAGCCAAGTTAAGGCTTTGCTGGTAAGTTAAAAGGGCTTTGTTATAGTTTTTATCGGATTCATAAATTTCTGCTAAGCGTTGCAGTAGCTTGAATTTGAAATTTTCTTCTCCCCATGCAAAACGCAATCTTTCTAATTCTTCTATGGCTCGTTTAGGGTTAATTAATTTGAACCGGTCTTCCAAGTCGACTTTGGAAAAACGCGCTAATGAGGCATATTTTTGTGATTTGTGCATTGTAGCATAGCTATATTCTTTTAAGGCATTGTTGGGATAGCCTTGATATTCAAATTTTTGTGCATTTAAATATAGTATTTGGGCGCGTCTTGCATCATTATTTTTAGAACTTTTTAATATATCTAAAAAGTTTTGTGTAGAAATATCATCATAGGCTTTGATGGTGGTGTCAGCTGCTACCAAAGCTATGCGCTCTTTCAACTCTTGCGGATAATCTCTGATGATGGTGATAAATGTCAGTAAAACTATATCATTTTCTTTTTTGAATTCCAATGCAGAATCTGTTAAGGCTCTCCAGAAAATAGCTTCATTGTTGTTTTGCAGACCTTGTACGGAAAAATTATCCAATGCTTCGTCATAGCGTCTCATCAGAAAGTTTGCTACTCCGGATAATGCAGCATAAGTCTCCGGACTGACTTTTTGCTTCTCTTCCGGAGATAGTTGTTTAAGAGCTTGCATTGCTTCCGTTCCTAACCCCATTCCTAAATAATATCTTATTAATAGAAGTTTGGCTCTTATTTGTTGTTCTTGTTTAGATTTTGCTATATCTTCTTTGATTTGTTTTTCTGCATCTAAAAAGTTCATTTGCAAGAGTTGTGCCGGAATATTCAAATCAAATATATCGGATGCTTTTTGCAAAAACTGCTGTTGTCTTTTTATATTATCCAAATTATCAGAGATATTTAAACCGCGATTGTCCGCTTTTATGCTAAAGCCGGTATTCCCTTTTGTCAGCATGATATCGGAAGCATTGGGAACAATGGCAAAACCTTGTTTAGCCGGTAGTATTTCCAGATCTTGATAGCGGTATGCTTCGTCTATGGCAAGTCCGAGCTCTGTTTCCGTGCCGATTAATATCATATCTCCGACTTCGGGATCTATAATGGATAGGGCATTTCCGCTGTTGTTGTTTGGAATATACAAATAGGATTGATTCATGCTGTTGTATTGTACAAAAATCGGAAGTTCTCTGACTTTGTAGTCAATATTGTGTGTATATAAATCTATAATCCAGAGCAAACCCTCTTGTCGTAGTCCGACACGAACGTTGGGTTTGGGCAAAATTCTTAAAATGGTTGCTTTAGAATGCGGAACCTGAATAATTTGCTCCGTTACATTTTTACTCTGATTACGTAAATCGTCTAAATCGAGAGTCCTTTGGTGGTCGAATGCAATCCATATATATTTGCCGCGTTGGAATACACTGACGCCGACTTCCATATTCCACGGAAATGCTAAACTTGCAACTTCGTCCTTGACGGTTTTGTTTTCCATGCCAATGTTGTCTTGCTGCCCCAGAGCATTGCGTTCGGTTATTATATTGAGGCTTTTATTCTCAGCCTTTTCTGTTTGTGATGTCTGATTTTCTTTTTTTATATCCAATACAATTTTGTTATTATATTCAAAAGATTTCAGCAGTTGGTGTGGAATTTTTATATCTGTTCCGCCGAGCTGATTGGTATATTGTTCAAGATACGGATATATATTTGTTTCTCTTATCTTTTCCCAATTAAACTCTACGGGCGACAAAAAGGAGATAATAGTGGCGTTTTTATCGGCTTTGACTGCATAGTGGGGTTTGCTTACATAGGAAAATGACAGACGTTCATAACCTTCATGTTCGCCATAATCTAATATTACTCCTTTATTTGCCTGATCGTTTGTATTTGATGTCGATGTTTGGCGCAGAATTTCAATTTGTAATATTCCGTTGTTATATGCTGTGCGAACAGAATAAGGAACTTTCATTTGTAATTCAATGCTTTGTTTGTCTTCTGAAATTTTTTGGCTTTGAACGAACGAATTTAATTTTTCTTGCGTTTTTTGCATGTCTTCGGCAAGAGGGCTGTTAAATGATAACAGCAACTTATCGTTTTGAGTTTCTACTTCATAGTCGGTAGATGGCGGTAAAAAAATGGATATATCGGCTTTGTCGGAAGTTTGCTCATATTTAACTTCTGCGGCTTTTGCGTTAAAGACAATGAAAAATATTCCACAGCATATCAGTTTTATTGCGGTTTGAATTGTTGAAAGCAAAATATGTTTGTTTTTTTTGTCTGTAAACATTTTCTTTTCTATATATTGCGGCTGATAAGAGCTGTTGTTACTTCTTTTGCTTTTATGGCATCCATTTGTGACAAAATGGCCGATGAAGAAGAGGGTTTCATTTCCTTCAAAATTGCAACCAAAATATCTAAGTCAAAAGTATTGAAAATGCGAGCAGCGTCTTTGGGTTTCATGGTGGAATACATTTTTACCAAAGCGGCAAGTTGAGCTTTTTCCTGCTCGTTGTATTTGTTTATTAGTTTTTGTAGTTTTTCTTCATAAGTTTTTAATTGAGCTAATTTTTTATCAATTTCTTCTTCGGCTACTTTTAGTTGAATTGCTTTTTTATCGATTTCTTGTGAGCGGATATCTAAAGCCTCTCTTCTTTCTGCGAGTTCTTGCAATATGGCTATTTCTGATTGCGTAAAGGTTGTTGATGCAGCCGATTTTTCCGGTGAGGGTATATCTTCTTTACTGTCTTGTAAAATTTGTGTTAGTTTTTTAGTCTCTGCAATTTCTTGTTCTTCTGCCCATGCTTTGTTTTGAGAAATGCTGATCTTGGGCAGTTCTTTATTGATGATAATGTCATATACACTGTTTATTTTTACAGATAAAGATAAAACAGCCACAAAAATAAAAATAGGCAGTAAGCGGAAGTGAATTTTAATTTGTTTCATGTTTTTTCCTTTATTTTATGGCTCGAAGTGCTTTCAGAAGTTCCATTTCTGCTTCTGAGCGAGAAATGTCTTCGGACATATTTTGAGGTTTTGACGATATGTCGTTTACGTTATCTGTTTCTGTTTGTACAGGCGTATCTTTTAGTTTGCGTCCGGTTTTGATGGCGTCTTCTAATCGATCAGCTAAATTGTCGGCTCTTTCGTTGATGAACAATAAATCATCTTTCAGTTCTTTAGCGTTGTCTACAACTTCTTTTAAGTCATTGCCGGAGCTTTCGGTAACTGATTTTAGTTTTGGTATACTTGTTTCTGCTTTATACGTAGCTTCGTTTAATGCTTCTATGAGTTTTAACAAAGCTTTTTGGTTTTGGCGCATCAGGGTTAAATTTTTATCTAGTTTGTATACATAGATAATGGCCGGAATAAGCAAAATGATGACCATGAGGTTAATCAATAAGTCGATATTATCCATTTTTTTCTGCCTTTCCTTTTATGCGTATAACAACTTTATTGCCTTTGCGTCCCATTGAGCCGCTTAAAAGAGGTACATCTCCGCACAGAAGGGTAATATCATCATGTGGCGACATATCCAATGGCAAAAAAGCTCCTTTTTCCCAATTGGATATTTCTCCGAATTTAACTTCCACTTCTTTCATAACGGCATCTAATTCTATATCGGTATCCCAGAGTTGTTCCATAAGGTGATTTTCCCATATGGCATCTCGACCGAAGCGTTCGCCCATAAACATTTGCAGCAACAGTTCTCTTATGGGCTCTAAGGTGGCGTAGGGAATCATTAAATCTATCTTCCCGCCGCGATCTTCCATGTCTACTCGAAGCCGAGCAACAATAACGGCGTTGGACAGTCTGGATATGGTGGCAAATCGTGGATTAGTCTCGGTCCTGTCATAAATGAAGTTTACTGTCGTAATCGGGTCAAATGCGGTTGAAAGATCTGTTAAGATAAGCTGGATCATATCTTTGACGAGATTTAGCTCGATGGTTGTATAGGGGCGTCCTTCAATGCGCATGGCAGCTGTTCCTCGGCGACCTCCGAGCAAAACATCAACAATTGAGTAAACCAAGGCACTGTCCAATGAAATCAGACCATAGTTGTCCCATTCTTCTGCTTTGAAAACCGTTAATAGGGTGGGAAGTGTCAGGGCATCAATATATTCACCGAAACGCATGGATTCAATGCTTTCCAGAGAAACCTCAACGTTGTCTTGCGTGAAATTTCTTAAAGAGGTGGCCATTAAACGAATCAAACGGTCGAATACAATTTCAAGCATGGGCAAACGCTCATAAGAAACCATTGACCCATTGAGAATGGCTCTTACTCCGGTTTTCATTGAGCGATATTCTGTGTTGTCTTCATTGTGATATCCCAACAGAGAATCTATTTCATCTTGATTTAATATTTTGCCATCGGCAAGCGAATCCGAAAGGGAGGAATTGGCTTCCGAAATTTCTATCTTATCTGCCCAATTACTTGAATTTTCCGGTGCTTGTTTCTTTTCCGTTTCTTCAACCACGTTCTTTTCTTCCTTTATTTCTTTTGAATATCAAAATTTTTGATGTTTATATTTTCTATCTTTATCGGCGCAGCGGCTAATTTTAATCGGTACAATAATTCTTGTTTTAACCAGTATAAGCCTTCCGAGCCGTTTACTTCTTCTGTCCGAAGTTCTCTGGTGTGTGCCAGTATAATATCATAGATACGAGGTAACAATACTTCAATCTTTTTTACATCTTCAGGATTGCTGAGTTCTATACCGAGTTTGATGCTTACAATATCATTTCCTCCCTGCATATTTCTAATCGGGGCCGTGATTTCCGGTAAATCATAAAATATTATGCTTTGTTTCTTTTCCCCTTCGGTTTGCTCTAATACTCCGTAGGGAACAGCTTTAGAATCATTAAATGAACTGCCAAAGGTATGGTATAAGCCAACGGCAATGCCGATGGCTATCAGCCCCGGTAATAAAAATAAAAGAATCTTTTTCTTATTTACTTCTTTGGTTTCTTCTTCATCTTGTGTGTCTAAATCATCAAACTCTGCCATTAGAATGCTCCGGATGCTTCTATGTTTTTTCAGATTAATCTCTCTTTATTCTATATTATTTATTTTATAAATAAATGTTAATTTTACATTTATTATACATTTATTAACAACAAAGCTCTTCCTTTTCAGAAAGAGCTTTGTTGCCATTGTATATTCTTTTTACCAAACACCGGTGTAGTTTAAGTTCGGATCATTATAATTCGGGCCTCCCGATTTTGTTTGGTAGCGAATATTTCCCATGCTTTGTTTATGGGGTAAATAACTATCTACATACGTGCTTGAAAAGCGTGAATTGGCTCGGTCAAAGTAGCAATATATTGTAGCAATAGCCGACAATTCCTCTTTTCTTACCGGAAATAAGTTCCATATAATGGTGTTGCTCGTTACCGAAGTTCCGCTCGGAATGGCTCCAATGGCACGAGCGTAACTTTCATATGTGACCGCCGGATAAATAAATCCCATAATTCCGTGCCAACCTTGGAATTTACCACTGTGATAGTATGCTTTCAGGGTTGTGTTCAACCACGTGTTGATCTGGAATGTGTACGGGGTGTTCATCATTTCAGCCCAGTATGGCGGTTTAGATTGTTTGGTTCCGTTAATGGCATAGTTCATACCACTCGTTGAGCTACTGGGATTATTGTCTGTTACTACTACCAACGGAGAAGATATTTTGTTGTAAGTAGAAGCCGCTTCCGAAGCAAAACCTATTGAAATGTTGTCTCCTCGCGGATCTCCTCGGTAGTTTAAGTCTCTATATTCTGAGCTTTTTGAGCTGTTGGTAACCGGCACACCGGCTTGCGCCATTGCAAAACGAATTGGCGTGATGGTGGCTACTTGTGCATATCCCGGAGGACAGTTCGGGGTTGGAATAAAGCCCAGCCATGGAGAGGTATCACATCGTGTGTTTGATCCACAATCGCTTAATCCGCTTAGCGTTTGTCCGCTCCATCCTAAAGAAGATGATGTCCAGTTGACATTACCTGTGTAGGTATTATCCAAAACATAGATACCTTTATTAATAAAGTCAGGAAGAATATCACTCAGACGTGCGCCACCGCGTGAGGCCAGCTTGATATCATTCATCATGGAGGTATAAGCCGGATTTACTTCAAACGTATAGGCATTGCTGCCTCCGTTGGTGGCATCGGCATTGGTTCCAGATACATTGCTGACCAAACGATCTACTTTAACATAACTTATCGGATTGCTTTTGTTATCAGCGCTGTTGGTGTTGCGGTCAATCTCTATGACACCTTTACGTATGTGTACTGAGCCTCGACCGTTATCAATAGCCGTTCCGTTTTGGTTGCTTTTACTTACGGTTAATACGTTTTTGCTTCCGTCATATACAGCAACGTCAGCCGTAAACTGCGCTTGCGGAACATTGGACGCATTGGCATAAAATTTGGCAATTTGTTGATTGTTGGTGGCAAATTTTGTATAGCCTTGCTTTGATTCTATTTGGTTGTAATCGTTAACATCTTTTACCAAAAAAGAGCTGTTGGCATCTTTGAAACGAACCGTTGCTCCGGTTTCATCTGCGGCTAAGCCGATACCTCCTCGAGTGGAACTATATGTTCCGGCTACAAATTGTTTGGCGACGGTGGTGTTGGCTTTGGTGTCGCTGACATCAAAGATTTTTGTTCCGGCGGAGTTGTATACTATAAATTTGGCATTAGCCGTAACATCTCCGGTTGTTGCTGCTACATTCAATCCGTATTTTCCCGAATTGTTAATGTTTCCAGCTTTGAAGTTCTTTTCTACATTTAAATTATCAATTATTGCGGCGCCATACACACGTAAATCGGCGTTCTTTGCCGCAGTACCTATATTTACTTTCCTTGAGTCATAAATATTTAATGTTTCATTATAGAAATGGGATTCGTGATCATCTGCCGTAAAGTCTCCGTTAGCTGCAGATATATCTCCTTTTATGTGGGCGTAGCCGGCAATGTCGGTGTTTCCTTCGGGAGATATCATCACATTCTTTTCCATAAATGAAACCAAACCTTCATTGGCATTTAAAACTGTTTTTCCGTTATTTCCGGTTAACTTGACATAGGGTTTATTGCTTTCTATATTGACATTGAATTTGCCGCTTAAGGCTTTGATGCTTCCTATATCTCCTTTGACCATAAATTGAGCATTTGCTTCGGTATTTCCGGTTCCGACATAGAGGTTCTTTTTGTGTTGAGCATACCCTGATTCGGCTATAAAGTTTTCTCCGGCGGCTTTTAAGGTGGAGTCAATCAATCCTTGTCCGTCTACATGCAACAATGCTGCGTCCGCACCGGTTTGCGCTTTTATGTTGATGGTATTGTTATTCGAATTTCCGGCGGCAATTAAGTTCACAATTTGGTCTATGTTATTTCCACCCATGGAAAGTGTGGTTTCCATGGTGTTGTATTCCGGTCTTCCGGGGACTTCTACACGGTGTAATACGTTTTTACCACCGCCCGTACCATCGGCAACGGCTTCTATTGACGTGGCTACGATACTTCCGTCTTTTAGGCTGCTGCTGTTGGGTAAATCTGCTTTAGCAATTTCCCAAACACCTTGTACACCGGTAGCTTTTGTGCCATCATAAAAACCACCGTTGGTTCCAATCATGGAGGCTATACGAGATGAGCGAATACGAGACATATCCGGATTTTTATCATTGGGCTTAGCTACCATGATGGTGGTTAGGGCTTTTCTTTCTCCCGACGGATCTCGTGTTTGTTTTATTACAACTTGAAAGTCATTGAATATTTTTCCTTGTGCCTGAAAACCGAGCGGAAGATAATCTCTAAAGTGTTCAATATTAATAGGCGTCGTGGTTTTGGCCGATGTATCTGAATCGGAAGCTCCAAAGTTGAAGTTACCGTAGTTTACGGATTTGTCCGATGTCGCAGAGTTGGATGTGACGGTTCCTCCCGATGTAATGGTAACATAGTTATCTCTTAAATAATTGTCTATGGCATTGACAATGGTTCTGACTTGACTTGCAGCATTAATATCTTGCATTTCATTATTTCTTTCTGCTGCTTTTTTATAGATAACCGGAGTAACCATAGAAATCAGACCAAGCATAGCTATGGCTTCTACCATCATACTACCCCTTTGTGTCCGTAATTTGTTTATTTTTCTTAACATAGTTTTTCTCCTCTATCTATTTATAAGTATAGTATTTTGCTTTATATTCATACATATACATTAAACATAAATTGGCGGTGTTATCTTTATTGCATTTCTGGGAAAAACCTCCGTTTTTTGCAATATAGTAGGGAATCTCCACCATAAATTCATCTGTTACTTCGCTGTTGTCATCATCATCATAACCGGTTTTGTATAGACCTTCTCGGCTTCTGATAACCAATTGTTCGCATTTTTTAGTTCCGGTTGATGTGTCTTCAATATATTTTTTGCAGGTCGGATAACCAAAGCTCGAATCGTAACCGATTAATTCTTTCATTGCCGCATTTAAATCATTATTGGGTAAACCGGTTTTTACATTCAGCCAACGTTGCGGAATTGGCATATAGGCAACCAAATAACGGACAGCTTGATCATCTGAGCAGCTTTTGGCATTGCGAGGGTTGTTCCTGTCTATACAATAAATTTCGGTTGTAACAGTGCCGTCATCTTTATAACCGTATGGCAAAAAAGTTACGCCTTCGCTGGGGCGCAGTTGTTGGGATGTTAATATTCCGGCAGAATAAGTGACGGTATCCGAACTGATTTTATTGCCTTGCGAATCTGTAGTCGAGGCAAACGGGGGAGTGTTTCCGCGCATATAGCGTCCGGCGGCCTGCTGTTTTATTATCATTTTTGAAATCAAGGCACGGGCAATCGGTTCAACTTCTACCGAACGTATATCTGCACGATATGCTAAGTTGAATGAGTATAATGCTACCATGAATGTAGCTAATATTACCCATATATACATATTCTTTCCCCTTTTCCTTTCATTTCATGATAACACAAATAAGCATATTTTGGTAGTAAATACATCTTTATTTTTCTAAAATTCACAATTTTGCAACATTTTAACTTTTTTCTGTCTATCATAATTTTGATAATTATTTATTAAAAAAGTTTTTACATACTTATTTGCAGAAAAAATTGATTTTTTTTATTGGTTTCTGTGATATTCAGTTATATGATGTTTTTTGTCATTTAAGGAGTTGAAGGATGATAAAAAAATTACTGCTTGGTGTTGTGTCCGGTTGTTTTGTTGCTTTTTCCGCGACCGCGGATGATGATATTTTTGCTAATGAAGGAGTTACATCTTTCCAACAGAATAATGATGCTTGGCGCCGACAGTCCGGTGAATTTGCTTCTTCAAAAAGCAAACAGTCTAAACAGGTGTTGGCTGAAATAAAAAATGCCATTGGGGCGGTTGCTTGGGCTAATATTGCTAATGCCGAGAAAATCTTTTGTTATGAAGTTGATACCATCCCAGATAATTATACCGGTTATACGCTCGATTCAATGGCCGTTACCGGGTTTTGCGGCGTTATCAAAAGTGAAATTAAAGAACAAGTGTTATCTCAACTCTTTATGAATAATAAAAACGTTTTGTTTAATGTTCGAGAAGAATGCGTTATCCATCCCAGAATCGTGTTGCGCTTTGTTAAGGGGATTGATGCTACGGATGTATTATTGTCTTCTCCTTGTTATTCTTTTACGGTCTATTATCCCGGCTCGGTTAATGTTTTTAATGCCAAACCCGCGGCTAAAGTGATTGATGCTTTAATCAATACCTTAGATAAAAATCAGGTGGATTTTGTTTCTCCGGCTTTGTTAAATCAGCTTTTGCCCGTGGGGGTTCCTCAGACTAAAGAACAAAGAGATTTGGTTAGTAAAAAACCTAAAGCCATTAAAAACTGGGAAGTAAAAAAACATGAAGAAAAGCCTAAAGAAAAAACAGAGCCTCAAGGATGGAATAATTTAGATTTAGGATTTTGATAAAAAAGCCGTCTGATAAAGACGGCTTTTTTTTAATGGTAAACAACCAGATTAAATACATTTTCTAAAACAAAAAGAAAAATAAAACAGAATAGGGCTGAGATAACCGGTGTTGTTATCCAGCCTAAAGCAACTTTCCCGAGTAGTGACCAGCGAATGCCTCGTCCGCCTTTGGCTATGCCGATGCCGATAACAGCTCCAATTACGGCTTGGGAGCTAGATACCGGAACCAAAGGTAAAGAGGGCAATCCATGAGAATGTAAAAATGATTGTAAGCTTTGCGATGCAAAAAGAAAAAGGACTAACGATTGCGATATAACAACAATCCATGCAATGACAGGGGACATGGACATGACGTCGTTACCAATGGTTTTGATGATTTTTTGTGAATAGGTGAAAACACCGCTGCTGATTGCCAGACCTCCGATAAAGAACAAAATTTGTGTGCCGCTGAGGCTGAATTTCCCAAGTGTTACTTCATGAAAAGGCGAGGCATCAACAAATACGCCCATGACATTGGCAATATTATTGGCTCCTAAAGCATAAGCTCCGAAAGCGCAGGCTGCCGTCAGGCCTATGCGAACATATAAATCTTGGCGGATGATATGCGTTTTGGAATGTTTCATAATTTTTTTTATCAAAAAATACAAGCAAACGGCTAATATACCAGATAATATCGGACAGATAACCCATGTACTGACAATTTTTACCAATATGGCAGAATCCGTTATGTGATGACTGTAAGTGTTCCATCCAACTATACTGCCGACTATGGCTTGTGTGGTTGAAACCGGCGTCCCGTTTGAAACCATCCAGTAGACAGCTAATGCCGCTGATAGTGCGACCATAAATGCTCCGGCAAGTTCGTTTACCGAACCGAGTTCAACCAGTGTGCGACTGGTGCCTGCTCCTCCGAATACTGCTCCAATGATGATAAATAGGGAGGCAATTGTTGCTGCGGTTCTAAATTTTAACATCTTTGTTCCGACGGCCGTGCCAAAAACATTCGCCGCATCATTTGCGCCTAATGACCATCCCAAAAAAAGTCCGCTACTTAAAAATATAAAATAACTTAAATCCATCAGACATCTCTTTTAATGGTAAATATAAGTAGTTCATCAATACAGTCTTCGGCAATGTCGGCTATATCCGCTACTTCGCTTATAATTCCGCTGAGTTGTAATTTATTGGCCAGCGGCATATCAGAATCAAAGATAGATTCTTTCATTTTGCCCGAAGTTAAATCACTTTCCGCTTCTATAAAATAAACTTTTTGAGAATAATCTCTCACCGTACTGAAGTCTCTGAAAAAAGCACGAGAGGCAATGGCCATGTTTTCGGCACAATCGCTGACTTGCTCGCAAAGTTCTTTCATTCGGGAGTGATATTCTGCCGGAAATTCCGGGCGTTCAATGTAAAATTTATAAGCCACTTCATCAAAACGGTTGATGATGCTGTCTAGGTTTTCTACCAATTCCAAAACATCGGCTCGCAAGTCCGGAATTAGGTTTTGGCTATATAATTTGTTTTCAATATCTCGGCGCAAACCATCAGCATCATGCTCGATATTTTTAATTTGCTTGCAAAGTTTTCTATATTCAAGACTACGTTGTTCTTTCAAAAAGACAGCGATGGCTTTTTTAAATGTCATGGCAACATCAATGATTTTGTCATGAAACAGGTCTATTTTGTTTTCCAGAGCTTTGGTTTGTGAAAATAATGATATTTTTAATTGAAACATTTTTTCCTCTTATTTCTTGCTTTTGTAACTATCATATAAAAATTTTTTTCAGAATTAAAGTAATTTTAAATATTTGCCACATATTCTTTGATGTGATGGCGGGGAATCTTTGTGGCTTCCCGTAATTGTATTAAACCTTAAGGAATACTATCATGAAAAAACACAGTTCTCTTATTATTTCTGTTGTTGCATTGATTGTTGCGCTCGTTGCTTTGGCAATGAATTTTTCTTGCAGCAAAAATGCTCAACAAGTCAGTGGTGATAACGCATCAATGAGTATTGAAGAAACATTAAACAACAACCCTGAAATTATTATCAATGCCATGCAGAAGTATGAGCAAAAGTTGCAAGAAGAAAGATTGGCTAATGCTCAAAAACTTATCGATGAAAATATTGATGCTCTGAATAATAATCCGGATTCTCCGACTGTCGGTGCAAAAGATGCCAAAGTTACCGTCGTTGAGTTTTTTGACTTCTCTTGTCACTATTGCCATGCTTTGTATCCGAATTTGAAAAAAGTTATGGATAAAAATCCGGATGTTAAATATGTCTTCAAAGAAATGGCCTTTGTATCTCCCGTTTCATCTTATGCCGCTAAAGCAGCTTTGGCAGCCAACATGCAAGGTAAATATGCCGAAGTTTTGGACGCTTTGATGACCAATCAAGGTGCTCTGTCCGAAGCTAAAGTTGATGAATTGGCCGTTAAAGCCGGTGTAGATTTGGAACAGATGAAAGCTGATATGAATTCTGATAAAGTTGCTCAGATCATGAAAGATACTTCTGATTTGGCCGGAAAAATTCAAGTTAATGGTGTTCCGGCTTTAGTTATTAACGGTAAATTGGTTCAAACTTTGGATGAAGCCGTTATTCAATCCGAAATTGATGCCGCTAAAGCTAAATAAACATATTTAATTTGTTGAAAAGCAAAAACTCCCGAAAAATTCGGGAGTTTTTTTTGCATTATATTTTATGTTGCAAAAGTGTTTAAATCGGCTATACTAGAGAAAATTAGACAAAAGGATTCTTCCATGGAAAATACGTTCGAACAATCTGCCGCAGCTCAGAAGATTTTTCAGAATATGGATTATTATGCCAAATATCCTAATTTTCGTTTGTTTACCGGTAAAAAAGTTTATGAATTGCATGAACAGGTGCGTAGCCTTTTGCAAAACAAAACCGCAAATGTTGAAGAGCAACAAAAACTTCACGGTAATTTTATTTGGTCATTAAAAAAATATTACGGAACTTCCTTTCAAAAAGAGGCAGTTGCTCTGATTAATGCTAATGTAAAAGAACTCAATCTTTGTGATAAAGATAAGTTAGGTTATTTAAATTATTTACTATCAACCAAGGTTTATCCTCATTTTCATAATTCTTTTTTTCAAAAATTGGCAGATCTTGATTTTTCAAAGAAAGAAAACAAACTGCAAGCTCTGCATATATTCCATAAAATGAAAATAATACTCACTCAAAAGCGTAAAAAGAAATCTGAATATGTCGATATTTTTCAGAAATTTGAGCCTTTTATGCAAAATATGGCAGAGCAATACCGTCCGGTTTCTTATAGAATGTTGGGGGCTTATGCCGAAGTTTATTTTGATGCAGCAATGTACTGCGAATATAAAGAAGTTTCAATGAAACCTTTGCTTTCTTTGATGCAACATACAACAGCCGTGCAAGCCAAAAAAATGCCGCAGTTGTTTGAAAAACCGGAGACAAAGTCTGTTGCTCCGCAAATTGATAAAAAAGCAGCTTATGTGTTGCTCAAAGCATATCATGATTTTTCTTTACAACATGAGAAACAACTGCGTTTTAACTTAAATTTTCACCATGCCGTAACATCTATGTTTTGTGATATGGTGCAAAATTTTGATTACACTGCCAATGATGTTAAAAATTTGCGTAAAGCTCTGGGCAATCGCCATGTCGGAGGGGCTTTGCAAGCACGTCTTTATGAAGCCGGTCTGATTATTCAGCGCGCTTATAATCAATCTCATTCACGAGGTGTATCGGTGCGCAACAGAACGGTTCAGGCCGTATTAAAAAACGGAGGACGTTGGGATTAAACTTTGTTTCCGAGTTTATCACGCAGATATTTGGCTGTGTAGCTGATTTCTGATTTTGCCACTTCTTCCGGCGTGCCTTGGGCTATGATTTGTCCGCCGCCGTCACCACCTTCGGGACCAATGTCAACAATATAATCCGCGGTTTTTATCACATCCAAATTATGCTCAATCACAATGATTGAGTTACCTTGCTCAACCAAAGTTTGCAAAACTTTTAGAAGCTTATTGATGTCTTCAAAATGAAGTCCCGTCGTCGGTTCATCCAAAATATAAAGGGTTTTGCCGGTGGCACGTTTGGAAAGCTCTTTAGAGAGCTTGATGCGCTGGGCTTCACCGCCGGAGAGGGTGGTTGCCTGTTGTCCTAAATGAATGTAGCCGAGACCTACTTTACGCAAAAGTTCCAGACGGTTTTTGATTGACGGAATATTCTCAAAAAAGGCATAAGCCTCATCCACGGTCATATCCAAAACGTCGGCAATCGATTTGCCTTTATATTTGATTTCCAAAGTTTCACGGTTGAAACGTTTGCCTTTGCAAACATCACATTCAACATAAACATCTGGCAAAAAGTGCATTTCAATTTTGGTGACACCGTCGCCTTTACAAGCCTCACAGCGACCGCCGGCAACATTGAATGAAAAACGTCCGGCATTGTAGCCTCGGGCTTTGGATTCCGGAAGCCCGGCAAACCAATCACGAATGTTGGTGAACAAGCCGGTATAGGTTGCCGGATTGGAACGCGGAGTTCGACCAATCGGGGATTGGTCAATCTCAATGATTTTATCAATATTTTCCACACCAATCAGCTTGTCATATTTGCCGGTGGTGTTGCGGGCGCCGTTCAGCTCTTTGTTAATGGCTTGGCACAAGGTTTCCAAAATGAGTGATGATTTGCCGCCGCCTGACACCCCGGTCACGCAAGTCAGCGTTCCCAATGGAATTTTTAAGTCGACGTTTTTAAGGTTGTTGGTTCTGGCACCCATCACGCCGATAAATTTGCCATTGCCTTTGCGGCGTTTTTGAGGAACGGCAATTTCTTTAATTCCGTTTAAATATTGTGCGGTCAAGCTGTTGGGGTTTTTCAAAACTTCTTTAACCGTGCCTTCGGCGGTGATTTGTCCGCCGAGTTGTCCGGCTCCGGGACCCATATCTATCAGATAATCGGCAGCGCGAATGGCATCTTCATCATGTTCAACCACAATAACGGTATTGCCGATATCTCTTAAACGGGTGAGGGTGGCAAGCAAGCGGTCGTTGTCTCTTTGGTGCAGACCGATGGAGGGTTCATCCAAAACATAAAGTACGCCGGTTAAACCGGAACCGATTTGTGAGGCTAAGCGGATACGTTGCGCTTCACCACCGGACAAGCTGCCGGATTGACGTGACAACGTTAAATAATCCAAACCAACGTTGTTCAAGAAGGTTAATCTTTCAATGATTTCCTTTAAAATCTTATGGGCAATTTCTTGTTTTTTCGGACTTAAGGTCGGTTCGATGCCTCTGAACCAAGTTAAGGCTTTTTGAATGGACATTTCGGAGGCATCCATAATATCCAGCCCGCCGATTTTAACGGCCAAAGCCTCGGGTTTTAATCTCTTCCCGTGGCAAAATTCGCAAGGTGCGGCCGACTGATATTTTGAAAACTCTTCTCTGACCCAATCCGAATCACTTTCCAAAAAGCGGCGTTCCATATTCGGAATTACGCCTTCAAAAGGTTTTTCGGTGACAAAGCGCGAATAATACATCGGTACGCAGACATCGCCCGAGCCGTATAAAATGACTTTGCGGGCGCTTTCCGGCAGTTCTTTCCAAGGTGTATGAACCGAAATGTGCAAAAATTCTGCTAAAGATTCAACAGTTTGGCGATAAAAGGCCGATTTTCCGCTGTCCCACGGGGCAATCGCACCTTGAGCTAAAGATAAATTGGGGTTGGGAATAACCAGCTCCGGATCCATATATAATTTAGCACCGATACCATCGCAGTGCGGGCAAGCGCCTTGCGGATTGTTAAACGAAAACAGGCGCGGTTCAATTTCTTCAATCGTGAAACCTGAAACCGGACAAGCAAATTTCGCAGAAAAAACGTTGCGGCTTTTATCGCTCATATTTTCGGCATAGACCAAACCATCACTTAATTTTAAGGCTGTCTCCAAAGATTGAGCCAAACGCTCGGAAATTTCTTCTTTAACAACCAAGCGGTCGACCACAACTTCAATGTCGTGTTTTTGATTTTTGTTTAACTCCGGCACTTCTTCAATGTCATAAATTACACCATCAATTTTCAAGCGTTGGTAACCTTGTTTTTGCAAGCTCTCGATTTCTTTTTTGAACTCGCCTTTTTTGCCGCGGGCGATTGGCGCCAACAACATCAATTTTGTACCGAGCGGGAAGGAGATGATTTTATCAACCATTTGCGATACGGTTTGCGATTCAATCGGCAAACCCGTGACTGGGGAATAAGGCGTTCCGGCGCGTGCCCATAACAAACGCATATAGTCATAAATTTCAGTTACGGTACCAACAGTGGAACGAGGGTTATGTGAGGTGGTTTTTTGCTCAATGGAAATGGAGGGAGATAAACCTTCTATAGAATCAACGTCGGGTTTTTTCATCAAATCCAAAAACTGGCGGGCATAGGCAGATAAGCTTTCTACATAGCGACGTTGTCCTTCGGCATAGATAGTATCAAAAGCCAAAGAAGATTTCCCCGAGCCGGAAAGACCGGTAACAACGGTCAGTTGATTTTTGGGAATCTTAACATCGATGTTTTTTAAGTTGTGTTCTCTGCCACCTTTGATTTCGATAAAATCGTTTGCCATTTTTGCCTCGAATTTGTTTTTATTTTGTTCTTTGGCATAATATAAACACATATTTTTTTTATGGCAATAAGAATCCTTATATTTTTTTTTATAGATTTTAGACAAAATGATTGACAAGCGGCTTTGAATATGTTACACAATCGCCACTATGATGAATATTGAGATTTTACATATAGAGTCGATAAGACTTTCTCTCCGACGCTCCTTGGGGGCTGTTATTTTATTTTAAATTTTTAATCCGTTTTTTATGTTTGTTTTTATGCCGTGATGAGCGGCGTTCCTAGAATTTTTTTTGGAGGGAAAATATGTTTTCCGATTTGAGTAAAAAAGTTAAAGTTTTGTTTGATGATACTGTTGCTAATTTGAGCAAAGAAGATGTTTTGTTTGTGATGCCGGCTTTTTATCCGCAACGTGGCGGAATTTTGGAAGAAGTGGTAGCAAAAGGCGGTAAAGCCATTATTGCCGGCGGTGCGCCCAAGCAACAGCTCTTTAAAGGTATTGTTCAATACAGCCCCGGTTTTGATACCACCGGTATTAGTGAAACTCCTAAAGAAATACATGAAATTGTCAGCGCAATTCCTTCTGAAATTGTTAAAGGTAAAAAGGTAGCTTTGTTTGTGGAAGCGCCGGTCGGAAAATATTGGTCCGGTAATCTCAAACTTAAAGGTGCTGATATTGTGGCTTCCAATGAACAAAATTTGCGTCTTTTCTTTGAAGAAAAGACAAATTTGCAGAAAATTTTGTTTGAAGCCGGTCTGCAAGATTGTTTTATTCCTTCCGAAGTGGTGGATGTGAAAGATTTGTCCGCGCAAGATATGGATAAGCTTTATGCCAAATATCAAGGTCAAAGCGGCAAGATAGTTATTCAGTCTTGCGGTGCTGAAAACTTTGAAAGCGGCGGGGGTAAAGGAACCAGCATCGTCTCTGATTTTGAAGCATTCAAGCAAAATCTTGCTCAACAAAAGGGTAGCGTGAAAATTGCCAAATGTATCGATGGATTTTGCAGCAATATGTCTATGTTTGTCGGCAATTTGGTGGCTGATGAAAAAACAAAAAGCATGAGCAAAGGTATGCTCGGTGCTAAAGATGATGCTTTTAATCCCGATACCATTTATTCTTTGCTCGGCAAAGGCAAAGAACTCGGCATTAATGATGACAATACGGTTGTTTTGGCTGCTCGTGCTTCATTAAAAGCAATCGGTGATAAAAATTTAACCCGTAGCCCGTCTAACGGAGTGGGAAATTCTTTGGGATACGATTTTCCGGAAGAAATTAACGCAAAAGTCGGTGAAATTGCGCAAAAACTCGGTTCTTTAATGGCAAAATGCGGTAAAGTCGGTTTGTGTGGTGCCGATTTGATTATTGATAAAAATAACCACATCTATATCAACGAAGTAAATGACCGTCAGCAAGGTCCGACCGAACAATTGAGCTTAGATGCCGAACATTCCGGTTTGGTCGGTATTCACCGTTTGGCTTTTCTGGCAAGTTATGCCGATTGCACCAAGCCTGAAGTGATGGAAGTATTCAGAAAAGTGAAAGATAATTCTGATACTTTGTATCGTCAATCTTTGCAAAGCGACGGTACGTTCTACATCAAAATGATGGGTAAACAAAAAGGTACGGCAACTTCCGTGATTGATATTAATCCCGGAATTTATGCTCTTGATAAACAAGCCGATGGTTCTTGGAAATGGGATTTTTCCAAAAATTATGAATCCGGAAATAATATTGATTTATCTCAACCGCGGATTTATGCCGGTTTGGCCGGAATCAGTTTGAAAAAAGGTCAACAAGTGCCAAGCGGAGCGCAAATTTTGCGTATTGTCGGTAAGGCTAAAAACGGTTCTTCGCCGTTTATGATTTCAGACAACAAAGTGGTCTTGAATAAAAAATGGTTGCCAATCGTTAATAGTTTGTATACATCTTTATTTGGTAAAGATTACAATAAACAAATTTTGATGACAAACTTTAACGACGGAATAACACATGATTGATTATTCAATAAAAAAACACAAAGTCTTAACTGCCGGCGGAGCAACCGAGCTGTGCTTGAATGAGTTTATTTATAAAGCGCCGACAGCCGGAAAAGTTTTGTATATTCAATCCGGTTTGCACGGAGGCGAAACCTCACAATGGGTTTTGTATCAGCTCCATTCGTTTTTAATGAATAATCTCAAATGCGGTGAGGTTCATGTTGTTCCTTATGCCAATCCAATGGCGTGGATGCAACGTGCTTATTTTTCAACTTTCGGCAAATTCAGCTTGCTTGACGGCAAAGATTTTAATCGTTGCTTCCCCGGAAAAAAAGACGGAGATGTCAACGCACGTCTTTGTTCTGCCATTTTTGATTTGGCAAGCAAAGCCGATTTTGTTTTGGATTTGCACACCTCAAAAACCTCTAATCCGTTTGCCATTTATACCAAGTTTGAATATGAGCCGATGGTTAAGGCTTGCGGTTTGCCTTATAATCAATATTCCGATGATGCCGGCATTCCGTCTTTGCACGGCACGTTTAACGCTGCATTGGACAGAGCCGGTGTTGCCAATATCACGATAGAATGTGGTAGTCACAATGAATATGATGAAAACAAAATCAATGCCGTTTTCAACGGTATCTGCTCCATTTTGGCAGAATTGAATTTGGTTGAAAAATCTCTAACAAAAACTTTGCAATCTCCTATCTATCGTTTTGAAAAAAGAACTAAAATCTTTTCTCCTGCGTGCGGTTTGTTTAAGCCAGAAAAAAAATTGGGGGGAAAAGTTAAGCAAGGTGAGGTTATAGGTCTTATTGCAAATGCCTCGAATTTGGCAGAAATGATTGAGGTTAAAGCCCCAATGGACGGTGTGTTACAAGTTCTGACTGCCGGTCATATTCTGTGGGAAGGAGATATTGTGGCCGAGATTGTGCCGGAAGAAGATTTGTATCTGATTCCTTAGTTAAAATAAAGACTTGCAAAAAAATAAAAAGAAATTATTATAATAAGCTGTATTTAAAACAAATTGTTCAAGAATTATATGTTAAAATTTATTGCCAAAATAGTTTTATGCGGCGGGCTTATTCTGCCTTCTATAGTGCATGCTGATGTTAATATTGCCGTTATCGCACCTTTAGCCGGCGATTATGAAAATATCGGCAAAGAGCTTGTCAGCGGTGCACGTATTGCCGTAAATGAAATTAACCATAACGGCGGTTTGAACGGCGAAAAAGTAAACCTCGTGGTGGTTGATGATCAATGTAATGACAGTTTGGCCATATCTACCGCACAGATGATTGCGGTTAATTCTTCTTCCAAAGATAAAATGAATTTGGTTATCGGTCCTTATTGCCAAAACGCCTTGAAAGATGTTTCGGCAATTTATAATAAAGCCAAAATCTTACAAATTGTTCCAACTTCAATCAGCGGCTATGAGCTTATGAATAAGCCAAACAGCACCATTGCCTTGGTGGGAAACAGTGAACAGCAAAGTTTGGCTTTCTTTACATATTATCTTAAAACATTTGACTTGCAAAAGATGGCGTTGGTTTATAATGGTGCCAATAAAGAAATTGTCGGTGTGGCATCTGCCTTGCAAGAAGAGTTTTTCAAAGCAGGAAAAATGCTTGATTTCAAAAGCTATAATTTTACGTCTTATGATGAAGATTATGAACAACTGGCGGAAGATATTTTAGATGATAAAAGCAAAGTGGTTTTGATTTTGGGCAATCGTAAAGAAGTGACAAAACTGGCTCGTGAATTGAAATCGGAAGATGAAAATTTGGCTGTTTTTGTAAACAGATACCAAATAGAAAGTTACTATGGCAAAAAAATGGGTAAATATGCCAACGGAACTTATTTTCTTTCTTTGCCGACCTTAAAAGAAAATACCGAGTTTACCGAAACGCTCGTGAAAATGCGTTTACTCGGCATTGAGCCGGAAGGCTTGAGCGTCTATTCTTATTCGGCAGTAAAACTTTGGGCAGACATGGTGGAAAAGGCTGATTCTTATAAGTTTGATAAATTGTCGGCTTTGACGAAAAATATGACACTTGATACAACTTGGGGGGAAGAAACTTTTGTGAACGGAATGCCAAAATCTCCCGTAAATTATAGTATTTACCATCTTAATAACGGGGAATATACACAGGTTTATTGATTTTTGTTTTATTCTCATTTTTTATCTATATAATCAGTAGCAGTTTTTTTAATTTATTTGTTTAAGTAAGGTGATATTATGGTCAGTAGCATTAATAAAGTAATTTTGGTTGGTAATTTGGGGGCAGATCCGAAAGTAAGCAATACCGCTAACGGTACAAAAATTGTTAATTTGAATATTGCCACTTCCGATATTTGGAGAGATAAAGCTTCCGGTGAACGTAAAGAAAGAACAGAGTGGCATCGTGTGGTTATTTTTAACACTCAACTGGCCGATATTGCCGAAAGATATTTGCGCAAAGGTTCTAAGGTTTATTTGGAAGGTCAGCTCCAAACACGCAAATGGGAAGATAATAACGGACAGGAACGCTATACAACCGAGATTGTTTTGCAAAACTATGCCGGAAATTTGGTATTGTTAGATGGTCGCGGTGACGGTGCTCCGGCCGGCGGTAATGATGTGTTCTCCGGCTCTTCCTCTTCCGGTTGGGATTCTGCTCCGGCCGCTCCGGCTGCCGATTTGGATGATGATATTCCGTTTTAATCGGGTGAAATCATATATGAAAAACCTGTCTTTATCGACAGGTTTTTTTGTGCTTATTTTTTCTCTTTTTGGTTTTCAATCAGTGGGGTAGGGGTAGGCGTATCGAGCATTTTTTGAATGGCGTAGTTATAATCTTGCGGAGCAAAAAGCAAATTGACCAATTCCATCGGGTTTTTGCCGGAAGCAATTTGCTGGCGTGCAATTTCTGCGGCGGTTTCTTTAACAATGGCATTACGAAAAGCTTCTTGCGCGCTTTCTTTGTTGGCAACGTCTTTGCCTTGTTTATGTTCATAGAACTTGCGCTCAAAACGGGCAAATTCATAAACAGGGTGTCCGCCTTTTTGATAATCTTCCAAATCTTGATGAAAGGTTTTGGCATCCATTAAGGCTCTTATCCCTTTGCCGTCTTTGTCACGATAAATCATCCAATCGCAAACAAGTTCAATGTTTAAGGCTTTATCTACTTCTTTTTCCGAAATGTTTTTGAAAGTGATGTTTTTGATGTTGCCGTCTAAAGTTTCTATATTTATGTTTTCTTCAAAATATTCTTTGTTATAGTTCTTTGGTGCGCGCGGGTTCATCAGAGAACGGCTCAAACATAGGGCAACCAAAGCAATTTTTAGTTCTTGACTTGCCATATAGGCAATTTTGCGCGGGTCTCTTTTGACTTCCAAATTATTCAAAACTTGTTTAACGCTGAAAATATTTAGTTGGTGTAACAGCTCTAATTGTTCTTCATCCAAGGCAATGTCAGACTGAATTTGTTGAGTGCAATTTTTTTCAACAATTTGGTTGATAGCGTTATCAATGAGGTGCTGTTTGTTATCTGTCATATTTATAGCCTTTTAATAATTGAATATCGAAATAATAGCATATTTTTTATTGCAATTCTATATAATTTTTAATTTGACAAAGCACGGATTTTGCCTATTATACACCATCTACTGTTTATTATTTTATTTTAAGCTTATGGAAAAGTATGAACGTAAAATGGCTCCAGATGCCATTTTGATTGAAATCATTAACACATTGTATGTTAAAGGGAGTGACAACAAAGCAGTTGCCATCAAAATTTTTCGCCTCTATGCTCAATTTGGTGCTTTTTCTTCTGCAGTGTTGGAGTATGCACGAGGTGTCGGCTTGTTAACCCCCTTGGCAAAGCAAGCAGAGCTCGGATATGAAAAGTTTTATGATGCCTCAATATCCATTCTTTCTTATGCTCATCATTGGGAGTTTCTTGCACAAAAAACAAATTGGCAGGTTTTGGCAGATGCTCAAAAGTGGAACTTTTTGGCTGAGAAAGAGCAATGGGATGTTTTGGCTGAGCATCATCAATGGAATATTTTAGCTGAGCATAAACAATGGGATGTTTTGGCTGAACATCACCAGTGGAATATTTTAGCTGAGCATAAACAATGGGATGTTTTGGCAAAATGTAAACAATGGGATGTCTTGGCAAAGTATCATCAGTGGAATTTATTGCGAGATAATTCTCGTTGGTTGGAGCTTTTGAGTGCAGGACAATTTGAAAACGTACCCAAACAAATTGTGATTGGTTACGCCTTTATGCGATGTTTTATGAAATGATGTTTGAAACGCCTTTAGATAAGTGCTTCTAAAGGCGTTTTTTTGTCCTTACAGCGTTTTTATGTTAACTTTTGAAATCCAAATTTTAATTAAAATCAAAAATAAGCCGCTTTTTTTGGCCGTAGAGAGGAATTTGTGCTTTTTTATGTGCGTAAGTTCCAATATTTGCTGGAGAGAGAAAGATATTTTTGCTATATTTTTCGCAGTTTGTAATTAAAAAAAAAGGATAAAAAAGTGAGTGAAGAAAACGAAAATTTGGACACTGTTGCCGAAGCTGTAAATCCGAACAGCGGTCAGGACATTTCTCCTATCGGTATTTGTGATGAAATGAGACGCTCTTATCTTGACTATGCCATGAGCGTTATCGTTTCCCGTGCTTTGCCTGATGTGCGTGATGGTTTGAAGCCGGTGCATCGTCGTATTATTTATTCTGCCTACGAAAATGGTTATGATTATAACCGCCCGTTCAGAAAATCGGCTCGTATCGTCGGAGATGTTTTGGGTAAATATCACCCGCACGGTGATAGCTCGGTTTATGAAGCCATGGTTCGTATGGCACAACCTTTCTCCATGCGCGTTCCTTTGATTGACGGACAAGGCAACTTCGGTTCCATGGACGGAGACAGCGCCGCCGCCATGCGTTATACCGAAGCACGTTTGGCAAAAGTTGCTCACGCCCTTATTGATGATATTGAAAAAGATACCGTTGATTTTATGCCGAACTATGATGAAAGTTTGCAAGAACCGACAGTCCTTCCTGCCGCTTATCCAAACTTGCTTGTTAACGGTGCAAACGGTATTGCCGTTGGTATGGCAACCAATATTCCGCCGCATAACTTGGGTGAGGTGTTGGATGCTTGCTGCGCTTATATTGATGATCCGCTTATCTCAATTGATGATTTAATTCGCATCGTCCCCGGACCGGATTTCCCAACCGGAGGTCTTATCTTGGGATACAGCGGTGCCAAATCGGCTTATCTTACAGGGCGTGGCTCGGTTGTGATGCGTGCTAAATGCACTATTGAAGAGCTGAGAAAAGATAAGGAAGCCATTATCGTTCATGAAATACCCTATCAAATTAATAAATCTATGTTGGTTACCAAAATTGCCGAGCTCGTGAAAGAAAAGAAAATTGACGGTATCTCCGATATCAGAGACGAATCTGATCGTCATGGTGTGCGCGTGGTTATCGAAATCAAAAAAGATTTCCAAGCCGATGTGGTTTTGAATCAGCTTTACAAATTTACGCAACTGCAAACCAGCTTTGGTATGAATATGCTCGCCATTAACGGCGGTCGTCCGATGATGATGAACCTCAAAGACATTATTTCTGCCTTTGTTTCTTTCCGTGAAGAGGTTATTCGTCGGCGTACCATTTTCTTACTCAATAAAGCTCGTGACAGAGCGCACGTCTTGGTCGGCTTGGCGATCGCCGTTGAAAATATTGATCCGGTGATTGATCTCATCCGCACATCTTCCAATCCGCAAGAAGCTAAAGATGCTTTACTTGCCAAAGCTTGGCCCGCCGGCGATGTAGAACCTTTGGTTAAACTCATTGATGAGCCGGACAGAAAGGTTGAAAACGGTACTTACCTGCTTTCCGAAGCGCAAGCCAAAGCTATTCTTGATTTGAAATTGCAACGCTTGACCGGTTTGGAAAGAGACAAGATTCATGAAGAATTGACCGGTATCGGTGAAGATATTAAAGAATATCTCTCAATTTTGGCATCAAGAGAAAAACTCTACGGAATTATGCGTGATGAGTTTGTTGCCATTAAAGATGAATATGCAACACCGCGCCGCTCTAAAATTGAAGATATTGAATATGATACCGATATTGAATCTCTTATTCAACGTGAAGAAATGGTGGTTACGGTTACCGATGCCGGTTACATTAAGCGCGTTCCTTTGAATGCTTATAAAGCACAAAAACGCGGCGGTAAAGGAAAGTCCGGTATGGCGACCAAAGAAGAAGACTTTGTTTCTCGTCTGTTTGTGGCTTCAACACATACACCGGTACTTTTCTTCTCTTCTAAAGGTTTGGTATATAAGATGAAGGTTTATAAACTGCCTTTGGGGTCTCCGACTTCTAAAGGTAAGCCTTTCATTAACCTCTTGCCGCTTGATGCCGGTGAAACCATCACCACAATTATGAAATTGCCGGAGAATGAGGCAGAATGCGAGAATATGTCTATTATGTTTGCCACATCGCAAGGTAATGTTCGTCGTAACTCGTTGATGGACTTTGTCAATGTTCAATCAAACGGTAAGATTGCGATGAAACTTGATGAAGGCGATAAACTGATTAACGTTCGTATCTGTCAAGAAGATAATGATATTATGTTGGCAGCTCGTAGCGGTAAGTGCATCCGCTTCCCCGTGACCGAAGTTCGTGTCTTTGTCGGTCGTAATTCTACCGGTGTTCGCGGTATCAAATTAGCCGACGGCGATGAAGTTATCTCCATGTCTATTTTGAACCATAGCGAAGCCTCGACCGAAGAACGTGATGAGTATTCTCGTGTTCGTTCCGCAGTTAAACGCTTGATGGCAGAAAGAAACGTCAGCGAAGAAGAAATTGCTTTGGCTGATACCGGTATCAATTTGGCTGTATTGTCCGAAGATAAATATCTGAAGATGAAAGAAAATGAACAGTTCATCCTTTCGGTTACTTCTACCGGTTATGGTAAGCGTTCGTCATCTTATGAATATCGTGTTACCGGTCGCGGCGGGCAGGGTATTGCCAATATGGAAATGTCTGCGCGAAACAAAGAAATTGTCAGCTCATTCCCGATTGAAGATGATAACCAAATTATGATGGTAACCGACGGCGGCAAGCTCATTCGTATGCCGGTTTCCGACATTCGTATTGCCGGACGCAAAACTCAAGGCGTTATTCTCTTCAGAACTGCCGAAGATGAAAAAGTTGTTTCCGTCACTTGGCTTGATGCCGATGCCGAAGATGAAGAAGAATTAGAGGAAGAAACCGGAAGTGAAGTCTTGGGCGAAAGCGTTGCCGATACGGAAGAAGACAATGGTGTCAACGAACCCGAAGTTGAAGCCAATTCGGATGACGAATAGCTCGATTTTATAAACAAAGAAAGACTCTCAAGCTGTATGTTTGAGAGTCTTTTTTGTTGCAATTTGGGAAAAGTTATGTATGATGCGTTTAGTTTAATTTATTATTCGTAACTTATTTAATATATAAAATTTGCATTTGAGAGAGATGTGAATCTGTGCTTTTCGGGGTTGCCACAATAGATGTATACCCATAATATTAGCATGTTACTTAACCGAAACCTTTATGGCAAATGTCAAATTTTCGGGAGATGATTTTCTTTGTTTATTACTTGGAATTTTCATCTCCCGTTTTTATCTGAAATTATTTTATGTATAACCTAAAAATATTGGCTTATGTATTATGTAAATTTTTCCGAGAAAGAGATTCTGGAGCAAGTCAGTCGTAATTCGCATTTGGGTAAAATTAAGCGACTGCGCTTCAAAACAGTTCGCTGTTATCAAGATTATGAGGAACACGGACGCTTGTTTTATCAGAATGGTAAAGAATATAATTTATGGATTGTCGAATATTCGGATACTCTTTTGGGAATTACGCGCTGGTTTACGGCTATGCCGCAGATTTTTGAAAAAGAACCTATCGAAAGAACCTATTTTATGGTTCCGCTGGAGGTATTCCCTTATGCTAATGAATCGGTTGTCTGTATTTCATCAATATCTTTTACCGAGCCGGAAGAAAAAAGGTTTCAGCTCTTTGTTGATGTGAACGATGGTATGCAGAGCTTGATTGAACCTTGGTCATTGAATAAGGCAAAAGTTTTGGATTTTACGGTCAAAAAGCTGGGTGGAACTTTGCTTGATTATACCATTCGCGGGCGTTTTATCTGTAACTCTAAAGAAAGACATATTGTTTGGCTTATTCGTCGCAAACTTGGTAAAAAACAATATACGGATTTGTTTTTTGATGTTTTAAAGCAAGATTTTATATCTTGGAAACTTTCGGATGAAGATGCCTCCATGGCACCGATTTCTTCGGGACAAGCGATGGTGCATATCGGTCAAAATTCGGTCAAAGCCGATAAGTATGGTTTTATTTATCGTTTGGGTAAGTAAAATTTTTTCAAGCAGTCGGAATAATTTTTTTCCGGCTGTTTTTTTATTGCATTTTTGGGTCTATCGGATTATATATTCTCTTAGTTAACTTTATAATTAATTTAAAATATTTCTTATTATGATTTTATCTGAAAAAAATTTAAAAGAAGCTTTGGCTAAAAAATTTGAGCTAAATGCTGAAGATGTTGAAACAATTGCTTTCCAATTCGGATGCACGGTATTTAACAAAGACATAGCCTCTTTTGCAAAAGATGAGGCGTATTACCTTTGGTTAGGAGATTTTGTAAAGCAAGGTAAAAAGCATTATTTTGCATGCCGAATTGATGGCTTGCCGGAAGAAGTGGAAGCAAATTGCTGCGATATTGATGAGGTTGATAACTTTATTGCAAGAGATTGCAATATGTATATGCTTTCTTCTGACGCTCAAGGCAACATGTTGGTTTTGCCTTGTTGGCATTTAGATGTAACAAAGGTGCAAGAGTCGGCAAGATTTCCTGCTAGTTTAGGAAATATAAACGGTAAGTTTGAGTATATCGGTGCAGGTGAAGAAATGTTTTTCGCTTGGGCTTTTTATTCCGAGAAAAGTGGCTTCATCAAGGCTTTTAACATCGAAGAAGGAACTTGGGTTGATGCTGAAGATGTGATTACGCGTTTGAATTTGAACGGAAAGCAAATAGTTAATGACGTTGTCTTGGTTCAAGAAAAGGGCTCGATTAAAATTAAGCCGAAGAAATAGTTTTTAGTTATTTTTCAGAGGTGTGATACTTTTTTATCACGCCTCTTTTTTTTAGCTTGATAATTTGCCGGATTTGTTTATGCTTGAAATATTGTTTTTTTAGGAGGAAAAAATGCCTTTTTTAACCATACACAGTAATTGCAAACCGCAAAATACAGAAATATTTTTGCAAGATGCCGCTCAATTTGTAGCTGCCGAATTGCATAAGCCGATTTCTTATGTGATTGTAACTTTTGATTATCAGCCGCAGATGATTTTTGGCGGAGATAAAGAAATTAAAAGTGCTTTGGTTGAGATGAAATCTATCGGGTTTGCCGATGAAAAATCTTTGGCTCAAAAGCTGACGAATTTTTTGGCTAGAGAACTTGATGCCGAAGTCGATTTTATCAATATTCATTTTATTGATATGCCGGCAAAAGATTTATCTATCGGTGGAAACTTACTTGGATAAATTCATTTTAAAACTTAAATTTTTGAAGCGCTCCACACATACATGGGGCGCTTTTTTCATATTGACTTTTTTGTCTAAAACAATATATGTTATAAAACATAATTTCTTATTATTAGTTTTTTTATTTTTAATTTTAAGCATATGGAAAAATTTTTTACGGAGAGAGATTATGTTGATGCAGAAATTGTTTTGGATCAGCTGAGTGTTAAGACTAATTGCTTTGATAAAAGTGGAAAAGTTGTAAATGCAGAGTATTTAGTTTGTATTGATGATGATATTGCATCGGCATTTTATGCAACGGATATGTATTATCAGATTCATCAAACTTATGGATACTATCCAACTATATTGTGCGTTGGTGGCGTCGGCCCTTTATCAAAATATACCAACGACAAAGGCGAATCGGAAGGACAAAAGCTTGCTCATGTGTGCAAAACATTGGGCGTTTTGTCTTCTCATATAAAAGTCTTAGACAAAGGAACTAATACAGGGCTCAATTGTCTTGATATTTATAATGAGGTAGCTAACAAAGGTTGGACAATGATTATGTGTGTTACAAAGCGTTTATCTTTGCGCTTGAAGCAAACATTTGAATATCTGGATCATCAATATCCCTATCAAGTTAATCAGTTTTCTCTTGCCAAAGTTGTTTCTTCAACATTTTATTATGTTCCTGAGGAAGCGGTTGAAGACATGATGCAGATATATAACTGTAAAGGCTTGTGCAAAGGAGTAATGTTGTTTTCTGAAATAGCCTCTATTTATGACCGAACCAAGCGCTATTCCGGTGAATTGCAAAAACCTCTTGATTTTGATATTACGAGAGAGGTGGCAGGAGCGGCTTTGCGTTTGGCTAAAAATATCCGTTAAAGATTAATATGTTTTGCTTTAATGGGCTTTGGCAATTTATCTGGGCTTATTGTTCCGTTCTGAAAAATAAAAAACGTATCCGATTGGAAATAAGCGTTGTCATCAGAAAATGGCGGAGTGAATTACGAAATAAGTATCGAGAATAATGTAAAAAAAGAAACTCTATCGGCAAATAAAGCCGATAGAGTTTCTTTTTTTAATTTGCCTGCACGGAGGTAATGCAGGAGCTGTAAAGTGTAAAACTTGGTGATGAACACGAAGATTTAGGCCATGTTGTTCCGCTTGGGGATAAACAATAGTATAAAGATTCAGCATTACCGTTAAGTTTTAAATACGACCAAGTTTGAGAATAAGAACCGCTATAAACTCTAAATATCTTTTGTCCTGAGCTTTTATCCGGAGCTATCCATGTCCCCGGAGATAAACTGTCGCAATAATCAGTAATTTCTAAAGAATTTACTTTAAGGGGAGATGCAACAGTTATATTATTATCATTAATTTCGATTACCCTTCCTATGTTATATCCGTCAACAAAATAATCATCCCCAACTTCATAAGATGTAATGGTTGATTCTTCATTGTTTCCGGGGCAATAAACCTGAGAGGTATCAAACGGGCATTTGAGAATGGTTTTTCCCTCGCATTCTGCTTCGGTAAATGTATATCCCAAGCTTTCGCAAGTAGGCGGTGTAACGCAGGTCTGAGCCGCTACCTGCGTTGCGGTGATAAAGGAGAAAGCCGCGAGCGTAAGGCTTGCTCCCAAAATTCTTTTATGTAATATATTCATTTTCTTTCTCCTT
>CASFNB010000014.1 GCA_949295915.1 uncultured Pseudomonadota bacterium | reverse complement strand
CAAAGTTTATGTAAAACCGAGTATTATTCAAAATATCGGCAGCGGTGATGTTCAAGTCACTTCTCTGCGCCAAGTTGACGGATTGGAAAACTCTACTCTTGGACGCTTGGAGGTCGGTGGAAGTATGAGCTTTGACGAACGTTGGAGCGGTTTTGCCAACGCGGCTTATACATTTGGCTCAGATTATACCAACTTGGGCTTGAACGCCGGTTTGAACTACGCGTTCTAGGGAAAAAGACGTATAGCGGGCGATTAGGGCGTTGCCATCGGAAAAAAGTTTCCTCATGTACGCTTTTGTACACTCCGGTACTTTTTTCCTCGGCGCCTACTACTCGCCTCGCTCTCCGTCTTTTTTACGTGCCTTGTGGAACTATTTGAAGAAAATCTTATTACCTTCCTCGTATAATCCATTTTTCGGGTGCCTTGAAGAACTTTTTGAAAATTCTATCTTCCTTATATAACACCTTTTTATTGTGCCATGAGGCACTAAAAAGCTCTCCAATCGGAGAGCTTTTATTTTTAATCTAACTCAGAGAGCTTTTGCGCCTGATCTTCCGTTATCAAAGCATCTATAATCTCATCCAAGGCATCACCTGACACAACCTCATCCAACTTATACAAAGTCAAGTTAATACGATGGTCGGTCACGCGGCCTTGCGGATAGTTATAGGTTCTGATTCTTTCAGATCTATCACCAGAGCCAACTTGCAATTTTCTTTTTTCGGAATATGCCGAATCGATACTTGCTTTTTGCATATCATACAACTTGGCACGCAAGTGGTTCATGGCTTTTTCTTTGTTTTTGTATTGTGAACGGTCATCTTGGCACTGAACGACAACTCCTGTGGGAATATGTGTAATACGTACCGCGGACTCGGTTCTGTTTACGTGTTGTCCACCGGCACCGGATGCACGGTAAACATCAATTTTCAAATCTGCCGGATTGATGTACATATCCACTTCTTCAATCTCGGGCAAAACGGCAACCGTTGCCGCCGATGTGTGAACTCGCCCTTGCGACTCCGTTACCGGAACACGTTGTACACGGTGCGCCCCGGACTCAAATTTAAGTCTGGCAAAAACATCTTTACCGGTAATTTTGGCGGTGGCTTCTTTATAACCACCCAGCTCGTTTTCAGTCACATCATTGACCTCAAACTTCCAGCCCATTTTTTGCGAATAGCGCTGATACATCTCAAACAAAACTGCTGCAAATAATGCTGCTTCATCACCACCTGTTCCGGCTCTGACTTCCAAAATGGCGTTCTTTTCATCTTCTTCATCTTTGGGAAGCAGAAGAATTTTGACCTTCTTTTCCAAATCCGGCAATTTTTCTTTCAGTTCATAATACTCTGCCTCTGCCATCTCGCGCATTTCTTTATCAAGCTCAGCATCGTCCATCATGGCTTTGGCATCATTTATATTTTGCTCGGCATGGCGCATCTCATTAACGGCTTCAACAACCGGTGTTAAAGCGGCTAATTCTTTATTCATGCGCACCAAATCTTCCGAACTGACATTCGGTTCAGACAACAATGCCTGAATTTCATCGTGGCGATTGACTACATTACTTAACTTTTCTGCAAATGACATCTATTCTTTCTTTCCTTATTATCCTATTTTTTTACTCTTTCTTCTACCAAACGAACCAACTCGTCAACAATATTTTCATTTTTTACTTTATGATCGGGCTTGCCGCCGATGAAAATCATGTTTTCATCCCCTCTTCCGCCGCAAACACCAAAGTCGGTATGTCCGGCTTCTCCGGGGCCATTAACCACACAGCCCATAACCGCCAAGCTCAGAGGTTGATTAATATGTGCTAACCTTTCTTCCAAAGCCTCTATGGTCTTTTGCACATCATAGCCTCTTCTGGCACAAGTCGGACAAGAAACGATGCGAATTCCTCTGTGCCTTAAATCCAGCGCTTTCAAAATCTCGTATCCGGCTTTGACTTCTTCTTCAACATCTGCCGTCAAAGAAACGCGCAAAGTATCGCCGATACCATCCATCAACAAAGCCCCGATACCCATGGCGGATTTGATGGTTCCGGTTCTCAAACCACCGGCTTCGGTCACTCCCAAGTGCAGAGGATAATCGCAAGCGGCTGCCAATTTTTTGTAAGCTTCTATCATCATCATGGTGTTAGAAGATTTCACACTGATTTTGAACTCTCTAAAATCATTGTCTTCCAACATTTTGGCTTGTTCCAAAGCACTTTCGACCAAAGCTTCGGCACAGGGTTCGCCATATTTTTCCAACAATTTTTTATCCAATGATCCGCCGTTTACACCTATGCGAATCGAGCAACCATGGTCTTTGGCGGCTTGAACAACAGCCTTAACCCTATCTGCCCCACCAATATTTCCGGGGTTGATTCTTAAGCATGCGGCTCCGTTTTCGGCAGCCAAAATACCCAAACGATAATCAAAATGGATGTCGGCAACAACCGGAATTTTAACCTCTTTTGTGATGATTTTCAAGGCTTTTGCCGAATCTTCATCCGGACAAGAACAACGCGTGATATCGCAACCTACCGCTTCTTGTCTTTGAATTTGCTCAATCGTGGCTTTGGCATCTGAGGTCAGAGTGTTGGTCATGGATTGAACACTAATCGGAGCATCTCCTCCGACAGCAACATTACCAACCATGATTTTGCGACTTTTACGACGTACTATTTTTTCCATTTTAACTATCCTTTATATAACAAAAGGAAAATAGCAGAACACTCTGCTATTTTCCGAATTGTTCTATTTTTGCTAATCTTGCGCTCCTGCAATGATTTCATCAACCAAAATATTCATTTTCTTATTCGGAGAAATTTCATAAGTTTTTTTACCATTATACATAATTTCTACGCCATCGGCTTTACCTACGGATAATTTCAAATTATCTGCCTTTGGCAAAGTATAACTATCACCGGCTTGCAAAACTTTGCTGATATACAAAGTTTTTTCGTTTTTGACCTCAATCCATGTTTCTTTCAAAACATTTACCGTTAAACCGCTTTTTGCCGGTTTTACTGTTTTTTCCGGTTCTTCTGCTTGTACTTTGGGCTGAGTTTCCTCTGTTTTATTTTCAGATTCAATTTCTTTTTCTTCCGAATTGGTCGCTTTTTCCGGCTCTACAAAACTTTTGTCGGTTACAACAACTTGTTGAGTGTTTTCCTCAGATGAAACATCAACAACAGGCAAACTTTCTTTTTCAGGTTCGTTAATGTTTTCATTTGTATTTTCTTCTACAGGTTGAGCTTCAACATTTGTGCTATAATCCTCAACTTTGAGCGGAAAATCGACATTTGCATCATCAACAACAATTGTTTCTTCCTCTGATTGTTCTTCCGCAGGTGTTAACATTAATTGATTATATGCACTCCATGCCCCGTAAATAACTATCAGCGCAATCAAACTTATGAGTAAATATTTACGGCTCGGAACGGTGGCCTCGACTTGAGGCTCCATCACAAAATATGGGTGTTTTTTACGAAAATCAGCCTCAGCCTCATCTTTATACATTTTGACAATATCATTACCGTCCAAACCCAGATAGTCGGCATAAGAACGAATAAAACCGATACCGTACGGATATTCCGGAATATTATTGTAATCGCTGTTTTCTATTGCTTCCAGATAGCTTTTACGAATACATAATTCTTGCGAAATTTCAGCAAAAGTTTTGCCTTGTTTATTGCGCATTTCCTTCAACAATAAACCGACTTTTCCTTCTTCTTTTTTATCTGTTTTCTTTTCCGGGTCAATTGCTTCTACTGCCGGATTTTCATCCAAAGCCTCGGCTTTAACTTCACCCTTATTTTTTTTGCTTTCTTTTATCACTTGTCTTACCCCTGATATTTAAAGTTGCTTGATTGTTACATATTTTTTAATAGATTTCAATACCATGGTCATAGGCATAGGAAATTAATTGCGGTCTCAATGTTTTTTTGTTTGATTTCAACAGATTATGAACATAATCCGCAACCTCTTCAACATTAATACTCCTTACCATACTTTTTACGCGCCCAAATGATGATCCCGACATGGATAAATTGCGATACCCCAATCCGATTAAGGCCATGGCTTCAATCGGGTTGGAGGCCATTTCTCCGCAAACAGAACAATAAACATGATGTTGGTCGGCTTTGATGATAATTTCGTTCATCACATTTAAAAACGGTGCCGACAAAACATCATAACGCTCTGTTAGTCGCGGATTTCCTCGGTCACATGCAAAAATAAATTGAGCTAAATCATTTGTCCCGATGGAAATAAAATCCGCCTGCTTAAGAAGCGAATCCAACTGGAAAATGACCGACGGAACTTCTATCATCAACCCGACATTGACTTTGGAAGGAATCTTATCGCTTTTGCGTTTTTCTTTTTCCAGCTCTAACAACAATGTTTCTTTGGCTTCTTCAAACTCCGACAAATTGGTTATCATCGGAAACATAACATTGAGTTCTTTACCGGCTGCCGCACGTAAGAAGGCACGAATCTGTTTTCTTAAAATGGCTCTTCGGTCCAATGTAATGCGAATCGAACGCCAGCCGATTGCAGGATTTTCTTCTCCGACATTTCCCCAATAGGGCAACAGCTTATCCGATCCCACATCCAAACTGCGGAATATGACTTTTTTGTTGCCACACTTATCCATTAGTTCTTGATAATATGATATTTGACGGTCAACATCGGGCATCATCTCCGAAGCCATAAACGGAATTTCGGTTCTATACAAACCTATACCGTCGCAATTGGTGCTTTCAATATAATCTAAATCAAACGCCAAACCCACATTAAGATACAAATTAATATTTACCCCGTCTTTGGTTTGTGCCGGTAATTCTTTTAATTCTGCCAGTTTGGCTTGCAGACGCTCTTTTTCGGCGATTTTGGCCCTTATTTTTTCTTGTACCAATGTCGACGGATGAACATAGACATAACCATCCGTCCCATCTATTGCTATCAACTCGCCGGTCTTAACTTCACTGAAAATGCCTTTTATCTTGGCGACAACCGGAATATTCAAGGCTTTTGCCACAATGGCAACGTGCATGGTCGGGGTGCCGTCTTCAATAATCAGACCGCGAATTTTTGTATAGTCATAATCCATTAAATCAGCTGGTCCCATGGTTTGAGCAACAACAATTATGTCTTTGGCATCTCCTCCCTTAATTGAACCATAGTCTCCGCTTAAATATGATGACAATCGGTCTGAAACATCACGTAAATCATGCAGGCGTTCCTTCAAATAAATATCAGTTGTACCCGACAAGCGGTTCCACATATCTTCGTAGGCACGTTCTACCGCAGCTTCTGCCGTCAAACCACTTTGGATGTTGTTGCTGAGTTTTTTATACCACCCCTTATCTCCGGCAAACATTCTGTAGGCATCCAAAATATCAACATGTTCACCCATCCCGAGTTTGGCTTCGGCTAATTTTTTATCTAAATCCGCATTCATTTGGCCAAAAGCAATTTCCAAGCGATGCAGTTCTTTTTCTTTATCTTCGGCAAAGATTTTGGTAACGACTTGACGGCGACGGTGAACCACGGCAACACCCATACCATAGCCCTTGCTCAAACTCAAACCTTTTAGTTTGTCCCTTTCATTAATATTGCTGTTTTTATCAAAGTTTTTGCGCCAATCGCTCATTTCATCCGAAGAGACGATTTCGCTCAGAACCATGGCAACCGTTTCTAAAATTTCGACATCCATGGCAGAATATTCATGGATTTCTTTGCTTTGCAGTGCCAAAACACCTATTGAACGATGCCAACGAATTAAGGGAACACCTATATATGATTTGTAGTTTTCTTCACCCAACTCCGGCTTATGAACGAACTTAGGATGGCTCCAAGCATCGGCAACACTCAATGTGCGGCTATTTTGCGCAACTTCGCCGGTCAGTCCCTCGCCAAAGCGAAATATGACTTTATCCACTGCCTCCGGATTCATTTGATAGGCGGCAAACAAAACCAAGCGATTGCCGCCGATGGTAATATAACAAGCGGCGGCATCGGCAGACATTTGCTCGGCAATCATTTTGACAATTTTATTTAATTTTACCTCTATGGCATCGTTACCTTCACTCACGCTGCGAAGTTCTTGTAAAATTTCCATTGCTTTGTTAATTGCCGGAGACTGCATTGTTTTTAACCTTAAAAATTTTTTCTATTGTGATTTTCTTTATATTATTTATATTATCTTTCATCAAGTTAATTTTTATAAATTAAAGGATAAAAAAATATGACAAATAATTATAAAAGAGGCGATAAAGATACTCGTCCGTGGGGTACTTGGGAAGTTTTAGATTCCGGTGATGGTTTTTGCGTTAAAAGAATCTGCGTTACTCCCGGAAATATTCTTTCTTTGCAACTCCACCACTATCGCGCCGAACATTGGATTATTGTTAAAGGCGAGGCTGTTGTTACCCTCGACGAAGAAAAGCTCGTCAAAAAAGCTAACGAAGCTGTTTATATCCCTGCCGAAACCAAACACCGCATTCAAAACAACACCAAAGAAAATATGGAATTTATTGAAATCCAGACCGGTGAAAATTTGGATGAAAACGATATTGTGCGTTTCGAAGATAGTTACGGACGCGTTTAGACATAAATTGTTGTATCAAATTGAAAGAGTCGGTTGATTATCGACTCTTTTTTTGCAAAAAGATTCCAAAATCGACAAATTTTTTCTTGATTTTTTATATTTTGGCTATATAGTTTAGAAAAAATTTTTCAAGGACATTGTATCATGGATAAACTCATTCTTCCAAGCAGAGAAGAGATTCTTTTTGCTATGAGCGAACAGCCCCTCGGTGAAGGTGCTGAAGCTAAAGTTTATAAAATTCATACTAACCCAAAATTTACAACCAGAGTTAGTCTTGAGTGCCCGCCACTCAATGAATTGGCAAAAATTATCAATGAGACTCCGTTAATTGAACAAAAAAACATTTTCGGAGAACGTAACTTTGCGCAAACCTTGGCTTATTGGAAAGACCCACAAAATCCCGAACAGCCTCTTTTGACCATCAATCTCTATTGCCCCGGCATTTCTATTGAAGTTAACAAAGCCGGTCGCCCCAAACCTGATGCCGAAGAGGCTCTTATCCGCACAAAAGTTCTGAGCGAAACTATCCTTAACTTGCCAGATGATGCTTTTGATAAACTCTATGATGATTTGCACTTTTTATCTTCTCGCAAACATACTCTTGATGTTGGCGGCGGCTTATTTACCAATACCGGAAATATTTTATATTCCGCCGTTGACAACCGTATGTTCATCATTGACTTGCAACCATTTAAAGGCGATCACCCCGGTCTTAACCCCAACAACAAAAAAGGCTTTAATACCCCGCTTTATTTAACCAGAGGCTTAATGCCAGGATCGTACAGCTATCGTAATGAGCATGCAAAAGATCCGGATTTAATTAAATATCGTACCGAAATTGTCGAACGTATTATTTCCGGTGCCGAAAGAAACAATTTGAATGATGTCGGCGGATATCTTAAAGGTGATATGGATAAGATGCTCGATATTTGGAATATTCAGTTGCAAACATTAAATGTACCAGAAAAATATCGTGAGAATATGCTCAGCCGCATTGGCTCCATTAAAGACAAACCGCGTTATAGTGTTTCTAAAGAATTGCTCACTTACGTTCGTGTTGTCGGTAATGATTTATAATCAAAAAAAATCCCCTTTGAATATTTTTTTCAAAGGGGATTTTCTTTTTTTCTCCACTTTCTGGGATACAGATCACATTACGGAAGGGGATTTTTTATATTGTTATTTTAAGCAAAATTAAACTCGCTTTGCCCAAACTTCCTTAAATTCCGGACTGCGGGAATTTTCCAGCCATTCAAAGATGACCATTTCTACCGTAACAACATCTACGCCGTTATGCAACAAGCGTTGAATGCCCAAAGCACTTTGCATGGCATTGCGTGATGAACAAGCATCTGCCGCCACAAATACTTCATATTCCTCTTTTTGCAAATCTAACGCCGTTTGTAATACGCATAAGTGTGTTTCCAGACCGGCTATGACTATTTGCTTTTTGCCTGATTGTTTTATTTTTTCTCTTATTTCTTCATTTTTATAGCAGGAAAAAGTATCTTTTTCATAATAAGTAATATCATCACCCAAAACAATGCGCAAATCTATCATCGTCGGACCAAAACTATTATGATTTTGCTCTGCCACGATAAACGGCACATTGAGCTTTTTGGCGATGTCTAACAGAGCGGCGCAACCGTTGATCACGTCCCTCGGACTCTCTTGTGCCGGTGCTAAATGCTCCTGCACGTCTATGATTAAAAGTAACGAATCTTCCTTCCTCATCAACATTTTGCCTCTCCTTTTTAAATAGGTTATTGACTATCTTAACAAAATACATAATACTTCGCAATAAATAATTTAACCTTAAAATCAGAAGAAATGTCATGAATTTTATTGAATTAGGATTAAGTGAAAAAACAATTCAAGCCATTAAAGAATATGGCATTAAAGAACCGACAACCGTGCAATGCGATGTTATCCCTTCCATTTTGCAAGGAAAAGATGTATTTACTATTGCTCCGGCTCGTTGCGGCAAAACTATGTCTTTTGTTTTTCCTCTCGTTGATATTATCAGCTCAAAAAACAAACAAAATATTTTAATTATTACGCCATCTTCAGAACAATCGGTTCAAGTATCCGACAAATTGTCTGTTTTTAATAAATATCACGAAATTAATGAAGCGACAATTAAAGATGCTGATGAAGATATTGATAATGAGGCCAATGTAGTTATCGGCTCGCCAGACTTGCTCGTAGATCTGGTCGAAAACAGCAAATTTGACTTTTCTAAAACTAATATCTTAATCGTTGACGATATTAACCTGATTAAGAAAAACAAACAACTTGATAATTTGGAAAAAATCTTAGCGATTTTGCCGGCCGAAAAACAAAATATTGTCTATACCAACCGTCGCTCGAAAGAAACACAGTCCATTTTGGAAAAAATCTTAAAAGCTCCCGAAGAAATTAAAGTTGACAAAGATAAAGAGCAAGAGGCTTCCCAAAACCAACCTTCTGAAATTGCACAAACTGCTGCTGAAGATGTTTCATCCCAAACTTCGGTGGAAAATAAAGAGAATCGTAAAGCACGGAACGGTCGTAAAGATAGAACCGAGAAAAACAAAAAGCTTGAAAACGCAAAATCGGCAAAAGCTAATTTATCTTCCAATCCGCAACGTGATTATGAAGCTGTTGAAATTGCTAAGAAATTTAAATCTTTTAATGGTAAAGCTCCGGAATTTATCTTAAATAAAGGAATTTTGGCTGACGATAAAGATTGCAGCTCTTGCTACATGGATAGCTCAAAAGTTTCCAGCCCTTATTAATTGTTTTTACAATCAAACAAAAGTAAAGCTCCGGAAATTCGGAGCTTTTTTCTTACCAAGGAATGCCGTTAATACAGCGTTCCGGTTTGGTTTGACATATATCATTGCCCATATCATAAAGTTTTTTTCTATCGGGTTTCATTTCACCAACCGTACAGGCGCTGATTAAAAACAGTAAAAGGACGCAAACTATCTTTTTCATCTAACTTCTCTTATCTTATAAAATTGACCAAATGTTTATTGCCAAGAACGCGGCTATCAATAAACGAGATAAAAATTTTAAGATATTGCTGCGTTCAAAACTTGCCGAACTGCGCAACGTACCCAGCCATACACATATACTGTAATATAAGAAAAAGATAACGGCACCTAAATAGCATAAGGTGAAGAAAATTGCCCAACCGTTAAATTTAATCGGGTTAAAATAGTGCAAATAATAATCAACGATTCTTAAATTTCCAATTTGTTTTTGCAACAAAAACTCAAAAATGCGGACAAAGAAGTGAACGACCAAAACACCAAATATTCCAAACTTCCAAAAAGTTTCGCCTAACCCAAACTCTCCGCTCAAAAGTTTTTTAAACATTTTGTTCCTCTTATTTGTTATTGATATCAGAATAGTCTTATAAATTTGTTCTTTTAGCAAGCAAAACTGCATGCTTGCACACAAAAAAAAGCCCAAAAGTTGCAACTTTTGGGCTTTTCATTTGCGAAATATCAGCAGTTTGCAACATTCACTGCCAAACCGCCCAAAGATGTTTCTTTATATTTATTATTCATATCTCTTCCGGTATCAAACATGGTTTTGATTACACTATCCAATGACACCAAGTGATTACCATTGCCTTTCATAGCAATACGGGCAGAATTGACAGCTTTTACGGCACCCATGGCATTGCGCTCAATACAAGGAACTTGCACTAATCCGGCCAATGGATCGCAAGTCAAGCCTAAATTATGCTCCATGGCTATTTCGGCGGCATTTTCTATTTGTTTCGGCGTGCCGCCCATGGCTGCAGCCAATCCTGCCGCCGCCATGGAGCAGGCAACGCCCACCTCTCCCTGGCAACCGACTTCGGCGCCGGAAATGGAAGCATTGGTGCGATACAAACTGCAAATAGCCGAGGCCGTCAGCATAAAGTTTTGTATTCCTTCTTCCACGCCGAACTTAGATTTGTTGGCGGCAAAGCGCTCATAATAACGCAAAACGGAAGGCATAACACCGGCTGAACCCATGGTCGGAGCAGTGACGATTTGCCCGCCGCCGGCATTTTCTTCAGCGACGGCAAAGCCCCACAAATTAATCCAATCTATCATCAACAATGGGTCATAGTCATTGTTTCTGAATTTTTCTTCCAAACGCAAATAAATGTCATGCGCACGGCGCGGAATGTTCAACCCTCCGGGGAGAATACCGCTTGACCTCATGCCGCGCTCAATGGAATTTTGCATAATACCATGTATTTTTTGGATACCCTTAACAACTTCTTCTTTGGGACGAAGTGCACATTCATTTGCCATAACCAGTTCGGCAATGCTCATATTGTTTTTTTCGCAAAGCTCTATTAACTCGGCGCAGGTATCAAAATTGTACGGCACGTTGTAAGGCTCACGTTCGATACGTTTGGCTATTTCATCCTGTCGAGCAATGGTTCCGCCGCCAACTGAAAAATAAGTTTCTTCAAGAAGCAAGTTGCCCTCGGCATCATATGACTTAAAGGTCATACCGTTGGAATGTTCCGGCAAGAAAATGTCTTTTTTGAAAACAATGTCTTTTTCAATATCAAACGGAATCACTTTTTCATGGTCGGCTTGCAAGGTTTTATCGCGTTCAATCGCCAACATATAAGCATATTCGGGATTGATTTCATCTGCTTCCAAGCCCATCAAACCGTAACAAATGGCTTTAACCGTTCCGTGTCCTACACCGGTTAAGGCCAAAGAGCCATATAATGTTGTTTCTATTTTGGACAAAGAGGCAAATTTTCCGTTCGCACGCAGATTTTTTATATATCTTTTGGCAGCGCGCATCGGACCGACCGTGTGTGAACTTGACGGTCCGATACCGATTGAAAATATTTCAAAAAAACTGTAATACATTAAAAATATGTCCTGATTTCAATATAAGGTTTGATACCGATTTCTTGTAATGTTTGGGCAATATATTTATGAATGTCTTTCCACTCGGTATATTTATCAATAAATTCTTTGGCTTTTTGTGCCGATTTGGAAAGTTGAACCTCAATGGTTTCGGCCAAAATTTTATTCATGACTTCCGGCAATTTGGCAAAGTCAATTTCCAATTTGTTATCGCCGTTAAAACGAATGGCACCATGCTCCAACAAATAGTTAAAGTGGATTAAATCACCCATACGGTGCGGCTGAATCAGCTGCGGTTTGGCTTTTAAGAAAATGCGAACTATCCATGTGGTGTAAACTTCTTTCAAGGTCTTTTCATCAATGATACCGGCTTTAACATATTGCGGCATCATAGCAATAGAAACAACATCGGCTTTGTTTTCTTCAATGGTGTGTTTATATAAGCCCAAAGAATTTTTAAAGCTGCTGTCAGGTCCTAAAGAGTGACCGTTTTCATGGCCGATTACAAAAATATGTTCTGCTTCGGGATTATAATATTGATGCAGATTTTCAGCCACCAGCGCATTTAACAACTTTTTAGCGCGCTCTTTGTCTTGGCTCATTCTAACCTGACGGTGATATACATTTCTTCTGCCACCGCCGGTTTTGATAGAAAGTTTATCGTCATTGGGCAGATTTTGAGCTGTGGTAATACCACCGCGGCATTGGGCATAATCGCCTTTCAAAGCAATCAAATCCACATCAACCATGGTTTGTTTTAAATCATTACCGGAAGTGATATTTTGTTTATATTTATCGGCATAAGGCATTAAACCTGCCAAGTTTTTCATTTGTTCTTTGAAAGTCAACAATAAATCCGTGCCTTTTTTATTAACAATGCCGACACGAACGCCCAACATATCTTTGGAATTTACCTCAATACCCAAATTATCCAACATGGATTTCAACTCGGCATTATCGCATATTGTCGGCGTCATTTCATCATCATAATTTTCGCGACTAACCGTAAATTCCAGCGGTGAATTTTGCAAAACCGCCCAATGCTTATCTGCCAACATATCCATGTCTTCATTATTTTGAATCAAGGCTTGAGCTTGCCAACCAAGATAATCTTTAAAAGCCTCATCGGTGGTATAATGAGCGGCAACTTCCAGCTCATTGGCTATGGCAGAAAATTGTTTTTCAAAATATTTGGTATAGTCAATACCTTCAAGTTCATCGCCTTTTCTTCTGACCATGGTACGAGCGCTCAAAATGCGTCTAACCTCATCATTTTTTCCGGTCTGCAGCATTTTTTTGATGATGTGATGGAACTCTTCCACACTCAAATCTGCCGGATAAAAATTACGACCGGGGATGATTTTGACGTCTTTGAAAATTTGTACCGGTTCGGGGTCCAAACCGTTTAAGCCGGCAACGCCGTTAAAGCAATTGAACAGACGCAAAGCTTTGGCGGCATGACTGTTGTTCGGAGCAGCTTGTTCCAAAGCCTTTTTCAGGCGGAAATTAAGCGGATGATCTTGTTCCAAAGAAACATCGTTCATAATCTCGGCTGCTTTGACCAAATGAGTGATAACTTTCTTTTCGCTTTCAGGCAAATTTTTATAGCCGTCAAATTCCGGCGTTATCAATTCTATCGGGCGCAACTTCTTGGCAAAGATTTCATCCAACTCTTCTTCGCTCAAATTCAATTCATATCCGTCAATTTTCATCTTTACTTATCTCCACTGCTTTAAAACGATAAACCTTAATGCGGTTTGACCAATATGCCGGACTCATGCCGGTTTTTATTTTTAAATTGTTCAAAAACTCTTGTGCCGTCGGATATTTTTTCCATTCTGACGGTAAGAATACGCCTTGTCTGTTACCATCACGAATAACCAAGCCATCGCTCCCGACTTGTAATTTTTTTAATAAATCGGCTTCATTTTTATAAGAAATACGTTCAAATCCGGTCAGCAAACTCAAGATAATTTTTATTTGCGGTAAATTCTCTTTTGTAATCGGGGCAAAATTTTTATCTTCGAGCGCAGCGGCATAGGTATTTTGAGCAACGGCAAAAGCTATGGCTTCAGATGGTAAAAGAGCTCCAGAACTGCCGCACAATTCTCCGTTTTTATACAGATTGATAAAAGCAGCCCCTCGATTGAACAAAACATCGGCATAATTTTCTCGTTCCGGCTTAAAAGTTTTATGATTAACTACAGCTTCATCTAAAGAGACCTTGGCTATTTTTAATAAATCTGCTCCATACAGATGGGCAAACGACTTCAAACTTTCTAACTCTTGTTCCAAGGTGCTCAACGGTTTTTCGTTTTTTAATTCAGACAAGCGATAGTTTTGTTCGGCAATATCTTCAAAATTAACCAAATCAAAAACTTTGGGATAAAGATGTGCTTTTTGCGCCAAGTTCACGGCGGCGTTCACATTTTCTTGGGCTTTGACATTCTCCGGTTCAGTATAATATCCCGACATATCTGCCGAAAAGATAAGAAGGCTGTGTTTGTCATGTGCAAAAGGCAGCAACATATTTTCAACCTCTGCAGATTTATCGGCATCGTAAACCAAAGCGGCAAAATTTATTTTCTTACCAAAAATTTGATTGATGAGCGGAACCTGTGCAGATATTGCCGCAAATTTGCTCAAGTCTTGGCTGGCTAATTTATGTGATGCCTTTTTTTGCAAAAACTCCGTCAACATAGGACTGATATTTATTGCTTTTTTATCAACCCTCAAAGAAGCATTCTTGTTTATATATATACTGCCTGTTTGCGGTTTGTCATTTTGCGCTACCAAAACCACGTTTTTTATTTTATCTTTCCATGGTAATAACCAAGCATAAGCTTTGGCTATATTTTGTTCTGAATATAAATAACCGGAATATGGAACGACAAAAATGCGTGGATTTGTTTGTGATGCTAAGATTTTTCGCCCACTTTGACTATAAGGATAGAAAAAGACGGCACTTACGGGAATACGAAATTTGTTTATATTGTTATCTATGGCAATAAAATTGTTTATTCTCTCCGGATTAGATGAAATGTGCTTGGAAAAATACAAATAATTAATCCAACCTAAAGAAAACACCAAAAACAGCGCCAGAATTATATTCCAAATTCTGCTTTTTGCATCTATTTCATCATCTTCACTGCTCATAGGCGAATCCTTAAATATTTTTCTTGTTATCTTATACTGCAGACTCTTTAACTTTTCCCTAATTTGCTAAATTTTGTAATGTTTGATAAAACTCTTCAAAAGAAGAAAAATGCAAAACACCTGAAGGAATAGCTTTAATATTTCCCCAGATGGCATTACCTATTCTGATAGGACAAGCTTTGGCGGCTAAAGCACAATCACTGTCCATATCACTATCGCCCACAATCCACACTTTCTCGGGGCTAAAATCTTCCGGTTTGAGCCAGTTTTTTAAGGCATACCACGCTTGCTCCGGAGATGGTTTGTCTTTCTCTGCTTCATGTCCGGCAACGATGCGGTCAAATAAAGATTTTTCAAACAGCAAAGGTAATTCAAAATCCAATAATTTGCGGTCTTTGTTGGTCAAAATTATAATTTTTTTGCCCCGCGCTTTCAAAAACTCTAATGTTTCTTTCACTTTAGGAAAGGTTGTCAGCATATGAACAACATTTTTCTTATAAAGTTCGGCATATTCTTGATAGGCTTTTTTGGCTTTTTCCGCACCGAAGACATTGGGAAAATTGTCACGAAAAGACAAATTGGGATTACGCTTGCTTTTTTGTTGCTCCCAATCCGGCAAATTATATTTTTTTAAAATTTCATTGACGGTTGCCACCAAACAGGTGCGACTTTCCGCTAAGGTATTATCCCAATCGAATAAAATATATTCAACCTGCTGTAAATTAAGCATTTTCTTTTCTTTCAATACAGTAAAAAAGCGCCCTTACGGACGCTTTTTTGTCATATAAAAATCTATGCGTTTTTACCGATTTTGGCAACACCGCCCATATAGGGGCGCAATTTTTCCGGAATGTTAATCGTGCCATCGGCATTTTGGTGATTTTCAATAAACGGAACCAAAGCGCGCGGTGTGGCAATTCCGGTGTTGTTCAAAGTGTGAACAAACTTAACTTTACCATCGGCATTGTCACGATAACGCAAGTTGGTACGGCGTGCTTGCCATTCGGTAATGTTGGAGCAAGAGTGGGTTTCACGATAGCAATTTTGCGACGGAACCCAAGCTTCCAAGTCATATTGACGATATTTCGGAGCGCCCATATCTCCGGTGCAAACTTCCAAAACTTGATAAGGCAATTCCAAATCTTGCAAAACTTCTTCTGAAATTTGCAACAATTTCTTGTGCCATTTTTCACTTTCGGCAACATCATTTTTGCAAATGACAAATTGCTCGGTTTTCATAAATTGGTGAACGCGAACCAAGCCTCTGGTATCTTTTCCGGCGGCTCCGGCTTCACGACGGAAACAAGGAGAAAATCCGGCATAGAGAATCGGAAGTTCATTTTCTTGCAAAATTTCATCAGCACGCAAAGAGTTCAAAATTAACTCTGCGGTACCGGACAAATATAAATCATCTGCCGGCATGTAGTAAACTTCATCGCGAGAGAACGGCAAATAGCCTTGACCATACAAAGGTTTTTCTTTAGAAATTGACGGAACGGTAATTACGGTAAAACCGTTGGCACGCAATTTATCCAAAACCATCATGTGCATAGCCAATTCCAATTTTGCCAAATCGTTCTTAATGGCATAGGTACGAGAACCCGAAACTTTGGCAATACGTTCCATTTCAGACCAATCATTCAATTCCATCAATTCAATATGGTCACGCGGAGTAAAATCAAACTTCGGCAATTCGCCGACTTTACGACGGACTACATTTTCAGAATCGTCTTTACCGACCGGACTTTCAGGGCTCGGCATGTTGGGCATGCGCCACATAACCATATCAAACTTTTCTTGTTCGGCAGCCAGTTTTTCTTGTTCAACTTTTAATTCTTCACCAATTTGCTTACTTTTGGCGATGATAGCCGGACGTTCTTCTGCGGAAGCGGATTTGATTGAGTTACTGAGTTTGTTTTTTTCTTCGGACAGAGCTTGGGATGAGGTTTTTAATTTGTTTATATCTTTGTAAAGCGCAATCAGCGCATCAATATCTATATCTTCTTTGGTGTATCCTTTTTTGGCCAATCCTTCTTTTATCACTTCCGGATTTTCGGCAATATATTTAATATCTAACATTATTTTCTGTCCTATTTATTTTGTTATTTAACTCAAACAGGCATAGAATAACAATTTTTGAAATAAAAACAACAGAAATTTGCATTTAAAAAACAGAAAAACCTTTGACAGCCCGCAAGCTATCAAAGGTTTTTTTGCTACCAGCCCTCGTCGTCATCCGGATCATCATCGTCATCATCCGGATCATCATCATAATCATCGTCCGGATCATCATCATAATCGTCCGGATCATCATCATAATCATCCGGATCATCATAATCATCCGGATCGTCATAATCATCCGGATCATTATAATCATCGTCCGGATCATCATCGTCATCGAAGAGACTGTGATGATCGTCATCATCGTCATCGTCGAAGAGACTGTGATGATCGTCATCATGATTATCATTCCACGGATCTTCATCATGATATTGATCATCATGATCTCGACGTTCTTCCTCACGACGGCGATCTTCTTCTTCCTCCTCGCGGCGACGTTCGTACTCTTCCTCCTCGCGGCGGCGATCTTCTTCTTCCTCCTCGCGGCGGCGTTCGTACTCTTCCTCCTCGCGGCGGCGATCCTCTTCTTCCTCCTCGCGGCGGCGTTCGTACTCTTCCTCCTCGCGACGACGTTCCTCTTCTTCCTCCTCGCGGCGGCGTTCGTACTCTTCCTCCTCGCGACGACGTTCCTCTTCACGACACTCTTCTTGATATTTTTGTTCCGCAGCGTATGAATATTCTTCATAATCATGTGCTTTGGTTTCATCCAAGAAGCCGTCATTTTCAGAGGAAGAAGGCGATTTCTGCTGAGGGGCATCGTTTGCTTCGTCCCAATAGCCGTTGCCGTTCCACCCGAAGGCGTTAGAACACGGACACAGACCTTTGCGGCGAAGAAAACTCACTTTCTTGCCCATGGCTAAACAATAGCCTTGTTGAATTCGTCCACAATCCATATATAAAAATTTTAAAATAATTCATTTTAGCGGTATAGATTATACCACAAATTCAAACTTTAAGCAAGCTTAAATAAAAAAATTCTTTTATTTTCCTTATCTCTTGATTTTATTTATCCTTTAGGCTATTTTAGTGCCAATTTGTAAAGATAATACATACGGAGAATTTTATGTTTGAAAACAAAACTGTCTTAACCGGTGTTAAACCTACCGGAAAGCCCCACCTCGGCAACTATCTCGGGGCCATCAAACCGGCTATTGCGCTCGGAAAAGAAGCCTTGGCTCAAGGCGGCAAACATTATATGTTTATTGCCGATTATCACGCCATTAATGCTGAGAAGAATCCTGCCGTTTTGAACGAAATGACCAAAGAAATTGCCTGCATTTATTTGGCTTGCGGTCTGGATCCGAAAAAATCTTATTTCTATCGTCAATCCGATATTCCCGAAATTCCGGAAATCACAACCATTTTGTATGCCTACACGCCCAAAGGTTTTATGAACAAAGCACACGCTTACAAAGCCGCCGTTGATAAAAACCGCGAAGCCGGAAAACCTGATGATGACGGTATCAACATGGGACTTTATACCTACCCAACTTTGATGGCGGCCGATATTTTATCTTATGATGCCGATATTGTGCCGGTGGGCAAAGACCAAGTTCAACATGTGGAAATCGCTCGTGATATTGCCGGCGCCATCAATGCACATTATGGCAAAGAGCTTTTAAAATTGCCGACTTATCGTTTTGATGAAAATGTGGCCGTGGTTGCCGGTATTGATGGTCGCAAGATGAGCAAATCTTACGGCAACGTCATTCCTTTGTTTGAAGATGATAAGGCCATTAAAAAAGCCATTTTCTCGATTAAAACCGACTCTCGCCCGATGGAAGAACCTAAGAATCCTGATGAAATTTTGGTTTATGAAATTTATAAATCAATAGCCACACCGGAACAACTTCAAGAAATGGGCGACGGTTTGCGCCAAGGTAAACTCGGCTATGGTCACATCAAAAATATGTTGCTTGATGCGGTGGTTAATGAAATCAAAGAACCGAGAGAAAAATATAATTACTATATGGCTCACTTCAACGAGGTGGAAGAAATGTTGCTGGAAGGTGCCGAAAAAGCGCGTCCGGTCACCAAAGCAACCCTAAAACGCCTCAAAGATGCCGTTTTCGGCCGTTAATATAGGCGGATTTTCTAATACTAAGGCCCTCATTTGAGGGCTTTTTTGTTGGAATAAAAAATTTTTTTATCAAAAGGCAAAAATTATACTTGATTTTTATGATAATTGTTTGTATGTTTCTCTCGTTGTCGCCGCTGTAGCTCAGTGGTAGAGCACGTCATTGGTAATGACGGGGTCGCAAGTCCGATTCTTGCCAGCGGCACCATTAAAACACAAGAGCGCCCTTAAGGGGCGTTTTTGTGTTTTAAACGTATCGTTAGTAAATAATCGGACTTGCGGGGGAAACGCAAGTCTGACGACAGAGCCAAGCGAAGTTTGGCGAAGGAGAGCGAGCGAAGCGAGAACCTTTGGTTTGCGCGGTGGCAGAGCCGCGCGCACAAGCTTGCCAGCGGCACCATTTTTGATATTTCCGTCAATTAGGCGGTTTTTTTGTATATATTCCAAGCCTTTCAGAGAGTCCGATTTTGAGGATTTTAAAATTGGCGTTTTTTGATAACTTATCGGACTTTTTGAGTGAAACCTAAGAAAATCAAGCTTTTTGCTAAATAAAATCCCAGTCCGATAAAATAAAAAAATCTTTTATTTTTTGCTCAACTATGGTATCCTTCAACCATAATACGAATGCGGAGGTTATTATGGTTGCCAAATATAAGGAAGAAGATGTACTTAATACACATCTTACTTGGAATGAAAAATCAGATGATTTAGACAATATTTTATTTAAGCAAAATGGTTTTTCAGTAAAAAGGCTAAGTGTTGAATCTCAAATAAACGGGGCTCAAAGTAAAATTGATGCTAATGCTTTAGTCGGTTTGGGAACAACATTATTAAACGACCGACAATCCAATCAAAACTTTTATTCTTTATTACTTCCTTCACAGGCATGTTTTTGCGGCTCTCACGCTGTAGCAATGGCTGTTGATAATAAAAGCAAAACAATTTATTATCATGATTCCCACGGTGAGGATATGCGTAAAGAGATGAAAGACTTTCTGGGTATGTTATTACCTGAATATGAAATTTCTATTAATCATTCCAAACAGCAAGAAGATGTTATTAATCCTCTTGTTTCAGAAGAAAATGATAATTCTTGTGTTTTGCTTACCAAATATAACTTGCGAGATATGTGGTATAAAATCAACGGGCAAGAAGACAAAATTTGTGATTACTCTTCACTAGAAGCCAGAAAAGATGCTTGGAACAAGTTAAAAAACGTTCAAAAGGAAGAAGTTGTTAATGCCGTTGAAACAAAAAAGTCTGGTTTCAAAATTGGAATAAAAAAGACGCCCTCAAAAGAAGAACTGAATGCAATAAAAGAAGCTGAAAAGGCTGATTTTCAATATCGTATGTATAATGAACCCAATTATAAAGACTTATTGCAAGGAGCTGTCACAAAAGCAAAATCTAATCATTTGGCATATTGCAAACAATTAATGGTACAAAAAATTAGGTAACCCTTTCTATTCAACATAATATGGCTGAATTCAATGTACTATGTATGAGGTGTAATTTTTAGCTGTCCTCAAACATCTTAATTTGTCTTGATAATTCCTTAAAATCCTCATAATTTTTAGTCCGATAACTGCACAATAATCAAAAGCGGTAGAAGGTTTATAATTCTGTTCCAAAAGCCAGTTTTCAAAATTCTTTAACATCTCAAATCTCCTTTATACCAAACTTAGCCAATCAATACCGGTTCAGAAAACACAGCCACCATAACCCGCTGCAATCTTTTACACTCAGCCAGGCAATCGCTAAAATACTGATAAGGCGTTGGAAGAATTGTATTATTTAATTTTACATACCACATTGTTTTTTCCTTTCATAAATAGTGTTTTGCTCATTAACTATTTATATTATGCGGTATATTTTCCCATCCGCGAGCCCCTAAAACTCACAAAACCAATGACATTTTGCTACGATTTGGACGGGATTACTAAGGAACGGACAAAAATCCTTTAACTTTTCGGTAAATCAGAAAAGAAGTTTTGTATAAATGATGTTTTTGATGTGATATATTAATTTGTCCAAGCCTGAAATAAAAGTACTAAAACAAAAATTTCAATATTAAGGACTATGTATTCCTCTATATTAAATCTGCATAAGGCAATGATTTGATATAGTCTTCCATATATTGCCAATCAGGATCACCCTTTTGCGTTATTGGCAAACGAATAGTCTCATTACAAAATTTATTATAAAAAGCTTTTCTGCCAAATTGAAATTTATACTTATTTTTCTTCATAATTGTTGTTATAAACAATGCATTATATTTATTTAGTTTCTCGTTATGGAAACAGTATATTTCATCTGATGCTGTAAATTCATTTTCTACATAAAAAGCAGATGCAAATGTATTATATACTATGCAATTTTTTTCTATAAAAAGAGGATTGCTAATCTGATCTGTTTGGCTATTGTTAAATTCGGAAGCTGAATAATAATCAATATCGCCACTAATTCGATCTTCAGCAATTAATCGTTGCCCATGTGTTATTCGTGTCCATAGTTTTTTATCTATAAAGGAAAATTCGCCCCATTTTTTTATATCTTTATAGCAAGTTGATATGTTTAAAGTTTCAATAGGATTAAATTTTACATTTTTTGTTATATTATTTGTATAATTCTCCATATAATTCCAATCAGGAGCATTGTTTTTATCTACAGGAAGAAGGATATTTTCTCTTTCCAATCTACTATTACTTATCTCTCTTCCAAAATTATACTTATAACGTATTTTTTCAAAAACTGGCTTAAGATATAGAGCTATATTTTTTGTTAACATTCTACCTTTAGGCCAAAAAATCGTAACATGATCGGATGCTATAAAATTATAATTATGATAAAAAAGATATCCGACACTACCACTATTGCTAATTGTTAAGCAATTATTATAGACAATTACTTTAGCTCCTTTTTTTGTTGTTAAAGGGGGTGCTACATAGTCATTAATGCCATTATTATCTTTAGAGGAAGAAACATAAGGAATATCTCCTATAATATGCTCATCTTCTGTAAAGCGAACACCTCTTTTATAATCAAAAACCTCAGAAAAAGGAAAATATTTAAATTGCTTCATTTTTATTTTCCTTATAATATGCGCTTAGAATATCAAGCATTTCGGCCTCTGACTTTTCTTCAAATAATATACCGATGTCTTTTTTAGCCTCAAATATCATATATTCACGCACAGAATTAATAAAATCCTGTTCAGATAAATTAGAATAATCTGTTTTACTATGAGCATAAATAGTCCACTCATCTTTGGGTTTGATTTTTGTTTTTACATATATGATATCATCTGGTTTTTCACCATTATTTGTTCCTCTTATTATAGATAATAATTTTTTTTCAATGCTATTCCATTTATTGTAGATATCTGTTCTGCCTTTATTTTTAGCAAGAACAAAGCCATCGTCTCGCAAATCATAAAAAATTACTTCATCATTATTATAATCAAATGCCCTATTGGTTTCAAAAATAGCTATAGCTGTATGAGTAGAAGCATTTGGTTGGAATAAATCCTTTGGCATATTTATTACTGCTTTTAATGTATGTTTTTTTAAGATGTTATCACGAATAGCTTCATCTTTAAAATACATACTTAGAGGAGCAATAACTATCCCATAACGAGAACAATTATCTAATAACTTTGTTAAAAATGTTATTTCCTTCGGTGTTGGATCTTCTTTATTTTCCTTGCCGCTGTAAGGAGGATTAATAAAACCAATAGTAGCTTTAAATTCATCTAGCTTTTCTTGTGCTCTACAATCTTTTATCGAATCATAATTGTAAATAGATGATTTTCCATCGCCTCTAAACATCATACTTGATATAGCACATATATACATAGTAGGATTTATTTCAAAGCCAAGTAACTGTGTCTGTTTTACATTAGCAATGGCTTCTTGTTTATCTGTTCTATTGCTTTTTTCAATTTTATTTATGATAGCATTCATCCCAGCAATCAAAAAAGCTCCTGTTCCACAACATAAATCTACTATTTTATCATTTTCTTTCAAATCGATTAGTTTAGTGAAAAGGGTTGTAATATGGCGAGGAGTCAAAACAATACCTTTTTTTACATTAGAAACACCTGCATATTTTAAAAATTCTTCATAAAACCTTCCAATAATATCATAATTTGAAGATTTAGCAAAATTACCAGTAAGTAAAGGAATAACATTATTTTTTAGTTCATCCAGAATCTGTTTTAAAATATCACTTGTTCTTAATGTAACATCCGTTTTCAAAAATGCTAATTCAGTATCTAATACTTCTAGCTTTTCAGCCGGAATTCCTTCGTTTTTTAAAACACGAGGAGCTTGAAGTAAGATATTATCCGCTAATGTGGTTGTATCCATAGTGCTATAAGTTGCGGAGAAAGATCCTGTATTTTTATTATGAAGACATATCATCAAAGCAGACAATAAAATTGGTCTTTTTTGCGAATCTATAGATCTAAGAAGATTATTTATTTTTTTACTTGAGGAACTTATTTTTGTAACAGCCTCTTCTTCATTCAAACTATTGAATAAAGCTAAAAAAGAGTCTTTATTTACAAAATTCGTAATCTGAGGAACAGAAATAATCTTTTGCTCTCTATTGTCTAGCATAAAACAACTAAATTTATATTGATATTCTTTTAATAAATCCCCACTTACAGCAATACCTAAAATTCTCCATGATTTAAAAACATTTTTTTGAGAATTGTCTAAATTATTTTCTTGAAAACGACTTAAATACCATTTAATGCCACTTACAGCACCCTTTTCTATATCTTCTAAATCATGTTCTTTCATTGTGGGCTTTTCTTCAACAAGAATAAGCAGCTTATTCTTTCCATCGCAATAAATTCTATCCGGATAACCTTCACGCCCTGTTTGTCTCTTTGATGAGCAAGATAAAACTTTCTTAATATCATCAGTTAATTTGCTTTTAGAATCATCCCAATCCGCAACATTATATCCTAAATTCTGCAAAACAGTTGTAACAGATGGTGTTATATTCTTATCTTTCCTTGCCATAATATTTCCCCGTATAACTATATTTTTATAGTTATACTAATTTTTACACAATAATATAAAAATTTAGTTAATATTAACATTAATTTAATCTTTAGCCATTAACGACATCAAACAACGACTCGTTAAAAAGCTCAACTTTTCTTATTAACCGCTTAAAATCCTCATAATCTTTAGTCCGATAATCGCACAGTATCGCGCACCATTAAAACACAAGAGCGCCCTTTAGGGGCGTTTTTGTGTTTTAAAAGTATTGTTTGTGAGAAATCGGACTTGCGGGGGCAAGAGCAAGTCTGACGACAGAGCCAAGCGAAGTTTGGCGAAGGAGAGCGAGCAAAGCGAGAACCTTTGGTTTACGCGGTGGCAGAGCCGCGCGCACAAGCTTGCCTGCGGCACCATTTTTGAGATTTCCGTCAATTAGGCGGTTTTTTTGTATGTATTCCAAGCTTTTCAGAGAGTCCGATTTTGAGGATTTTTTAAAGAGCAAATTTTAGCAACTTATCGGACTTTTGCATGATTGTTTAAGAATTCAACAAAATCTTGAGCTTGCTCTAATGTTACGTTTTTATTTTCATATTTTTTCGGCGGATAAAAATCGTTTTCTATTGATGTTGGAGCTCTCTTAATATTTCCCAAATATGGAGCTTTACCGCTTAAATAATCATAAACACTCATTCCTTTTGAATCTTTCAGATTTATGTCAGCCCCTTTTTCTACCAAATATTTTGCTATATCCAGATGTCCTTCTTGCACGGCATACATCAGGGCTGTACGTTCTCCATTTGCAATGCAAATATTATCCCAACAATTATTATCTTCTAAATTTCCTGTTGTGGTTTGAGCGTTTATATCTGCTCCGGCTTCAAGCAAAATTTTGACACTATCCATAAACCCATATTGTGCGGCATACATTAAAGCCGTTTTACCGAATGCATTTTCAGCATCAATATCCGTGTTCAAACCACCGCACCCCAATTTTTCTTCATTATTAGGGCAAGTTTCAATCAACATCTTTAACACGTCCGGTCGATGTATGCTTACCATTAGGATTTCATCTTTTTGATGTGGCGTTTCAGGTTCGGCAAAAACTCCCCCCTTTATTTTCTTATTTTCAATCCACGTTTTAATTTCCTGAACAGGAACCCCTGAAAAAATCTTATAACGCAATGTGTCTTTATTAACAGCAGAGCTCTGTGCTGCCATTGGAATCATCGTGTAACGAGCATAAGAGTAAGCTTTTTCTTCAGAAACCTGAAATGTTTTTACATAATGTTTTGTTAGTTTCTCAACAGCTTGATTAAAGCCTATTCCATGTTTTATAACTTCATCAAAATATTTATAATTCGGATATGATTCCATTGCCCATGCTTCAAGAGGCAACGCTTGCAAATATTTTTGATCCGGATAATAACGGCGCTCAAAGTTCCAATCCGGATCATAATGGTTTAAAATATTTTCATAAATATTTTTTGCCATATAATAATAACGTATTGAGCCGGGGTTATAAAATTCGAGTTCTCGTTGAATATAGTTATAATATTCTTCAACATCTGCTGGAAATTCATATTGCGGATATTGACTGCAATCTGAAATATCTAAAGTTTCTGCACCGTGACCAGCTCCGGCACCATCCATAATTGCTGTTAAGTGAAGTTTTTGAGCTGTTGGGCAAGGAACAACTATTTTCCATGGAACATAGCGTATATCTGTGCTTTGTTGATTCCATATACTAAAAAATTTCGAAAAAGAGTAAGCTCCAACTTCTATTAAACAACTTAACTCTTTGTAACATTTGAGATAATCATCTTTCACTTTATCTTCATATTGGCTCTGATACATTCTATAAAACGGAGAATCTGGAACAACTTTTTCATATTGAGCCATAACATCTGTATGTAAGCGATGAGCTATTTTCTCAAATTCTGGCGTATTTACTTTTTGAGGTTCATATATACTAAGCAATATTAAATATTCGATAGCCGCAGAGTTATTTTTATCTGCTAATTTTTTTAAGTCTTTTATGGCTTGCTGGGGATTATCTTTTATATATTTTACAATATTTTCATATTGTTTATTAATATCTTGTTCTTTTTGTTCCGCTGCAACAAAAGAGGTGAAAAAAAGAAATGCCAAACAAATCATAAAAATTATTTTTTTAGCTCGAAACAAAATCATATTGCGTTCCTCTAATTATACCATCTATTTTAATTTAGGTTGAAAACATTAAAATTTTATTATGATAAGTTTTAACTTTCTTTGTTAATCTCTTAAAATCATCATAAGAATTAGTCCGATAACTGCACAGCAGGCGGCACCATTTTTAAGAATGCACCTATTGAGGTGCTTTCTTTGTATGTATTCCAAGCCTTTGAATGAGTCCGATTTGCACGGTTTTTAATTTGATGATTTTTATAAATTTACCGGACTTTTAAAAGAAAAAATCATCAGATGGTGTTCTGATGATTTTCTACAATAAAAAATTTAGCTAACAATCTTTTCAATAGCTAACATCGCCGCTTTTTGAGCATGTATCAAAGTTGTATCAAAAACCGGTAGGGAAATATCCTCTTGTTTAATCAACAAACCAATTTCTGTACAACCAAGAATGATTGCCTCGGCTCCGCATTTTTGAAGTTTTGAGATAATCTCCAAATACTTTGCTTTTGATGTCTGGCTGATTAAACCGCAGCACAATTCATTATAAATGATATTGTTTACGATATTAATATCTTTCCCATCAGGAACAATGATGTCAATGCCTCTTTCCATAAGCTTATTCTTATAAAAGTCTTGGGTCATTGTGTATTTAGTTCCAAGTAATCCAACTTTGCGGATATTATGCTCTACTAGTTCATCTGCTGTAACCTCTGCGATATGGAGTACCGGAATATTGATAACCTGTTGAATCTGAGGAACAAGTTTATGCATCGTATTGGTGCATATCACAAGAAAGTCTGCTCCACCTCGTTCTAATCTTTGAGCGGAATCAGCCAACAATGCCGCGGCTTTATTCCAATCTCCTGAAGACTGGCAACGTTCAATTTCATCGAAATCAACGCTATACAACAAAATCTTAGCTGAATGTAAACCGCCTAAATGCACTTTAACAGTTTCATTGATAATTTGGTAGTAGGTTACTGTACTTTCCCAACTCATACCACCGATTAAGCCAATAGTTTTCATTTTTTTCTTCATAATAATACATTTTAATTTTCAATTATACCTAAATTATAAGTTCTCTTTTTGCAGATTAACCTAAAAATCAAAAATATCAATTATTTTCATATCAAATATATCAATTTTCCTATTTAAAAGCTTAAATTCATCATAAAAATTAGTCCGATAATTGCATGGCAAAAACGCATCGGTTTTGATATTTCCGCTAAATTGGCAGATTTTTTGTTTAGGTTTTAGCAACTTTTGAGAATAAATTAATAATTCTTTTGACCTTTATTGATTAAAGATGTTTAATTTTTTCAAAGACGCTTTAGGAGATGTAAATGGTCAAAAATATCGGAATAATTGGTGATAGCATTGCGCATAGATATTATGATGAACAAAATCGCAAACTTAAAGAACTGTACAAAGATGCGACTCATCCTAATGCTCAAGGTCATCAGATTATGGCGGATGAAATTTATGATTATTTAACGGCAAATGGATTTATATAACAAGTCCTTCCCATATTTAATAATACAAAAATTTTATCTTAAATTGTTCACATTTATCGTTGCGGAAATTGTGTGTTTGCCGTGCGGAGCGAGTTTGACACAATAGTCTCCCACATTTGAGGGTTCTACACAAACAAAGGTTTTATATTGTTCGGGGCTCATTTCGGCTAAATCTTTGGCGGGATTCCACACAACCGTGGTTTTTGAGCCTTGCTTTTTCATAACAATTTCGCGATTATAAGATTTATCAACGATTTTAATCGGTTCAACTTGATTTAAGAAAATGGAATCAAACTCACCTTTAATCTCTAAATCTTCTTCCAAAGTATAAATTTTACCGTCCAGCGAATTTTTATACTGATGACCGGATAAACCTTTAATCTCAACATCATTAACGGAACTTACGTTAAAGTAAGCGTGCAGAGCTTCGCTGAAAGAGAACTCTTCATCGCTCAAATTAGTCGTTTCCAGCGCATATTCCAGTTTGTCGGTGATTTTGATTAAAAGCCTTACCGACATATTGAGATTATATTGGGCATCGGGCGTCAAAGAAAGTTCGGCTTCGATTTTGTTTTCATCAACATTTACCTTTTGCAAAGCCCATGTGGCGAGCCTAGCAAAGCCATGACGGGGAAGATGATTGTTCAGCGCTTCTTCGGCAAAACGCGGCCAACAAACCGGAATGCCGCCGCGGATGGCTTGTACATTGTCAAACTTGTTCAAATCGCCCAGCCAAAAGATATCATGTTCTTCATTTTTTGGACGATATGACAACAAATTTCCGCCCCAAAGCGAGATTTTGCACTCTGCTTTGGCATTGCTCAAACAAATAAAACCTTTATCATTCATCTTTCTTCCCCCTTCAAAATTGTTTTTTTAAACTAGCATAGCCTCCCAAAAACATCAATATTGATTTTTTTCTTAAATATGTTATGTTTTACTCCATTCAAATAATTAGTATGTTTAATCATTAAAAATATTTTTTATGAAACAAGGAAAAATTTTAAAAACCATTCGTTCCAAAAAAGGAAAACTCGTTTCTTTAGAACCTTTTTCTTTTGATAGATACAAAGAATTCTATCAGCTTTATCTGACCTCAAAAACCGAATGGGAAAAGTTTTTGGTTTTGCATTTTCAAAATATTGACGGCGCCAAGAATTTTGTCGCGCAACAATATAATAACGACCGTTTTACCGGATATTTTGTTATCCTTAACGAAACAAACAAAATGGTCGGCTTTATATTCGGCGATGAAGTTGAAGGTAATTCCATTGTACGAACCAGAGCTACCGCTACAGCTTATGAACATAAAGGCTACGGCTATGAGGCTACTCAGCTCTTTGAAGCCATTATGCGCAAAGCAGGTTACAAATCCATTACCTTGGCTTGTGATGCCACAAACCTGCGTTCAAAAGAGCTGTTGCTCCGCGACGGTTATCATTATCTTTCAACCGAACCTATCCGTGTCGGCGCTATTGTGGTTGAAGAGCTTATGTTTTATTCAAAACAACTCTGACATTGTATCAAAAAAAACCTTCCTCTTTGGCAGAGGAAGGTTTTTATGCTTTTATTGAGCCGCTTTTAAGCTGTTGATGATGCTTGAAGCAATACTCTCTGCTTCCGAATCAATACCGGCGGCTTGCAAAGCCATCTTCTTCAAACAAGTATTGACAATTTCATTTTTGGTTGTTGTCATATCTTGAGCAAACAGCGTGCCGTTTTTCAATTTGGTTTGTGCTTCGCTCAAAGCACAGGCTCTGAATTTTTCTTGTGCGGAGGCATTTTCTCCGACATTGATATATTTATCCAATTCGGCACAGCAACTTAAAGCCGCAACCATACCTAATATTAAGCAATATTTTTTCATTTTATTCCTCTTTGCGTTTTTTGTTATAAAAAAGTTATAATTCAAACTACTTAATTTTTGATAAAAAATCAGCTGAATATATTTATTTTCTTGATGCTTGATGTTTGGCAACCATAGCGGCAAGCGTTCTCTGATTGATGCGGACTTTTGATTTTTTCTTAGTCATTATGACAAAAGAGTATGGCTTGAGCGCATATTCACTGCCAGCCTCAAATTGGCGCATATTTTTACTAAACTCCCCTTCCGAGGTATCCAACAGCAACTGCCATTTTCCTCCTGAAGGCGGTGTCGGCAATTTGTAGTTAATGGTATGATAATTATCTCCGGAAACCATAATCAGAAAATCGTCATCCGAAGCTCTGTTTTCCGTAGCGGCTCCGTTTAACATATAAGCTCCGGTTTTATGATACGGTAGTGTCCACTCGGCAACCGTCATTTCATTACCGTCGGGACGAAGCCATGTGATATCCTTCACTCCGTTTTCCGGATTTTCTTTACCGTCAAATAAGCTTAAATCCGTAAAAATCGGGTGTTGACGACGCAAAGCATTTAACCGACAAATCTGCTTAAACAATTTTTTCTCTTTGTCGTTCATATTTTTCCATTGCAGCCATACCGTATGATCATCTATGCAATAGGGATTATTATTGGGGCTGGCATAGCTTATCTCATCACCGTTTCGCATAAGAGGAATTCCCTTACTTAAAATATTCATTGCTGCAGCCGTTGCCGAACGCCGATAAAGCTCTTCTTCGTCATATGATTTTGCATAATGATCCGGACTACCGTCTCGTCCTTGTTCTCCGTTATCTGTTGTATCTTTATGATATTTAAATGCTCCAACCAAGCTGAAACCATCATGAGTAAAGGCCGTGCCAACCATGGCTGTTTCCTTCTTTTGATAATCTGATATGGATGAGCCGGATACTTGTTTTCCGAATTCTCCTGCCATATTTTCTCGAGCGCTGAAAAAATCTGCCGTAAATTCTCTTCTTTTATCGCTCCACTCCTTCACGCCGGGAACTAATCTGGAAAAACGTCCGGTATAATTTCCGCCCATTGCACTCCATGGCTCCACAAACATTTCCATATTCAATTCATTTGCCGCATATTTCAATTCTTGAATAAAGGCTCCGTTATCTTGAAACTCTCCATATTGATTTAAGGCATTATCTCCGCCCAAATCCCAACGAATTCCGTCAAAACCAAGAGCATGCATATGGTTGATATAATCATGCAACAACATATGTCCGAGTTTGGAATCCAGATTAAAATTATTATGGCAACCGGTTGAATTCATATAATCGGCTTTTTTGTTTCCTGCCGGTCGATAATAATTCGGACTGTCTAAAAGCTTAAACGAGAGGGCACGGTTCCAATATCCGCGGGCGGCATGTTCTCCGGTATGATTTAAGACCGCATCTATGGTTAATTTGATTCCGTTTTGGTGCAATTTGTTAATAACTTCAACCATATCTCGCAAATTGCCGTAACGCGGATCAACCGCAAAATAGCAATAAGGATTATACCCCCAACTGTCAAAACGTCCTTCCGTTTCGGGAATCTGCCGTCCCGGGCATGTTGGGGTTATGGGCATGAGCTCAATGTTATTGACACCTATTTTTTGTAAATATTCTATAGTCCAATCATCTGATAAGGCAGATAATTTACCTCTTTTTTCTTCCGGTATATTCGGATTGAGATAGGAAAAATTCTTTACATGTGTTTCATAAATGATATTGCTACCGATTTTGAATTGAGGGCGTTTTCCCAAATAAGGATATTTTTGCATATCAAAAATGGCATTTTTATCAACCACCACGGCTTTGGGCATAATACTCGCCGTATCCGCATCATTTTCTACACTCAAATCTTCGGAACGCCAATTTTTAAATGTTGTCGACACTTCCAGAGCATAAGGATCCATGGCCAATTTGCGTGGATTGAAGAACAATCCTTCATCGGGATTATATTCGCCGTGGGCGCGATATCCATATTTTTGTCCCGGTTTGATTCCCTTCACTTCAGCAAGCCAAACATCTCCCTGCTTTTCCATCGGAATGCGAGTTTCTTCTTTTTCATCCGGAGAAAATAGGCACAATTCCATTTTTTGAGCATGTTCCGATGCTACACAAAATTTTGTGCTATTTTCTAAATATTCTGCTCCCAATTTTACTAAATCTGCCATTATATCCTCCTTATTTTATCGGTGTGGCTAAAAATACCGATGAATGTCCCAACAGGAAGCACTTATATTGAAAAAATCTATCTGAGGTTTGGATATTCATGCTTTTTCTTTCCATACATTGATTCAGCCATTTTTCTATATATTGCGGCTTATCCGATATTTTGTAAAAAAATGAGCTTAAATCATTAACCGCATTCTGAACATTTTGCTGTGGTTGATTATCAACAATCATGGTGGCCTGTGCATTTTTCAGGCTATGTCTTACGGCATCTTCATTCAGTACAATCAACAAATTTTTCTTTTTATAATAATAGGTATAATTTCCGTTTGTATCCTGTTTTTGACTCTGAGAATAGCCATACTGTGACAGCAACTGTTTCAATGGCTGAACGGAAATTTCCTGTGCTTCAGCCGTACAAGTCAAAAAGCTTCCCAAAATTACCGTTCTAAACCATTTTTTCATGATGTTTCCTTAATTTTACCGGTATTTTATCATCTTTTATTTATTTTTCAATTCTTATTCTTTTATTAATCATATTTTTGTATTGTATCATTATTAGTTCTATATCGGAGTAAAAAATGCCAGAGATGAAAAAACAACAAAACAAAAAACGAGCTGAACTTCGTTTTGAAAGCGAAGCCAAAGCCTTGCAAAAAAATTTGGAAAAACGAAAAAAACAACAAAAAGCTCGTGATGAATTGAAAAAGTCTGCCGATAAATAATCGCAGGCTTTTTTTGGTTTGAGGCAAATTTATTTATTAAGGAGAGTGTATCATGGATAAAATCAAAATCATCGGCGGGAATAAACTTTCCGGAAAAATTTATATCAGCGGCGCTAAAAATGCAGCTCTTCCGCTTATTTGTGCCAGCTTGCTTACAAAAGATACTGTCACTCTTACCAATATGCCCGAACTTTCCGATATTAAATCCATGAATGCTCTACTCTTACAGCTCGGTACGCAAATTGACGAATTTGATGATTTTGTTGACGGACATCCGAGCAAAACATATTCTTATCGCACACCTGAAGCCACATCTCTGATTGCCCCTTATGATTATGTGCGCAAAATGCGTGCTTCTTATTATGTTCTCGGTCCCCTTTTGGCGCGCTACGGTCATGTTGAAGTTTCTCTCCCCGGAGGTTGCGCCATCGGTGCGCGCCCGATGGATATTCATCTTTCGGCATTAGAACAAATGGGAGCAAAAATCGAAATCAAAAACGGTTATATTATTGCCGATTGTCCGAACAAATTGCAAGGAAAACGAATTCCTTTTAATATTGCTTCGGTCGGAGCAACTTGCAACATTATGATGGCGGCAACTCTGGCTCAAGGGACAACTATAATTGAAAATGCCGCCAAAGAGCCGGAAATCTCCGATTTGGCAGAATTATTAATTGCCATGGGTGCTAAAATTTCCGGTCACGGAACTTCTACCATAACAATCGAAGGTGTCGAAAGCTTGCACGGTGCCGTTCATAAAGTTATTCCCGACAGAATCGAGGCCGGTTCGTATGCCGCTGCCGCGGTTATCACGCGCGGCAAAATAGAGCTTATCAATGCCCAACCGCAAACTTTGCAAAATCCCTTACAAATTCTTAAAGACATGGGCGTTAAAATTTCCGAAACTCCGAACGGAATTTTAGTTGATGCGACCCATGCTCATCTCGTCGGACAAGATATTATGACTGACTATTACCCTGGGTTCCCGACAGATTTGCAAGCTCAGTTTTTGGCTCTGATGCTTACGGCTGACGGCGCAGCCATGATTACCGAAACCATTTGGGAAAACCGTTTTATGCACGTTCCGGAACTCTTGCGCATGGGGGCAAATATCAAAGTTCACGGGCACGCTTCTGCCATTGTCCGCGGGGTTGAAAAACTTTCCGGTGCACAAGTTATGGCCACGGATTTACGTGCCTCTTTTGCACTCATATTAGCCGGATTGATTGCTGAAGGTGAAACTATCGTCAATCGTGTTTATCACCTGGACAGAGGCTATGAACATTTGGAAGAAAAATTAAAAGCCGTCGGAGCTGACATTGAGCGGATTCATGAGGCTGATGATATCGCTGCCGAATAAATTTATGGGTGCATGTATATACAAGAAAAAATATATGCTTTCATTGCAAACGCAACAAAATTTGGCGGTCAATTCACTTTCTCTCGCCTCACAAGCCAGTCAGGCGGTATTAAGATTGTTTTAGGTGCAAATATTATTCTTATCGTCACCCTGAACTTGTTTCAGGGTCTTTTCTATATGAGATGCTGAAACAAGTTCAGCATGACGGTGTGGGATATTGGGCTGCCGCCGGCCAAACACGGCGTGTTTGACGGCAAAAGTTTGACTGCCGCGCTGTCCGTGCCCTGAAGCC
>CASFNB010000013.1 GCA_949295915.1 uncultured Pseudomonadota bacterium | reverse complement strand
GTGATACAACGCTACATTGAACACCAAGGGCGCGAAGATATGGGGCAAGCTTGGCTTGAACTAAAATGATACCACCGGCATTAGCCGGTGGAGTTTCATGTCATAAAGACTTAACTTTTAAATAAAAAAGAGTAGATATATCTTTACGTTTTTAATTATTTTAGCTATGGAACAAGTATTATTAAATCAATTACACAGACATTTTATTGATGCAGTAAAAAAAGGTGAGTTCGAATTGGTAAAATATTTTATTGAAAATATTTCCGAACTCAATATCAATTATGTGGGAAATAATGGAAAAAATGCTCTGATTTGGGCTATTTATAAAGGACATACCGAAATTGCCCTGTATTTGTTAAGTCGTCCGGACATCGATTACAATTTTGCCGATATGCAAATGAACACAGCTCTGATTTGGGCTTGTGTCAAAGGTGATATTGCTGTGGTGAATGCCTTATTGCAAAAACCGGATATTAATCTTAATGCTCAAGATGATTCCGGTAAAACTGCTTTTATTCATGCCGTTTGGTTCGGTTTTAAAAATATTGTTGACGCTTTGTTGAAAAAAAGCGGTTTGAAGGCAGATACCAAAGATAATTACGGTCACGATGCCGAATGGTATGCTCAAAAGAAAGCGGTTAAAATTTAAATGTGAAAAGTCATAAAGCGTATGAATCTAAAGTTGGATTCGTACGCTTTTTTTGTTATTTTTTTTGACAAAAAATTGTGCCTTCCCAAAAAAATGATGAAAAAACAAATTGCGAATCGGGAAAAGTGGAAAATGAATCCTATAGACTCTTTTGAAAAATTTTGTTGTGCAAAAAAGATAAAAAACTTGACTCTTTTTTGATAAAAATACTTGCAATTTTAGACTCAAGGTTTATAAATAGACGAATTTTAAATTTTATTATTTTGCGAATCGCATTCAAGTGGATTTTTTTATCAATGGTTTGGGGCGGTTCACTTAAAAAAATCGATTTTTGTTACATAACCATCTGCGGTCGGGGTGCGTTTTTCGCCGGTATTGTCGCAGATTTATAACCTAAGGATTAAAGCACAATGTTGAAGTCTTATACGAGCAAAAAACGTGTAAGAAGAAGTTTCGGCAGAATCGATGCTGTTGCGGATATGCCGAGCTTAATCGAAATTCAAAAAGGTTCTTATGACAGCTTTATCCAGACTCCGGGGGCAGAACCCTGCGAATTTGGTCTGGAAGAAGTTTTCAAGTCAATTTTCCCCATTAAAGATTTTTCCGGTAACGGTGAGTTAGAGTTTGTTAAATATGAACTCGAAGAGCCGAAATATGACGTTGATGAATGTATCAAACGTGATATGACCTATGCAGCTCCCGTTAAAGCAACCTTGCGTTTGGTTGTTTGGGATACCGATGAAGCTACCGGTGCAAAATCTATTCATGACATTAAAGAACAAGATGTTTATATGGGCGATATTCCGTTGATGACAGATAAAGGTACATTTATCTGCAACGGTACCGAACGTGTCGTCGTTTCTCAAATGCACAGATCTCCGGGTGTGTTCTTTGACCATGATAAAGGTAAAACCGTTTCTTCCGGTAAATATTTGTTTGCCGCACGCGTTATTCCTTATCGCGGTTCTTGGCTCGATTTTGAATTTGATGCCAAAGATTTGATGTATGCTCGTATCGACCGTCGCCGTAAATTGCCGATTTCTTCTATTCTTTATTCTTTGTACTCTAAAGAAACGGAAGCTAAAATTGCTAAGCTTGCTAAAGAAGGCAAAGAAATTGAACGTACCGAAATCAAAGGTATGGATAAAGAAGAAATTTTGAACTATTTTTACGATGCCGTTACTCATGCCGCCGACAAAAAAGGCTGGAAAGTTAAGTTCGATGCCGAACGTATGAAAGGCGTTAAATTTGACTATGATTTGATTGATGCCAAATCCGGTGAAGTTGTATTGGAAAAAGGTAAAAAACTTGCTCCGCGTATGGCTCAAAAACTCGTTGATAACGGTTTGGAATTTTATAAAGTTTCTAATGAACAAATTATTGGAAAATTCTTGGCTAACAACGTTGTTGACAGCAAAACAGGCGAAATTATTGCCGAAGCCGGTGATGAAATCACTCAAGATGTTTTGGATAAATTGAGTGCTGCCAAAGTTAAAGAATTCAAAACCTTGTTTATTGATGGTGTTAACGTTGGTCCATACATCCGCAACACTTTGGCTGCCGATAAAAACACATGCCGTGAAGAAGCTTTGTTAGATATTTATCGTGTTATGCGTCCAGGGGAACCGCCTACGTATGATACTGCCGATCAACTCTTTAACGGTTTGTTCTTTGATAACGAACGTTATGACTTGTCTTCCGTTGGTCGTGTTAAAATGAACGCAGCTTTGGATATTCCGTTTGAAGAAGCTCCGGATACTTGCCGCGTTTTGCGTAAAGATGATATTTTGCGCATTGTTAAACACTTGGTTGAACTCCGCGATGGTAAAGGCGAAGTTGACGATATTGACCACTTGGGCAACCGTCGTGTTCGTTCCGTCGGTGAGTTGATGGAAAACCAATATCGCATGGGCTTGCTCCGTATGGAAAGAGCCATTCGTGAAAGAATGTCATCTGAAGTTTTGAACAATGTAAAACCGCAAGATTTGGTTAATGCTAAACCGATTGCTTCTGTTATCAGAGAATTCTTCGGTTCTTCTCAATTGTCTCAATTTATGGATCAGAACAACCCGTTGTCTGAAATTACACACAAACGTCGTTTGTCTGCATTAGGCCCCGGTGGTTTAAGCCGTGACCGTGCCGGCTTTGAAGTCCGCGACGTGCACCCGACACACTATGGTCGTATCTGCCCGATTGAAACTCCTGAAGGTCCGAACATCGGTTTGATTAACTCTTTGTCTACCTACGCTCGTATCAATAAATACGGCTTTATTGAATGTCCGTATCGTAAAGTTGTTAACGGCGTGGTTACCAAAGATGTGGTTTACCTTTCCGCTAATGAAGAGGGTAAGTTCAAAATTGCTGAAGCTAACGCTAAAGTTAAAGAAGACGGTCATTTCGTTAATGATTTGATTGCTTGCCGTAAAGCCGGTGAATTTGAATTTGCCAAACCTGAAGAAATCGACTTCATCGACGTTTCTCCGAAACAATTGGTATCTGTGGCTACAGCTTTGATTCCGTTCTTGGAAAACGACGATGCGAACCGTGCTTTGATGGGTGCAAACATGCAACGTCAAGCCGTTCCATTGCTCCGCTCCGAAGCTCCGTTGGTCGGTACCGGTGTCGAAGGCACCGTGGCTAAAGATTCCGGCGCTACCGTTGTTGCTAAACGTGACGGTGTTGTTTCTCAAGTCGATGCTACCCGTATCGTTGTTACTTCCGAAGGTGAAAACGTAACCGATGCCGGTGTTGATATTTATAAATTGCAAAAATTCCGTCGTTCAAACCAAAATACCTGCATTAACCAAGTTCCTTTGGTTAAGGTCGGTGACAAGGTTAAAGCCGGTGATATTATGGCTGACGGTCCTTGTACCGAAATGGGTGAGTTGGCTTTGGGTAAAAACGTACTCGTTGCCTTCATGCCTTGGAACGGTTTGAACTACGAGGATGCTATTTTGCTTTCTGAACGCATTTCTCGTGACGATGTCTTCACTTCTCTTCACATTGAAGAATTTGAAGTTATGGCTCGCGATACCAAGCTCGGACAAGAAGAAATCACTCGCGATATTCCGAACGTCGGTGAAGAAGCTTTGCGTAACTTGGATGAAGCCGGTATCGTTTATATCGGTGCTGAAGTTAAAGCCGGTGATATCTTGGTCGGTAAGGTTACGCCGAAGGGTGAATCTCCGGTTACTCCGGAAGAAAAACTCTTGCGCGCTATCTTTGGTGAAAAAGCCAGTGATGTTCGCGATACTTCTTTGCGCGTTCAACCGGGTATTGAAGGTATTGTCGTTGACGTTCACGTTTTCTCTCGCCGCGGTGTTGAGAAAGACGAGCGTGCTTTGTCTATTGAGCAAGAAGAAATTTCTTCTTTGGCCAAAGACCGTGATGATGAAATCAATATCATCAAAACCAGCTTCGAACATCGTTTGAAATCTATGTTTATCGGTCATGAAGTTGTTGATGCTCCGAAAGGCATTGCTAAGAAAACTAAATTGACTGAAGAAGTTTTGGACAGCGTTCCTTCTTCTCAATGGCGTAAAATCGTGGTTAAAGACGAAGATGTTATGTCTAAAGTAGAAGAATTGATTGCCGCTTTTGATGCTCGCGTCGAAAAAATCCAAAAACACTTTGAAAATAAGGTAGAAAAAGTACAACGCGGTGATGACTTGTTGCCGGGCGTTTTGAAGATGGTTAAAGTCTTCATCGCTACCAAACGTAAAATTCAAACCGGTGATAAAATTGCCGGACGTCATGGTAACAAAGGTACAATTTCTCGCGTATTGCCTTTGCAAGATATGCCTTATATGGAAGATGGTACTCCGGTCGATATCGTGTTGAACCCATTGGGTGTGCCTTCACGTATGAACGTCGGACAAATTTTGGAAACTCACTTGGGTTGGGCCGCTAAAGAACTCGGTAAACAACTGAATGATATGATGGACCAATACAAGAGAGGCGAAAAGACTATTCAAGAACTTAATGACGAACTCAAAGCCGTTTACGGTGAAAAACAATATAAAGAAGACATTAAGTCATTGAATGAAAAAGAGTTGGAAGAGATGGTTCGCAACCTCAAGAAAGGTGTGCCGATGGCTACCCCTGTATTTGACGGTGCTTCGAACGATGATATTAACTCTATGTTGTCTTTAGCCGGTTTGCCGACCTCCGGTCAAATTGACTTGTATGATGGTCGTACCGGTGAAAAATTTGACCGTAAGGTTACCGTCGGTATTATCTACATGCTTAAACTTCACCACATTGTTGACGAGAAAATGCACGCTCGTTCCGTTGGTCCGTACTCTTTGGTTACTCAACAACCGTTGGGAGGTAAAGCTCAGTTCGGTGGTCAACGTTTCGGTGAAATGGAAGTTTGGGCTCTTCAAGCTTATGGTGCTGCTTACACCTTGCAAGAAATGCTCACCGTTAAGTCCGATGACGTTAACGGTCGTACTAAAGTTTACGAAGCTATCGTTCGCGGTGATGACGGATTTGAAGCCGGTGTTCCGGAATCCTTTAACGTTTTGGTTAAGGAAATCAAATCTTTGTGCTTGAACGTCGAATTGTTGAACGAAGAAGTTTAAGGTAAAGGAGTTAGATATAAATGAATGATATTATGAAATATTTTGGTCAACAGGTCTCTGGTGAATCTTTTGATCAGATTAAAATTTCAATCGCCTCTCCTGAACAAATTCGTTCTTGGTCTTATGGTGAGGTTAAAAAACCGGAAACCATTAACTACCGCACCTTCAAGCCGGAAAGAGACGGTTTGTTCTGCGCTCGTATTTTTGGTCCGGTCAAAGACTATGAATGCTTGTGCGGTAAATATAAAAGAATGAAATATCGCGGCGTTGTTTGCGAAAAGTGCGGTGTTGAAGTTACACTTTCCAAAGTTCGTCGTGAACGTATGGGACATATTGAACTGGCTGCGCCGGTTGCCCATATTTGGTTCTTGAAATCTTTGCCGAGCCGCATCTCTATCTTGACAGATATTCCGATGAAGGCTTTGGAGCGCGTTCTTTATTTTGAAAGCTATATCGTTATTGAACCGGGTTTGACACCTTTGTCCGTTAACGAGCTTTTGACCGAAGAACAATACCAAGAAGCTATTGATGAATATGGTGAGGATTCTTTCCGTGCCGGTATCGGTGCTGAGGCTTTGAAAGAAATTTTGGCTTCTATCGATTTGGAAGCAGAAAGAGATGCCATCCGTGCCGAGCTTAAAGATAACGCATCCGAAGCTAAACGTAAAAAGCTGGTAAAACGTTTGAAACTCATTGAATCTTTCATTGATTCAAACACCAAACCGGAATGGATGATTTTGACCGTATTGCCGGTTATTCCGCCAGAGTTGCGTCCTCTCGTTCCTTTGGACGGCGGTCGCTTTGCTACCTCTGATTTGAACGATTTGTATCGTCGTGTTATTAACCGTAACAATCGTTTGAAGAGATTGATGGAATTGCACGCTCCGGATATCATTATCCGTAACGAAAAGAGAATGTTGCAAGAATCTGTTGATGCTTTGTTTGATAACGGTCGTCGCGCTCGCGCCATTACCGGTACCAACAAACGTCCGCTCAAGTCTTTGTCTGACATGCTCAAAGGTAAACAAGGTCGTTTCCGTCAAAATTTGCTCGGTAAACGTGTTGACTACTCCGGTCGTTCAGTTATTACCGTTGGTCCAGAACTTAAACTTCACCAATGCGGTTTGCCGAAGAAAATGGCTTTGGAACTTTTCAAACCTTTCGTTTATGCAAAACTCGAACTCTATGGTCATGCTACAACAATTAAAGCTGCCAAGAGAATGGTTGAAAAAGAACGTCCGGAAGTTTGGGATATCTTGGAAGAAGTTATCCGTGAGCATCCGGTCCTCCTCAACCGTGCACCGACTTTGCACAGACTTGGTATTCAAGCATTTGAACCGGTTTTGGTTGAAGGTAAAGCAATCCACTTGCACCCGCTGGTTTGTACCGCTTTCAACGCCGACTTCGATGGTGACCAAATGGCTGTTCACGTTCCGTTGTCGGTTGAAGCTCAACTCGAAGCTCGTGTATTGATGATGTCTACCAACAACATTTTGTCTCCGGCATCCGGTAAACCGATTATCGTGCCGTCTCAAGATATGGTTTTGGGTATTTACTACCTGACTTATGAAGCTGACGGCTTGACCGGTGAAGGTTCTGTTTTTGCCGACCAAGATGAAGTAGAAATGGCTCTCTATGCCAAAACGGTTGATTTGCACGCCAAAATTAAATGCCGTATGGAATATGTAACCGATGACGGTGAAATTAAAACCGGTATCGTTGATACAACACCTGGTCGTATTTTGGTTTCGCAAATTTTGCCGAAACACAAAAATGTTCCGTTCTCTTTGGTTAACCGCTTGGTTAAGAAAAAAGAAATCGGCGAAATCATTGATATTGTTTACCGTCACTGCGGTCAAAAAGAAACCTGCTTGTTCGTTGACAAGATTATGACTCTTGGTTTCACCAATGCTTGTAAAGCCGGTATTTCTTTCGGTAAGGACGATTTGATTGTTCCTGATGCTAAGAAAGAATTGATTGCCGAAACAGAAAAACAAGTTAAGGAATTTGAGCAACAATATCAAAACGGTTTGATCACCAAAGGTGAAAAATACAATAAGGTGGTCGATATTTGGGCTGCCTGCACCGATAAGATTGCCGATGAAATGATGAAAAACATTTCTAAGATTGATCACGGTTACATCAACTCCGTATACATGATGGCACACTCCGGTGCGCGCGGTTCTGCCGCTCAAATGCGTCAGCTTGCCGGTATGCGTGGTTTGATGGCTAAGCCGAACGGTGAAATTATTGAACAACCGATTATTTCAAACTTTAAAGAAGGTTTGACTGTGCTTGAATACTTCAACTCTACCCACGGTGCTCGTAAAGGTTTGGCAGATACTGCTTTGAAGACTGCTAACTCCGGTTACCTGACTCGTCGTTTGGTTGACGTGGCTCAAGATGTGGTTATTACCGAACAAGATTGCGGTACCGAACGCGGTATTATCGTTCGTCCGGTTGTTGACGGAGGTAACGTTATCGTTTCTATCGGCGAAAGAATCTTGGGTCGTACCGTTCAGGAAGATATTGTTCATCCTGAAACAGGCGAATTGATTGTACCCAAAGGCAAACTCGTCGATGAAAACGACGTCGAAGCCGTTGAAAAAGCCGGTGTTGAACAAGTTAAAATTCGTTCCGTCCTTACCTGCGAATGCAAAGAAGGCGTTTGCGCCGCTTGTTACGGTCGTGACTTGGCAAGAGGTACTCCGGTTAATATCGGTGAAGCTGTCGGTGTTATTGCCGCTCAATCAATCGGTGAACCGGGTACACAGTTGACCATGAGAACCTTCCACATCGGTGGTGCTGCTCAAAAAGGTGCTGAACAAGCATCTGTTGAAGTTCCGTTCGCCGGTGAAATGAAGCTCGAAAATCAACACCTCGTCTTTGATAAAGAGGGTAACGGTATTGTCTTGTCTCGTAACTGCGAAATCATTATCGTAGACGCTCAAGGTCGTGAAAAATCTCGTCACAATGTTCCTTACGGTACGAAGTTGCTGGTTAAAGAAGGCGACAAAGTTAAGAAAGGGCAGAAGGTTGCCGAGTGGGATCCGTTTACCGTTCCGGTTATTTCTGAAAAAGCCGGTAAGGTTGAATTGGTTGATTTGATTAACAATATTTCGGTTAAAGAATCTGTTGATGAAACAACAGGTATCGTTTCTAAAGTAGTTATCGATTGGCGTTCAAATTCTGCCAATGCCGGTTTGAAACCAAGTATCGTTTTGAAAGATGCTAAAGGTAAACCGGTTACCTATGACAATGGTAAAGAAGTTCGCTACTACGTTTCCGTAGATGCCATTCTTTCCGTTGCCGATGGTCAAGAAATTGAAGCCGGTGAAGTTTTGGCTCGTATCCCGAGAGAAAGCTCCAAAACAAAAGATATTACCGGTGGTCTGCCTCGTGTTGCCGAACTCTTTGAAGCTCGTCGTCCGAAAGACCAAGCTATCATCTCCGACATCGACGGTATGGTTGAATTTGGTAAGGATTATAAAGCTAAACAACGTATCACCGTTGTACCGAAGAAAGGAGAGGCGATTGAATATTTAATTCCGAAAGGTCGTCACCTCGTTGTTCAAGATGGTGATGTCGTTAAGAAAGGCGATATGCTGGTTGAAGGAATACCTGCTCCGCATGATATTTTGCGTGTCTTGGGTGTCGAAAAACTGGCTGAGTACCTCGTTAAAGAAGTACAAGACGTATATCGTCTGCAAGGTGTTAAAATTAATGATAAGCACATTGAAGTTATTGTTTCTCAAATGCTCAGAAAGGTTGAAATTACCGCTCCGGGTGATACAACCTTCCTCGTTGGCGAACAAGTTGATAAAGATGTGTTTGAAGCTGAGAATGCTAAGGTTATTGCCAATGGCGAAACGCCGGCAACTGCCGATCCGGTTTTACTTGGTATTACCAAAGCTTCTTTGCAAACAAAATCATTTATTTCTGCTGCATCCTTCCAAGAGACAACTCGTGTCTTGACAGAAGCTGCCGTTGAAGGCAAGGTCGATAAGTTGACCGGTTTGAAAGAAAACGTTATCGTCGGTCGTTTGATTCCGGCCGGTACAGGTACGGTTCTCCGTTCTTTGAGAAAAGTAGCTGCTCAAAACGATAAAGAAATTCAAGCTTTGAAGGAAGAAGCTGCTCAAGCTCAACAGCTTGAACATCAAAATGCAGAAGAAAAACCTGCCGAATAAGCTTGTTTTAAGCTAAACAAAGAAGCCTCCTGATTTTCAGGGGGCTTTTTTGTATAAAAAATTTTTTTACTTGAATACGCTTAAATCAGGATTATCTTATATAGGAACAACTTGATTTAGGAGGGAAAATGAAAAAATTTTTATTATGTACTTCTGCTTTGGTTTTATTTTCCGGAGTAGTTGTTGCACAAGATTTTACCGACACACTTACCGTGCAGGAAGATATGCAAATTAATTCAACTCCGACAGAAGTTTTTGGAGCGGCGGCAAATGCCAGCGGTGGGGTTAATGCCGATGTCGTTATCCAGTCCGCTGATGCTCCTAATCCGTTGGGAACACCGATAGTTGATCCCAATGAGGCACAACAGCAATCGCAATCTGCAGTTACCGTAGCTCCGGTTTCTTCTCAAAATGCACAACCGGCTCAAGCTACCGCAGAACCGCAGATTAAACCAATTAGCCAAGAAAGTGAGCAAGGGATATTGCAACCGGGTGAGTTGGCTCTGCCACAACCAAGCACGCGTATTGAAAATGAACTTTATCAATCAGGTAATGATATTATTGATGTTCAAGCCTATCCGATTGATGATGTTTCAACGGTAACGGAGCCAAACTTGCAACCGACTATTGTTTCGCAATAAAATAAGGATAATAAAAAAATATCACCGATAATCGATGATATTTTTTTTTGCTTAAGAATTATTTGCTTAAGCTATCTTTATGGTTTTTCAAAACTTGTATAAAGTTATTGTCAGTACCTTCGGTTCCATACTCTTGACTTCCCGGACCGCGGCGTTCGGCGCTGATTTCTTTGTCCATATTAATTGTGTCTATGGGTTTTCCGTTTTTATCAATAAGTTGTCCATAATCATCAATATGTGTAAATGCGCCATACAAATTGTTTTTATCTTTTTCGCTGACTTTGCCGGAAAAGATATTTTCCATACTCTGAGCCATTTTAGAATTAGGAAAGTTTTGGGTTACAATTCGCATTTTGTACGCAACTTCGGCTAAACTTACGGGAGCTTTATTTTGAGATGTTTCATGACGTTTAAATTGATTCATGTCTAATTTCTTTTGTGCCACAAGTCTTTTTAAGGTCAATAAATCTTCCTTATTGGCTTTTTCTGCATCATTAAAGCTTATGCCGGCTTGTTCGCTCTTGAAACCGGCTGAGCGTTCAAGATAAAAACCGTTGCTTAAATCTTCAGAAGTTAACTGCAAAGTATCTTGCGGCGTTGTTTTTTCAATACTATCATTTGGTAGAATGACGGTTTTATCCGGCAAAATTTTGTCTTTATCCGGTGTTGTCGGTGCTACGGCTTTATCTCCTCCCGAACAAGTTTTCAATAAGAGCAGTCCGGCGGCTGCGGCTGTTGCAGCAATCCATTTCCATTTGTCTTTAAGCCAATCTTTTGCTTTTGACCAGAAACCTTTTTTCTTTTCTTCCGGTTGAGGTTTTGGTGTTTCATTGGTTGTGTTTTCCGGTTGGAACGGAATTCGCTCCGTAGAAGGCGGAATAGGTAATGTCGGTGTATGTGTTTTATTTTCCGGGTTCTTCGGTTCCTGATGCTGCTGTTCTGAAGTCATTACTTTTGATGTCTTATTAGCATCTTCATCTCCGATAGCAAATTCTGTCGGAGCTTCTTCTTTTGTTGATGTTGGAGCTTTTTCTCTTTTAGCGGCATTGGCTGCCAGTCCACCTAAAATTCCGGCCAATGTGTTATTGGCGTTATCTTTGACGGTGTGAACAACATCAGAAATATTTTTTTGATATTCTTTTTTGTTGGCAAGAATTTTTTGTCTTTGTTGTTCTGCCATCAAGCTCATCAATTTATCATAAGCGGCTTTACCTTCCGGTAATAATTGTCCTTTAGAGTTCGTTCCGAAAGTTTTGATGAATTGCATCATGGTTTCATAACTGTCATTATCGATTGAAACATTACCTTCGGCAAATTTTTTCAAATCGGCAATACTGTTATCATACAAGCTTTCAAAAGCCGTGCCGTTACCATCATCGGCATTGAGTAATTTATCATGATATGCCAAAATCTTTTTCAAATCGTCATTACTGTATCCTTTGATGTTTTTAATCTCTTCATTGGCAATACCATCCAAAAGAGCTTGGTGCAGAGCTTTTTCTGCCTCTTGGTCGGGATTGGGACTTGGCATTTTACGCTCTTCTCTTTTAGCTGCATTTTCTGCCAATCCGCTCAAAATTCCGCCGAGAGTGTTATTGGCGTTGTTTTTTACGGATTGAACCACATCGGAAAGATTTTCCGGAGCTTCTTTTTTTATCTCTTCAGAAGAGTGGAGTTCAAACTCTTTTGCAACCTTGCGTTCTTCAAACAAACGGTCGGTATATTCTTTAAGCGGGGTTAAATCGATAAATTCACTGCCATAGATAAAGTCATTATCTTTTAATCTTTCTTCAACGAGAGCTTTTACTTTGTCTTTATCTTCGGCGGGAACATTATTATCAATGAAAGTATTGAACGCGCGAACAGCTTTGAGTTTTTCTCCTTCATTTTTACCATAGGCAACGGAGACAGCCATTTCATCAAATTCATTATTAACACGGTCTTCCAAGGTTAAAGTCGGTGATTGTTTTTTGTTTTCTTCTTTTGCCGGCATTTCGGAAGAGTGGGCTTCAAACTCTTTTTCTACTTTGCGTTCTTCAAACAAACGATTGGCGTATTCTTTGAGGGAAGATAAATCAATAAATTCACTACCATAAATAAAGTCATTATCTTTTAGTCTTTCTTCAACCAAAGCTTTTATTTTCTCTTTATCTTCTGCAGGAACATTATTATCAATGAAAGCATTAAAATCGCGAACGGCTTTGAGTTTTTCACCTTCATTTTTGCCATAGGCAACGGAGACTGCCATTTCATCAAATTCATTATTAACGCGATCTTCTAAGGTTAAAGTTTTTTTTGCCATAATATAATTTCCTTCTTGTTGTTTATATATAAGGTGTATCATACACCATTTTTTGTTGTTTGCAAATATTTTTTTGTCTAATTTTCGACATTGACAAGAAAATCTTTATTTATATAGTAAAAAAAGTTTATTGATTATTGTTTAATTTAAATTTTTATGTATGGATACTTTTGATTTCTGTGTGATTATTTTTTTGCTTGTGCTTTTGCTCTTAGTTGTAGGGGTTTATGCTTGTCTTTTAAGATTCAAGTTGAGTACGTATAAACAAAAGCTTGAGGCTTTAAAAAAAGATGCTGATAATTTGGATTTGCAGATTGAAGCACTCAAATTATTAATAAACAAGTACAAAGCTTCTTTCCCGCCGACAGTTCGTGATGATGTTGATTGGGAATGCCAAAATGCTGCAGAAAAAAGTTGGTTCGCTTCTAACAAACAAGAAGCTTTTAGTTTTTCATTAAATGAAAAACGTTGGAATGCTTTGCGTGAATGGGTTAGCCGAAATTTTTGAGCAATAATAGTAAAACAAGGATACTTTTACAAAGTGTCCTTGTTTTTTTAAATCTTTGCAAAATCAAGAAATACGGGGCGATGACCTTCACTCAGAGCTTTAAGCTGATATTTGGTTTGAACCCAGTCTTCCGGTTCATGTTTCCAGTCATTACCGCATTTTGCCGTCCAGACAAAATTGCCATTTTCTTTAACTTGTCTTAATGCCCAGCCTTTATATATTTTGTGGTCGGTGGCTATGCGTAATATGCCGCCTTTTTTCATAATACGTGCAATTTCTTTTAAATTATCAGGATTAACAAAGCGGCGGTGCGCATGACGTTTTTTGGGCCATGGGTCAGGGAATAAGATAAAGACTTTATCCAAAAAATTGTCCGGTATTTTTGCAAACAAAAGGCGGATATCATCATCAAAAACACGAATGTTGTCGACACGACCTTCTTCCAAATTAATTTTTTCAGGCAAATGGCTACCTTCTTTAATGCCCGTAATCAGGGTTAATAAATTGGCTACGCCGTTTTGAAAAACTTCGGCACCAATAAAGCCCGTATCGGGATGATTTTTTGCTTGTCCGGCTAAGTGTTGACCATCTCCGAAACCAATTTCAAGAGCTATCTTTTCAACCGGTTTACCAAATAATTTTTCTTTATCAAAAACACTTTGATCCGTGATTTTTATTTCGGGTAAAAATGATTCTAACAAGGTGGATTTTGCTTTGCGGATGGTACGACCTTTGCGCCGTCCGTAAAATTTTGGTTTGTTATGACCGTTATATGCGGTAAACGAGCCATTTTGAGGCTCAACAGATATTTTTATTGCACCTTGCGTTAAATTACTTTTTTCCGTTATTAACATGTTTTTCTTTCTCTTTTATTTTTGTTTTTATCATAATAATAAAAAAAGCTGGTATTTACCAGCTTTTTTACTTGTTTATTCTAACAATTATTTTTCTTCTTCATCTTCATCATTGTTATATGTTGTTTTTGACATAGCAATGATTAAATCAAACATATGTTTTGCCGCTTTGCGGTTAGGAATTTTATAATATGCTTTGACGAGTTCAATCGTTTCTTGGCGGAGCATCGGGTCTAAATCTGCATGATCTTCTTCTTCAGCCAATTCTATCGGGTGACTGTCCGGAATACTAAACATACGCGGACTTTGATTAGCGACTTCTTTATCCATATCTTCATAGAAAAAACCGATCGGCACTTCCAATACTTTACCAATATCCCACAAACGGCTGGCACCAACACGGTTCATGCCTCTTTCATATTTTTGTACTTGTTGAAAAGTTAAACCCAACATTGAGGCTAACTTTTCTTGACTTAAGCCTAAAAGAGTACGTCTTAAGCGAATGCGGTTGCCAACGTGTACGTCAATCGGATTCGGTTCGCCTTGCGGGGTACGTCCCCGACTTGATCTTTTTACTAATTCTGCAGTCATGTTTTCATATCCTTTTATTATTGCATATTATATAAATATGATTTTTAGGCTATTACGTCAACAGATATTTTATATAATATATTATATTGTTAATTTATTATATGAAATATGTTATTTAATATTATAAATTTCAAACGTTTAGTCTTGTTTATTTTTGATTGTAAATGCTATTATTATATTCAAAAAACATAATATTATCGGAAAAAAATTGCCTTTTTGTCCGTAAATTGTGTTGATAAACAGTTGTTGCGGTAAATTTATATCAAAAATATCGCTCTTGTTTAAAGGAATTTGAGTTAAAATCTTACCATAAGGATTTATGATGGCGCTGATACCGGTGTTGGCGGCTCGAACAATGGTCCTTCCTTCTTCAATGGCTCGTAATTGTGTCGTGACTAAATGTTGATACGGACCTTGAGAAACGCCATACCAACCATCATTAGTCAGATTGATTAACCACTCCGGCTTGTCTTTGGTATTAATAATTTGGTGCGGAAAAATTATTTCATAACAAATTGAGATGCCAAAGCTCGGTTTATTTCCTATTTTAATAGACCGCGGACCCGAGCCAGCCAAAAAGTCGGTAATTGTGTTGGTTACAGGGGTTATCCAATCGGGTAAAAAGCGGCGTAAGGGTATATATTCTCCAAAAGGAACCAAATGGCTTTTGTCATAATAGTTGATAATATTGCCTTTTTTATCAATTATGAAAGAAGAATTGAGTGGACGAAAATCTCCGTCTTTATATTCAAAACGAACTAAACCCGTAATCAGATAGCCTTTCTCCGGTATCGCTTCTTTTATTTTTTCCATATATTGCGGCTCAAAATCCAGAGCAAAAGGTGTGGCTGTTTCGCCCCAGATAACAAAATCTACATCTTCAAAACCGGCTTGTTGGGACATATTGATATATTGTTCTAAATTTTGTTTCAGCTTTTGGCGATTCCATTTCATCTTTTGCGGAATGGCCGGTTGTACCAAACGAATTTTGGTTCCTGATTGAGCCATATCCATTTGTGAAAGATGATATTTACCATAACAGATAAGAGCACCGATGATAAATAAAATAGCTAATGCCGCCGTTATAATACCGGTTTTGTTTTTATAAAAGATGATGAGAGCCGGTGCTGAACAAACCAATAATACAGCTAAGGATAAACCATAGGTCCCGACAACGGCGGCAGCTTGCAGCAAAGTCAGGTTGAAAGCTAAAACCGAGCCTAATAAATTCCAAGGAAAGCCGGTTAAAATAAAACTTCTTATCCACTCAAAAATAACCCACCATGAAGCGAAAGAAAGCCAACGTGCATAAAATGATTTAGGCAAATTGCTTAAAAGAGCAGGGAGAGCAACAAATAACCCAAAAAAGCCACCGGCTGCCAGCAAGATTATCGGAAAAAGCCAACCTAGCTTTTCTGCGTCTATAAGTACGGCGTTACCTATCCATGCCATGTTGCAGGCAAAATAACCAAAGCCAAACCAATAGCCAAAAGCAAAGCTTTGTTTTTTGTTTTCTGACGTATTTAAAATCAGCAAAAAAGCAGAAAATGTCAAAAACAAAACGGGAAAGGCATAGAAGGGCGGTAAGGCGCGAGCCGAGAGCATGCCTAAAACAAAGCAAGAAACTTTTTTGTGTGATAAAATTTTTTGCTGAATGTATTTTATTGCCGAAAAGATAAATTGCACTTTTTACTCTTCCTTATACGGATTGTCGATATTCATTTGTGCCAAAATGGCAATTTCAAAGCTTTCCATATATTCGGCTTCATCATCTTCAATATGGTCAAAGCCCAAAAGATGTAACAGACCGTGAATGAATAAGTGGCAATAATGGTCGTGTAGGCTGATTTGCTTTTCTTTTGCTTCGCGCTGCATTGTTTCCAAAGCAATCATGATATCACCCAATTCAATTTGCGGTGCAATTTTGATTTCCTCATCAAAGCTCTCATCATCTATATTGGCAAAAGAGAGAACATTAGTGGGTTTATCCATGTGGCGAAATTCGGCATTTAGGTGATGAATGTTTTTATCGTTGCTCAAAGCCAAGTTTACGCAAATGGGTTTATCCATTTGTAAAAAGTCAATATCTTCATGTTCTTTAACATAGCTTAAAACGTTATCAACGATTTGTTCTGAAAGTTCTTGCAAAGAAGGGAGGGCTTTTATCCAGCCCTTTTCTTCAACATCTATATTGAGCTCAAAATTATTATTCTTCGCCATAGGTCTTTTGGCTCCTTTCTTCATAGGCTTTAACAATTTTGGCAACAAGACCATGTCTTACCACATCGGTTGAGGTAAAGCGAACCGAGCTGATGCCTTGGGTGTTTTTCAAAATATCCAACGCATCGCGCAAACCGGAGATGGTGCCTTTCGGTAAGTCTACCTGACTTAAGTCGCCGTTGACAACCATGCGGGAATTTTCGCCCATACGGGTTAAAAACATTTTCATTTGCATCGGGGTGGTGTTTTGAGCTTCATCCAAAATGACAAAAGCATTAGTCAATGTACGACCGCGCATGAAGGCCAGTGGTGCAACTTCAATTTCGCCAATGGCAATTTTTTTATCGACTTGTTCGGCCGGCAACATTTCATACAAAGCATCGTACAAAGGACGCAAGTACGGATCGACTTTTTCTTTCAAATCTCCGGGGAGAAAACCTAAGTTTTCTCCGGCTTCAACAGCCGGACGAGAAAGAATAATCTTGTCGATTTTTCCTTCCAACATCATGGAAACAGCCAGAGCTACCGCCAAATAAGTTTTACCGGTACCGGCAGGTCCTAAGCCGAATACGAGCTCATTTTTCATCATCTCTTGAATATATTGAGCCTGGGTTGCTGTTCTCGGATAAATATGGCGTTTTTTGGTTTTTAAGACAATGTCGCTTAAGTTTTGTTCCGAGGCACCGTTGCTAACATTACCGCCGCTCATTCTAACCGCTGCTTTTACTTCTTCTTCGCCGATTTCAATGCCGCGGCTGACTTTGTTGTAAAGAGTGTCAATGGCACTTTTGGCTAAAGTGATGGCATCTTGATTTCCTTTAATGTTTATCTGATTGCCAAAAGAAGAAATTTCCGTTCCGGTCATTTTTTCTATCAAACGCAGATTGTCATCTTGCGGTCCGACGAGTTGTTGTACCAGAACATTGTTAAAAAGTTCAAAGCTGATTTCTGCCATGGTTTAACCCTCCTTTATGCCACTTAATGAATTGGTTGTGGCTTCCGTTACTTTTACGTTGACGATTTTATTTAAAAATTCTTTGCCGAGTTCGGCATGCAAGTTTTGCATATATGGTGTGCGGCCGATGAGCTGTCCGGCGTGTCTGCCTTTTGTCTCAAACAAAACCGGCATAACTTTGCCCACGCTTGCTTCATTGAATTTGCGCTGGTAAGAAAAAAGCAAATCTTGCAAGATGTTCAAACGCTCTTTTTTGACCTTTTCTTCGACCTGATTTTTCATCACTGCGGCAGGTGTTCCGGCGCGGCGGCTATATTTGAAGGAAAAGGCTTGAATGAATTTAACTTGGTTGACAATATCCAATGTGGCTTGAAAATCGGAATCTTCCTCTCCGGGGAAGCCAACGATAAAGTCTGAAGACATGCGTAAATCGGGATTGGCTTTTTGCAGTTTTTCGACCACACGCAAATAGTCTGACGAGTTGTGTCTTCTGTTCATGGCTTTTAAGATTTTATCCGAGCCGGATTGAATCGGTAAATGAAGATAAGGCATCAACTGTTTTAAGTCACGATGGCAAGCAACCAAATCATCATCAACATCTGCCGGATATGAGGTGGTATAGCGAATGCGTCGCAAGCCGTCTATCTTAGCAATTTCTCTCAGCAAATATGCCAGATTACGCTCTTTTCCGCTTTTATCTTCACCATGATAAGAGTTTACGTTTTGTCCCAGTAAGTTGATTTCCAATGTACCTTCGGAAACCAGACGTTTGGCTTCTTGCAAGACATCTTCAACCGGACGAGAACATTCCACACCGCGGGTATAAGGCACAACGCAATAGGTGCAGAAGTTGTTGCACCCTTCTTGAATGGCAATATAAGAACATCCGCCGGTGGAGTGATTTTCCGGCAAAAAGTCAAATTTTGATTCAACCGGAAAATCAGTGTCGATAACGGTGGTGCCTTTTTTGCGACCGATTTTTGCCAAAATTTCGGGCAAACGATGGTAGGTCAGCGGACCGGTGGCAAAGTCAACAAACGGAGCTCGTTTGGCAATTTGTTCATCTTCGGCCTGAACAACACACCCCATAACCCCGATGATGGTATCTTTTCCTTCTTCGGCGCGCTCTTGTTTTATGGCATAAGCACGTCCCAAATCGGAAAAAACTTTTTCGGCAGCTTTTTCTCTGATGTGGCAGGTGTTGAAAATTATCAAATCGGCAGATTTAGGCGTGTTGGCAGGTGAAAAGCCTAAAGTTTCAAGAATGGCGGCAATGCGTTCTGAATCATAAACATTCATTTGGCAACCGAAAGTTTTGATATAATAGTGTTTTTTATTCACGTTTGATTCCTAATAATCGTCAATATCTCTTTAAACTCATAGTTTAGGCTATTCTCCTTATAATTTCAAATGTTTTCTGAGCAAAAATGAGCTTTTTTTAGATAGACTTTTTTTAAGTGTTCTTTTTTATTGAAATTTTAATTCTTTTCAAGCTATCATAAATTTATATTTGTAAGGAGTTTATCTAATGAGTAATTTAGGAATGGAGATGAATATGAACATCTTATCAAAACTTGATGATAACCAAAGAATCGCTTTTATGAAAGCATTGGCTTCTTTAGCTAATGCCGATGGTAAACTTGATAAAGAAGAAATTGAGTTCATTCAAGATGTTGCCGTTATCTATGGGGTGCCTCAAAATAGAGTGCAGGAAATTTTACAAGTGAACAATGTGGATGATGTCGTCGATTCTGTCAAAGCTATTGATAATCGTCGTGCAGCCTTGGAACTTATTAAAGAAATGTGCATCTTGGCTCATGCCGATAATGAACTGAGTGATGCTGAAGTTTTGCTTATCGGTCGCGTTGGGCAAGCTATGGGAATTGAGTTAGAAAAAATTGAACAAATCAGCCAGTGGGTTATTGATCGTGTTATTTGGCTCGAAGAAGCTAAACTTATTTTTGAAGAAGCTTAACCAAAGGAAGTCTGATGGTAGATATTAATGAATTGAGAGGTATTTCTTCTTCCGAAAATAAAGAAAGAAAAGAACTTTCCGAAAGGTCGGAAAAAGAAAAGAAAAAACAAGATGCTATTGAAAAAGGCATTGAACGAGCTCGTCCCGATTTGAAAGGACATGAAAAAGAAAAAGCAAAAGAGATTTTGTCTCGTGCCGTTGACGGTGAAAATTTACCGCTTGATAAAAATATAGAAGATTTTGCTTTTATGGTGGCTAATTCTTTGCAAACAATCGAAAATGAAGTTGCTCCGCAAAATGAATATTTTTATTGGATTGAAGATGCTCAGAAAATTATTCATGATATGAACGATGGCGATATTACTGATGATGATATTGAAAAACGCGGAGATTTTTTGTCGACTTTGGATGAACGTGAAACTGAAATGCGTGTCTATATGGCTCTTTATGCCGCTTCAAATTCTTCTAAAGCCAAAGAACGTCTTGAGTTTTTGCAACTAAAATTGGCTAAATTGCAACAGCTGCGCAGTGCTGTTTTGGCTTCTACAAAAAGTCGTGCCGAAGCTGAGGCTGAACGTCAAGCCAAAGAAGAAGAAAAACGCCTCGCTTTGGAATATCAACGGATGCTTGAAGAAGAAAAAAGACATGAACTTTATTCCGATACAGAATATAAAGCCAGCCTTTTGATGGCTCAGTCTTTGATTGCTTTGGCTGCCGTTGATGAAATGGATAAAGCAAATCAGTTGCGCAAACAACGTTATCAGGAATATATGTCTCGTCGTGCCGATGATTTGCGTTTCTTGAATCGTATCAGACCCGATAACAGATTGTCAGATGCTTATGCTAAACATACAGAAATGATGAATTTGGTTAAAGTTGCAAATACATCTCAAATTCATGGTCAATTCAGTGAAGAAGAGCAGATTAGGCGTAATGTTTGCGGTGCGGTATTAGAGTATCGACGTCGTGATAAAGACGTGCCCGAAAAAGTGTTGTATAAACTTGGGGTGAAAACTTTTGTTCCCGATTATAGCATGAGTGAAGAAATTTTGCAGAAAAATATTCAATCGCAGTCTAAATCCGATGTTATTAAGAGGATAAATGAACTTAGAGGTAGACAAAATGCTTCAATTGCTCCAAAATCAGTTAATAAAGATAAAATTCAATCGTTCGATATGAGCAGATATATTGCTCTCAAAGAACGGTTGGGACAACAGCATGTTTAAGGAGTGTTAGTTATGGGTGCATTGTTTGAGCCTTTTTTGTATATTATCGGCTTGATTGTCAGTTTGTATTTCAAAATTGTTATTATTGAAATTGTGTTGCATTGGTTGATCCATTTCAAAATTTTGGAAACTTCCAACAAATATTCTCAGAAAACCATGGAGCTTTTGGAAAAGGCTACTCATCCGGTTTATGATAAAATCAAAGAGAAATTTCCGGCTGTCGTCTTTAACGGGTTCGATTTTTCTCCGTTTGTTTTGTTATTGTTGTTGCTGTTTATCAGTCGTTTGCTTTTTGTTTTGTCACAATTCTTACTTTCTTAAATTTTTTTAAGATAGGGAATGCCGTGTTTTTTGAGAAACTTGAACAAGGTGTGCTATTAAGAGTTAGGTTAACGACTAACTCTTCTTCTTGTTCGATAAAAGGATTTTTTACCGATGCCGAGGGAGTCGATTTCTTAAAAATAAATGTTGTCAGCGTTCCCGAAAAAGGTAAAGCCAATGCAGAATTGTTACGCTGTTTAGCTAAAAAACTTAATTTACCTAAAAGTAAGTTGGAAATTATTTTTGGGGAAACCGATCGATATAAAAAAATTTTGATTCATGATGAATCTGAAACGTTGTTAAAGTCTTTAAATGAATTGATGGCGGAAGGGTGATTATGTCTGAAGCTCAAATTATTGACGGAAAGTCTTTGGCCTTTAAACTGAAGGCTGAGATTGCAGAAAAAGTGTCAGCTCATTCTCTTAAACCAAATTTAGCCGTTGTTTTGGTCGGTAATGATGAGGCCAGTCTTATCTATGATCGAAATAAGCAAAAGGCAGCACAAGCAATTGGAATGGATTGCCTGATTTATCATTTGGAAGAGAGCGTTTCCGAAAGAGAATTGTTGGAGCTTGTTTCTCAGTTGAATAATGACGATCGAGTTAACGGCATTTTGGTTCAGTTACCTTTGCCGGCTCATTTGAACCCCCTTCACGTTTTGACGCAAATTAGCCCCGAGAAAGATGTCGATGGTTTTAACCCCTATAATGTCGGTCTGTTGCAGGCAAATTCTCCGCAGGCATTTGTTCCTGCCACACCTAAAGGTATTTTGTATATGCTAAAACAAATTTATCCTGATTTATCCGGAAAAAATGCCGTTGTTATCGGACGTTCCAATATTGTCGGAAAACCTATGGCCGCACTATTACTTAATCAAAATTGCACGGTGACGGTTGTCCATTCCAAAACAAAAAAAATTGAGGATATTACTCGACAAGCGGATATTGTTATTGCTGCTTGCGGTAAACCAAATATTGTTAAAGCCGATTGGGTTAAAGAAGGGGCTTTTGTTGTTGATGTCGGTATCAATCGAATTGGCGGTAAAATCTGCGGAGATGTTGATTTTGATGCCGTACGTCAGAAAGCTGCGTATATTACTCCAGTTCCCGGAGGGGTGGGTCCTATGACCATCGCTATGCTTTTAGCCAATACATATGAGGCTTTTATTAGGCAAAATCATCTCAAATTTTAGATAAAGGAAAAAATATGGTTCTTGTTTCTCGTTTTTTAGGTTTTAGCCGCGGATGTGTGCAAAAATGTTATGATTATATGCTGGATTTGGCATCTCGCCCGACAGCATTGTATTTTTTGTTTGCGGTATCTTTTATTGAAAGTTCTTTCTTCCCCATTCCGCCTGATGTGATGCTTATTCCGATGGTTTTGGCAACACCTCAGAAGGCATGGAAAATTGCAACGGTTACAACAGTTGCCAGTGTTTTGGGCGGATATTTCGGCTATGCTATCGGTGTTTTTCTTTTTGATACGGTTGCTATGCCGCTTTTGAACTTCTATGGCTATGGACATGAATTTGATGTCTTTAGCGGTTATTATCATGAATGGGGCGCATGGATTGTGTTTGGTGCCGGCTTCACTCCGTTTCCTTACAAGGTTATTACCATTGCCAGCGGTGTTGTCCATTTGGATTTGTTTGTCTTTACAATTGCTTCCGTATTGGCTCGCGGCGGGCGATTTTTCTTGGTGGCTTGGCTCTTAAAAAAATATGGTGAGCCGATGAAGATTTTTATTGAAAAAAACTTAGGGATGCTTGCCGTTTTGTTTTTTGTTTTGCTTATCGGCAGCTTTGCTTTGATTAAATATCTTTAACTGATGAATAAAAAATTCCCGAATGAGTTTTTTTCATTCGGGAATTTTTTTAATCTTTATGACGAAATGTGATACGTCCTTTGGTTAAGTCATAAGGTGTCATTTCAATATCGACCTTATCACCGACCATAACACGAATACGGAACTTGCGCATTTTTCCGGCAGTGTGAGCCAGAATTTCAACGCCGTTTTCCAGTTTTACACGGAACATGGCATTAGGCAGTTTTTCAATTACTTCACCAGTCAGTTCCAAGAGTTCTTCTTTACTCATATATGAAATCCTTTATTGATTTTTGTCATTATTGCTTCTTATATATCCCTATATTTTTATTTTTGCAACGTTATTTTTTGTTTATTTTAGGAAATTGTAAGCTAAAACAAGTTCCAACGCCGATTTTACTTTCAACCGATATGTTGCCTTTTAATTTTTCCGTAATTGATTTAACAATGGCCAAGCCAAGACCGGTTCCTCCGATGTTTCCTTCTTTTCCGTCAGAATAGAAGGGCTCAAATATGTGGGGTAATGCTTCTGCAGATATTCCACAGCCGTTATCGGCTATTTTTATTAAGTTATGATGCGCATCATCTTGTAGTGATATGGTTATTTCACCATTGGTTTTTTCGGCTTTTATCGCATTAAGGATTAAATTGATCAGAATCATCTTAAAATCATTTTCATTGCCAATTATTTTTATATTTTTCTTTCCTTCAATTTTAATGTTGATGCCATGTGTTTTGGCTTCATAATCCATTAATGAGGTTACATCTTTTATATTTTCATAACAATTTATTTCTTGATTATCATCCGTGGATAGACGTGATAGTTTTAGCAGCCTTTCCGGCACGGCTATGCTTTCAATAATTTGTTGTAATACCAATTCGAGTAACTTGTTTTGTTCCTCTCGGAGATTGGTACGGTTTTCTAGTATTCTTTCTACAATAATTCTGATTGCGCCAAGGTGATTTTTCATTTCATGCGCAACAGAGGTTGTCATAAATCCGAGTGAAGAAAGTTTTTGTTCGTGCGAAAATTTTATATCATCACTTAAATCTCTTATAATTTCAATAATCAGCGTTTTGTTCTTTATTTTTAAAGGTGCTGCGTTTATGTATAAATGTTTGTTCGGATTATGTGCAAATTGTTGGATGACGTGAAGATGTTTTTTCTTCTTGTTGCATATTTCATTCAGCGGACAATTCACAATGTTACTATTGCACGGTGTTGTACGGTGCTGAGATGCTTCATAGCATTTTAGTTTTTTGTTTGGGCTGCCTACTTGTTTATAATAGGCTTTATTGGCAATGATGATATTGTGTTCGCTGTCTATAACACGCAATCCGTCCGGAATTCCGTCGATGATTTTTTGTAAAAAGTTTTCAGTCGTTTGAATTTCGGAAATGCTTTTTTCGAGTTCATCAAGCATGTTGTTGAAAGTGTCTATTAAAAAATCCGTTTCATCCAAAAAATAGCGTTGTTTATACGGTTGAGCTCGTTGTGATAAATTTCCTTCGGCAACATTTTTACTTACATCGGCTAGTGTTCTTAACGGTATAATAACCCATCTTTTAAGAAGAAACCAAAGTAGTAGTAATGAAAGAATGATTAAAACGGAGCTGGCGGCAACAAATTTTATGCCTTCATAAACAGAGGTATAGCGGTCATCATAGCTTTTTTGAAGCTGTAAAATTCGTTGTTTTTCTTTTGAGATGGTCTTTTCTAATGAGGAGGAATCATTGACGGATATTTCCTGAGGAAGTTTTATGTCGCTGTGTTTTTGTGAGAGTTTAATAAATTCTTTTTTCATTAAATTGTTTTCATAAAGCAAATTGATATATTGCTGATTGCGCACAATATTGGCTTTTAGATCGTCTTGGAAACGTATTCCGTAAGTTAAGTAAAACGAATAAAGGAATATCAGTGAGGTGATTATGAAAAAAATAAAGATTGTATATATAAATTTCTTATTAAGGCTAACGAACATCCCAAACCCCCTTTTTTTTATACATAAAACAAATTTTAGTTAAAATTTAATAAAATATTGTTATTATAATTTCGTATGTGAGGGAAATTGCCATTATGAAAAAAAATATAAAAAATATTGATGATTGTGTTTTGAGTGAGTTTAGTTTTTGGAATGATGAAAATGTTGCCTTTATCAAGCCAGCTGAGGAAAACGGAAAGAAAATGTGGTTTATTTATGCTGCAGACGGTGAGAAAATTGCCGTTACGGATGACAGAGAGTTTGCTTTTATCGTTGCCAAACAAAATGATCTAAATCCACAATTGGTTCAATAAGCCAAAAAAACACCTTCATAAAAACGAAGGTGTTTTTTTTATAGAGTTTTGCAATCTACTCATTATTATTTACTAAAGCATAAATTTCCTGAGTAGAAGAAATTTGGCGGATTTTATTCCGTGTAGATTCATCTTTGAGAAATCTGGATGCCTGAGCCAATGCGGTTAAATGATCAGCCCCGTTTCCTTCCGGAGAGAGAAGCATAAACACTAAATCTACCGGTTTGCCGTCAATGGCTTCAAAGTCAACAGGAGAGTTGAGTTTTGCAAAAAAGCCGTAAACCTTATCCAAGCCTTCAAAACGTCCGTGAGGAAGTGCCGTACCTTCACCAAAACCGGTTGAACCGAGGTTTTCTCTTTCCAGAATCGTATCAAAAATGGTACGTTCGTTCAGACCGGTAATTTCTGCGGCTTTGTTTGATAAATCTTGCAAAAGTTGCCTTTTACTGTTGGACTTTAAGCCCATAAAAATACATTTCTCAGACATTATTTCTGAAAGTTTCATCTTTAGTGCCTTTTATTGTTAAAACGAGATTAGGCTTTAGGCTCTACCCAGCCGATATTGCCGTCTTTGCGACGATATACCATACTGATGTGTCCGTTGGCGCTGTTTTTGAACATGATAGCGCATTCATCAGCCAAGTCCATGCGCATTACAGCTTCGCTAACGGTGCAGACAGGGATGTTAGCTTCGGTTTCGGCAATGGTAATCGGAGCATCTTCATTAATATCCATTTCTTCTTCGTTTTCGATCAACGGGAAGATGGCTTGGTTAGCAATTTCTGCTTCATCTAAACCGGCTTTGCCTTTGTGGTCGTTCAATTTGTTTTTGTGACGGCGCAAACGTGTGGCAATATGTTGGTTTGCAGAATCAAATGCAGAGTAAGGATCGGCGCAGCTTTCGCTGGAACCTTTCAAGACAATATTTTTAGCAGGATGAACCGTTACTTCAGCTTTGAATTCTTCACCTTCTTTTGAGAAAGCTACTGTTGCGCTGATAGGAGCGTTGAAATATTTGTTGACGGAGTTCATTACGCCTTCTTCAACATGCTTATGAAGCTTGTCGCCAATGTCAACTTGTTTTCCTGTTATTTCAATTTTCATAATCTGTATCCTTACAAAATATATTAAAAAACAATCTACCTATTTAATATAGCAATTTTTCGGCAGAATAGCAAATGTAAGTTTTTACTTAACCCCAATATTGATAAAAGTCAATAAAAACTTCCAATGGCTTTGCCTAGCGATTGCGCTTTTCTCGTTTTCTTTGAGCTGATGAACCAATGCCGATTGCTTCTCGATATTTGGCAACGGTGCGTCTTGCCACTTTTAATCCTTCTTTGGCAAAAAGCTCGGACAGTTCTTCGTCAGAAAGAATGTGCTCAGGGGGCTCTTCATCTATCCATTTTTTGAGTTTATGCTTTATGCTCAAAACGGAAGTTTGCTCATCTCCAATATAGCTGCCGGCGGCGGTAGAGAAAAAGTATTTCAGCTCAAAAATGCCTAGCGGTGTGTGCATATATTTGCCGTTTGAGATACGACTTACGGTACTTTCGTGCATTTCTGTTTGTTCGGCAATATCTTTTAGCGTCATAGGCTTGATATACTCAATACCTTTTTCAAAAAAGTCATATTGATATTTGACGATTTCTTCGCTGACTTTTAAGATGTTTACGGCGCGTTGATGTAGTGATTTTATTAAGAAATTGGCTGAGCTTAAATTTTCTTTAAGATATCTTTTGGTGTTTTTATCCGCGGTTTTAATTTCGCTGTAATAATGTTGGTTGATAAGCAAACGTGGTAATGAGGCGCTGTTTAGTTCAACATGATATATGCCGTACTTATCGCGCTTAACAAAAACATCGGGGATAATATTTACCGCTGTTTCGGCTTCATAATCAGTTGCAGGCTTGGGGTTGAGCCTTTTGATTTGTGAAATGAATGTTGCTAATTCTTCATCGTTGCAATCGCAAAGTTTTTTGAGCTCTTTAAAACGCCGCTCGGCAAGCAGCGGAAGGTGCTCCAATAATATTAAAATACGCTTGTCATCAAATTGTTGTTCTTTGATTTGCAGTTTTAAACATTCTGCCAAATCTTGCGCAAAAATACCGCTCGGTTCAAATTGCTTCATTTGGCTTAAAACATTTTCGACTTGTTCTGCGGGGATTTTCAGTTGTTTGGCAATTTGTATAATATCTCCGCGGAAGTAGCCGGCACCATCCAAATATTCGCATAATCTGACGGCAATAAATTTGTTTTTAGGGCTTGGGAAGGTTAAGCCGATTTGCCGGTTGAGAACTTCGTATAAAGATGGTTTTTCAGCCAGCCTTTTTTCAAAAAAATCAAAGTCTTCATTGTCTGAATGGTTTTTATTATGATTGGTAATGTTCCAGTCATAATCATTATCCAGAGCATTATATCCTTCACTATCGGAACCGTAATCATCAAAACGGTCAGAAATATCAAAGTCTGGGCTGAAATCTTCTTCGGAGAGGTTAGGGGATTCTTCTCTGTCGTAGTCATCAATGGTTTGCGGCAGCTCGACATTGTCTCCGGTTGCGGCATCTTCTTTTTGTAAAAGCGGATTGGCAATTAACTCTTCCTCAATCAGTTCGCTTAATTCCAAATTTGATAATTGCAGTAAGTTAATGGCTTGACGCAATTGAGGAGTCATCAATAGCGATTGTGATTGTTTTAGCTCCAGCTTGGGTGTAATCGCCACTGATTAATTCTCCGTATTTTTACATCGAGAAATTATCGCCGAGGTAAACTTTTCTTACTTCTGCGTTATTGACAATTTCTTCCGGCGTGCCTTCCATCAAAACCGTGCCACCGTGCAAAATGTAGGCGCGGTCGGTAATGTCCAGAGTTTCTCTTACGTTGTGGTCGGTAATCAAAACGCCTAAGCCTCGGTGTTTTAATTGTGAAACCAAGTTTCTGATTTCGCCTACGGCAATCGGGTCAATACCGGCGAGCGGTTCATCCAGCAAAATAAAATGCGGTTGGCTTGCCAAAGCACGGGCAATTTCCAAACGGCGTCTTTCACCGCCGGATAAAGCAATGGCCGGTGATTTTCTTAAATGCGCAATGGAAAATTCGGATAGCAATTCTTCCAACATGTTTTCACGTTGGCTTTCGTCGTCAATGACAATTTCCAAAATGGATTTAATGTTGTCTTCCACACTCAAGGAGCGGAAAATCGATGCTTCTTGCGGCAGATAGCCGATACCCATACGCGCTCTGCGATACATTGGCAAATTGGTAATGTCTTGACCGTCAATGTGAACATCGCCGTAATCAGGTGTAATCAAACCGGTAACGCAATAAAAACAAGTGGTTTTTCCGGCGCCGTTCGGACCTAATAAACCTACAGCCTCTCCGCGTTTGATATTTAAGGAAACATTACGCAGAACAGGGCGGTTTTTATATTTTTTGCCGATGTTAAATACTTCTAATTTTGAAACCGGAGCTGATGATGTTGTGGTCATAAATGTTTTCCTTTATTTTCTAATCTTTTTTCTTTTCTTTAAATATACCGGAGACGCGTCCTTGTGATGTTTGTCCGGCCAAAATTCGGCTCTTTCCCGTGTTTAAGTTTGTCTCGGCAAAGTCGCCCTTGAGTTTGTTTCCTTGCTGATCTATCAACACATTGTCAAACAATTTGATAACGGCCGTTTTAGGAAGGTATAAGCCTTTATCGGCCGTAACGGTGGCATCTTTGGTAACAATTTTGACATTATCATAAATTTCTACTTTGTCCATTACCATATTGTCGGAAGCGTCTTTTTTGAAAAAAGCAATCATTTTTTGTGAGAAAATTTTATTGTTGTCTTTATCAGTGGCTTCAACATCTTCAACGGCGATGGCTTTTTGAGCATTGGGATAATAGGTGATATTTCCTTTGGCTGTGATAGTTTCTTTGTCGGTTTTGAGTTTTGCCGGTTGCCCTTTTAAGATAACTTCATCTTTGATAACATCATAGTCAAGTGTATCGCCGTAAGCATTAGCTTTGGGAGAAGTCATTGTTACGTTGTTTGCGGCATGTACTTCGGTAATGGTATTTTTGCCGGTGGTGTCATTTTTGGCATAATATGCTTCCATCTTTTGGGCTTTGACCGTCATATCTCCCTTTGTCGCAACGGCATTGCCGACAGCGGTCATCTTTTGCGCTTGAGAATCCCAAGTAACTTCTTTATCGGCATTTAAAGTGATGTATTGAGCTTGAGCAATGTTTATGCCAAACAAAAGGGTGATAATGATGATGACCGCTTTTTGCATTTATTTCATTCCTTTTAATGAATCTTCTCGTAGTTTGATGAAAGTTTTTCCTTTGAAGGTTATAACACCGGTATCAGTGTTCATTTCAAAAGATTCCGAAGTTAAGTCTCCGGCTTCTCCCTGTGCTTTAACCGGATGATCGCTTTTGGCGATATTGGTTTTAAAATCATAAAGAATATCGGGAACATTAACACTCATTCCCTGAGAATAATATATTTCAACATTATCCGTTAAGGTGAGCGTGTTGTCTTTTTGATTATAAAATCCGGTCGGAGATTTTATGTTTAACCAATCAAAATCCGAGGTGGGCATAACCCCGTCAGGATTTTTGAGCTTGATAAGTTTTGAACCGGGTTCGGTTTCATCAATGTTATCCGCCGTGAAGTTATTGACTCGATTTTTTTTATCCGTGATATTCAATACGGTCTTTTCGATGTGCAATTTTTCCAGCTCTCCTTTTTTGGGAAGCGTTACGTCAAACAAAAAACTTTTTTCATCATTTTTTATCGAAGGAAAAATTAACAACATTGCGATTAAAACAGCAGCAAAACTCGGCAAAATCAGCTTTGCTCTGTTCACGCGTTTGGTGTGGCGCGTGATGCTGTTTTCTTGTTTGGTGAGCTCTTTTTTTCGTGCATCTTCGGCAAAAAGAGAATCTATTTTTTTGATATCAACCAATCTTACATTACTCCGGCTCTTAAGCAATCGTGCATATGAATGATGCCGACGGGTTTCCCGTCTTGAATAACAAAAAGTTGAGTAATTCCTTTGCCTGTATTATTCATAGTGTTTAGGGCTTCAACCGCCAAAACATCTGCTGAAATGGTTTTGGGATTTTTTGTCATCACGTCTTTGGCTGTTTTGGTTAAAATATCGGGCCCCAGACAACGACGGAGGTCACCATCGGTGAAGATGCCGACTAATTTTTCTTCTTTATCGATAATGCCGACGCAGCCAAGCATTTTTGAGGTCATCACGAGCAAAGCATCTTGCATCGGGGTGTCTTCATGAACAAGCGGCATTTCATCGTCTTTGTGCATCAGATCGGAAACTTTTTTCAAGAAAGATCCAAGCTTTCCACCGGGATGACGTTGTTTGAAATCGGTTTTGGTGAAGCCTTTTCTTTCCAGCAGGCGAACAGCCAAGATATCACCCAAGACCATGGTCGCGGTTGTTGAGGATGTCGGCGCCAAACCTAATGGGCAGGCTTCGCCGTCATCGGGAAGTTTCAAGAGAATATTCCCCGATTTTCCAAGTGTGCTATTGGGGTTCTTGGTTATGGATATGAGCGGAATACCGTATCTTTTGCAATAAAGAATTATATCGCTAAGCTCTTTAGTTTCTCCGCTGTTTGATATGGCAACAACGCAATCATCATTGGTGAGCATACCCAAATCACCGTGGCTGGCTTCTCCGGGGTGAACAAAGAAAGAAGGTGTACCGGTGGAGGCCAATGTTGCCGCTATTTTAGAGCCGACATGTCCGGATTTCCCCATGCCGGTAACAATAACACGACCTTTTGTTTGTTGCATTAAGTCAAGCGCGGCAGTCAAATTTGAGCTGAGTTCATCTTCCATCATACGCAAGGCTTCAACTTCTTTGTCGATGGTTCTTTTGGCAGAAATAATATCCGGATTTTCAGTATTCATGATATTCCCCCATAATATTTTATTTTAGGCTGAGAGTATTATTTTATTTTGCTAAACGCAAGTTTTTTTTCACCTATATTGTAAAATTATAGACTCAAAATAGACTCAATAAAAATGTTTAATAAATCGTAAATAAAAATATGTAGGCGAGTCTGAGTCTGGTTTGTATCGACGCACTTTGGGGGCTTTTTGAAATTACATATATAAAAAATAGACTCAAAATGATAAAAAAAATTCATTTTGGGGGTTGACTAATTTGTTATCTCAATCTACTATGCCGAGACTCAATTTAGAGGGAGGGCATAGGTGTGTCCTTTTACTTGTTTGAAAATTGAGCGAATTGTTTTAATTTTAATAACACTTAAGGAAATTGTGATGCCTACAATTAATCAGTTAATTCGTAAATCACGAACACCAAAAGTCAAGAGAAACAAAGTTCCGGCTTTGAAAGCTTGCCCACAAAAACGCGGTGTTTGTACAAGGGTTTACACGACTACCCCGAAAAAACCGAACTCCGCTTTGCGTAAAGTGGCTCGCGTACGCTTAACAAACGGCTTTGAAGTAATCAGCTACATCCCTGGTGAAGGTCATAACTTGCAAGAACACTCAGTGGTGCTGATTAAGGGCGGACGCGTTAAAGACTTGCCTGGTGTTCGTTATCATATCATCCGCGGTACTTTGGATACTCAAGGTATTGCTAAACGTCGTCAACGTCGTTCTTTATACGGCGCAAAGAGACCTAAATAGGAGAAATAGATAATGTCACGTCGTCATAGCGCTGTAAAAAGAGTTATTTTACCTGATGCCAAATATGGTGATAAGGTTGTAACCAAATTTATTAATAACATTATGGAGCATGGTAAAAAAGCCGTTGCCGAAAAAATCGTTTATTCGGCTTTTGATATCTTGGCTCAAAAAACCAAACAAGACGCATTAAAAGTTTTCTTTGACGCTCTTGAAAACGTTAAACCCGTTGTTGAAGTTAGATCTCGCCGCGTTGGTGGTGCTACTTACCAAGTTCCTTGCGAAGTCAGAGCTGACCGTCGTCAAGCTTTGGCTATCCGTTGGATTAAGGAAGCTGCTCAAAAACGCTCCGAATCAACCATGACGGAAAGACTCGCTAACGAATTGTTAGATGCTGCAGCTAATAAAGGTTCTGCCGTTAAAAAACGTGAAGATACCCACAGAATGGCTGAAGCTAATAAGGCTTTCTCTCACTACAAATTCTAGTTCTAACTTTAATATAGGGAAAAAAACATGGCTCGTACACATAAACTTGAAATGTACAGAAACATCGGTATCATGGCTCACATCGATGCCGGTAAAACCACGACTACAGAGCGTATCCTATATTATACAGGTGTGAACCATAAAATCGGTGAAACCCACGAAGGTGCCGCTACCATGGACTGGATGGAGCAAGAACAAGAGCGTGGTATTACTATTACCTCTGCTGCCACAACTTGCTTCTGGAAAGGTCATCGTATCAACATTATTGATACTCCGGGCCACGTGGACTTCACCGTTGAGGTTGAACGTTCTTTGCGCGTTTTGGACGGTGCCATCACCGTGTTCGACTCCGTTGCCGGTGTTGAACCTCAATCCGAAACCGTATGGCGTCAAGCTGATAAATATGGTGTACCTCGTATTTGCTTCTGCAACAAAATGGACCGTATCGGTGCCAACTTCTATCGTTGCTTGGATATGATCGTTGACCGCTTGGGCGCTCGCCCGTTGGCTTTGCAATTGCCAATCGGTGCAGAAGCCGAATTTACAGGCGTTGTCGATTTGTTGCGTATGAAAGCTATTGTTTATACAGGTGATACTGCAGATTCTCCGATTGAAGAAAGAGAAATTCCTTCGGATTTGAAAGACAAAGCTGAAGAATATCATCACGCTTTGGTTGAAACTGCCGTTGAACAAGATGAACAAGCAATGGAAGATTATCTTGAAGGTAAAGAAATTTCACTCGAAACTTTGAAGAAATGTATCCGTAAAGGTACATTGGCTCAAGATTTCGTTCCGGTTCTTTGCGGTACCGCATTTAAGAACAAAGGTGTTCAACCTTTGCTCGATGCCGTTGTTGACTATTTGCCTTCTCCTCTCGATATTCCGTCAATTAAAGGTGTTAAACCCGGAACGGATATCGAAGAAGTCAGACATCCTGCCGATGATCAACCTTTGGCAGCTTTGGCATTCAAAATCATGAACGATCCGTTCGTTGGTTCTTTGACATTTACCCGTATTTATTCCGGTACAATGACCGCCGGTTCTTATATCTATAACTCGGTTAAAGATAAAAAAGAACGCGTTGGTCGTATGTTGTTGATGCACGCCAATAAACGTGAGGATTTGAAAGAAGCTCATGCCGGCGATATTATCGCTTTGGCCGGTTTGAAAGATACCACTACAGGTGATACCTTGTGCGATCAAAGCAAACCTATTGTTTTGGAAAACATGGAATTCCCTGATCCGGTTATTGAATTGGCTGTAGAACCGAAGACTAAAGCCGACGTTGAAAAAATGGGCTTGGCTTTGTCTCGTTTGGCTATGGAAGACCCGTCTTTCAAAGTTTCTTCTGATCCGGATTCCGGTCAAACAATCATCAAAGGTATGGGTGAATTGCACTTGGAGATTATCGTTGATCGTTTGAAACGTGAATTCAAAGTTGAATGCAATGTCGGTGAGCCGCAAGTTGCTTATCGTGAAACATTTACCAAACCTTGCGATATCGAATACACCCACAAGAAACAATCCGGTGGTGCCGGTCAGTTCGCAAAAGTTAAAATCAAATTTGAACCGATTGAAGGTTACAACGGTTTTGAATTTGAAAACACTGTTGTCGGCGGTAACGTACCAAAAGAATACATCCCGGGTGTTGAAAAAGGTTTGCGTTCGGCTATGGATGCCGGTGTTATTGCCGGATATCCGGTCAGCGGCGTAAAATGTACCTTGTATGATGGTGCATATCACGAAGTTGACTCTAACGTTATGTGTTTTGAAATTGCTGCTCGTGCTGCCTTCCGTGAAGGTATGCGTCAAGCTAACCCGAAACTTCTGGAACCGATTATGAAAGTTGAAGTCGTTACTCCGGAAGAATATATGGGTGATATCATCGGTGACTTGAACTCTCGCCGCGGTATGGTTAACGGTATGGATCAACGCGCTAATGCTCGCGTTATCGATGCTCAAGTGCCGCTCGCTAATATGTTCGGTTACGTAAACACATTGCGTTCTTTGTCCCAAGGTCGTGCACAATTCACCATGGTGTTTGATCACTATGCTGAAGTGCCGAAGGATATTGCGGATAAGGTGAAAGCCAAAAACGCATAGTAAAATTTCGTTTTTATAGGGCATCTAGAGCGATTTTGTTCAGTCTCAAAAAATTCATGTACCTTTTATGTACACTAAAATTTTTTTCGCTTCCAAAATCACTCTACCTGCTCCTCTAAAAACAAATTTTGGTTTGTTGGAAATATGGGGTTAGTTTTGAGAAATTGTACACTAAATTTTTCTCACTTTGATAATCACTCTATCTTCCTCACCAAAAACAAAATTTTGACTAATTTTATTTTTTTTATTTTAATTTTTTTATTTGGAGAAATCTAAATGGCAAAAGAGAAATTTGAGCGCAATAAGCCTCACTGCAACATTGGAACCATCGGTCACGTAGACCACGGTAAAACAACCTTGACAGCTGCTATTACC
>CASFNB010000012.1 GCA_949295915.1 uncultured Pseudomonadota bacterium | reverse complement strand
TTGTAACAGTTGTACAAAGAAGAAATCAAACTGTTCAAACGGTTCTAAAGTATACAAAATTACCAGCTGTAAATCTGGCTATACTCTGTCCGGTAGCAGCTGCGTAGAAGATAAAAAAGAAACTTGTTTCGGTTCTACTTCTTGTGCTTCTGGATACGCTGCCGGCTCTTGCCGTACTCTTGACGGGAAAACCTTATATCAGTGTGATTGTCGTGATGTCTACGGAACCGGTTATGCAAATACTTTTATAAGTTGCGGTTTCGATGGAAAGTTATCTTGTTCAGGTGATCCAAAAATCAGTTGTTCAGGATCAGATGTAGCATACTGTTGTTCTAATCGTTATGTTGGCACATGCTCGTCAATTTCTTCTGCATGTTCTTCCATGATGAGAGCTAATTAATCAAAAAAAAAGTCAATGTTTTTCCAAACATTGACTTTTTTTTGATTTCTGTGAATGCGTATAAAAAAAAGAGTGTAGAATATTTCCGCACTCTTTTTTTTAATTAATATCTTATTTATCAGCTAACATTGCGGTAAATTCAGCTTCGCTGACAACTTGACCATCTACCATGCTTTGTCCTTTGAAAACAAAAACATTGCGACGTTCTTTAATCTTCTCGACGTGCATTTCCAAACGATCACCCGGCTTTACCATTTTGCGGAATTTTACACCATCAATGGACATAAAATATACACCATGTTTTTCTTCAGCATAATTTTCAAATGATGCAATAACCATTGCTCCCGCTGTTTGAGCCATGGCTTCAATTTGCAACACACCAGGCATTACCGGATTTCCGGGGAAGTGACCTTGGAAAAATTCTTCATTCATTGTTACGTTTTTTATACCATAACCTTTTACGCCGGGTTCTTCTACATATAATCTGTCAACCAACAAGAACGGATAACGGTGCGGCAACATTTTCATTATTTCTTCAATATTATAAACTTTTGTTTCTGACATTTTATTTTTCCTTATCTTATTAAAAAAAATTTGCTTATTTATTTTTGGTTAGCTTTTGTACGCAAGCAACCTGACGCATAAACTCTTTAATCGGCACTGCCGGATAGCCCATCACGATTGCGCCCGGTTCTACATCTCTCATCAAACCGGATTGTGCTCCGATTTGCGCGCCGCTTCCGATATTCAAGTGATCGGCAAAACCTGATTGTCCTCCGCAAACGACATAATCGCCAAAAGTACAACTACCGGCAATACCTGTTTGAGAAACAATGACGCAACCTCTGCCCAATTTATCGTTATGAGCGACTTGCACCAAGTTATCAATACGGCAACCATCTCCGATGACCGTATCATCCAAAGCCCCCCTATCGACACATGTGTTGGCGGCAATTTCAACATCATTACCGATAATTACTCTACCTAATTGGGGTATTCTTTCATGCTTGCCGTTGACAACCATAAAACCAAAACCATCTTGTCCAATTCTGGCGCCGGCATAAATATAGCAATCATTTCCCATAATGGTATATGCTATTGAAGCATTGGCGCCGATGCGGCAATTGTTTCCGATTTTGCAACCTCGACTGATAACCGCATTATGCTCAATGTAGCAATTATTTCCTATTTCTACATTTTCTTCTATCACAACATGTTCACCGATAAAAGTATTTTCACCGATTTTGACAGAAGGAGCAATGATTGCCGTCCGCGAAATTTCACGTCTGTTACTGATTTCAGAATAAAACTTTTTATTCAACTGCAAAAATGCCATTTTGGGATTTGCCGTAACCAAAATAACCACATTTTGCGGAATGCAATCGGCTAATTCCGGCGTTGTAACACACGCCGATGCTTTTATTTCTGCTGCTTTGGCTTTTGCTTTTTTATCATAGAAAAAACAAATTTCCCCTTCTGCCGCTTTGCCCATTGTGGCAATATTTGAAATGGATATTTCAGACTTGCTCATATCCTTCAGCTCGGCATCGCAAATTTTTGCAATATCCGATAATTTCATCGGACCATTGTTTTTAAAAAATGTTGTATCTACCATTGTTCCTCTCTTTTATCAAAACAGAGGAAGTTTCCCTCCTCTGCTTGACGCATTATTATAGTCTGGTACCAAAATTCAGACGGAATACTTGGGTTTCATCATAATCTTCCTTCACAATCGGGAAGGCAATATCCACATCAATTTGTCCCATCGGCGATAACCATTGGAAACCAAAACCTGCGGCAACACGCGGTGTTGAAGAATATTCAACATCATCGGCACCACTAATACCATCCGGCTTGCCCAAAATACCCATATCGGCAAAGGTACGACCACGGATACCGACTTCATCCAAACCTATCGGGAATGATACTTCGGCACCTGAGTAAATCATCCAGTTACCACCCAAAGCATCTCCGGTATTTTTATCTCTGGCACCTATACCTGCCGTATCAAAACCTCTTAAGGTTGAACCGCCTAAATTATATCGGTTGAACAAACGAACATCCTCACCACCGTAGCCAAAAATATAGCCGGCTTGAGTGAACAACTTGAAGGTATAATCATCGGCAATGGTATAATATTTATAAAGTTTGGTATCAAACTTAGCATATTTTTCATCGCCTCCGGCGCCGGCAACGTCATTGCCGAAAGAAATATAATATCCTTCTTTCGGATTGATGGCACTGTCGCGTTTATCATAAATGATTGTTTGACCGATTACTGATGCGTCATACGAACCGGCTTCTTCTTTAATATAGTGAGAAGCATCAGAATCAACATTGTCAATTTCATCTTGTTTATAGGTATAACGAACATATTGAGACAGATCATCGGTGTATCTCCAACCCAAACGCAAACGACCGCCGGTACTGCTCGTGTCATAAGAACCATAATCTTGATAATCTTCTTCGGTACGGAATAAATCGACACCGGCAGTTAAGTTTCTGTTCATGAAATAGGGTTCGGTAAAACTGATGTCATATTCTTGCGTACGCTGAGAAATGCCGACATCTAAACCTAATTGTTGTCCCATACCGCGGAAGTTGTTTTCGGTAACACCCGTTCTGAACAACATACCGTTAACGGTTGAGTAGCCGACACCAACATTAAAGTAGCCGGTTGATTTTTCTTCAACTTCAACATCAATATCGGCACGGTTTGCATCCGTCGGAACAGTTTTTACGTCAACTTTGCTAAAATAGTTCAAGTTTTCAACATTCTTACGAGATGCTTTAATCTTGGAAACGTTAAAGGCATCGCCCTCGTCTATTCTGAACTCACGACGGATAACTTCATCATGGGTTCTGGTATTGCCTTTAATATTGATGCGGTTTACAAATACACGTTCTCCTTCTTTGATTTGGAACGTAATTTTCATTTTACCGTTTTGCGTATCCATTTGCAAATCGGGAACAACGTCTACAAAAGCAAATCCCTGTTTACCGAGTTCTTCCGTAATGGCTGACACACTGGAATCTACTTTGGTGTCATTATACCAATCGCCAACGTTCAGATTGACAAGTGAATACATATCGGCAACATTTACATCTTTAATTTCAGATGTAATTTGAATATCGGCAACTTGATAACGCTTGCCTTCATCCAAAACATAGTTCAAAACAAAAGAAGTTTTATCCGGACTCAATTCGGCAACGGCTGAAGTTACTCGGAAATCGGCATAACCACGTTTCAGATAAAAACGTCTTAACAATTCTTTATCATAATTGCTCTTATCGGCATCATAAGTTTCCGAACTGGAAAAGATACGATACCAACGGCTTTCTTTACTCATGATGGCATTTGCCAAGTCATCATCAGAATAGTGCTTATTACCAACAAAGTTAATTTTGGTAATGTTTGCTAAAGGACCTTCGTCAATTTCATAAATCAAATCAACGCGATTTTGATCTCTTTTGATGATTTTCGGTGTAACAGAGGTTGCATAACGACCGGTTCTTTTATAAACCTCCAAAATGCGTTGGACATCTTCTTGTACTTTGGCTCGGTCATAAATCGAACCTGAATCTAAAGAAACTTCTTTAGATAACATTTCTTCACCGACTTTATCATTTCCATCAAAATAGCGTTTATTGACGATCGGGTTTTCAACAACACGGATTGTCAACAAGCCATCATTTTTAACATCAAATATTACATCGGTAAATAAGCCGGTATTATATAGTTGTTTTAAAGACTCATCCAGTTTTTCTTGAGAAACATTTTGTCCCGTCGGCACATTTATATATGATAATACGGTATCAACTTCTACTCGTCTTAACCCTTCAACCTCAACATTTCGGACATAAATTTCATCTGCTTTGGCTTGTCCTGCCAATAGCATTGTTAAACCGAGTGTATAAAGTCCTACTTTTTTCATTTATGTTTTCCTTACACAAAAATTTTTAAGCGAACCATCTGTGTACCAGACGAACAATATCATTCCATGTTGCAAATATCATCAAAGAAATGAGCAATGTAAAGCCTAATTTAAATAAGCCATCTTTTACTTTGTCATTTATTTCTTTTCCGAAAATCATTTCTATCAAATAAATAACCACATGTCCACCGTCAAGAAGCGGAATCGGGAATAAGTTTATCAAGCCAAGATTAACAGAGAGTAAAGCCATAAACATTAATAAACTTAAAACGCCCTGATCTTTGGTAATATCACCCGACATTTCGGCAATACGGATTACACCGCCGACTTCTTCCGAGCTTCTTTGTCCGGAAAACATTTGACCAATGCCACGCAAAGTAACATCCGTTACTTTCCAAACTTCTTTAGTCGCTTCCCATAAAGCTTCTCCCAGACCGATTTTTTCATTTTTAATTTCAAAGATATTAACCGAACGAATCCCTAACATCATTTTGGGTTTTGCTTCTTCTTGCGAAGCTCCTTCAGATAATTCCGGCGTCAATAAACTCAGAGGGAAAGACAAGTTAATAATCTTGCCGTCACGTTCCAATTCTACCGAAACTTTCTCGTTGGTGTTGAGCTCAATTTCGCGTCTAACGTCTTCAAAACCCTCTACCGCGTTGCCATTGATTTTTAAGATTTTATCTTTGGCAATAATACCGGCTTTCTCTGCTGCGCCGCCTTTGATGACCTCGCCGACAACGGCAGGAAAATCAATCTTACCCAAAAAGAAAAAAATGCCGGCAAAAATCAAAATAGCAAAGATATAGTTTGCTGCCGGACCGGCTATCGAAATCAGCAATTTTTTTATCGGAGATTGATACGGAAATGCTTTTTTCTTTTGTTCTTCCGTCAATTCTTTGGTATCTGAGGTAGAACTTGAAGCATCGGCATCGCCCAAAAATTGGCAATATCCGCCCAAAGGAATCGCACTTATTTTCCAGCGCGTACCGGATTTATCGGTAAAGCCCCATAATTGTTTACCAAAACCAATAGAAAAAGCCTCAACCTGAACACCTGATAATTTGGCCATTAGATAATGTCCAAACTCATGCACAAAAACCAATATGCCGAGAAGAACAATAAAAGGTACAATGTAATACAGCGTATTTATCAACCAATCCATTTTAACTTACATCCCAAAAGAAACTGCATATTTGAACAACAAAAAGACTAACGGTGCAGCAAAAATCAGACCATCTACTCTGTCAAAAGCACCGCCGTGTCCGGGGATAAGGTTGCTTGAATCTTTGATATTCAAGCTGCGTTTGATGTGAGATTCAACCAAATCACCGATTTGTGCAACAACGGCTATAATACCACCCAAAACAGCATAGAAAACTATATGGTCTTGAGAGCTGAACATTTGACAATAAATGATGCTGACAACAACAGACAATAAGGCACCGCCGATTAAACCCGCCCAAGTTTTGTTCGGGCTGATTTTGGGAGCCAATTTCGGACCTTTAATGGTGGTACCGAAAATATAACCTCCGGTATCAACACTCCAAACCATCAACAAGAACCATAAAGTATCAACAAAACCAACCGTATTATACAACCAAACGACAGATCCGAATCCGATAGTGATATAAAAAACGCCCAATGTCAGCAAGCCACGATGATTTTCTTTTTTTGCCTTAAAGCAGATAAAAAATGCCGAGCCTAATGTCAACAATGCAATTCCCAATGCTGAGGGGAAAACAATGGCACTAACGATACACAAACTATAGGTTACGGCATAAACAACGGCATTTTTGTTGGGAATCATGGTTGACCATTCCCAAGCCATCAAGCCGCCAAAGATTAAGGCTCCCAAATGCAGATAGGGAAAGCCGACGTATAAAGCTCCGATAACAATCGGAATCATGATAAGAGCCGTGACAACTCTTTTTACAATTTTATTCAGCTTTGATTTTTCCATATCTTCTCTCCCTTGATTTGTAGGAATCTATAATCTCAAGCAACAATTTTTCATTAAAATCCGGCCACAAAACGTCGGTAAAGAAAAACTCGGTGTAAGCCAGTTGCCACAACAGATAATTGCTGATGCGTTGTTCGCCGCTGGTGCGAATCAAAATATCGGGATCAGGAATATCTTTGGTATAGAGCATATCCGAAAACAATTTTTCATCAATATCATCTATTGCGATATCCCCTCTTTTTGCCAACAGGGCAAGACGACGGGCTGCATGGATGATTTCTTGTCTGGAACCGTAACTCAAAGCAATGCACAATGTCATCTTATCATTGACTGCCGTTTGCTCTTCCAACTTGCCCATATTGTCAACAATATCCGGAGCCAGCATTTGTCTTTCACCAATAAAACGGATACAAACTCCTCGCTCTTGCAATTCTTGCAAATCTGATTTCAGATATTGGCGTAACAAGTCCATCAATGCAGAAACTTCATCTTCTGAGCGCTTCCAGTTTTCGGTAGAAAAGGCATATAATGTCAAATATTTGATACCGGCTTTTTCTGCCGCTTTGCAGATTTCTTTGACAACTTCGGCACCTTTTCTATGCCCCATAGTTCTTGGCAAGCCTCTTTTCTTTGCCCAGCGACCATTACCATCCATAATGATAGCAATGTGCTCTAACCTATTTTCTTCACTACTCAAAACAAATAACCTTTAATTGTCTGTTGATTAACTACACTTGCATAATGTCTTTTTCTTTGCGAGCTAATTCATCTTCAATTTTTTTGATGGTTTCATCGGTCAATTTCTGAATTTCGTTTTCATATTTTTTCTCTTCATCTTCCGAAATGGCGTTATCTTTTTTGAGTTTTTTAATACCATCCAAAGCATCACGACGAACGTTTCTGACGGCAACTTTGCCTTGCTCGGCATATTTGCCGGCAACTTTGACCAACTCTTTACGACGTTCTTCACTCAATGGGGGAATCGGAATACGAATGAGTTGTCCGTCGGATACGGGGTTCAAACCTAAATCAGATTCACGAATGGCTTTTTCAACAGCTTTTGCCAAACCTTTATCCCAAACACTTACAGACAAAGTGCGTGCATCGGGAACGCTAACGGTTCCGACTTGTGATAGCGGGGTGGGTGAGCCATAAGCTTCAACGGTGATACCATCGAGCAAGCTGGCATGCGCACGGCCGGCACGCAAACCGCCAAAATCAGCTTTCAAAGATTCAAAGCTCTTTTCCATTCTGGTTTTAGCATCATTTTTAATTTCATTATAATCTGTCATAGATAACCTCTTTATTTGATAATTGTAAAACTTCCTTCTCCCGATACGGCTTTGGCGAGGGAATCTTCACCTCTTTGCGCAAAAACCACAATCGGAATATTATTTTCTTTAGCCAATGCGACCGCCGTAATATCCATTACCTTCAACTGTTTCTCGATAACTTCATCAAAAGATATTGTATCGAATCTTTTGGCATTGGGATTGGTTTTAGGATCAGAATCGTAAACGCCGTCAACTTGGGTGGATTTGAAAATAACATCACACTGCATTTCCGATGCACGTAATGCCGCGCCGGTATCGGTGGTAAAATACGGATTTCCGGTTCCGGCAGCAAAAATGACGACGCGTTTTTTCTCTAAATGTCTTAATGCACGGCGATAAATATAGTGTTCACAAACTTCGGGAATGTTTAATCCGGACAAAACGCGAGCCGGAACATCTATTTTTTCCAGCGCATTTTGAATATAGAGTGCGTTCATAACCGTTGCCAGCATACCGACATGGTCGGCAACCGTGCGGTTCATACCTTTAGAGGCTTCCTTAGCACCTCTGAAGATATTACCGCCACCGACAACAACGCAAATTTCAACACCAGCCTCATACACCGTTTTAATCTGGTGTGCCAGTGCGTCTATCACCTCGGGAGACATTCCGAATTCTTTGTCGCCCATCAGACCTTCGCCCGAGAGCTTGAGCATTATTCTTTTATATATAGGTTTCATTTGGCCAAATTCCCCTTATAATTTTCTCCAATAATAACGGAATAAATTGCTTTGTCATCTATATTTTTCAACTTTTGCTTAGAAAAATACATAAAATAAACAGCCTAAAAAAAATAAAGTTGCAAGATTAGTCGCTTATGCTAAATACTAAAAACAGTTTTTAATCTTTTGAAAGTTTGGTCTTATGAGTATTTCCATGATTTTTGTTTTGGCCGGATTAGGCGGCTATCTTTTAGGCTCAGTCCCGTTTGGTTTGGTTTTAACCCGCATGGCAGGTTTGGGTGATATTCGCAAAATCGGTTCCGGTAACATCGGTGCGACCAATGTTTTACGCACCGGTCGTAAAGATTTGGCTCTTCTGACCGTTTTGCTCGATGCTTCCAAAGCCGGTATTGCCGCCTACTTGGCATATATTTTAGTTAATCCGCAACCGGTGGTCTTTCTCGGCTGGTACACAGAAAGTAATATTATTGCCGAACTTATTGCCGGTACTTGCGGTGTGTTGGGGCACAATTTTCCGATTTGGCTCAAGTTCAAAGGCGGTAAAGGCGTTGCCTCCACATTCGGTTTTATTCTTGCCACGTCTTGGCCTGTTGCCTTGCTTGCTTTGGCAACATGGCTCATTATGGCTTTTACATTTAAATATTCTTCTCTTTCCGCAATTACCGCCGCGGTTTTGGTTCCGCTTTTTGCCTTCTTCTTAACCTCTCCGGTTTATGCCATTTTTTACACCGCGATTGCTTTGCTCGTGCTTTATCGCCACAAGAGCAACATCGTACGTTTGATAAAAGGGGAAGAAAGCAAAATCAATCTCAAAAAGAAAGCTGAGAAATAAATGGCTAACTCAGAGCAGCTTCTTGATTGGTTACAACTGATTAATTCGGAAAACGTCGGTCCGATTACTTTTTACAAGCTTTTGGATTTTTACGATAGCGCCGAAGCTGCTCTTGCGGCTTTGCCCAAATTTCCCAAATATAAACTTTTCCCGCGTGACGCTGCCAAGCGCGAATTAGATAAAGCTCAAGCTATGGGCATTCACATCATTACCAGACTTGATACCGCATACCCAGAGAATCTAAAACAAATTGAAGATGCGCCGCCGGTTTTATATGTTGCCGGAAATACATCCCTTCTTAATAAAGAACTTTCGCTTTCCATTGTGGGCGCTCGCAATGCTTCTATTAACGGACGTAAAACAGCTTCACATCTTGCCTATGATTTAACCAATAATGACGTACTCATTATCTCCGGTATGGCGCGGGGAATCGACTCTGCTGCTCATAAAGGCGCGATGTATGCCAAAGACCAAAAAGGCGAAACCATTGCCGTTCTCGGTACCGGTGTTGATGTTGTTTACCCTGCCGAAAATGCCAAACTCTATGAACAAATTAAAGAGCAAGGCGCCATTGTTTCCGAATTTCCGCTTGGCGCCGAAGCACAAAGCAGCAATTTTCCACGCCGCAACCGTATTGTATCCGCCCTTTCGCTCGGTACTCTGGTTGTGGAAGCGACATTACATTCGGGTTCTCTTATCACGGCACGTCTTGCTGCCGAACAGGGAAAAGATGTGTTTGCCATCCCCGGTTCTCCCCAAGATGCACGCGCTTTCGGCCCTAACAAACTCATTAAGGAAGGCGCGGTTTTGGTCGAAAATCATGAAGATATTTTAGAGGTGATGTGCGCCAATAATCACCATAAGATTATACAATATGTTGACAAATGCAAAAAAAATGTCGATATTCCTTTTCAGTTGACGGAAGATAAGCTCTGTCAAAATAATCCTAACGCTATAGTTGATTATATCAATCGCGAGGGAATATATGTGGATGAGCTTATCCGTTTGTCCGGCTTGTCTGCTTCCGAAGTTTCACTCAAACTGCTGGAATTGGAAATGGACGGGCGAATTGAACGCCAACCCGGAAATAAAGTGGCACTTATTAAGTAGGTATGAAAAATTATGAAGTTAGTTATCGTTGAGTCTCCGGCAAAAGCCAAAACCATTAATAAATATTTGGGTGATGATTATAAGGTTTTAGCCAGCTTCGGTCACATTAGAGACTTGCCCAGCAAAGATGGTTCCGTGCAACCGGATAATGACTTTGCCATGACATGGGAGCTCAGCGCCGGCGGCCAAAAACGCCTCAAAGATATCATCGCTGCCTTAAAAGATGCCGACACAATAATTCTCGCATCCGACCCGGATAGAGAGGGAGAAGCTATTGCATGGCACATCTTGGAAGAGCTTACCGCTCGCAAGAAAATTGCCGGCAAAAAAATTGAGCGCGTGGTCTTCCACGAAATCACTAAAAAAGCCGTTACCGAAGCGATTAAGAATCCGCGCCAAATTGATGAAAATTTGGTTTCTGCTTATATGGCGCGTCGCGCCCTCGATTATTTGGTGGGCTTTACGCTTTCCCCGGTTTTGTGGCGTAAACTCCCCGGTTCCAAATCTGCCGGTCGCGTGCAATCCGTGGCTTTGCGTCTTATCTGCGATCGCGAAACCGAAATCGAAAAATTTAAATCCGAAGAATATTGGACCATTGATGCCGAGCTTTTAACTTCTTCCAAAGCGGTTATAAAATCTCGTCTTATCAATTTGGATGGCAAAAAGCTTGAGAAATTTGACCTCAATACCGAAGCCAAAGCTCTTGAAGCCAAAGCTAAAATTGAGGCGCAAAATTTTGCCATTTCCAACGTGGAACGCAAAAAAGCCAATCGTTATCCCGCGCCGCCTTTCACCACATCTACCTTGCAACAAGAGGCTGCACGCAAATTGCGTTTCAGTGCCAAAAAAACCATGCAAGTGGCACAAAAACTTTATGAAGACGGTATTATTACCTATATGCGTACCGATGCCGTCAACCTCTCGGAAGAAGCTATTGCCGCTTGTCGTGAAGCGATTGTCAAATATTTTGGCGAGGCATATCTTCCCAAACAACCGAAAGAATATAAAACCAAATCCAAAAACGCGCAAGAAGCACACGAAGCTATCCGTCCGGCTCATGTTTCCGACACCCCAAAAAAATTGGAAGGTAAGCTCGATGCCGATGCTTATAAACTCTATGAACTTATTTGGAAGCGTACCGTTGCTTGCCAAATGAATCCTGCTATTCTTGACCGCGTGGTTATTGATGCTACCTCCGCCGACGGTTTGATTTTACTCCGTGCCAACGGACAAGTTATTGACTTTGACGGTTTCCTAAAACTTTATCAAGAAAGTAAAGATGACTCTGATGAAGATGATGAAAACCGCATTTTGCCAAACGTCACCGAAGGTGAAAAAGTAGACAAAGGCGAGATTACCCCCGAACAGCACTTCACCACGCCACCGCCGCGCTTTACCGAAGCAAGCCTCGTGAAAAAATTGGAAGAACTCGGAATCGGGCGTCCGTCCACTTACGCCAGCATTATCTCGGTTTTGCAAGAGCGTAAATATGTTCGTGTGGAAAAACTCCGTTTTATCCCTGAAGACCGCGGTCGAATCGTAACCGTGTTCTTGGAAAATTATTTCAAAAAATATGTTGAATACGATTTCACGGCACAGCTCGAAGAATTTTTAGATGATGTCTCTGCCGGTGAAATGGATTGGAAAAAGCTGCTCGGCGGCTTCTGGACTAAGTTTATTAAAAATATTTCTGCCGTTCAACCGCTGCAAATCAGCGAAGTTATCCAAACCATTGACGATGTGTTGTCTTACCACCTTTTTCCGCCGCGTGAAGACGGTTCTGACCCGCGCGTATGTCCGGAATGCGGTAAAGGTAAACTCAGTATCAAGCTCGGAAAATTCGGCGCCTTTATCGGTTGCTCCAACTATCCGGAGTGCAAATACACCAAACCTTTGACCGATGCCATGGAAGAAGCTGCTAACGACACGCCAAAACCAGCCAGCCCCGAAGATAAAACTTTGGGCGAGGTAAACGGTTTGAATGTCTATCTTAAAAAAGGACCATATGGTTTTTATCTCCAACTTGGTGAAGATGCCACCGCTTTAACCGAAAAACCCAAACGTGTGGCTTTGCCAAAGAATTTAGCTCCTGAGGAAATTACTTTTGAGCAAGCCTCCACACTCCTCACCTTACCGAAACAACTCGGTAACGGCATTGAAGTTAATATCGGCAAGTTTGGTCCTTATATCAAGCAAGGAAACAAATCTAAATCCTTAACCGGTGCTGACAATATTTTCAACATCACATTGGAACGTGCCGAACAGATTTTGCAAAATGTGGCTGAACGTCCGGCCGGAAAATCTTTAGGTGTTCATCCTAAAGACAAAAAAGATATTACGCTCAACTCCGGTCGTTATGGTCCTTACATCAAATGGGGCAAAAACAATTACGCCATTCCTAAAGATTATAAAAATAAAGAACTCACACTTGATGATGCTTTGAAGATTATTGAAGCTAAAAAATAAACAAAAATAAAAGCCTTGATTTCACAAGGCTTTTATTTTTTATCGAGCATTGGCCATTGTCCGTTTATCAAGGCATCTATGCCGGTCAGCTCTTGTTCAAAACGAGTTTGATAAATCCAATAATTAGCCATAACTCGTTCGATATACAATCTGGTTTCTCGTGCCGGTATAACCTCTATAAACAACAACGGATCATTATCATAATTGGCTTTTTTCTCCCATTTCAATAAATTTCCGGGACCGGCGTTATAAGCTGTCATCATATAAAATAAATTGCCGTTGATATAATCTTTTTCTAACAGATAGTGCACATATCTTTGTCCAACAGCCATATTATATTCAGCTTCCAGCAACAGTGTATTATTTTTTCGCAAGCTACGATTTTTCATAACATGCGCCGCTGTGCTCGGCAAAAGCTGCATCAACCCATATGCCCCTGCCGGACTTTTGGCTTGCGGGCGGAAAGATGACTCTTGTCTGGTTAAAGCCAAAATCAAGGCCTTGTCAACCTTCCAACCATCTTTGGGTTTCCAACTCGGAATCGGATACGCCAAAGAATCATAAGCAATATTATTATCATCATCTTTCAACTGATTTGATATCATTATCGCCAAAGCGTGCATTTGGTATTGATTGGCAATAAACAAAGCCACTTCTTTTTGTTTATCATTCATATTTTTATAATCATATCTCAGTTCATCTTCCGCCAATTTTTTTTGCTGAGCATGAAGAAGCAAAATGGCTCTTCTTAAAGATGCCGAGGCTAAAATCTGATTGATATAATCGTCCTGACTAAAGTCATTCAAATAAGAAAAAAGGGTCCATTGATATTCTATCGGCAAATTGAGTTTTTTGGCAGCTAAAATGCCGTAAAAAGTTCTTTTATACTTTGCCGCCTTTGCCAAATTTGCATAGGCTTTTTGTTCTTGCTTCAAACGCATACGCGCCCTATATGCCCAATATGCACCTGCCGATTTTACCCATTCATCATTGCTTTTTGAATTTGCCGTTTTTTCAAAATAAGTTGCGGCTGTTTTATATTGCTTCATACGCCAAGCGGCTAATCCTGCTATCCATGAAGCTGAAATATCCTGACTTCTTAAAGCCGATTTACTTGCCCATTCAAAGGCTTGTTTATTATAATTATCCGTTAAATATTTCATAGCCAAAGTGGCCGCTAAAGAATCCAAATCGCGATTTTTCACCAACCTGCGAAAGCGCTTATTTTCCAAAGCATTACGCGCAATCTTGGTCTTGCCTTTATTAACGGCGCGGCGAAACGTGTTATAGTTTTTCAGCACAAAATTTCTATCTACCGTTTTCATTTTTGCTAAATTGGTATTCGGCATGGCTCGATGACGGCTGATTTGCGTTGTTGCCGTTGTGCTTTTTCCTTGGGGACTTTTTCTTATGGCCAATCTTTTAATGCGATTTGTTTGCGGATGATCTCCATATTTTTTGAGCCAAGAATCTAATTCTTCATACGTGGTTTTGTAGTTTTTTGAAAGATATTTCTCGGCTAAAACATGCCCCATCAAAATATCATTATCCAACTCATCTACTTCATCATCCGCTTCAGCAAAATCTTCTTTTTCCAGAGCTTTGAAAATATGCTTATAGTGTTTGATATCATCTTCACTAACAGACAGATACGCATATATTTTATCAGAAACATAACCCGTAATGATGGAATCCGAAGAATGAGCCTGCTTGATACCAACACTACACAGGCTCATGATAAATATGATAAAATTTCGAAACCAAAATTTCATATTATTGCTTTGTTAACCAGCGAATCCTATTTGCGCATGCTTCCTGACTTATTCCCTTAACACGACAGCGATTGACAACAATATTAGGAATCTTATCCATTTGATAACAGCCATCTCCAAACAAGGCATAATCAAAATAATTTTCCGTATTCGGATTAACATTATTAAAACTCAGAGGCGTGTTTATACCGGGCCAAACCAACTTAATGCTGACATTGGATACTCTGCTGTTTAACCCATTCAAAATATGGAAACGAACTCGGCAACCTAATCCGGTGGCCGCGGTTCTGCTTATTTTGAAATTGCTGTAATATAAAAATATGTTTCCGTCATCGGCATCTTCACCTTCATCGGCTGAAATAAAAGCGGCTGTTCCTCTCTGAGAACCATCGCTGGTTTTTCCCAGATTTACCGGATTAATAACCAAGTTTCCGTCTTCAACACGCGGATTGAGTTGTTCTTTCAGTCGACGCATTACTTCTTTTTCTTCGTCTTCCGTCATATCCAAATTTTGGATATCCGTATTTTTTATTTCAGTCTCGGAAGATTTTTTTTCGGCTCGTGTTTGGACAGCATCAGTTTTTGACGTTTCCTCACGGGTAAACATTTGAGCATTGAGCGGAGATATGCCGCATAGAACAAGCAAAATGACTAATGAAAAGTTTAAAAATTTATTCATTTCTCTCTCCGCCTTTATTTTATTGCATGGAAACCAATGTGTCCGTAATACGCTTTACAGAAGCCAGAGCATTCTCGTAAATATTTTCGAGCTCATCTTTCTCTTTGCGATTCTGCTCTTCCATTTCCTGTTTTTGCTGATCATATGAAACCGGCTTAAATTCGGTATAATAGTCTCCCTGCTCAGGGGAGATATATGTAAACAATCGATTACAAACTCCGGCATTTTCTTCAGACTGCCCATTTCCGTACTGGCAGCTTCGAATGCTCAATGTCGGCTTTTGCAAAAGTAAAAAGCATCTGTCTGTTTTGACATTTGTTTTTATGCTTACTTGTTTTGACGTGACCAAAGGAGGAACGGATATATCTACGGAAATTCTTTTTGGTGTTCTTTCTTCCGTTTGAGATTTGCCATTATAGCCGGAAATTTTTCCGTCTTCATCAACCACCTTTTCTTGTTTTTCTTCTTTAATTTGATTTTCTATAACTTTATCCAACCAAGAAAAATTTAAAGACAAATTTGAAACCATTTGCGGAGCGCGGCTAAACAGTGTGACACTAAAATCGCAAGAAACAATTTTATTATCTTCTTTAACGGGGGTTATATCATGTATTTTGTAAATTACTTCAGGATTTGATATTTGTGCCTTACAAACCGGAGTTACGGCCAAGACACTCAGCAAACTCAATACAAAAGTTTTTTGAAAATTCATTATAATATTCCTCAATACAAATGGTTATTTTTCCTTATATTACAATACTAATTTTAATTTACCAATAAATTATGAAAATAATAACAAACAAAATATATTTTCTATTTTTTATTTTCATCTTCAAACAGTCTTTGTTTCAACCGCAAAAAATCCACCCAAGATTTTGCCTTCTGTCCGGGATTGCGCAATAGATATGCGGGATGAAAACTTGCCAACGCCGGAATTTTGCGACCGTCTTCATCTATATATTCCAACCAATGCCCACGCAAACGAGAAATGGAATCCTGTATATCTAAAATTGCATTTGCGGCACTGCCGCCCATAATAAAAAGATAATCAGGCTTAATGAGTGAAATTTGTCTTTTTAAAAACGGAAGACATACAGCTATTTCTCCATCCGTCGGCGTTCTGTTCCCCGGCGGACGCCATGGTAAAATATTGGTAATAAAACACGAAGCTCTATCCAATCCGGCGGCGGAAAGCATTTTATCCAGCAATTGCCCTGAACGGCCGACAAAAGGCTTGCCTATTCTATCTTCATCTGCGCCGGGGGCTTCTCCGATAAAAACAATACGTGCATTTTCGTCACCGTCACCAAAAACAGTATTGGTGGCCGTAAGCTTCAGTGCACAGCCGTCAAATATTTCTACAAGTTGTTTCAATTCAGCCAAAGTTTTGGCATTTTTGCATTGTTCTCTGGCATTTTGGCAGGCATTTTGCGTTGCTTGCGACAATGCCGTGGTCGCTTGCCTTGTTTCGGAAACGGCTTGCGGTTTAAGAACCGAGGTTGCCACGCGGACGACCGGTGCCGCTTCAACTTTGGCAAAAGGCTCATTGCCCGATGTTTCTTCTACACCGGCCAATATATACCACTCCAAAATTTGTTTTGCATCCATATCTTCTGTCATAATGTCTGTAAAGTAAATCAAAATCCTTAAAAAGCCAAGTTCTATTTCAGAAATTAACACTTATTTAGATTTTCCGTGTGATAGTTTTTGAGAATCTGTTGTGCATGTCATAAAATTTGTGTAAAATGTATTTAATATTGTTATAAGTGGAAATAAGATAATGTCTCGTTGGAAATATATCACAATTTTGGTGGTTGCAATTTTGGTCTTTAATTCTTGCGTTAATCGCCAAACCTCTTCTTTATCCGATACGTCCATTTCTTTGCCAAAATTAAGCGAAACAAATCAACATTCTTACGGTCCCTACGTGGCCGGTCGCGTTGCTCATTTGCGCAAAGATTTTAATGCGGCTGCAAATTTTTATATGGAAGCTCTTAAAACAGATCCTAACAATCGCGAATTGCTTATCAATGTTTATCTCATTCTCACTTCGCAAGGACGTATTGCCGAAGCAGCAAAATATGCTCAACAAGCTATCGATCTCGGTGATAAAAACAGCTTTGCCAAAATTATTGTCGCTGCCAACCAGATAAAACTTAAACAATATTCCCAAGCTCAGAAAACCCTAAATTCTGCCGACGGAGCAATTTATAAAGAATTTATCAATCCCCTGCTCTCGGCTTGGGCTTATGTCGGTGAAGGAAATAAGAAAAAAGCTCTCTCTGCATTGGACATTATCAAAAAAGAACCCAGTTTGCGTGCTTTGTACTTTTTTCATGCCGGCATGATTAATGAATATTTTAATGACAATGACGCTGCCCAAAAAGATTATGAAGTTATTGTCAAAGAGGAAAGCTTGGAAATGTCTTTCCGCGCCTTGCAAGTTATATGCAATTTTTATATCTATACCGGACAAAAAGATAAAGCTTTGGCTTTAATCAATAAATATACCGATGATAAGACTTTGGCCGATATGATGAAACGTTTGAAAAACAAAATTGCTTATTCGTCACAGAAGAACACATCTAAAGCCATTAACAGCGCAGATGTCGGCGTTGCCGAAGCTTTCTTTAATATTGCCGCAACTTTGCGCCAAGGTGCCGGCGGTATTGATTTGGCACATATGTTTATCAGTTTGGCTCTTTATGAAAATCCAAATTATGATTTGGCTCGCTTGCTTTTAGCCGATGTCTTGGAAAATCGAGAAATGTTTGCCGAAGCAAATGTACAATATGACCTGATTGATAAAAATTCCGAGGCTTATTATACGGCTCAGCTCAGAAAAGCAAATAACCTTGTTGCACTTAATGATTATAGTTCGGCCGAGCTTTTAATGCGCTCTCTTACTCTTGATTCTAATAATCCTCAACTTTATTTGGATTTGGGCGATGTTCTGCGCATTAACGGAAACCAAAAAGAGGCGATTAAATATTATTCGGAAGCCATAAAAAATTTACCCAAAATCAGCAATAATCATTGGGTTTTGTTTTATGCTCGCGGAATATCTTACGAACAGAACGAACAATGGGATTTGGCTGAACAAGATTTCTTAAAAGCTCTTGTCTTAAGCCAAAATCACTATATGGTTTTAAACTATTTAGGTTATAGCTGGTTGAAACAAGGTAAAAATACCGAACAAGCATTCGGCTTAATTGTTGATGCTTATAATCAGGCTCCGCAAGACGGAAATATTGTTGATAGCCTCGGTTGGGCATTCTATAGAATCGGAAAATATCAACAAGCCGTTCAATATTTAGAAAAAGCTTCCGAATTGGAAGCTTCAAACGCCGTAATTTCCGATCATCTCGGCGACGCTTATTGGATGGCCGGTCGTAAAAATGAAGCACGTTTTCAATGGCAGCACGCACTTTCCATGAAAGATACAAATAATGAGCTTGATAAAAATGCCATTAAAGCAAAACTCCAAACCGGCGAAGTTTTTAATACTCCTTTGACTTATAATCAAGCGGAAATCCAAGAAAAAATTGATTTAATTTCTACCGAAGATTAATTTGTCATTGTAAACATAGGCAAATTACAAACATAAATTCTTACCCGCCGTTTGCAGGAAATATAAAAAAGAAAGGTTCTGATTTTTTGTTCAGAACCTTTCTTTTATTCTATTATTCAACTATTCAGCAGCTTTTTTAGATGTTTTTTTAGCGGCTGTTTTTTTCTTTGAAGAAGTCTTTTTAGCTTTTGTTTTCTTTGGAGCATTTGCTTTTTCTATACGAGCTTGCGCCAAAGAAATGGCTTTATCTAAATCTTTTTCCGTAGTCAAACCGATGATAACCGGATTTTTAGGGCGCAATGTTGCGCTTTCACGGTGAGTCCCATTGCGAATGGCATCAATGGTTGTTTTGGTGGTTCCAATCAGTTTGCATATCTGACTATCTGCCAACATCGGATAGTTTTTAATAACCCAAGCAATAGCTGCAGGTTTATCATTTCTTTGTGAAGGAGAAAGAATTTTTTTTGCTTTGGCATTTTTCTCTTTTACATTTCTTTCTAAAGGATTAGCTACCAGATTGGCTGTTTCATCAGCTTCACAACGATGGATTTCATCCCATGTTAATTGGTTATTATCAATCGGGCTCAGTCCCATAATATTGCTGGCAACATCTCCGTCTGCCATGGCTTGAATTTCAAGTTCGTGAATTTCACAAAAATCTGAAATTTGTCTGAATGTCAGTGTTGTATTTTCAACCAACCATACGGCGGTTGCTTTCGGCATTAATGGCGCTGTCATTTTTTTTCCTTTCTTTTAGCAAAGTATATCTTTTGCATATATAGCAAATTATTTACCCTAAAGATAGTTTTTCTTTGCGTAATATACAAGTATTTTTTTTGCTAAAATGCCTGTTTCTTAAAATTGGCTGTTTTTATTATAGATGCTGGCAATATTCATGTAGCCGACTTCCAGCATTTGTGCCGTTGCCTGATATTTTGTTGCTTGAATTTCCAACGCATTAACCGAAGATAAGCTACCCGTACTACTTGTACTTGTTGTCATTGGAATTTTGCTTTCTGTCTTGTTTTTTGTATCTTCAGAATCGGTTTCCGTCATAACATAATCATGTTTAAAATTTTCACCCATGCTTATTTGCAAAGCATATGAAACCTCTTCATTTCTTTCTGCCGTTTCTTCATTGCGGGTTATTTTAAAATAATAGTCTCCTTTGGTCGCTTTATATTCTCCGGACAACATGGCGTCCATGGCTTCTCGTTCTTTACTGCCTTTTTCTGCCGTGCTGTCTGCGATTAAGACTTGTTTGTTCCCTTTGGTCATATAAACTTGAATATTTAATTTTTCGGCCGTCATGGCAAGAAGATTATCTTCTTCCTGCTTTTTCAGTTCTTCTTGTTCTTTTTGATAACCTTCCGGATCTAGTTGTTTTTTCAGCGAGTTTAGAGCTTCTTCATATTTAGATAAATCGAGCACATTTTCATCTTCGGTTCCGTCACGAAGAGATACGGCCAATTTCCCATTTGACTGGAGTTGAATTTTATAGTTATCTTCCGAATCATAATCTTCGGCAAGTTTTGCAACTGCCGTGGTTCTTGCATAGTTTAAGCGCGTATAACCTAAATCTCTGGCATTAGCAAAGCTCTCATCAACATTATTCATATCGGAAAGAGTTTTTTCCCATGTTTGAGCGGTTCTATTTGCCATTACTTCTGCAATTGTAACCATAATTTCTCTCCCATTCTGCTTAAATCAGCTTTTAGTATAGCATATTTTTTTTAATTACTCAAGATGTTAGTTAATATATCAACTTATAAAGAGCGACCATTTTTTCGGTTTTATTTAGTTTTTTCTCTCCTAAAAATTCAAAATCATATTTGCTGCTGTACATGCTGTTTTTTATTTTCTCCGTTACCAAAATTTCATTATTATACGTATGGTCTAAAATATCGCTCGTATAATCATTCAAATCGGTTTTATCATCCGGATAGTCAATAATATTACACTTGCTCAAAAACAACAGATTTTCATCATCCAAATCTTCTTTATATTGACTGATATCTTTTAAAAAATCCGAAGCAAATTTGACGGCTGTTTCCGTATTATTATATTCCACACTGGTATAATTGCCTCTCTCCGTTGTATTCACCGGACGATAGGTGCTCAGAAGGTTATAAATAATATTCTGGATATCTGCCGTATAGGTTGTTTTTAACGCCTCGGCATCTATATTGCTCTCATCATAAAAGCGAAACTGGCAACTGATATTGACCAAACTTGGGCACATAATATCTACTTTGCTTGGGGCTTGCTTTACTTCTTGCTCTTGAAAATTTCCATTCAGCAAAGATTCCCATTTTTCATAACTTAAACGCAATACGCTGTAATCTACCGGCTCTCCATCTATAATCTGAGCCATCAGATGTGCTCCGACACCGGTCAGAAAAATGGCTATTTTGTTGTCTGAAAATGTTTTTTTGCTATCATAAAAAGCCTCTAAATCCACATTTTCTCCATCAAGAATCTTGAATGCTTCGTATAATAATGAATTGGCTTCCGTTATTCTTAAGCCTGAAAATCGGGCTAATTCCATGCACCCGCCATAAACGACTAATCTTATCCCCAGTTTAGAAAATGTATCTTCAAACATGGTCTTAGAATCAAGATTAGCCATTATTTCTCGTATAAAATCGACAATATAATGTTTATATTCCGTCGGGGCTTCCGGCCATCCGGGAGCCAAACTCGGCTCATATTCGTTCATATGATAGAGTTTTATTATATTATTGGCCTTATCGTAAAATTTGCTTTCTTTTATTTTGTTTTTGGGTGTCTCTGCCGATGTTCTGAAAATATACCATGGAACTTTGTTTAACAGTAAAGGAACGGCCAGCCCTAAAAAAAACATAAAAAATGTAGCAAATAATATCGATTTAACACTTTCTTCCGGTGCTAATTCCTCTACTATCGGTAATAATAACGTTACGACTATATTAGAAAAAATTAAGCTCAATACTATTATTGAAACAAGTTTCATAATAGCTACCAGAATATCGCCGTTATTCCCTATGGCTTTCGTCTCTGAATTTTCTTCTGCGCCTATTTCATAAATATTATTTTTTTTATCAACACTGTCGGTCTCATTCCTTTTGTTCAGAACGCTTACATACTCCACACTTTCTTGATAAGTATTATCTTGGACATCAAAAATTTCGCGAATTATTTTGACTTTTATTTTTTCTTGCTCGCGTTCTTTAGCCAAATTAATTGCCTCATGACGTTGCTCACTTGAAAATCTATCTTCAAGTTTCCACCCATCACCTCTATCCGTATAAACTTCATAATGTGTTATCTTAACCATATTTTTCTGCCAGAAATAAAAAAAACCTGCATTCAGATTACCAAATGCAGGTTAATAAAAAGCTAAATCAAACAAAACTACTTAGCAGAATCGCCAGCCTTAAGACCGAAAGCAGCAAATTTGTTGTTAAATTTAGAAATTTGACCACCGGTATCTACCAAGCGTTGAACACCTGTCCAAGCCGGATGAGACTTCGGGTCAATTTCCAGACGAATTTTATCGCCGGCTTTTCCCATGGTTGATCTTGTTTTGAATTCTGAACCATCTGTCATTACATAAGTAATTTCATGATAATCAGGATGAATACCTTGTTTCATTCTAAAAACTCCTAAAACTTTATTTAACGCATAATTTTTAAGCCTTTATACATTAGCATTCTGAATAAGGCAAGCATTAATTTACTTTTTTTTAAAATTTTGTCAGATTATTTTAATTCTTCTATTCTGATACTATTCTCTTTGCCGTTGGCTTCATCTAAATTAACAACTTTGATGCTAAAATTTTTGTAGCCTTTTCCTAATAAATAAGAACGAACGGCAATGGCTCTGTTCAGAGAGATTCTTTTTTTGCGAAAACTATCATTACCGTCATCCAAATTAAAAGAATAAATGGCAATTTTGTTTTCCTTGGCATTTTCGAAGGAGTTAATGATATTATCTATTTCTCCCTCATTTTCCGTTGTTAGCTCATCGCTTCCTTCTGCAAAAAATATTTCAGATTTGCTTGGTTCGTTTTGAGCGATTGCGGTTTGACTCGTGTTTATCAATAATGAGGGTTGCTCTTCTTTATTGATAACAGATTGAGAAACTTGTTTCTGATTTATATCATCAAGTTCTTTTTGCAACTCGGAAGAAGTATCTTCGGTTTTTGAGCTTATTTCTGCCTTATTTTCTTTCTTTATCTCTTCTGTTGATAAAAGCTTCTCGTTTTTTTCCTCTTTAGACTCGGAATTGGGCATTTTTACAATCAAACTTGACGTATTTTCCTCTGATGCTGAAGAGGTCATCGGAGCAACAACTTTATTTTGCTTTTGTTCATCAATCTTTTTTTCTTCTATCGGCAGCGTTTTGCTTTTTACGGGGACACTCGGTGCAGCTTGGACAGAATCTGTTTTAGGCTCTACAGGTGCGACCTTAAACGGACCAGTATCAGTAACAGTTTTCGGCTCCGGAAGTTCCACTTCTTTCAATTGCTTTAATTGACTTTCCGGCTTGTTTTCTGTTTCTTTAACTTCGACCTTCACGGATTTTTTGGCCGGAATGCCCAGCTTTTCTTTTGAAGATTTTGCGGAAGCATTCTTTGCTTTACGCACTTTTTTTGCCGAAACCGATTTTTGCGAATCGGACTTTGAAATTATCGGGAAGAGAGGTTTTGCACGCATAACCGGAGCTGAACTGTCTTGCAAATTATCTAAGACCGACAAGTTTACATAAACATCATCGGCAAGAACATTTCCGGCTATTCCCAAGGACAGCACACTTATTGTCGTTAACAAATATTTGGCGCGCATTTCCTCTCCCCTTTTATAATTTCAAACTAATTATTTATTTAATAAATCCGATATTTTTTTACCGACATTGGCGTTGCAAGCAATTATATCACCCGAACGCAAAACCGCATCCAAATCTTCGCTGCGGATGTCTTTTTGGTCAATATCAAAAACGGAGCCCCCCGCTTCTTTAACCAACAATAATCCGGCCGCGATTTCCGAAGTCAGATTAGATGAGCTGATAACAGCATCCAACTTTCCGGCTGCAACATAAGCCAAATCCAAAGCTGTTGAACCGAATGTACGGCAAGCGTTAACTGCCGGCACTATGTGAGCTTGGATTTTGCGACAGCAAGCAACCTCATGGTCATTTTCATACGCCGGAAAAGTTTTGGCGGAGACCATACATTCACCCAACTCTTTGCGCACAGAAACGCGCAAACGCTCATGATTACGGAACCCTTCTTTATAGGCACCGGTACCACGTTCGGCAAAATAGCATTCTTCGGTTGCCGGATTGTAGATAACACCTGCCGTGATCTGACCTTTTTCATAGGTTGCAACGGAAACTGCAAAATAAGGAATGCCATGGGCAAAATTAACCACGTCATCCAAAGCTGAAACAATGAAATGAGGTCCCGCCGGTTGCGGTTTGTTATTTTCGGCAAAAGCATATGCCGGACGAGATTTAGAAAGCTCAACTCTAAGGTTGTTTTCAACCTTTTTTATGGCCGCAGCAACAAACTCTTTATAACCGCGAACGGAAGATTGCAATTTTTCAATTTCGCTGAAATCGCGATTCAAAGAAGCCGAAGCCTTTTTGACGGCATTGATGAGCATGTTTAAGTTTGCTGATAAATAAGACATTATTTTGCTCTTTCTACATAAGATCCATCGGCTGTGTTAACAACAATTTTTTCGCCTTGTCCGACAAACGGCGGAACCATGGTGCGAACACCGTTATCCAAAATGGCCGGTTTATAAGAAGAAGCAGCGGTTTGTCCTTTGATTACCGGTTCGGTTTCTTTTACTTCACAGATAACTTGCAACGGCAATTCAACAGAAATCGGTTTGCCGTCGATGAAGTTGATGATTACAGCCATACCATCGGTCAAAAACGGACGAGAATCGCCCAAAATGTCTGAAGGCATGCTAAATTGATCAAAAGTTTCAGAATCCATGAAAGTCAAGCCGGTAGCATCTTCAAACAAGAATTGGCAATCTTTGGTTTCAACCATCAACTTTTCAACCATATCTTCGGTTCTGTAACGTTCGTTGGTTTTGGTTCCTTCTTCAACGGACTTCATTTCAACCTGCATGAAAGCGCCGCCTTTTCCAGGTTTTACAAAGTTTGTTTTGGTAACAGTCCAGGGTTTGTTTTTATATTCGATTACCCAACCAATTCTGATTGATCCAGCTTGTTGTTTCATTTTTTTCTCCAAACAATTATTTTTTTCATATTTACAATTTTCAAAAAGATTTTAATGGCAAATTAATCTAATCTTTTTATTTTATCAACTAGAATCTTATAGTCCGACGCATTTAAAATGACAAAATCGGCAAAATCCAACAATTTTTTATCTATTTTTTCAAAATAGGTGACCGCAGATTGTATCAAAAACAGTTCGGCATACCAGCTCATGACCTCTAATGCCTCCGCCGCATTTTCTTCATTCACGTCAAAAGCCACAAAATCGGGCTCGGCTTCGGAAGCTATCATGGCCTCGTGACGGCTTGGGTTGCAGTATATGCCCATAAATTTGTTTTTGAACTGCTTTTGAACGGGTTTAATGTACTTGGCAAATTTTTCATCTACCGAATGACGAATCATCACACCGTCCAAATCTTCCGTGTTGCTAAAGTCAATATTCGCACCCAAAACCAATTTATCAGAGGCTTTGGCTAAAGCTAAAACTTTTTTATCTGATTTTTCATCGGCAATATAACAGCATATATCGTCATTGTTGATGAAATCAGTGTCTTTTTCTTCTATTTTGATAATAAACTTTGGCATAAAATCTCTTTGTTGGTTGAAAAACTCTTATATCTTATTATGATGTATCCCAATCATAGGAGAATAATCCCTTAAATGAAAGAGAAAAATTGTGACCGAAGCAAAAAAAATTGAACTGACACAAACTGAAAACGCTTTAGCTGAGCTGAGCGACGTGTTGGTTAAACTCTCTGATGTTTTGGATGAAAAGAAAAATGCTTGGAATGCAGAAAAAAAAGCTTTGACAACACAAGCTAAGGAAGATTCCGAAAATCTTGAACTTTTGAAAAATGCTTCTCAAAACATCATTCATAATATTGATAGTGTAATTTCTAAATTGGATAAAGTATTGGAAAACGATGGCACAAGTAACAATAACAATTAATGCAAGAGAATATGCCGTTGCCTGCGAAGACGGACAAGAAGTGCGAATCATACAGCTTTCACGAATCCTCGATGAAAAAGCGCGTCTTCTTACACAAGGCGGCGGTCAAGTTAACGAAAATATGCTGCTTGCCATGGTCGGACTGCTCTTGGCAGATGAATTAACCGAGCTCAAGAAGAACAATGGCATTCCCCTGCAAACCCCAGCTCAGCCTCAGATTGATGAAAAACAAATTGCCGAGATAGACAACTTGTTAACAGGCAAAATTAATTCTTTAATTAATCAGATAAAATCTGTTGCATCTAAAATCGAATCGTTGTAAACTTATTTACATAGAGGGAGGCTGTCTGGTTTGTATCTCCGCAGATCTTCCGAGCCAACGTATTTTTATAGGGAACTGTCTCTGAACAGATCGTGGTCTGTTTACATGGTGCCCACCTTGTGAGAAGCGGTTCGTTAAGAATGTTACTACGGCTAAGATGGCTCCCTCACATAAAGTTTTTAAGCCCCTTTTTCAGGGGCTTTTTAGTTGCTAATTTTTACCGAAAGTCTGCTAATGAAGTTTATTTATTGCGGTGATGTTGTGGCTCGTGCCGGTCGAGAAGCCGTTTTGAACAATTTAGATGCCTTAAAACAAAAATATCAACCCGATTTTGTTATTGTTAATATTGAAAATGCGGCTCACGGCTTTGGTGCAACTCCCGGAATTTGCCGCGATTTCCTTGATAAAGGCGTTGATGCTCTCGTGACCGGAAACCATGTTTGGCAACAAAGAGAACTCATCCCCTTTTTAGATGAATGTAAACGCATTGTTCGTCCCCTCAACTATCCGGAAGCTCTTCCGGGGAAAGGTTTTTGCGAAATTGAAACCGCAAACGGCAAAAAATTGCTCATTATTCAAGTTTTAGGTCGCTTGTTTATGGAAGCCGTTGATTGCCCCGTGGCTACGATTGATAAGTTATTAAAAAATTATACCCTCGGCAAAAATGTTGATGCCATTTTTGTTGATATTCACGCTGAAGCTACTTCGGAAAAATTGGCCCTCGGTTGCTATTTGGATGGTCGCGTTTCTGCCGTTATCGGCTCTCATACCCATGTACCGACCGCAGATGCCAAAATTTGGCCGGGCGGCACGGCTTATTTGACCGATGTCGGTATGTGCGGCGATTATGACTCCGTTTTGGGCTTTGATAAGCAAGAACCAATCAATCGTCTGGCACGCAAATATACCGGTGGACGTCTCACACCTGCCAACGGTACGGGGACGCTTTGCGCCGTTTTGGTTGAAACCGATGACGCAACTGGTTTGGCAATACGTGTAGAGCCGATACAAATGTAGCGCAAGCTGAGCCAGCTTGACCGCATCGGTTAGATTGCCGAGCTGTCCGTGCCCTGAAGCCGCGTTGCTCTCTGCGTCATTGGCGGGGTTTTTGTGTCTTGTTTCCTCAAAAACAAGGCTTTTCTTTTAAATACAATCTTTTACCACAACTTTTTTATGCTCGCCTTTAATTTTCGGTTGCAAAAAAAAAAAAAGGTTTATCATGAATAGTATAGGCTTTAATTCTTATTATTCATGGAGGTGTATTATGACTAAACCTGTTTGTTTAACTTTGTCATCCTTATGCTGGTGCTTATTGTATGGCTTTTTTAACTCGGCTTGGGCTTTTACGCCTCTTTACTACAACACACACGCCTATACACACGCCTTAGAATTAAAGCCTATACCTTTTCAATCGTATAAAATCGCTAAGTCCGTTTTCTTACCTGATTTTAAGGATAGTGAATTCGGTATCATAGATTCTCTCAGCGGTGATTATAGTCAGGATAACTGCGCTGCTTATACATTATCTTCTTGTCCGAGCGGCGCAAATTGTTCTTCCTGCCCTTTTGATGCTCACAGATTTAAATTTAATTCTTGCAAAACCGGTTATAAACTTTCCGGTTCTTCCTGCATTCCAAGCAGTTGTTCTACTTTGGGATATTCTTCTTATGTTCCTTCCGGGCAAGTGTGTACCAAAATTACTCAAAGCGGTTTAACTTGTTATAAAGGATGTCGGAATGTTTCTTGCTCCGGTTACTCTCTCAGCTGCTCTTCCAAACCGGCAAATTCTTCAAGCTTGACAAAATGTCCGGATTGCAATTCCGCCTATTCTAATTGTTCAACCAATGTCTGCAAAATTGCTCAATGCTATGATGGATACAAAATTGCCAATAACGGAACTTCTTGTATCCCTCTCGATGATACTTGTCCCGACGGCTATTTCAAAACCTGCGATACCGGTATCGAATCTACCGTATCTCCGACAACTACCGAAGCCGGTACCAAATGTTATCAGTGTAAACCTGCCCCTCAATACGAAATTCCTGATTGTGAAACTTTGCGGGGAAAATTAGCGAATGACAGAGCAAATGTTACTCTTGATACAGATATTACTTGTTCTTCCACACTGGAATTTGGAGAAAATGTCTCTCTTGACGGTAACGGACATACGATAACATTCGTTTCAAACTATTACGGTGGTGATTCTCCTATTTATATGAAGGGAACTTATTCTGATTCTAAGTTATCTAACATCACAATAGATATTAAAAACGATAACTACGGGGATTCGCCCAACTATGTTATTGAATATGAAAGAGACCCCACTTCCCGTTCAGATTATCACTTTAAAAATGTAAATATTTATACTGATCCTTTTTCTTCAAAATATATAAAGATTTTATATTCTCCCAAAGGATATGCTCAATGGATATTTGAAGGAACAAATAATATCATTGAAAGAGGAGAACCGTGTACAGACCCGACTGCCTATTCTGCCAGTACAAGTCAACCTGCGGTAATCAATGGAGGAATTTATCTTAAAAAAGATGCCTCTCTTAATATAAAACTTAATCAATGTGGTGTTATTGCTGTTGGATGGGGTAAAAATATTTCTGGTAATGGAGGTTCCTTTGACTTACAAACTAAATCAAAGCTCAATGTTGAAACATACGGAAGAGGGTCTATTGCTGTATATGCTGGGCAACTATCAATGTCCGGGGCATCTCAAATGAACATTTTAAGCTTTGGTGAAACTTCTGATGCCTTGCTTATTTATTATGCTCAATATAATGATCTCATCGGAATTAGATTAAATGATGGTGCTATTTTAAATATTTATACAAAAAAAGCAAATAATACTTTAAATTCAAATGCTGCTTTTGCTTTATATGGTGACAGCCAATTAAACATAAAAATGATTGAACCTGTCGGAGATCCAATAATATTGTCAAAATTTGATTACAATGAGAATGATGAAATTGCATTACACAACAATAGTCAATTAAATATATACGGAACCGGCTATATTAATGGGTTGGTGAAAAGAGGTGACATATCAATTTCGGATAACGCGCAATTTAATCTGGAAGCCGTTGAACCATATGCAAGATGTTTAGGATCATATCTGTCAAAAAATCTTTCTATAACAGCTGAAACAGGTTCAAAATTAAGAATGAAGTGTTCCGGTGATTTGGCTACTACTTCACGGACTGAATTTTCGCTTGCTGAACAGGCATCTTTTGAGACCGCAAAAGGAACATATACATGCATTACTCCGTCTCAAAATTCTAATTATTGTAGAACATTTAAATTAGACAATACATCAACACCAACGATTAACGGAGCAACTTTTGATTCTTCCAAAAAGCTGACCAAAATGCCGGATTCTTTTACTAAAATTTTCTCTCAGGGAATTTTTGCTCAATAAGTAGATGTAAATTTTATCCCCTCTCGGTGCTCTTATCCGAGAGGGGATTTTTTTGGCTGCCGCCAGCCAAGCTGAGCCAGCTTGACCGCATCGGTTAGACTGCCGAGCTGTCTGTGCCCTGAACAAACAACATCCTCGGCTAATCTTTCGTACCTTGTCTGTGTGTTTATCTACTTAAATTGCGCGTTATACAGCGTTTTGTATGCCCCGTTCTCTATCTGCATCAGTTCATTATGCGAGCCGCTCTCAACTACCTCGCCATCATTAATCACTATTATTTTATCTGCATTGTGAACCGTGCTTAAGCGGTGAGCTATAACAAAGACCGTTCTGTCTTTCATAAGATTTTCTATGGCTTTCTGAACAACTGCTTCCGACTTATTATCTAATGCAGATGTTGCTTCATCCAATATGACTATCGGCGCATTTTTCAAAAATGCTCTCGCGATTGCCAAACGCTGTCTTTGACCACCGGAAAGTAATGCTCCTCGCTCTCCGATCGGCGTATCTAAACCTTTTTCTTGTTCGGCAATAAACTCATCCAAACAAGCCATTTTAATTGCTTTTTCTATTTCCTTTTCCGTAGCATCGGCTTTGCCCAATAAAATATTATCTCTGATGGTTCCCCCAAACAAAAAATTGTCTTGAAAAACAACCGCTATCTTATCTCGTAAGCTTTCTAACGTGTAATCTTTGATATTTATTCCATCAATCTTTATTTCTCCGGATTTGACATCATAAAACCGCGGTATCAAATTTACAATCGTGGTTTTGCCTCCGCCAGAATTTCCGACTAAGGCAACCGTACTCCCTGCTTTGGCTTCTAAATTGATATTCTTTAATACAGGAATATTCTCATCATATTCAAAGCATACGTTTTCAAAAGAAACCCCTTGCTTGATTTTAACTAATTCTTGTGCTGTCGGTTTCTCTTTGATATCAGGCTTAATATCCAAGAGTTCGGCGATACGTTCTATCGCCATGAATGAAACTTGAACGGCATTGAAACTTTTACCAATATTTTTTATCGGCGTATAAAGCATTATCAGAGCCGTTATAAAAGAAACAAAGTTACCACTGCTTATTGTTCCGTTTACAATTAAATAGCTTCCGAATCCTATGACGGCAGCCACCCCTATCGATACGATAATGTGCATCATCGGTGTCAGCCATGCCGTTTTTTGCACCATCTTTATACCGAGTTTGAACAATCGGCGCAAAATTCCGTCATATCTGTCATACATTTCTTTTTGCAAATTGTATGATGTGATGGTTTTACTGCCTGAATAGGTCTCATTATATTTGGTTAATACGGCTCCGCCGGCTTTTACTTGCTCCTGCACAATATTTTTGATTAAACGTCTGACATAAGCCAACGGCGCCAGAGCTCCACCTAATACAACAATAGCAATTAATGCCAACTGCCATGAATTATAAAATAATACGCCTATCAGTGAAACCGTTGAAAATATGCGAGAGGTGAAAACCCTGATATTATCCAACAATCCGGTACAAGCTGTATCGGCATCTCCTGAAAAACGTTGAATGATTAAACCCGAATTGTTCTTATCAAAAAATGCCGGTTCCATATATAATAATTTTTTATATAAATCTCTTTTAACGTCTTGCGTTATCTTCATTCCAACCCATGCGTTCATGTAGGTCGACATATACGTCAAAATGCCTTGAAAAATTGTAAACAAAACTATGACCAATGGAATCAGCAACGGCGAATGAGCCGATTTATCTACCAAAACAACATCCATAAACGGTTTTAATGCCCATGCAATTACGGCATCAAGTGCCCCGATCGGAATACTTAACGCAACGGCTAAAATTGCTCGTCCATAATAGGGTTTGACATAAGGTAACATTTTCTTATAATGCGCAGAAAATTCCATTTGAGGAACATCTGAAACGGCTTGCAAATAGACTGTCATTTATTTTCCTATATTAATTTTAAATATTTCAAAATAATCCATACGGCAGAAAATTCCATAACGATCATCAACCAAAATATGGCGCGAAAGCTTTTTTTTACCGTTTTGTGACGAAACAACTTTTGTGCCATCAAAGCTCCCGGCCAACCGCCCAAAAACTCCAATGTATGTAATGTGTTTTCCGGAACGCGCCAAGTATGTCTGATAGCGGCTCTCTTGTCAACATAATATGCAACCATTGTCGTGAGGTTGATTGAAACCAGATGAAAAACCAAAAACAGCATAAATGTTTTGGGTGCAAACGGTGTTACCGTAAAATAGTGTGTCTGAACATAATAGGCCGACAAGATTACTATGGCACTATGCAAAATATAAAAATTGTTTTTCTGCAAGGGCCGAACTAAAGCCAATAAACCTATTAAGACTGCCGTGAATGTTAAAACCATTTTGCGTCATCCGTTTTGTCTTCAAGATGGGAATTGCGTTTGGCAAAGTCCGGTAACAGCGGTTCTTTGAACGCTTTTTTCATATCAATTTCTTTTGCGGCTTCAAGCATCAATGCTGAACGTTCTTGCGGTTTGGGATGCGTGTCGGTCGAAAAATAGATAATATCTTTATAGCGGGCAGCTAGTTTTTTTTGCATTACACTCATCTGTTTATAATCATATCCGGCTCGAGCCACATAATAAACGCTCAAATAATCGGCTTCAAACTCAAAATCTTTGGAATATATTTTTCTGCCCAGTTCGGCCCCCATATTAGCCGTACTTCCTCCCGGATTGTTAGCCAAACCGTCTAAAATACCGCCGGCAATAGCACCGATTGTCGCATTCAGTTCTTTAGATTCACTATGCCCTAAGGTATTGTGTGCCAGTTCATGCGCTAAAACTGCTGCCAGTTCCATTTCTCCTTGCATATAATCAATCATCGGCTGGGTCAAATAGACATCTTCTCCATCTGCATAAGCATTAATATCGGGATCATCTTTGACAATTTTTAAATTATAAGGGCAAACCGTATCCGGTTTTATGGTTATGTTTTTGAGTTTCCCTTTGCGTTCTACCAGCACTTCAACCGGCATGCCTACAGTAGAACTGGTTAAATTTTCTTTTAATATTTCCTCATAATCTTCTTTGGCATCGGTCGTATTAGGCGCAGCAATACCAAAAATGGTGACTATTCTATCCATGGGTTTTATTCCGGCTTTGTCTGCTGCAGAACCTTTTATAACATAACGAACATAAATAACGTTTTCATCGTCAAAGTAGTTCAGATTTTTAATATCTTCCTCTTCTTCTCGGGCTTCTTGACTTACAGTAAACTGCCACCAATGTTTTTTGGGAAGATAAACCCCAACGTCAAAACCCAAATCGGGTTTTAATTTGCGGTCACAAAGTTCTTCACCCGTATTTTTCTTCAAATTATAGAAAATGGTATTGATTTTTTTATCTCTTTCAACAGCATAATTTTGTGCATATTCATAATGTTGTTTGCGCATTTCGGTTTTATCATACCACATAGTCGACGGTAGATTTGCCGTTGGTGTGGCACAACTGCTTAAAAAAGCACAGTACATTGCCCAAAGAAGTGTTTTTTTCATACGCGGTTCCTTTTATTTTTGTTTATTTCTTTCATTTCATCTTCATATTGCGGACAGTTCATGGTTGAAATATTGCGACGACGGAATTCTATTAAAATTCGGTTTAAGATAAACGTATCATCCTGATATTCAAACAAAGCATCGCACAAATCTTCCATGTTGGAAGTTGCTGCCCAATGGTTCATTCTTTCCGGATATTTATGAAAATCGTCAATATCAACACCTGAAGAGCATCCGCTCAAAATAAGCAACAAAAAAAGAAACAATTTTCTCATTTAAAAAATCTCCATTTTCATGCAATTTTTCATAACATAATGTATTTTTTTATAAAAAGCAAACAAAGATTGTATGAATATTAAAGTGAATAAGTTAAAAAATTTAATGTGTTTTTTTTTATTCCGTTTATAGTGATTAATAATTAATCTGATATAAAATATTACAGGTTTGCATAATGAATAAAAATACTCTTATTTTTTCTATTGCCGTTTTATCTTTATCTGCTTGTCAACATTACAGCGATGAGATGACTTTCTTTTATGATGATGAAAACGCCGCACCCGAAGCAATGGCGGCCCCCACTCAAAAGGTCTCTTCCAAAGAGCTTGTTATCCCTCAAGAACTGAGAAATCCTCAGCCTACCGCCCCTGAAAAAAACACCGTGCCGCAAACTGCAAATAATTTGCTTTTTGATGAAAATGAGGATGATGATATACTGCCGCCGACCGAGGTCGTCTCTATGCAAAGTCAACCGCAATCTTTATCGGTGCAAGAGGAGACTATAGTTAAAACAACAGAAACTCAAACTCAAACAGAAACTCAAACAGAAACAGAAACTCAAACCATTCCGGTTACTTACGGCAACAACCTTACCGAGCAAGTTGAGACAAACCAAACAACGTCTACAGCCACGCATTATAACAGTGCCGATATTACGCCTAAAGTTTATGCCATTGCAGCAACCCGCGTTACAAATAAAATGCTGGATGACACGCAAAAAATTTATAAACAACAAGGACAAAAACCTAAACTTTTGGTCCTAGAAGCAAAAAAAATTAATCCAAATCTGCCCGACGGTTTGCACTATGCCAACAAAACAATCTACAATATTATTGATGGCTCTCAAAACTTTATGATGGTTTCTAATTTAGATGACGCCGATTATGTTTTAGATGTTTCCGTCGATGCTTATCCTAACCAAGGGATTGACACACCAATTATTGTATATACTCTGTTTTTGAAAGATAAAGACGGAAAAGAAATAGACTCTTGGCAACAGGATATCAGACAATTGCAGAACGACGATAAAAGTTGGTGGTAGTTTTTGACAATGCAAAAAATTTTTCTCAAGAAGTTTGTTTTAGCAATGAGTTTGTGGGCGTTTTTTTTGCCTTCTGCTTATGCTACGGTTGTGTCCGATGAGGCTCATTCCGAGGAGATTCAGACTCTCTTTGGGCAAGCTTGCGAAAGAATTAAACCTCAGGAAACAATTTCTTCTATTCGCATGAGAGCAACCGATAAAGCTACTTTTGAAGCCGTGAAAAATTTGGAAAGCATTGCTCCTTTAACAAATGAATTTGATGAGCACGATTTAAATGTGCTGGTTTATCGTATCGTTGATAATTATGTGGAAGATTTGGGCGTACAAACAACTCAACAAAATGAACAAAAAATTTGTGTTGAGGTTACCGGTTATGTTACATCTGATAACATTTTCGCAACTTTAGATGAGTTAAAAAAAGAACGTGTCGCATCTTCAGAGATAAAAATGCAAGAGACTGTGTCTGCGCCGATTGAGAATGAACCTTCTCCCGAGAAGCCTGCAACAACTATCGAACCAGACATTTCACAAACAAACAACAATGTTCCTGCGTCCCCGTTACCGGAAGAAAATGTTTCTTCACAAACAATTTCTGTTCCTTCATCCAAACTACTTTATATTGCTCCCGTAGAATTTTTTAATAATACAAAATCTAAAGAATATGCCAAAATTTTGAATCGCGTATTTGCCAATAACGCTTATTTTCAACTGACTGAAAATGAAAACGCCGCCGGATACATCATTTTATCTAAAATTTTACGTGCTAAAGTGGATGCTATTAACAGTGATACCAATCGTATGCAGATGGTTGTTTCGGTCGAGGTAAAAAATAAAATTGACGGCAGTTCTGCCATTGAACACCAAAATAGGTTTATTCTGTTCAAAAGCAGCGAAGAGGAACAAAAGGTGGCGGCTAATCTAATGCAGAAGCTTTTAACCAAAGCTGCCCATTTGATTTTAAGTAAAGTTGAACGCATGGCTCAAAAATACGCTGAAGAAAGCGGTGATGATGAGAGCGCATTCATTACTCCCAAAAAAACTAGTTTAGCCCCATTATCGGATGTTGAGAAATCGGAAATAATTTCCAAGTGAAATTAGATATTTTTTCGATTGCAACCGTTTGATAATATGAGGTTATTTTTTCTTGTAATATGGTTTCTATCTCTTCAAGCTCATTTTTATCTTGCGCTATATATAAATATATTTCCAATTCGGCTATGATGGAATCTGATATGTCATATTCGCAAGCGCAAAGCTTGTCTCTTAAAACATCTTGTATGATTTTTATTACATTTTTATAATGATCTATATAGTTATAATTTTTATAGCTCGTAATGATATTATTATATTCAACATCTTGATATGGTGCTTGTGGGTTCATCAGCAGTAAATCCAGCAAATTAATATTACCGGTCATAGTGGCAAATTTTACCATTACGGGAAAAAACTTCTTTATATTTCGGCTTAAGTTTTCAAAACGCGGCTTTAATAATTGTGATGCCATCTCCAATAATCCCAAGTTTATCAAACTGTTTATATATAAAAGTTCTTCAGTCGGTGTCAACTCCGCTCCTTTTTCCCATAAATGATATGCAAATGATTGTGCTTTTTCTCTGTTTCCAAGCATAATTTGTGCTTGTAACAAACCTATAATAGCCAGTCTGTCTTGCGGGTTGGCATTTAACTCCTGATATAAGGATCTTTCAATCTGCATAATGGCTTCAAGTTTTGAAAACGGTAAATTCATTAATTGCGTATATAAAAAAAATACTTGATCCTCATCATTCGGTGCTTGCAAATAACTTGATGATATTGACTGATTATAATTTACCATTTTAGCCTCTCTTTTCCAACATAAAGGTTACCGGACCGTCATTAATCAATTCCACCTGCATATCTGCTTGAAAAATGCCGGTTTGAGTATTGATACCGTAACCTCTTAAGCATTCTACAAAATATTCATACAAAGGTTTTGCATCTTCAGGACGAGCGGCGGTTTCAAATCCGGGGCGGTTGCCGCGGCTGGTATCTCCGGCTAAAGTAAACTGAGATACGGCTAAAAGTTCGCCCTTAATGTCTTGCACCGATAAATTCATTTTACCGTCCGAATCCTCAAAAATGCGCAAATTGACAATTTTTTTTGCCAAATATTCGGCTTCTTTTTGACTATCATCCTTTTCCACACCAAGCAAAATCAACATTCCTTGCCCAATTTGGGAATAAAGCTTTTCCTCAATTTCTACCGATGCTCTTTTGACTCTTTGAACCAAAGCTTTCATTTTTTGTTTTCCTTTTATTTACCAATGGTTATTATTATAAAACATATTATATTTAAGATAGTTTTAATTCTTGGATTTGAACAATGAAAAAAATATTTTCTGTTTTGTTTATTTTGTTTTTGGTTTCTTCTTGTTCTTCCTTTGGTAAGGGAATTGCCGAAGCCGTGCTTGAAAGCGGCGATGATAAAGAAGACACGCGGCAATGTGATATTCGCGGAGATAAGTTCGACGGTGTCAGCCAATATTTTAATAATGGTAAAGAAGTTAAAGTATTGATTATTCACGGCGTGGGGACGCACCAATCCGGATATTCGGGCAGAATCCGTGATAACCTATGCAAAAAACTCGGCTTACATATTGTTTCGCGCCGCCCCAAAAACATCACATTGATTGACCCGAATGACAAAAAGACCGTTATCGGCAATCTGCGTGTTTCTCGCGCGCAAAGTGAAGACAAACAAAAAACCATTCTTTTCTATGAGTTGGCTTGGTCTGAGACCACGCTTAATCACAAACAAATCCTAAAATATGACATGGCCAAAGAAAATACTTACAAGCGCGCCGCTTTCAACAATGTGGTTAAAGGTTTTATGAACGATACCGTGCCTGACCCGCTCATCTATTTGACCGATGAGCATAACTATATCCTCAACTCTGCCAAACAAGCGACTTGCTGGATGCTCGGCAAATCTTGGGCTGAACTAAAAGAAGGAAACGACCGTGTTTGTGATGTTTCTCCCTACAAACAAATTAAAAATTTGAGTGAAGAAAACGTGGTGTTTGTGACGCATAGTTTAGGCAGCCGAATCTTTATCGACTCAATTATCAGCATGGCAGATGATGTGCTTTCGGCAGAACAAAATCATGCTTCAGCGCAAAAATATGTCAACAAACTCAAAGACAAAGAATTTACCGTTTTTATGTTGGCAAATCAGTTGCCTTTCTTACAAATCGGGCGTGAAATGTCAAAAGTCCACGGGCAAATCAATTCTTATTGTTCAGCCAATGGTAAAAATTATCAAAACCGAATCTTCAAACGTTTGAATATTGTCGCTTTTTCTGACCCGAATGATATTTTAAGCTATACTATTCCGCAAAATTTTGCCGATACCTATCTCGACTCTCGGCTTTGTCCTTTTGTAACCAATGTTACCTTGAACATCATTGAACCGGTTTCGGCTTTTGGAATCAGTGCCGTTAATCCATTGGCGGCGCATACCAATTATGATAATGATGAGCGCGTGATGGAAACAATCACTAATGGTACACAAGATAATGCCAATGAGGCAATTATTTCCGGCAAATGTTACTTTTATCAGGCTCAAGACTAGGAGGAAAAATGGCTGAATATAATCTTTATGACAACAAGCGTTTTATTTTGGATGGAAACGGAGGGCTTTCTTCAGAGGATAACGGCAAGTTTGCCGTTTGGCATAATCTCGATTATAAAAATCCCAACACTTATCAAATTTTGATTGATGAATATAATCTTGATCCCTTGATTGTGGACGCGCTGTGTGATGATGATACACGCCCAAGGTTTGTTTGTTATGATACCGGAATTCTTCTTATCTTACGTGCCATCAACCTCAACCCCGGAAGCAATCCCGAAGATATGATTTCGTTGCGGTTTTGGATTGATGAAACAAAAATCATTTCGCTTCAACACCGCAATCTGAAAAGTATTAAAAAAATTGCCGATGCTTTGGAAAACAAAATCGGTCCGAAAACGCCGATTCAATGTTTTCTCACTTTTGCCAATTATATTGCCGATGTGATTGTTAAAACGACCAACGACTTAACCGACCGAACCGATGATATAGAAGAAAAAATCATTGATATTCAAGGATTAAACGATTTTGATATTCGTGATGAAATTAATGACCTGCGTCATGAGATTATTGCCCTGCGCCGATATATTGCCCCGATGCGTGAGGTGTTCCAAAACCTGCAATTAGAAAAGAATCCGCTCATCACGCAAAAAGCCAAAATTCGTCTCAAAGAAGTGGCCAATGATGTGGTTAAATCTTTGGAAGACTTGGATTATTGCCGTGAGCATATTTCTTTTTATCATGAAGAATTGCAAGGCAGAATCAGCATTAATATGAGCCGCATTATGTACATCATTTCCATATTCACCGCCATATTCTTACCCCTCACCCTCATCACCGGTTTGCTCGGGATTAATGTGCAAGGGATTCCGCTGGCTGATAATGAACACGCTTTTTGGATTGTTTGCGCCATAATGCTCATTATCAGTTTGGCTCTGGTGTACTTTATGAAGAAAAAACGCTGGATGTAAAAATCTAGCCTTGATAAAACATATAGCCAAAGCAAACGGCGGCAACAATCCCCGCCAAATCAGCAAGCAAAGCACAAGGCAAAGCGTGTCTGACTTTGCTGATTTTGACCGCGCCGAAATAAACCGCTAAAACATAAAATGTGGTTTCTGTTGAACCCTGAACAATGCAAGATATAAAGGCAGGAAAGCTATCCGCCCCATAATTTTGCATGGTTTCAATCATCATGGCACGCGCACCGCTACCGGATAAGGGTTTGAGCAAAGCGGTGGGCAGTGCGGCAACAAAAGCCGTATCCAAACCGCACAAGGCAAAGAATTTATCAAATCCTTGCACTATTAAATCCAATACACCGGAGCTTCTCAAAACCGCTATGGCTACCAACATTGCTACCAGATACGGCACTATGCGAATGGCTATATCGAAGCCTTCTTTGGCACCAGAGATAAAAGTTTCATAAACATTGAGTTTTTTCAACACGCCGGCAACAATAAAGAGAATGATAAAGCCAAACAATATGGCATTTCCCCATTCGGCGGAGGCAATTAAGCGCACTTCTGCCGGAAGTGAGGTAAAGTACCAAGCCACACCGCCGATTATGGCAAAAAACGCAGCCATATAACCCAGCACCACGCGGTTGAAAATATTGAGCTTTTGCACGAAAGCCACGCTCAAAAATCCGACCAAAGTGGAAATCGAGGTGGCAAACAAAATCGGCATAAAGACCGCCGCCGGATTGGCACTTCCGAGCTCGGCACGATACATTAAAATGGTAATCGGGATCAAAGTTACGGCTGAGGCATTTATCACCATAAATAAAATCTGAGCGTTTGAGGCTTCGTCTTTTTTCTTGTTTAACTCTTGCAGTTGTTCCATTGCCTTCAAGCCCATCGGCGTGGCGGCATTATCCAAACCCAAAACATTGGCTGCCATATTCATAATCATGGAGCCCATGGCAGGGTGACCTTTCGGTACTTCGGGCATAAGTTTGCAAAAAAGCGGCTCTAAAATTTTGGCTAAGACCTTGGTTAAGCCTGATTTTTCGGCAATTTTTAACAATCCTAACCACAAACACAAGATGCCGGTTAGGTTCAAAGAAATGCTGAATGCGGTTTTGGCGGAAGAAAAAATATCGCCGACGATATTGCTCCACATCCCACTCACACCGAAATATAAGCTTTGTACCAATGCGGCAATAAATCCTAATACAAAAAATGAAACCCATATAATATTCAGCATTTTTTTCTCCTTAAGCTTAATCTACTCCATTATTTTTTAATAAATCTTAAAGATTGTTTTTTATACTTTGCTTATAATTTTTAATAGGAGTTTTGTTATGAATAATTATATTTTGTGGATTGTTGTAGGTGTTATCGTCCTTGGTTTTTACGGTATTTATGTTTCTCTCATCAAGAAGAAAAACCGACTGAAAGAATCGGCTTCCGGAATTGATGTTCAACTCAAAAAACGCTATGACCTCATCCCCAACCTGATGACCATGGCCGCCAAATATATGGAACACGAAAAATCGATGATGGAAGAAATTGCCCGCCTACGCAGTGAAGCCATGAAAGTAAATTTTGCTGTTGACCCAAGCAAAAAAATTGAATTGGAAAATATGCTTTCTTCCAAAATGAACGATTTTAAACTCTCTGCCGAAAATTATCCGGATATGAAGTCTAATGAAGCCATGCTTAATGCCATGGAAAGCTTGAACAGCGTGGAAGAACATATTGCCGCGGCACGTCGTTTCTACAATGCGAATGTTACCGACCTCAAAAATGCCGTAGAAATTTTCCCGAGCTCTCTCGTTGCCAAAATGATCGGTATTAAAGATGAAATGCCCTATTTTGAAGCAGAAGAGCAGGCTAAAAAATCTATCAATGCCCAAGACTTTTTTAAGTAGGTCTTTGTTATGGAAAATCGCAGTATTGAAGAACTTAAAGCCGGTTTTGAACGCTTTTATACCGAACATCTGTTACCGATTGCACAGACAACAGAAAAAATCAGGCAAAAATATTTGCACTATTTTATTATCGGCTGTTTGTTTGCATTTGTAACAATTCCGGCAATTATCTTATGGATAATTAACTATCAAGAACAATTGCGCATGCAACCTGCACAAGATGATTGGAAAGTTCCCTCGGCTTATTTTTTGATTATGCTTATTATTGCAATTGCGGCCTCGCCTTTGTATCTCTATCGCAAAAAGTCAAAAAATCAATTAATGCCGGAATTTATCAAATATTTTGACGGATTTTCTTATCAATTTGAGGGGACTGTCAATTCTGCCGTAGTGGAAAAATCGCGCTTAATCGGAGATTATAATTCTCGCTCCGGAGATGATTATTTTTCCGGCTCTTATAAAAATGTGGAAATGATTGTTTCGGAAGAAGAATTTGAAAAAGTAACCTCGACTTATAATAACGGCAAAAGACAAGAACATCGTTCAACCGTGTTTGACGGTATTATTGTTTTGTTGTCTCTTAACAAAGATTTTTCGGGACAAACAGTGGTTTTTCAAGACAAAGGGATTTTCAACAAGGTTGTTTCTTTTACACGTAATCTTTCCGGTTTGGAAAATATCCGTCTTGAAGACAGCATTTTTGAAAAAGAATTTGAGGCTTACGGCACTAACCAAGTGGAAGCGCGTTATCTTCTCACAACCGCTTTTATGGAAAGAATGCTCAAACTAAGGGAAGCCTATAAAGCCAACCGCATTGAGTTTAGCTTTTTTGATAATCGCTTGTTTATCACACTCAAAACATCTGAAAATATGTTTGAAGCAACTTCCCTTTTCAAAAGTTGTCTTGACCGAACAATGGTTGATGAAACTTTCAACCAATTTCTCTCGATTATGGCGATTATCGATATTTTGAAACTGGATAAAATCCAATATACGGGGTAAAAGAATGTTGTACAAAATTGCTATTGCACAAAAAGAAGATGCTGAAGAAATTGCAAAAATTGCCAAACAAAGCGGTGAACTACATCAACAATTTGCTATATTTTTTTTAACTAATCAAAATTATACTTAAGGTAATTTAATATTTACGGAGGGAAAAATTATGAAAGTCGGAATTCTCGGTGCCGGATTTGTCGGTAGTACCACTGCTTATACTTTGGTTTTAAAATCTTTAGCCAGTGAAATCATCCTGATAGACCTCAATGAAGCAAAAGCCGAAGCCGAGGCTCTTGACGTGCTTCATGCCGCCGCCTTAAACAGCCCATGCAAAGTTCATAAAGGAACTTTTGCAGACTTACAAAATTCTGATGTTGCTATCATTAGCGTAGACGCGCAAAAACCACTCTCAACCGATGCGTTTGACGTTTTGGACAGCAACAAAGCCATAATGAAAAAAATTGTTCCCGAAATTGTAAAACATGCACCAAACTGCATTATCCTTGTGGCAACAAATCCGGCAGATATTATCACCAAAATCGTTCTTGACTTTTCTCAATTTCCGAAAGAACGCGTTATTGGTGCCGGAACAGTTCTTGACTCCGCTCGTTTTCGTGCCATTTTGGCAGAAGAACTCAATGTTGCGCCCCACTCTATTCACGCTTATGTGATGGGTGGACTTGGAAATTCTGCCCTGCCTTCTTGGTCAACCGCAACCATCGGCGGCGAAAAAATCCTTTCCTATGCACAAAGAATTGGTAAACCTATTTCGCTTGAACGCCAAAAAGAAATTGCCGAAGAAGTTGTTGCCAGCAGCTCACGTATTAACCGCAGTAAAAAATCTACTTATTACGGAATTTCAGCTTCTCTTGCCAAAATTGTCGAAGCTATTGCTAAGAATCAGCGTGCTGACTTAACCGTTTCAACCCTGCAAGAAGATATCTACGGTGTGAAGAACATTTGCTTATCTTTGCCGACAATCATTGACAGAACAGGGGCTCACCAATCTTTACTGCCCGATTTGTCCGGAGAAGAAGCTTGGGCTTTGAAAAATAGTGCTTTGGCTATGGAAAAATATGGCAAAATATAATTACTTCTTATTTTTCAAACCTTTTCAAACTCTGCTTTTTTAAGCAGAGTTTTCTTTTAAATACAAGGTCTTGTCGCAACTTTTTTATGCCCGCCTTTAATTTTTGGTTGCAAAAAAAAAAAACGGTTTATCATGGATAGTATAGGCTTTAATTCTATTATTTATGGAGGCGTGT
>CASFNB010000011.1 GCA_949295915.1 uncultured Pseudomonadota bacterium | reverse complement strand
ATAATGGGTAACTAAAGCAACTTTGTGCGGTCTCAAAAAATTCATGTACTTCTTTGTACACTAAAATTTTTTTCGCCTTCAAAGTTACTTTATTTCCCAATTCCGACTAGGCTTTGTTACGAAAGCTATCGCATTCTTTCAAAGCCAAGTCTCATTGCGTCTCCTTAAAAAAAGCACATTTAGGTGCTTTTTTGGCGGCCGTCTTCGAACTTTTGTTCCTCCGCTCATATTTTTGCCGGTTTCTTATTATTACGCTCATAAAAAAGAAATTTGTAAAAATCTTGCCAAATGATCGTTTTTCTGGTATATTCTCATTATCAAAAAATTATTATAGAGGCTATTATTCACGCGGTATTTGCCTCAATACTGCACTTAAAACATATTTAATTATGAGTTTTTTGGAAATCATAATCGGAGTGATACTTTTTATTATTCTTGCCGTTATTTGCATTAAAATAATTGCTGTTGCTTTTATCTTAATGTTTGTTGCCGCTGTTTGCTGGCTGCTTTGGTGGTTGATTACACTAATGTTTGCTCATATCGGTTGGTGGGTGATTTTAGTAATTGTTATCTTTATCATCTTATTAAAAAAATAGCTTATGGAAGTGATATTGAGTATTATCTCGGTTATTTTGTGTTTGGCTTTTTGTATCTTAATGCTTGCCTTTTATTTACAGCTTATCGGCGTTTTGTTGGGAGTGTTAAAATACAAATATTTATGGATACCGGCGCTCATCGGATTGTCAATTTATGCCATTCTGATGTGTTCTGAAGATTCATGGATGATGATTTTCCCCAAAACATTGGGGTTTATTCTTGAATGGGGCGGCGGTATTTTTTGTTTGGTCGCCGGAATTTACCTCACTTGGAAAACTTTTACCAGTTGGAAGTTTTTTCTTGGTATGACGGGCGTGAGCGCACTTATCTTTTTAATTGTACTGCTGCTCGGTTAAGGCAATAGTTTTCAGACTATTGCCTTTTTTTTGTGGCATATCCGATAAAATTGGATTATATTCGGATAAAATTTTTCATAAGAAGGATATATCCATGCTCAGAATCAATAATATCAAAGTGCCGTTGTCGGTTTCTTTTTCCGATTTGCCCGAATATGTGAAAAAAGAAATCGGCTATTCGGGGACATGGTTGTCTTTTAAAATCATCAAACAAGCCATAGATGCCAGACGCAAGTCTGATGTGCATTATGTTTATGGCTTTGATGTTGAAGTAGAAAATGAACAAAAGTTTTTATCTTGTTGTAATAACAAAGATATATTTGCTATAGAAGAGACGGAAAAATATGCTCTACCCAAAGCAAAATCACCCCTCCGACCGGTGATTGTCGGGAGCGGACCTGCCGGAATGCTTGCCGGAATTGCGCTGGCCGAAGCCGGACTAAAACCGATTATTTTTGAGCGCGGGCGCAAGGTACCGGAACGTCAACAAGATGTGCAAGCCTTTTGGCATGGCGGCGAACTTAATCCGGAATCTAATGTCCAATTTGGGGAAGGCGGCGCCGGTACTTTTTCTGACGGCAAGCTGATGAGCGGCATTAAAAAAGATAAATACACTGCTAAAGTGTTGCAAGAGTTGGTTTCTGCCGGCGCGCCGGAGGAAATTGCCTATTTGGCTAAACCTCATGTCGGAACAGATATTTTGGCGCGTGTGGTGCAAAATATTCGCCATAAAATAGAAAGCTTGGGCGGGGAATATCGTTTTGAAAATAAACTTGAAGATATCTTGATTAAAAATCAGCAAATTACGGCACTGAAAATTCGTGATGCGCAAGGCAATATCTATGAACAAGCGGCAGATTCCGTCATTTTGGCGATTGGACACAGTGCGCGAGATACTTTTGAAATGCTTTATCGCTTAGGCTTTGTAATTGAGCCGAAACCTTTTGCTGTGGGGGTTCGAGTAGAACATCAACAAAAACTTATAAGTTCTTCACAATACGGAAAATTTTCTTCTCAACTTGGCGCCGCGGATTATAAAATGGCATATCATGCACCCAATGGACGTTCGGCTTTTACTTTCTGCATGTGCCCCGGTGGCGAGGTGATTGCCGCAGCTTCCGAAAAAAATAGGGTTGTGACTAATGGTATGAGTGAGCATGCCCGCAACAAAGAAAATGCCAACGCGGCACTTTTGGTCGGTGTTACGCCGCAAGATTTCGGCGGCAATCATCCTCTGCAAGGCATGTATTGGCAGCGTGAGCTCGAGGAAAAAGCCTTTATTGCCGGCGGTCGCAACTATCACGCACCGGCGCAACTGGTCGGTGATTTATTAAAGAACAAAGATTCCAAACAAGCAGGCGATGTTAAACCCAGTTATACCCCAGGGGTGACCTTTGGCAATATGGCAGCTGTTTTGCCGCCTTATATTCTTGAAACCATGCGCTTGGCGATTGTGGATATGGATAAAAAGCTCCACGGCTTTGCCACACATGATGCCGTGATGACCGGTGTGGAAAGCCGTAGTTCTTCTCCAATCCGCATTTATCGAGACGAAACCTTGCAAAGCTCGGTTAAAGGCTTGTATCCTTGCGGTGAAGGCGCAGGTTATGCCGGCGGAATTATGTCGGCCGCTGTCGACGGGCTCAAATGCGCTGAAAAACTGGTGGAAATGTTGTCTTAAAAGGTGGTAATCCGTAGCCTCTCTGTTATAGTATGAAAAAATTGCAGAAAGGATATAATATGAAAATTGCCATTATCGGAACAGGTTATGTCGGACTTCCGACCGGTGTCGGTCTTGCCGAACTCGGCAACGAGGTTATTTGCGTTGATAAAGATGAAACTAAAATAAATGCTCTATCTTCCGGAAAATTAACCATTTTTGAAGATGGTCTTTCTGAACTTTTTGAAAAAAATGTTCATATCGGACGTATCAAGTTTACCACCCAAATGAAAGAAGCCGTTGCTCCGGCCGATATTGTGATGATTGCCGTCGGCACGCCGCCGCATCCTTTTACCAAAGAAGCCGATATGCAGTATATTCATGCCGCGGCATACGAGTTGGCGGAATATCTTACCGATTATACCGTGGTTGCGGTTAAATCAACCGTGCCGGTCGGTACCGGTGATGATGTGGAAGCCATTATCCGTAAAGTTAATCCGACAGCCGATTTTGATGTTATCTCTTTGCCCGAGTTTTTGCGCGAAGGCTTTGCCATTCACGACTTTTTTAATCCGGACAGAATTGTGGTCGGCGCGAACACAGATAAAGCGCGCGAAGTTATGAAGAAACTTTATCACCCCTTTGAAAACAAAACACAATTTCTTTTCGTTAAACGCCGCTCTTCCGAAACCATTAAATATGCCTCAAATGCCTTTTTGGCGATGAAAATTCATTATATTAACGAAATGGCTAATTTCTGCGAAAAATCGGGTGCCGATATTAAAGAAGTGGCGCAAGGTATGGGGCTAGATTCCCGTATCGGCAAGAAATTTTTGAATCCGGGTCCGGGGTATGGCGGCTCATGCTTTCCCAAAGATACCAATGCCATGGCGCAAATGGCCAAGAAATACGGCGTGCACCTCAACCTGATTGAAACAACCATTGCCAAAAACGACGAGCGCAAAGCCGAAATGGCCGAACGCATTTTATCGCACCTCTCTGACCGCAATCATGGTCGCGTTGCCGTTTTGGGTTTGGCTTTCAAAGGCGGTACGGATGATTGTCGAGAATCTCCGGCGATGGATATTGTGCGCGATATGCTCAAAGTCAACAAAAATATTTGCGTTTATGATCCCAAAGCTCTTGATAATGCCCGCAAACTTCTAATTGAGAAAGTGGATTATGCCACCGATATTTATCAAGCTTGCAAAGATGCCGAAGTGATTGCCGTTTTAACCGAATGGGAAGATTTCAGAAATATTGATTTTGTTAAATTAAAGCATGAAGTTTTATGTCCAAATATTGTGGATTTGCGTAATATTATAAATCGTGAAGAGGCAATTAAAAACGGCTTTAATTATTATTGTATCGGTCAAACATCTCAAAACTAAAGGAGAGAATTATGGAAGATAAAAAGACTTGTTCCTGCGGTCCGGACTGCACTTGCGGATGTAATGAAGGCAAACCTTGCACTTGCGGCTGCCATGATGAAAAAAAATGTTCATGCGGTTGTTCTTGCGGCAAAAGTTGTAAATGTGGCAAAGGTGCGGCTCGCATTTTTTCGGCTTTGCTGATTGGTGTCGGCTTATGTGCTGCCGGATTTTTTCCCGGATATTATTACTATCAAACCAAAATGAACTCAAACTATGTGACGGTTAAAGGTTTGTCCGAGATGCCGGTTCGTGCCGATTTGGCGGTTTGGGATTTGAAATTTGTGGTTACCAACAATGATTTATCCTTAGCACAACAAGAAATTGCGCAAAAAGCGCAAAACATTATTTCTTTTTTGAAGCAGCAAGGCTTTAGCGATGAAGAAATCATTGTTGAATCTATCAACACCAATGATTTGATGGCTAATCCTTATCGTAATGAAGGGGCGGCAACATCTCGCTACATTTTGAATCAAACCATTACCGTTCGTTCACAAAAGGTTGATTTGGTGGCAAACAGTTTAGGTAAAACCGGAGATTTGATTGCGCAAGGCATTGTTTTTGAAAATCAATACGGTACTCCGGTTTCTTATGTGTTTACCAAGCTCAATGAGATTAAACCCAAAATGCTTGAGGAAGCGACCAAAAATGCCGAAGCTTCGGCGCAAGAATTTGCTAAAAGCTCAAATTCTACCGTCGGCAAAATTAAATATGCCAATCAAGGTGTCTTTTCAATTTTGCCCTCCGAGCAAACAGCCGGAGCATCCGAGGCTTCGCAAATTGAAAAGAAAGTCAGAGTCGTTTCCACCATTGAATATTGGTTGAAATAGGCGATTTTATAAAAGAACAAGCTCTCGAAATTGAGAGCTTTTTCTTTTTGTCTTGTTGCCAAAACTATTTTCTCATTTTGGAGCCTTCAATCTCTTTGAAATATTTAACCGTATCGGCTTTCAGCTCTTTGGTGGATTCATCATCACAAACAATAAAACCATGTCGGTGCATTTGCAAAATGCTGACCGGCCACATGTGATTGATGCTGCCTTCAATGGCGTGGTGCAGGGCTCTGGCTTTGTTGGCGCCCGTGACCATTATCATTACTTCTTCCGCATCCATAATCGTGCCGATACCAACCGTTAACGCCGTGCCGGGGACTTTGTTGATGTCATTGTCAAAAAAGCGCGAATTGGCTTGCATGGTTTCTTGCGTTAAGGTTTTGATACGCGTTCTCGAAGTTAAAGAAGACCCCGGTTCGTTGAAGGCAATATGTCCGTCCGAGCCGACACCGCCCAAGAACAGATGAATTTTGCCATAGCTTTTGATGGCATCTTCATAATCTTGGCATTCTTTGGCATAGTTTTTGGTCATGCCGTCTAAAATGTGGACATTGGCTTTCTTTATATCTATGTGAGAAAAGAAATTGTCCCACATAAAACGGTGGTAGCTTTGCGGATGTTTGGCATCCAGCCCGATATATTCATCCATATTAAATGTAACCACATTGGCAAAAGAGACTTTGCCTTTTTTGAACATTTCAATCAGCTCTTTATATACACCCAACGGAGTTGAGCCTGTCGGCAAACCCAAAACAAAGGGTTTGTCCGCCGTGGGGCGAAAACGTTTGATTCTATCTACTATGTAGTTGGCAACCCATTTGGCACAGTCTTCATAATTTTTTTTGATGATTACGCGCATTATCTTTCTCCCTTATAAATTTTACCGTCGATGATGGTGTTGATGGTTGTAAAGTCTTCATTGAAAATAATTAAATCGGCATCATAGCCGGGGGCGACATAACCCTTGTTTTGAATTTTTAATATCTCTGCCGGACTCGGAGATGAAACATGAATCGCTTGCTCCAAAGTCAAGCCCCAATCAACCAAATTCTTGACGCCGTCTATCATGGTCATGGCCGAGCCCGCTATTACGTCATCCGATTTACGATAGAAGCATTTGTTTAAATATACTTCTTCATTGTTGGCATACAGAACTTTGGCTCTTTGTTTGGTCGGTTTGAGCGAATCGGTTACCATAACCAATTTATCAAGCGGTTTGAACTTGAATAAAAGTTTTATCAGATTGGCGTCAATATGAATTCCGTCGGCAATAAATTCGCAAGACATTTCCGGATGAATAAATACCGCGCCTACCGCTCCGGGGTCGCGGTGGTGCATGCGGCTCATGGCATTGAATAAGTGCGTGGTGTGCATTATTCTTGCTTGCATACCTTCAACCATTTGCGCATAGGTGGCGTTGGTGTGTCCGGCTTGCAGAATAATCCCTTTGGATATACACCATAAGGCCAATCTTCTCATGTCTTTTATTTCGGGAGCAACAGTCATGTTGATAATATGCCCTTTGGCGGCTTTATAAAATTTTTCCATCAATTCTATATTAACCGGACTGACCGCATCTTCCGGCTGAACACCCAAACGTTCTTTGGAGATGAACGGTCCTTCCAAGTGTATACCCAATATATGCGCGCCTTTTTCTTTGCCGATGGCTTTGACTACGGCTTTGATGTTTTTTATCATTTCTTCTTCTTTGGCGGCATAGAGCGTCGGAATAAATGATGTTACGCCGTATTTTGGCAAAATCTCCGACATTTTTAATATCGACTCTGTTTTTCCGTCGTCCGCTCCGAATCCGCCAATGCCGTGAATATGCGTATCAATCAGCCCCGGTGCTATATATGAACCGTTGACATTAATGATTTGAACTTTGGGTGAGAATTGTTTTTGTTGAAAGCGTCTTTCACTGAAAACGTCTGCTATCTTATTGTTTTTAATATATACAGCACAATTTTCCATAACCGAAAAACCGGTTAGTACATTGGCATTATGAAGACAAATTCCACTGTCCATTTAAGCATTCCTTAAGTTTTGTTTTATATGTCCCATAGTCTAAAAACAAAAAGTAAAGATAGTGTATAAATTAAAAGTTTTTGTACACTTATTATACACATCTTGTATCTTTTGAAAAGACAAATTTGTTAAGGATTGAAATATGCGCTTTTTTTCTAAAATATCATCTTTGTTTGCTAAGGATTTTTGGTGGCAAATGAAGTCTTATCAGTTTAACGCTATTTTTTCTTTGTTTATATTGTTTGCATATAACAAAATCTTTTTTGAAAAACTTTGGGAAGTATATCCAAGTCCGCTTTTTGTCAGTATGTTGGCTTTGGTGTTATTTTTGCTCTTAAACGCAGCTTGTGCCATTTTATTTTGGCCGAAAATAACCAAGTTTTTAGCCATTCTTTTTACCATACTTAATACCGCAGTTTTTTATTTTATGTTTGTTTACCACGTGGCCATCGATAAAGTGATGCTGATGAACGTGTTGGAAACAGATACTCAGGAAATTGCAGGACTGCTCAGTTGGGATATGTTGTGGATGTTTTTGGTATTGGCGGTTGTTCCGTCAATTTTAATCTATAAAACCAAAATTGTTTATTCCGAACTCAAGAAAACAATTTGGCATAAAATTGCTCTTATCTTAGGTGTTTTTGTTATCTCTGCCGCAATTATCGGTATGGGATATAAAGAAACGGCTCAGTTTTTGCGTAACAACAAACCGATTAAATATCTTTTGGTTCCTGTGAATTATGTTGGGGCGGTTATTTCCGTGAGTAAAAAAATGTTGAAATCACGACATCATGAGTTGGTAAAAATCGGCGAAGATGCTTCTTTGCAACCTTATTGGAAAAATAACGGTAAACCTAACTTATTTGTCTTTGTGGTTGGGGAAACAGCCAGAGCCGCTAATTTTTCAGTAAATGGATATAATATAAAAACAAACCAACCGCTTGAGGCTTTTGAAGCTGATTTGTTGAGTTTTAAAAATGTTTATTCTTGCGGTACATCTACGGCAATTTCTCTGCCCTGCATGTTTTCCGCTCGCGGTCGCGGTGATTTTGATAAATCGGAATCTACATATACCGAAAATCTTTTAGATGTTGTTCAACGTGCCGGTTATAAAGTTTGGTGGCGCGGAAACGTCACCGGTTGCAAAGGAATTTGCACCCGCGTGGAAACACAGATGCTTTGTGACAAAGATACTTGCTTTGATGAAATCTTAAACCAAGGTTTGCGTGAGCGCGTATTAAAAGAAAACAAAGATATGTTTGTGGTTTTGCATCAGCTTGGCAGCCACGGCCCGACTTATTATAAACGTTATCCCAAATCTGCCGAACAGTTTAAGCCATATTGCGCAACCGAGCGTTTGGATAAATGTTCTCGTGAAGAAATTACCAATGTCTATGATAACACCATTTACTATACTTCTCAAAATTTGGCAGACTTAATCATTCAGCTACAAGCTTTGCAAGATAAATATAATACCTTTATGCTTTATGTTTCCGACCACGGAGAATCTCTCGGCGAAAATAATATTTATCTCCATGCAGCACCTTATATGGTAGCTCCCAAAGAGCAAATTCATGTGCCGATGCTTGTCTGGTTTGATGATGAATTTGCAAATAAGTTTCATCTCGACCGGAAGTGCCTGAAAACAAAATTAGAGAACGAATATTCTCACGATAATTTGTTCCACTCGTTTTTAGGTCTGATGGGAATTAAAACTTCCGCATATAATGCGGATTTGGATATTTTTATTCAATGTCAACAGAAATAAAGAATAGGAAAAATTATGGAAAAATTACAAGATTTGTTTACAAACCATCCGGTTCTGCCGGAATCTTGGCTGTGGGTGATTTTCGGTATTGCCGTTGTCGTCCTTCTTTTATGGGATTTGCTCTTTTTTAATCGCAAAAACGAAGTGCCGAACTTTATACATACTCTCATTTTATGTATTATTTATATCCTTGCCGCTTTGATTTTCGGTGTGTTTGTGATGTATGAAGAGGGTTTTGATAAAGGTATGCTCTTCTTTACCGGATTTTTGGTTGAAAAAAGTCTGTCTTTGGACAATATTTTTATCATGTCCATTATCTTTACGTCTCTCGGCGTGCCGCGTATGTATCAACACCGCGTCCTTTTTTGGGGTATCCTCGGAGCTCTTATTATGCGCGCCATACTCATCTTTCTCGGGGAAGCTCTTATTTCAAACTTCCACTGGGTTCTCTATATCTTTTCCGCTTTCTTGGTTTATACCGGTATCAAAATGGTACTGCCTCAAAAAGAAGAGAAAAAAGAGCTTAAAGATACAAAGCTTTATGCTATCCTTTCCAAATTCTTCCATGTTACTCATGAAATCAGAGGCGAGCACTTCTTTGTTAAAGAAAACGGAAAACACTATATCACTCCGTTGTTCTTTGCTCTTTTGATTATTGAAACCATGGATGTGATTTTTGCTCTCGACAGTATTCCCGCAATCTTCCTTATTACGCAAGATGTGTTTATTGTTTATACCAGTAACATCTTTGCGATTTTAGGTTTGCGCGCTTTATACTTCCTTTTGGAAGCTGCCGTCCATAAGTTTGTATATTTGAAACAAGCTTTGTCTGTGGTACTTATTTACATCGGATTGAAAATCTTTTTACCGTATTTAGGTGTTGCCATTCAGCCGTGGCATTCTCTTTGTGTTACATTCTCAATCCTGTTTATAGGAATTGCGGCTTCTTTAATCAAAGCCAAAAAACTTGAGCAAAAAGCTTAAGAAACAGAAAATCCCTCGGAAAATTTTTTCCGAGGGATTCGTTTCCTATTTCAAATTATCTAACAGTATCGTGATGTTGGTCGTGAATAATTTGACTGAGATGGCCAATAAGATAATTCCAAAGAATTTTTGCAGCATATAGATAAAGCCGTTTCCTAAAATTTGGTTCAGCTTCTTGGCCATTTTGACCACACCGTAAATGATGATTATATTTGCCAGAATTGCCGTGATGATATTGATGTCGGTAAATTGAGCGCGGATGGAAAGTAACGTTGTTAATGCACCGGCTCCGGCAAACAGCGGGAAAACTATCGGAATAAAGGTAGCATCTTTCGGCATATCCGGACGTTCATGAAATATATCAATATCCAAAATCATTTCCAAAGCCATAATGAATATAATTAGAGAACCGGCAACCGCAAATGATGATATGTCTAATTTGAATAAGTTTAAAAAAGCTTCCCCGACATAAAAGAATCCTAAAAACATTAATAAAGATAATAAAGCTGCTTTTTCGGCATGGACGGTTTTGTCGCCGCGTTTTAATTTCAAAATAACCGGAATCGCTCCGGGGGCATCAATAACCGCAAACAAAACGACAAAGGCGCTGATAAATTGACGTAAATTAAATTCTTCAAACATTTTTCCCTCTGTAAAAAAAGTGGTTAAAATATGCCTTAGGTACTAACACATTTTTTTTGACTGTCAATCTGAAAAAAAACATTCCTCCTTTGTGTTTTTATAACTTGATTAGAGATAAAAAAATTCCTATCTTATTTGTATGTTTGAAACTCTCTCATAAGGATAAAATAATGAGAAATATGAATGATTGGCTGGTTTTGGTTTTTTGGGCAGCACTCGGAATGTTTGCTATTGTTTTTGCTTTTTATGTGGCATCTATTTTAATTCCGGTATTGCTGTTTATTATTGCCGCATCAGGACTGGCAAGTTTTATTTCCGGATTTTTAAAACGTAAGCGTCAGTCTTCTGAAACCAAGATAAAAATTGAAACAGCTTCAGCCCCGCGTCAGTCTAAAATTATTGATGCGGAATATGAAATTATTGATGAAAAATAGGTGATGCAGATGAAAAAAATTCTTTCTTTTGATATCGGCGGAACCAAAATCGCTTTTGCCATTGTGGATGAAAACGGAAAATTGGTTTCCAGACCGGTGAAATATTCAACTCCGGCAACCAAAGAGGCAATCGAATCTCTTTTGAAAAAAGTTATTACTCAAAACCAAGCTGAAATTGATGCCGTTGCCATTTCTACTGCCGGTACCGTCGATATTGAGAATAAAAGAATTACCGGTTCGGTCGGAAATTTGCCTGCAGGATATGGTGAAATTGATTTTCAGGCTCTGTCAAATAAAAAAGTTTTTGTTGAAAATGATGCCAATGCTGCCGTATGGGCGGAATATAAGGTCGGTCACGCGCAAAATATGGAAAATGTTGTGTTATTGACACTCGGTACAGGTGTAGGTGTCGGTATTATCGTGAACGGAAAGCTCTTGAAAGGTAAATCCGGAGCTGCCGGAGAAACTCATTTTCCCGTACGTCAAGATAAACATCGTCGCTGCGGATGCGGTAATTATGATTGTTTGGAAGTTTATATGTCCGGTTCAGCTCTTAATCTGGATGCTAAAGAAGCATATAATGACGATAGCAAAACCAGTTATGATATTATTCAAGGTTTGGAAGAAAATAATCATAAAGATATTGTCGTTTTTGAGCGTTGGCAAAATATGGTGGAGACTGGTGTGCGGATTTTTGCCAGTATTTTTGATCCCGATATTGTATTGCTTGGCGGTTCTATGGCGCATTTTATCAATTATCCGATGATGGAAAAAAACGTTAACGAGGCTATTGTTGTGGCTCCGATTGTATTGCGAGAGGCTGAATTTGAAAATGATGCCGGTATTATCGGCGGTGCTTTGCTTTGTGCGGAAAGTTTGAAATAGGGAAAATCCCTACGTGACTTTAAATATGAAAAAGGCGGTAAGAATACCGCCTTTTTGAATGGTAGCGAGAGAGGGATGGGCTAAAAACTTTTTATAAAAAGTTTTCTTAACGCCGACCTTGAAAGATTTTGCTTTTGCAAGCAAAACCGGCATACTCCCGTCTGCCTTCTTTCTTCGGTTCAAACCCACGCCTCGTGGGTTCAAATCCCTACGCGACTTTAAATATGAAAAAGGCGGTAAGAATACCGCCTTTTTGAATGGTAGCGAGAGAGGGATTCGAACCCACGACACAAGGATTATGATTCCTCTGCTCTACCGACTGAGCTATCCCGCCATCAAATTCATGTCTTTAATAATCTTTATTGCTACATTTGTCAATCATTATTTTGCTTGTTTGTAATTTTTTTTATTTTATCCCAAACTTAGGAATAAATTCCTTGACAAGATGTCTTTTTTTAGTTATTTGTTTTATATCACTTGGGGTAAGTGTATCTAAAGAGCTTCTTTTTATAGAGGCTCTTTTTTGTTTTAATAATCTAAATCTCATTACTTTGCGGTAATGAGATTTTTTTTAGGAGATTGTTTTATGGTTTTGGATACAAAACAAAAAATTGTCGTACATTATATTGCCGACGGTGAAGTACAGGAATTTAATTTTAATTTCCAAATCTTTGAAGCTGGCGATCTGGATGTATATTTGGATGAAACACTAACTGATTCAGGTTATAATGTGACAATTAATGAAAAAAGTTACGGTGGTAAGGTTGTTTTTGCCGAACCTCCTTCCAACGGAACGAGAATTACGATTATTCGGAATCTTGAAATTAAAAGAACTTCCGATTTTCAAGAAGGCGGAGCTTTCAGAGCCAAAGTGATTAATCATGAGCTTGATTATCAAGTGGCAACACTTCAACAATTAGATGAAAAAATCGGGCGCTCCATGGTTTATCCTCCTTATGCGCAAGAGGGTGTTAGTACTTCTTTACCTCTTCCTTCCGCAGGGAAAGCACTGGTTTGGAATCAGGAAGCTTCTGCTTTAACTAATTCTTTGATGAATATTGATAATGTTTATACTGAAGTTATGACTGCTCAAACTGAATCTAAAAATAGTGAAATTAATGCTAAAACATCAGAACTTAATGCTAAACAAAGTGAGCTTATAGCGCTTGATTCTGCTAAAAAACTGAAAATTGCCACTTATGGTAATATTGGTGATATTAAATACACAACTCGAACTGATATTCCTAGCGGCGGAGCGTGGTGTGATGGCGCAGAATATACGCAAGCAGCTTTTCCAGATGTTTATCAAATGTTAATTGATGGAAAGATTAGTTCAATTGACTTTGCATCTTTTGAGGAATGTCTATCTGCTAATGGTGTTTGCGGTTTGTTTGCACTTGATACAGCAACAACAAGATTTAAAGTGCCAAAATTAAGTGATGCCTACATAAAAGCCGGACAAGCTCCATCAATGTTTGCTGCTGAAAGTTTGCCGAACATTAAAGGAAATACAGGTTATAACTGGGGCGGAACATGGGGACCAAGCGGAGTTTTTGCTAGTGCAAGCGGTTCAGATGGTATGTTTGGTGGGACAAGCGGAATTACAAGTCGAGTTGATTTTAATGCTTCTCGTGTATCTTCAACATATCAAGATGGCGCAAAAGTAAATCCCGACCACGTTGTATATCGAGCCTATGTTATTCTTTATGCAAGTGCGGCAGAGGCAAGCGTTGCTCAAGCTCAAGAATTTATGACTGCCCTTGGAAACAAGGCTAATGTCGGACTTGATAATATTACTGCAGGGGCAAAAAACTTGATTGCCGGTTTGGGCATGCCGTCGGAAAAGTATATTGATTTAGAGTTAAAACCAAATGGTAGCATATATACAGCTCAAGCAGATGGATATATAAATATATATAAAATGACAACAGCTGATAATCAGTATGTTTCTGCTGGATACACAAGTAAAACAAGCGGAACAGCAGAGGAAAGTTCAACAAAATCAGTTATAACATCTTGGGCGCCAGCAAATAGCGGAACAGGAATTATCTTACCAGTAAAAAAAGGTATAAATTATTTTATTGGCTATACTGCTAATGGTAATTTACGTTACTTTAGATTATTTTTATTAGAAGGAGGTAAAGAATAATGATGTTATATGTAGAAAAATTAGAAAACCACAGAATCGGAAATCGCACACCTTACGCAGATATTGCAAAAGAGCTTGGATGGACAATTACCATTGATGAAAGTCAAACCGAGACCGCTTATGACGGCTCTTTGTGGGAGAGGGGATTTGCACCACAAAAATCACTCGATAAATTGAAACTTGAAAAGCGAGCCGAAATCAATGCCGCCCGTGATGCTGCTGAACAAGGCGGCTTTTTTTATATGGGCAAAACTTTTGACAGTGATGTTGTTTCTTGTATTCGCATTCAAGGCGCTGCGCAATCCATGCAGGCCGCCGCTATGGTAGAGGAAGTTCCGACAATCACATGGACGTGCAAAGACAACTCAATAATAGAACTTACGGCACAAGAACTTCTTGGTTTGAGTGTAGCGCTGGCTGAATGGTCTAATACTTGCCATCAGAAAGCAACAATGCTCAAAGCTCAAATAGAAACAGCAACCTCAAAAGAAGAATTGGAGAATATTACATGGAACGATTAAAAAGAAAATATACTCGTCATAAAATTTATGATTTTGCCGTGTCGGGTATTAATTATATCACTTTAAAAGAACAGACGTATGAAAATATTACCGTACCCAAAGATTTTGTCTTTGACGGTATTTCCGTACCGGCGCCTTTCACGTTGCTTTTTTCTAATAAGGATTTGCGTCAGGGGATTAAAGCTGCTTGTTTCCATGATTATATGTGTCAACACAAAGATATTTATACACGTAAGCAAGCAACCGATATTTTGATGAAAATATGGAAAGAAAACGGTCTAAACGGTTTCAAAGCCGTTATTGCTAAAACCAGTGTCAATATTTATCAGATGCTTAAAGGCTGGAAATAATTATTATGCAAATGTAACGAATTGAGTTTGACATCATTTGTCCTAAATATTACTAATAAATTATTGTGTTTACTTATATGAAAGATGCAATCGATGAGAAACTTATATAACAAAAATTTACTCATATTCCTTTGGACACACTTTGTGGTTTGGTTTGTTGTTCCGTTAATGCGCAAAAGCTTGCCGATGGATAGTGTTGAGGCTATTACTTGGGGAAGATATTGCGACTTCGGCACTAATAAACATCCGCCTTTGTCCGGTTTCCCCGCAGAATGGTTTTATCAGCTTTTCGGGCAGGCGGGTATTTATCTTCTCAATCAAATTTTGGTTCTCATCGGTTTCATCTTTATTTATAAGCTGGCCAAGTGCTTTTTGTCCGAAGGTAAAGCCGTTTTGTCCGTGATGCTCTTGGAAGGCGTTATTTATTACGGGTTTAGCGCACAAGAATATAACGTTAATGTGGTTTCATTGGCTTTGTGGCCTTTAACCGCTTATTATTTCTTGCAAGCTTTGAACAAAAATACCATGAGCGCTTGGATTTTAACGGGTTTATTTGCCGGTATGAATATGCTTAATAAATATGTCGGCGGAATCGAGCTTTTGTGTATGGCGCTTTATTTGTTCTTTACACCAGAGGGCAGAGCTCAGTTCAAAAAAGTCGGTCCTTACATCACCTTTGTTATTTTTCTTGCCGTGATTGCCCCCCATGTTTGGTGGCTCTATCAACATGATTTTTATTCTTTTGAATATCTGATGGGCAGAACAGGAAACGGTGCACAAACACTTTGGTCTAAAATTTGGGCGCATTTCTTCTATCCCGTAAAATTCTTGGGTTCTCAGATTTTATTTACTTTAATGACAATCTTGCTCTTTTATTTAAGCTATCGTCGCGGAGAAAAAGAAGCCAATTATCTGACCAAAGACAAAAAACAGTTCTTATTCTATATGGGCGTATTACCTGTATTTCTGTTTGCCGCCGTGGCTCTTGTCAGCGGTAGCAAACTCAAAAGTATGTGGGGCTTTCCGACCATGTATATGCTCGGTATTATCCTTTTTGCATATTTTCCATACAAACTTTCCGATATTAATTTCCGTAAAACCGTAAAATCGGTTTATGTGGCTATGAGCTTGTTTGTCATAGCTGCTCTTTCGGTGATCGTTTTTAATAAGAGTGAAAAAATCAATTTCCCTTATCAGAAATTTGCTCAAGATATGTCTTATGCTTGGAAGCTCCATACCGACAAACCTTTGAAATATGTCGGTGGAGAAATTTGGTATATTGCCAATTTATCCATTTTTGCCGAAGAGCAACCAAAGACCGTGCCGTCTATGCGTCCCGAACTTGCTCCGTGGTTTGATAAAGAAGATATCTTAAAAAGCGGTGCGCTGGTGGTCTTTCCTAATAAAAATTCTTATATGAATTTGAAAAGTATCTATCCCAATATGAGCGAGCCGAGTGAATATAAGCTTGAATTTAAAAATCGAATTGGTAAGCTAAAAACAAAGACAATTTATTATGGCTTTTTTGAGCCGATAACAGAGGTGAACCATGAGTAAAGATTCCATCAGTATCGTTGTTTCTGCATACAATGAAGAAGGCAATGTTGAAGCTTTGTATAAAGAGCTGAAAAAGGTTTTGAAAGAAACAAACGTAAAAGATTATGAAATCATTTATGTCGATGACGGTAGCTCTGATAAAACACATGCCAAATGTCAAGCTTTGCAAAAAAAAGACAAACACGTTAAAATTGTGCATCTCAAACGCAATTTCGGACACGAAATTGCCATGACTGCCGGTATGGATTATGCTTTAAGCGAGGCGGTTATCTTTATGGATGCCGATTTGCAACATCCGCCTCTTTACATCAAACAAATGGTGGAAGCGTGGCAAGAAGGTTACGAAATTGTTTTAACCCGCCGCGTGGATAATGTCGATACCTCGGCATTTTATAAATTCTGCGCTAAAAGTTTTTATAAAATTTTGAATCTGCTTTCAGATACCAAAATTCCCGAAAAAACACCGGATTTTCGCCTTATTGACCGCAAATATATCGATTTCTTGAAAAACTTTAACGAGCAAGACAGATTGTTTCGTGGTCTACTCAGTTGGATTATGCCGAACGACAAAGTGAAAGTTTTAGACTTTGTGGCTCCGCAACGTCATGCCGGCGAATCTAAATATAATTTCCGCAAAAGTTTGCAGTTAGCCATAAACTCAATTATCCAATTTTCGGTCAAGCCACTGCGTTTTTCAACTTATTTGGGGATTGTTACCGCTTTTGTTGCCGGTTTGCTCGGTTTGTATGTTATCGGCGAACATTTTATTTTGCACAAACCGACCCCAGGGTATGCCACAATTATGGTTACAATGATTTTTTTAGGTGCGGTTCAGCTTATTGTTTTGGGAATTATCGGCGAATATATCGGCAAAATTCATATGGAAGTGAAAAAACGTCCGCTTTATATGGCTGATTATGAAACTCAAGAAGAAGTTAAAAAGGTGGTACGAAATGGCTCTGAAAAAGATATTTAATGCCGATGACTTCGGTATGACTCCCGGGGTTAACCAAGCCATAGCCAAGGCTTATCATGAAGGTATTTTAAACTCAACAAGTATCATGATAAACTTGAACTTTGTTAAAGAAGCTCTTGAGTTAAAAAAAGATATGCCAAACTTGGATGTGGGCTTGCATCTTAATTTGACTAACCAATATGCTTTATCCGTGCCGCAAAATATTCCGCTTTTAGCCGATGCCAACGGTGAGTTTAAAAACGGATTTGTAAATTTGTTTTTGCTCTCCATACTCCATCCGAAAGAATTGGCTCGCCAAGTGGAATTAGAAGCCAGAGCACAGATTGAAAAAGCCATTAAACTCGGTATTAAACTTTCTCACATTGACAGTCATCGTCATATCCACCATATTCCGGTGATTTTCAAAGTTGTCAAAAAATTGGCGGAAGAATATAAAATTCCAAGAATCCGTGTGATGAATGAAAACATTTTTAACACACTCAAATTTAATGATGATAAATGTTTTCTTCATGATGGCGGATTGATTAAATATTTGATTTTGCGCTCAATGGTGATTTGGAATCGCTATCCGACAGATACTTATTTTTACAGCATTTTATATACTTGCAAACTCGCTAAAAATCGTTTCAAAGGAATTAAAATCCCAGAGAAATATAAGGCTGTGGAAGTTGGTATTCATCCGGCTATGCCTGAGGTGGACAGAGAACACATGGAAAATGTGTTCGATGAGAATGTGCTTTCTCCGTGGCGCACCAAAGAGCTTGAAACTCTCCTTGATAAAAAAATAGCTGACGAAATTCAATGATAATTGAACTTTATAAAAAAATTGAGCGTATTTGGTTCAAAATCAATCAAAAAATCCGCTTTCTTCTGGTGGGCGGATTTAATACTGTATTCGCCTATTGCGTTTTTGCGGCATTGTTCGAGCTTGCAAAAATCCCTTATAATCCGGCGCTGATTTTGCAATATTTTATTACCGTCAATGTCTCTTTTATTACCATGCGTTATTATGTTTTTCAGAGCCATGGCAACATTAAAGCTGAATATTTTAAGGCATGGACGGTTTATATCGGTATGTATTTTTTCAATGCCTTTGCGCTTAATTTATTTGTGCGCGTGCTTGGTCTTTATCCATTGGTCGGGCAGGCAGCTTATCTCGTCATCTCGACGATTTTGACCTATCTTTTGCATAAATATTTTTCTTTTCGTAAGAAAAAATAATTTTTATTATATTTTAACTTGTAATATTGAAAAATAGTATCATATTAATTTATATTATTTTTTAGGAGAAAAGAATGCAAAAGCTGCTTTGTTTGTCTTGTATTTTAATGTCCGGCACGGCAATGGCTATGAATGTGCCGACGGGGGATTCGCAATCGAATCTTAGTGTTCGTAACAGAGATCCTTTAACCGTTGAGGGAAGTGTGACTAATACGACCGTCGGAACTTATGGTCAAATGACGGTGCAAAACGGTGGGCAAGCAGAAGTTACAACCGTAGGAACTCGTGGCGTATTGACTGTTACAGGAACGGGAAGTAAGGCAAGTAATACACTTCTTAATCCTTATTCACAAATGAATGTGGCAAACAGAGCAACAGCCGAAGGTGTTACAGTTTATTCTCAAGCTTTGGTTTATGTTACAAATGCCTCTATCAGCGGTGCCAAAATTGATGGCGGCCGCGTTGAAGTTTTTGATGGAGGCGTTTCGAATAATGCGGTTCTTTATGATGGTTATATGTTTGTTGAAGAAGGCGGAACTGCCGTTGATTCTACTGTTTATAATGGTTTGTTTGATGTTTTTGATGGAGGAAATGTTAACGATTTAACTTTAGATGGAGGTTCGACCGTTTTTGAAGGTGATATCACGGCTCAAGGTACAACAAAAATAAATCAAAACGGAAACTTATATTTGCACGGCAATACGACGTTTGATGATTTACAACTTGATAATGGTTCAATTTATTCGGTTTACAATGATGGTTTTAAAACCATTAATGTTGCTAATTTGAGCGGTTCGGGAACTATTTATATGAATACTAATGTTTCTGAGGGAAAATATGATACGTTAACGGTTCCGGCAGGAAGTACGGGAACAATCGGCTTGGCTTTGACGGACTATAGTGCAACTCCGGTTTTTAAAGAAAATATGAAATTGATTAACGGTTTACCTGACGAAAATTTTTATCTTGTCGGCGGAGCGGCTGATGTCGGTGCTTTCCACTATGATTTGGAAAAACTTACCGATGGTTGGTACTTGGTTAAAACTATGCAACTCAGCGATACTGCCGTTTTGGCTAAAAATACATATTCGGCCATTCATTCGGTGATGTATGCACATATGGAAAATCTGAATAATCGTTTAGGGGAAATTCATACCAACAAAAACGGCGGACTTTGGATTCGAGGAATCCATCGGGAACTGGATTTGGATTTTGATGGTGCTTCCAAATCCGATGTTGATGTTAACGGTGTGCAAATGGGATATGATTTTGCATTATCACAAAATATTTTTAATCGTTGGCTGATTGGTGTTTACGGCGGATATTCCAATTCTGACCAAAGTTTTGACCGTTCCGGGGACGGTGATGCCGATACATACAGCTTCGGCGCTTATACCACAATGATTGCTCAAAACGGTCTTTATGTTGATTTAGCCGCGGCTTATTATCATCATAAGCAAAAACTCACCAGCTATTTACCTTTCGGTGCGCAAGTTAACAGCGACTATGATGTTGACGGTTATACACTTTCTTTGGAAGGTGGAAAGCGCTTTGAAATTACTGACGGATACTATGTCGAACCGCAAGCACAAATCAGTTATCTTGATTTTGATAATGTTTCTTATCGCACCTCTTATGATACGTTGATTGATGCCGCCAATCAAGGAACTTGGTTGGCAAGAGCCGGGGTTATCTTGGGTAAACGAATTGATGATTTTTATGATATGCCTTTAGATGTGTTTGTGCGCACCGATTTTTATTCGGAAATTGATAACGGACACAAAGTGACAGTTGCCGGTTATAAAATTGAAGAGGATCGTTCGGAAAACTTTGTTCGTTTGGGGGCAGGTTTTAATCTTAATACCAACAAAGGACAAGAGCTTTATTTCGGCGTTGGTACGATTATGGGCGGAAATGTCCAAATGCCGCTTGATTTAAGCTTGAATGCGCGGTTTGAATTTTAAGCTTTTATAAAGCATATTTATATAAAATATCCATATTTTTAAGAGAGGAGAATATGGATATTTTTTTATTGCTGTTCGGGTGTGTTTTAACGGTTCTTTGTATTGTGTTTGAACTTTATTTTATTTATGCCGTTATTATTTCAAAAAATTGTAAATATCCGCCGGCTTTTCCTTCCTTCGGTAATATGAAAAAAATTGCTCTTTCCAAAGCTGAAAAAGTTTTGGCTGCTGCTGACAAACCGTTAAAAGTTGTTGATTTGGGTTGTGGAACCGGAGGACTGTTATTGCCTCTGGCAAAAAAATTTCCTGAACATCAATTCATTGGCTATGATTGGGATTTTTTTGTTTGCCGAATTTTGAAATGGCGCGGTAGAAATTTATCAAATTTAACCGTTATCAGAGACAATTTTTTGAATGTAAATTTATCTCAATATGATTTGTTGCTTTGTTTTTTAGATACAAAAGCGGCTGTCGAATTGTCTCAGAAAGTCAGTAAAGAAATTAATCCGAATGCCGTGATTATTTCTTCGGCTTTTGAGCTCAAAGACTTAACTCCGTCAGAAATTTTTGATGCAAAATCTTTTGGTATGCCTTTTAAGGTTTATCTCTATAAAAATCGTAATAATTTGTAAGTTTTTGTGTGTTTACATTAAAAATAAAAAAAATATTATATATAAAAATCGTAATAATTTGTAAGTTTTTGTGTGTTTACATTAAAAATAAAAAAAATTTTATATATAAAATAAATTAATGAAAGGATTTTACTATGACAAATATTCACCCGACTGCCGTTATTGAAGATGGTGCTCAAATTGCCGCCAGTGCTAAAATCGGACCAATGTGTTGGATTAGTTCTCGTGCCAAAATCGGCGAAAATGTACAACTCTTGGGCCGCGTTACCATAATGGGCGATACCACCATCGGCGAAGGGACAATCATTTTCCCCGGAGCAGTTTTGGGGGCAGGTCCGCAAGATCATGGTAATGAATTTAAGGAAGAAGCTAAACTCATTATCGGTAAACGCAATATCATTCGTGAAAATGTTACTATGCACGCCGGTACTCCGAAAGAGCACTTCACTACAACGGTTGGTGATGACGGTATGTTTATGATTAACTCTCATATTGCGCATGACTGTGTTGTCGGAAATGGCGTAATTATGACAAACAATGCAGTTATCGGTGGTCACGTTCGTTTGGGCGATGGTGTCATTTTGGGCGGAAACTCCGCTGTTCACCAATTCTGCCGTATTGGTCGCAAAGCCATGGTCGGCGGTTTGTCCGGCGTCGACCGTGATGTTATTCCGTTTGGTATTGTAACAGGAGATAGAGGAAAACTCCGCGGTTTGAATGTTATCGGTTTGAAACGCAGCGGTTATGATGAACACACTGTTAAATCTATTTCGCGTGCTTTTATGTTTTTGTTCAAAGGCAAAGAAGGTACTTTTGATGAACGCCTTGAACAAGCCAAAGAAAAATTCAAAGATAATGAAATGGTGATGGAGCAATTAAAATTCATTACCGAAGGTTTGGAAGGCAGACGCAAAATTATGATGGCTGACTAATTTGCCATAAGATTTAATGTGGTAACCGGCAAGGTTTTACTTGAAAAAGTGAGCTTTGCCGGTTATTGTGATTCTAAAGAAACAGAATAAGGATTTATTTTCATGTTTGAGCGTAAACTCGGTATTGTGGCCGGCGGCGGAGATATTCCAAGAATGTTGATTGAAGATTGCTTACAACAAAAACGCGACTTTTTTGTTTTGGCAATTGAAGGTAATGCTGATAAAAATTTGCTTGATAATACCATTCCGCATGCTTGGATACGTTTGGGACAAGCCGGAACCGGTTTTAAACGCTTTGTGGATGAAAAAGTGCAAGATGTGGTGATGATCGGTACAATCAAAAGACCGAGTTTTAAAGAGCTTGTTCCGGATTTGCGTACCACGGCTTTTTTTGCCAAAATCGGCATGAAATCATTGGGTGATGACGGAATCTTGCGTGCCGTGGTTAAAGAGTTTGAGCATGACGGTATGGTTGTGCGCGGTATTCATGAAGTAATGCCGGAGCTGCTGGTAAAATCCGGTATTTTAACCAAACATAAGCCGGATAAAAAAGCTTTTGCCGATATTAAACGCGGGGTTGAGGTCGGTTTGGAGCTCGGGCGCTTGGATGTCGGACAATCGGTGATTGTTCAGCAGGGTTTGGTTTTGGGCGTTGAAGGCATTGAAGGCACGGATAAGCTCATCATTCGTTGCGGTGAATATAAACGTAAAGGTGAGGGCGGGGTTTTGGTCAAACTCAGGAAACCTCAACAAGATATGCGCATCGACTTGCCGACCATTGGCCTTAGTACTTTGAAAAATGCCAAAAATTCCGGTCTGCGCGGTGTGGCTGTTCATGCCGGAAATGCTCTGATTGTCGATGAAAAAAATGTGATTGATTATGCCGACAAAGAAGGATTGTTCATCATTGGAATCAATCCTGCCGATTATATCAATGAGAGTGAGGAATAACTCATGAAAATTTATCTGATTGCCGGAGAACCATCGGGCGATTTGCTCGGTTCTCGTTTAATGCGTGCCATGCGTCGTAAAGACAAAAATGTTGAGTTTTACGGTGTTGGCGGTGATACTATGGAAGCCGAAGGCTTGAAATCGCTCTATGATATTTCTGATTTGGCTGTGATGGGGTTGACAGAGGTTATTCCGAGTATTCCAAAGATTTTAAGACTCATAAAGGAGACCGTTGCCGATATTCAAAAAGTTAAGCCAGATGTAGTGGTTACGATTGATTCTTGGAGCTTTTCTTCGCGCATTCATAAGGCTTTACGTAAACTCAAACTCGGCATTCCGCAAATTCATTATGTGGCACCGCAAGTTTGGGCATGGAAGAAAAAACGTGCGCGTACCATGTATAAATATATAGATTGTTTGCTCACCCTATTTCCCTATGAGCCAAAATATTTCACGCCTTATAAACTAGATGCGCGTTTTGTCGGACATCCGGTGATTGAAAGCGAAGCAATAACCGCCGATGGAAAGGCTTTTCGCAAAAAATTCAATATTCCCGAAAACAAAAAAATCATTACCATTCTTCCGGGGTCGCGCAAAAATGAAGTTTCGCGTCTTTTACCGGTATTTATGGAAGCGGCGCAAGAGCTTCATAATGCTGATAAAGATTTTTATTTTGTTTTGCCGACCGTTAAAACCGTTGCCGATATGGTTAAAACAGAACTCAAAAATTATGATTTGCCGGTTTTGGTGGTGGAAACTCAGCAAGACAGATATGGCGCATTCAGAGCATCATCCGCAGCCATTGCCGCTTCCGGCACGGTGGCTTTGGAACTCGCTATTTGTGATATTCCGCACATTATTGCCTATAAGGTTGCTCCTTTGACTGCTTTCTTAGCCAAAAGATTTTTGCATATTCAATTCGTGAATCTTTCCAATATTTTACTTGGTAGAGAGATTATTCCCGAACTTTTGCAAGAGCGTTGTGTTAAAGGAAATATTCGCAACTATATTTTGGATTTATTACACCATGAAGATTTATATAATCGTCAGATGGAAGGTTTTGCCAAAGTGCGTAAAATTTTGGGACAAGGAGAGCAAAAGCCGAGCCAAAATGCCGCTGATATTATTTTTGAGTTTGCTCAAAAATAAAAATTTTCTTGCTTTTTTTTGTTAGTGGTTATAGTCTCAACGGTACAAAATTAAATTTATGACAATAATTGTATTAAAATATTCCACACGAGAGTGTCGATATAAATTCGGTAATTAACCATGCTTTACTTATTCTTCTGTAAGTAAAGTTGATTCTTGACATTACTTTTCAGAAAACTGCCGTTGTGAAACGTCAGTTTTCTTATCTTATTCCAAAAAAATCCGCTAAGCATTTTAACTTAACGGATTTTTTTATTATTTGCATTTCGTACAATGATAATTGTCCGGTTGGGCAATAATAGGACAGTCTTTCGATTTTCGATCATATCCCGATTTGCAGGGACTAGCTTCACATTTGTTGTAGTTATAGCAATTTGAAACGTTACAAGTCTTTATTTCATAACCTTCAGGACAGTCTACTATTGATGAGCTATATCCGGGGCATAACTGTGTGCACATTTCCGGAGTTTCTGCAGACGGAGTTATGGGGTTTCCGAATTCGTCTATGGTGTTTTGCAATGAAGGAGTATATTGTTGAACCGAAGCAGTTGTATCTCCTCTTGCTGTAGTGCCGGTATTCGGATTTCCCCAGCCGTATTCATTTAAGGAAGTTGAACCGGCATGGGCGTTAAAAACGAAGCTTAATGTTAAAACGCAAGCCATGATAATTGTTTTTTTCATGTTGTATATCCTTTTGTAAAACTTATAATGTATTCTACACAAGTAAAGATTAAATTTTTGCAAATATAAGAAAAATATTTTAGATTGGTTTTATGAGAAACAATTTTTTTCAATATATCAAAGAGCAATTTGCAGGAGAGCAGAATCGGTGGTTTTTGTGGATGCCGGTTCTGTTTGGTTTAGGCATTGCGTTTTATTTTCAACTGCCGCAAGAGTTATCTATTTGGTGGACTTTGGGCATGTTGGAAACACTGATTGTTTTGGCAATTTTATTTCGTCATCATATTCGTATTTTAATCTTTTTAATGATTGTGGGTATTATTGCTCTCGGTTTTTCTAATATTCAGCTTCAGGCAACTTATCTTAACAAGCCTAAAGAAATAAAATCTCCCGAGCTTACTTATATCAGCGGTATGATTACCAAAATTGACTACAACTACCGAGGCATGCAACGATTTTTGCTCAAAGATACATCAAATTTTGAAGAGAATCGAAATTTCGGTACGGTTAAAGTCAGTACGCGTATGAAGAAAAGCGACTTTAAGGTCGGACAATGCGTGGAAATGGCGGCAAACCTGATGCCAGCCGGAAAACCTGTGATTGTCAGAGGTTATCAGTTTGACCGCAAAGCCTATTTTGAAGAGATTGATGCCAACGGCTTTGCCATGAGCTCAGTTTATGAAATTGATTGTCCAACGCAACCGAGTTTTACCGAAAAGTTTAATTTTTATATTGATGAATTGCGCGCCAAAATCATCAACCATATTCGCTCAATTCTTCCGTCTGATGAGGCTTCGATTGCGGCAGCGATTGTTGCCGGAGAGCAGGGTGTTATCAGCCGCAAAGTTATTCAAAATTATCGGGATTCAGGGTTGGCGCATTTCCTTTCAATATCGGGCTTGCATATGACAATGATTGCCGGTTTGATGTTTTTCTTTGTCCGTTTGTTTATGGCTTTTATTCCGCCTTTGGCTTTGCGTTATGATTCTAAAAAGCCGGCGGCTGTTTTGGCCATTCTCATCAGTATATTTTATCTGTTTATCTCAGGGGCGCAAGTGCCGGCGCAACGTGCATTTATCATGAACCTGATTGTGGTTTTGGGTATATTCATCGGGCGTAAAGCCATTTCTATGCGCACCATTTCTTGGGCGGCAATGTTCATCTTGTTCTTCTCGCCGCAAGCGCTTATCGGCGCCAGTTTTCAAATGTCTTTTGCCGCCGTGGTGGCCTTGATTGCTTTTTATGAAAAATATGCCGGTGCGTTGCAACGCTTTTTGCGCGGCAACCCCGATAGCGGCAAAACAGTCAAATTCTTCCGCTATATCTGGGCATATCTTGTTGGTATTTTGGTGGCAGATTTTATTGCCAGTTTGGCCACCACGCCTTTTGCCGTTTATCACTTCAACAAAATTTCAATTTACACAAGTTTGACCAATCTTTTGGCCGGACCGATTATCGGTTTGATTGTGATGCCGTTTGTTCTGCTGGCACTTATTTTAATGCCGTTTGGTTTGGATGTTTTGCCACTCAAATTGGTCGGTTGGGGAATTGGGCTAATAAATGATATTACCGCTTATGTGGCAGCTCTTCCAAATTCCGGTTATCAAGTTCTCTCGATGCCGACATGGGGCTTTGCTCTGATTATTTTTGGTGGTTTGTGGCTCTGTTTGTGGAATATGCCATGGCGCAAATGGGGCTTTGTGGTTATTCTTGTCGGTGTGTTGAGCATTTTTACGGTCAAAACGCCGGATGTTATGGTGGATAATGAAGCTTCATTACTTGCCATTAAAGATGAGCAGGGCGATTTGGTGATTTTGCCTGCGCGCGGAAACAATTTTACCAAGCAGATGTGGCTCGAGAAAACTGCCAATAAAAAGCTTGATGAAGAAGAACGCCGCAAGCTTTATCAAATTTATCGCGGCAAAAAGACAGATAAATCTTGGCTTGATTTAGAGTGCGATAAAAAATCTTGCCTTTATAAAAATCGTATTCGTTTTTATAAAGATAAACGCATAGAAATTGACGGTAAAAAATTTGATACTTATCAAGCCGAAGGTGCCAGTATTTATTTTGAAAAAGACAAAATAAAAATTAAAACCATACGTGATTTTATAGGAAAAAGATTTTGGAATAAATGAAAAAAAAGCCTCTCGGTGAGAGGCTTTGAAAATTAGAACATTTGTTCGCGGGTTTTCTTGAACTCTACATCAGGGAAATCTTCCTGAGCTTTATTCAAGTGCCATGCGTTTCTTGCCAAAAAGACATCGGCACCATCGTGGTCGGTGGCCATAGAGCCTTGGTTGGCATCAATAAATTTCTTCAATTTTTGCTTATCCTTACAATCAACCCAACGGGCAGTGAAATATTGTGTGGGTTCAAAAGCAACCGGCAGATTAAATTCTGAACGAATGCGGTCGGCCATAACTTCAAACTGCAAAGCACCAACCACACCGACAATCCATTCCGAACCGACAACCGGTTTGAACACACTGGCACCGCCTTCTTCGGCAATTTGTTGTAAGGCTGCGCCCAAGTGTTTGGATTTCAACGGATCAAGCGCGCGAACCGATTTCAACAATTCGGGTGCAAAGCTCGGAATTCCGGTGAAGTGCAATTTCTCGCCTTCGGTCAAAGTATCGCCGATGCGAAGTTGTCCGTGGTTAGGAATACCGATAATATCGCCGGCATAAGCATCTTCCGCCAATTCTCTTTCTTGTGCCAAGAACATAACAGGTGTCGGAACTTTAATACCTTTACCGGTACGCACTTGGTTTAAGGTCATACCGCGTTTGAAGTGTCCGGAGCAGATACGCATAAAGGCAATGCGGTCGCGGTGTTTGGGATCCATATTGGCTTGAATCTTAAAGACAAATCCCGTCACCTTGTTTTCATCGGGTTTGACTTCTCTTTCCACGGCAGGGTGCGGACGTGGGGTTGGTGCAATATTATGCAAACCTTCTAAAACTTCTCTTACACCAAAGTTGTTGATGGCACTACCGAAGAACACAGGCGTTTGCACGCCGGCCAAATAAGATTCAAGAGAAAATTCAGGACAGAGTTCTTTAACCATCATCACGTCTTCACGTAATTTTGCAACCGCATGAGCCGGCAACAGCTCATCTAATTTAGGGTCATCCAAACCTTTGCAGGTTTCAATGGTGGCATTAATTTGTGATTTATCGCCGGTTTTGTTCATCAATATCAATTGGTCGTTCAACAAATCGTAGCAACCCAAGAAATCTTTACCCATACCAATCGGCCAGCTGGCAGGGGTGACTTCCAAAGCCAAAGTCTTTTCAATATCATCGAGCAATACAAACGGATCCAAGCCTTCGCGGTCAAGTTTGTTGATGAAGGTTAAAATCGGCACATCTCTTAAACGGCAAACTTCAAACAATTTTTTGGTTTGAGTCTCAATACCTTTGGCAGAGTCCAAAACCATGACGGCAGAGTCAACCGCGGTTAACACGCGGTAAGTATCTTCGGAGAAGTCTTCGTGTCCCGGTGTATCCAAAAGGTTGAACGTGATGTCTTTATATTCAAAGTTCATCACTGATGAGGCAACAGAAATTCCTCTCTCTTGCTCTACCTTCATCCAGTCGGAGTGAGCGTGGCGGTTTTCTCCACGGGCTTTTACCGCACCGGCTTGTTGAATGGCACCGCCGAAAAGCAATAATTTTTCGGTCAAAGTGGTTTTACCGGCATCAGGGTGTGAAATAATGGCAAAGGTTTTGCGCTTATTTACTGTATTACTCATTTTTTTACCTTATTAAAATGTTTTAAATTTTTGGAAATTAGGCTTCTTTTATATCAAAACTCTTGTCTTGGCAAGAAAAAAGAGGGCTCAGACGAACCCTCTTTGAAATATATTGCTTTTCTAAAATGGGTTAGAAACCATCGGAACCAAAGGTTCGGCTTTTGATTTTTCATCTTCTTGCTTTTGCTTTTGAGCTGTTTTTTCTACTGTTTTTGCCGGTGCTCGGTTGATTCCCAAATAATTTTCTATCGCCGCTTTTTCTTTTTCTTTTTCTTTTGAGGTAATTAAGTTCAAATCATAAAGTACTTCCAATTTACGCAGGTTTTTAGCCGCGGTCATAATATCTTTGCTCGGTAATTTTCTTTTTGCGCGTTGGCGTGGTTGCGGCGGAAGCAAAGTTTCGATAATTAAGTCGCGTTCGGCCGAAAACTCTCGCGGCGTAATGGCTTTAGCTTCAGTTGCCTCTTTCAAAACATTGATACGTTCAATAATCAAGTCAGGCGAGGGAACGGCTCGGTCAATGCCAAATGCCGGCGCAGAATTGGTCATGGGCAACAAAGCACCGATATTAGCCGAACGAGCATTCAAAAATTCTTCTTGTGTTACCAAATCTTTTTCTGCCAATTCTTTCAAGGTTAAGAAACGGGCAATGACGTTTTGTTCGCCGTCATCAAACAATATCTCGGCCGTTTCAATTTGTTCTTCGGTTGTGGGTTCTTCAACTATCGTTTTTTTCTTCTGAGCCATGAAAATGGCTTTGGCAATGGCAGATTTACTCTGTCTTAAGGCTTTGGAATCGTCGATATTAAAAACTTTGGCGCCGTTGTCATCTTCTATCACCATTTTGCTTTGTTGCAAAGTAATCATACGCAAGCGTTTTTGCGCAATATCGGACATTTTTTCCGGTTTGCCGCTTGTGGAACCTAAAATGGTGGTGTCGTTGCTGTTTAATAATATCAAATCTTCATAATTTTGACGGGCGCGGTTATAATGACCTAATTGTTCTGCCGTCATGGCACTTACTATTAAAGCTTGCGGTAATTTAGGGTTGGATTGTAAAGCTCGGTCGACTAATCTTTGTGCTTCTTCAAAGTTGCCTTGCGAATAAGCAACGGTTGCCAAATTGGCATCTTCTGCCGCCTGATCATTAAATTGCCATATGGTCGGCGTATTTCCGTTTTCTCCCATTCTTGCCGTTGAAGTGCAGCCGCTTAGCATGGTAATTGCGGCAACACTGCATAATAAATTTTTGGTGATATTTTTTGCAAACACGAGTTTACTCCCAAAATCATAATTAAAAAGCTTTTGTGCTTATCATATAAAATATTAACTTATATTACAATTATTTTTATCAGGTTGTGAATTTAGTCTTGATTTAAAATTTTTTTTCTTTACTATGCAAGCAAAAATAAGTAATTGCGAGCGTGGTGAAATTGGTAGACACGCCAGACTTAGGATCTGGTGCCGTAAGGTTTGAGAGTTCGAGTCTCTCCGCTCGCACCATCTCTTTTATGAGGTGGTTTAACCCTAAATTCAAAGAGAGAATTAATGAATATTAAAGAAGTGAAATCCGAAGGATTGAAAAAATCTTTCAAAGTCAGCGTTTCTGCCGCAGATTTTGCCAAAGACGTTGATGCAAAAATCAATTCTATTGCCAAATCAGTTAAACTTCCCGGTTTTAGAGCCGGTAAAGCTCCGGCTTCCATGATTAAACAAAAATATGAAGCTTCCGCAAAAGCTGAAGTTTTGGAAGATTTGGTTCAAAAAACCGCTCAACAAGTTATTAAAGAAAACAATCTCCGTCCGGTTATGATGCCCGATGTTAAAATCACTGCTTTCAAAGACGGTGAAGATGTTGAATTTGACGTTAATGTTGAAATTATGCCCGAAATCAACTTTGATGGCATTAAAGACATTGCTTTGGAAAAACAAATGGCTGAAGTTCCGGCTGAAGAAGTGGAAAAAGCTTTGAAATATTTAGCCGATGCTCGTAAAGAAACTAAAAAAGTTGAAAACGACAGAGCTTCTCAAAAAGGTGATACTGCCGTTATCGATTTTGTCGGTTCCGTTGATGGTGTGGAATTCCAAGGCGGCAAAGGCAACAACTATCCTTTGGTTTTGGGTTCTAACTCTTTTATCCCCGGTTTTGAAGACCAATTAATCGGCAAAAAAGCAGGCGAAAAAGTTAATGTTAATGTTACTTTCCCTGAAAATTATCATGCTAAAGATTTGGCCGGTAAAGCTGCCGTATTTGCTTGCGAAATCAAAGAATTACGCGAACCGCAAGAAGTTCAAATCAATGATGAATTTGCAAAATCCATGGGTGAAGAAAACTTGGACAAGCTTAAAGCGACCATTGCAGACCGCATTAAAGGCGACTATGAAGCTGCTTCCAAAATGAAACTCAAAAGACAACTCTTGGATATTTTGGATAAAAACTATACTTTCGATGTTCCTCAATCTTTGGTTGATGCTGAATATAAAGCCATTGTTAACCAATATGAACAAGCTAAAAAATATAATCAACTGGATGAAGAAGAAAAAGCAAAATCTGAAGATGAGCTTTTGAAAGAATATAAAAATATCGCTGTTCGCAGAGTTAAACTCGGCTTGCTCTTATCTGAAATCGGTCAAGACGCCAAAATTACCATTTCTGCCGATGACATCAATCAGGCAATTATGGCAGAAGCTCGCAAATATCCCGGACAAGAAAAAGCTGTTTTTGATTTCTATGTTAAAAACAAACAAGCTGTTGAGAATTTGAAAGCTCCGATTTTTGAAGAAAAAATTGTTGATCACATTATCTCTCAAGCTAAAGTAAGCGAAAAAACCGTTTCTATTGAAGATTTGTACAACTTTAATGAAGCTGCTAAACCGGCTAAAAAAACTGCCGCAAAAGCTAAAAAAGAAGAAACGGAAGAAAAAGCTAAGAAAACAACTAAAAAAGCTTCTTAACTTTTGAAATATATTGTTTGAGAAAAAAGTCCAGTCGTTTGATTGGACTTTTTTTGTGTATAAATTTTTTTTAAGTTTTTTATTCTCGAACAAACCTAATATTCTAATTAATATTAGGAGGAAAAATGAAAACAAAGTTTTATCATTTGATGAATAATCAAAAATTTATTTTTGTTGTATTCTTATTGTCTGGAGGTTTCTTAAGCAGTGTTCTTCAATATGAAATCGTTTGGGATTTTATGAATTATCATTATTACAATGCTTGGGCCTTTGTTCATAATCGTTTTAATAAAGATATTCTGATGGCCGGTGTTAACGGATTTTTCAATCCGCTTCCCGATGTGCCTCTTTATTATCTGATTAAATATTTTAATGATTTTCCCGCCCTGATTTCTTTTCTTCAAGGGTTATGGTTCGGTATTTTGATGTATGTGACACATCGTGTGATTGTTCTTTATTTTAATACTAATGAGCTGGCAGAAAAAGTTAAAGCTTTTGTTTGTTTCCTGATTGCATTGACCGGAAATGCTACGTTTTTTCAAATTGGAGCATCAAGCAATGAAGTTATGCTTGCCGTCTTTTATTTGTTGTCTTTTTATATTTTGTCGGAAGAAATTTTTGTAAAACAAAGCGGCAGAAAACTTCCTTTTATTATGGCGGGGTTTATTCTCGGGGCTGCCATGGGGCTTAAACTTACAGGTGTTATCTATTGTATTGTCAGTGGTGCCGCGTTGATTTTGTTTCATAAAAAAATTAAAAATTCTTGGCAAAATATTGCTTGGTTTACTTTGTTCGGATTGTTGGGATTTTTGCTTTTTTCCGGTTTTTGGATGTGGAAATTGTGGCAAGAATTTCAAAATCCGTTTTTCCCGTTTGCTAACTCTTGGTTTAAATCTGAGTGGTTTGTTCATACGGATTTTTCCGATAAAAGTTTTACACCCCAAAATTGGAAAGAGTTTCTGTTATGGCCCGTTTTTCTATGTTTGACTTTGCACAGAGAAGAGGGGCATGATATGTTTGTGGCCGATTTTCGCTTGTTGCTCGTTTATATCATATTTATTTATATGGTACTGAAAATTTTATATCAGTTGGTTCGTCGGCAAAAAATTGTTTGGGATGCTAAATGGCTGTTCTTAAGCTTTTATCTCTTATTGAGCTATTTAATTTGGGCTTATTTCTTCTCAATTTCACGTTATTTTATAATTGGTGAAATTTTGATGGCGCTGATTGTTGTTAAAGTTTGTTTTTCCTTACATCCAACGTCTGTTATCGGAAAAGGAATCTATTATTCTTTTCTTTTGTTGCTTATTTTTATATTGTCCGCTACACCTTATTTTTCGGAAGATTGGGGAAACCGAGGAAATTGGAAACTTTTGCATTTTGATCATGATTCTTATATCGGGGTCGAAAAGGTTAATATTCCCGATAATGCGTTGATTCAAACCTATAATTATCCGACAGCGGCCTTATTTGCTTTTTGGGCAGATAAAAATCCTTCTCTTCAAGGCGTGAATATCTTTCAACAGGTAAACCGTGCTTTGTATCCTGACGGTACTTTCTTTAAGGATTATTATCAAGTTAATCCTCATTGGAAAAAGTTGCGTCAAGAAACGATTGATAAACATAAAGGTCCAAAATTTTTACTCGTTGCTAACGGTTTTGACGGGATTAAACTGAATATGGATTTTTCCAAAATCAAAGAAGTTAAGGGTATGAGATGTCATTTTCTAAGGAATAACATGTTGCCTTATATTTCATTTTGTGCTCCGAGAGAAATTGCCGATGATGTTTTTGTTAATAATGAAATGAAGATTTATGAAGATGTCAATGAAAAATAAAAAAATAGCCGTTATCATTCCTTGTTATAATGAAGAAATTGCAATAGCTCAGGTCGTTGCCGATTTTAAAAAATATCTTCCTAAGGCTGATATTTATGTGTATGATAACAACTCAACCGATAGAACTGCCGAAAAGGCTAAAAATGCCGGTGCCGTTGTCAGAACGGAAACTCTGCAAGGAAAAGGGAATGTCGTGCGCCGGATGTTTGCCGATATTGATGCCGATATTTATGTAATGAGTGACGGTGATGAAACTTATGATATTAAACGCACGCCGGATTTAATCGCTAAACTTGTTGATGACAATTTGGATATGGTGGTCGGCGCGCGTAAAGAGGTGGATTTGGCCGCTTATCGGGTCGGACACCGAACCGGAAATATCTTGTTGACCAAATTGGTGCAAAGATTTTTTAAACATAATTTGGTGGACATGCTTTCCGGTTTCAGAGTTTTTTCAAGACGGTTTGTAAAGTCTTTTCCGGCACAATCAACCGGATTTGAAATTGAAACAGAGTTAACCGTTCATGCTCTTTCTTCGCGCATTCCCATGGCGGAAGTTGAGACGGATTATTTTGCGCGCCCGCTCGGTTCGGAAAGCAAATTAGCGACCTACAAAGACGGAATAAGAATTTTAGTCATGATTGTTAATTTGATTAAAGATGAACGCCCAATGCTTTTCTTTAGTGTCTTTGCTGCCATTTTCTTTATATTCTCTTTGCTCTTTGGTATTCCGGTTGTAGAAGACTTTTTTGAAACACATAAAGTCTTGCGTTTTCCAAGTGCTTTTTTAGCAATGGGGTTGATGATTTTATCCATGATTTCATTATTGGTGGGTTTGATTTTGGACAGTGTTGGCAAAAGTCGAAAAGAAGTTCGGCGTATGGCTTATTTGAATTATCCGGTTGCCGGAGAAAAATAAATGCAATACGGCGGAGAAGATAATTTAGACGTTTTGCGCTCAGCAAAAAATTATAATCGTTTTTTGGTTCAAGAAGTTTGTGCCGTGATTGACCGAATGAATTTAAAAATTGTCGATTTTGGTTCAGGAGAAGGGTATCTTGCCGATGAGGTCGAAAAAAAGTGCGGTAAGTGTGATGTTATTTGCATTGAACCGGCAGATAATTTACAAAAATTTTATGTCGGAAAGACGCACTATCAATCTTTGAATGAGCTTGCAGACGGAACGATTGATTATATTTATTCCTTAAATGTGTTGGAACATATTGAAGATGATGATGCAATTGTTGATTTGTTTTATAAAAAGTTGAAGCAAAACGGTAAAATATTTTTATATCTGCCTGCTTTTAAATTACTTTATTCTTCCATGGATGAAAAAGTAGGACATTTTCGCCGCTACACAAAAAACAGGTTGCTTAATTTATTTCAAGATAAAAGCAGGTGGCAAATAAATAAGCTTGCTTATGCCGATTTTGCCGGATATTTCGTGACTTTGTTGTATAAAATTATCGGAAACAGTCACGGCGATATTTCTTCCGGCAGCTTAAAATTTTATGATAAATTTATTTTTCCCATCAGTCGTTTCTTTGATAAAATCACCTTCGGAAAAATTTTGGGAAAAAATGTTTATATTATCGTTACAAAAAAATAATCTTTTTTTTCTTGCCTTTGTTTACTTTTTGTTGATGATATTGGTATATTCTTTTCAAAAATTGGATTTATTGCTTTGAGGAAAGTATAATGGTCGAAAATATTGTAAACAGTAGCCTTGTTCCCATGGTCATTGAACAAACATCAAAAGGTGAACGCTCTTTTGATATTTTTTCCAGATTGTTAAAAGAAAGAATTATCTTTCTTACCGGCGAAGTTAATGATGAGCAAGCTTCTCTCGTTTGTGCTCAACTTTTGTTCTTGGAATCTGAAAACCCTAAAAAAGATATCTTTATGTACATCAACTCTCCCGGTGGTTCCGTTACTTCCGGTATGGCCATGTATGATACCATGCAATATATCTCTTGTGATGTAAATACGGTTTGCATCGGTCAAGCATGCTCCATGGGCTCTTTCTTGCTGGCCGCAGGTACCAAAGGCAAACGCTTTTCTTTGCCGAATTCCATGATTATGATTCATCAGCCAAGTTCCGGTTTCAGAGGTCAGGTTACCGATATTGAAATTCATGCTCGTAATTTGGTCGAGTTGAAAAAACGTATGAATAAATTATATTCTCATCATACGGGGCAGAAACTTTCCGTTGTCGAAAAGGCTATGGAAAGAGATAATTTTATGACCCCTGAAGAAGCCTTGAAGTTTGGTTTGATTGACCAGATTGTTGCAAATCGAGCTGAAATTATTGCCAAATAGGATTGTGAAATATGACAGATAATAAAGATAACGGCGAATTGCACTGTTCCTTCTGCGGCAAAAGCCAATCCGAAGTGAAAAAATTGGTGGCCGGTCGCGGTGTGTATATTTGTGATGAATGTATTGAAGTTTGTATCAATATCGTGGCCGATGAAATGGCTGAAGAAGCCAAACGCGAGGGCGGTATTGATGCCGAAAATTTGCCGACACCATCTAAAATTAAAGAATTTTTAGACCAATATGTTATCGGACAAGATAAAGCCAAAAAGGTTCTTTCAGTGGCTGTTTACAACCACTATAAACGTTTGAACAATATTGATGCCAAAAAAAGCGATGTTGATATTTCAAAGTCTAACGTTGTGCTTATCGGTTCTACCGGTTGCGGTAAAACTTTGCTCGCACAAACTCTGGCAAAAATTTTGGATGTGCCGTTTGCTATTGCCGATGCCACAACCTTAACCGAAGCAGGATACGTCGGTGAAGATGTCGAAAATATCATCTTAAAGCTTGTCCAAGCCGCTAATTATGATATTGAAAAAGCGCAACGCGGTATCGTTTATATTGATGAAATTGATAAAATCACCCGCAAAACCGACGGTCCGTCGATTACGCGTGATGTGTCCGGCGAGGGTGTCCAACAGGCTCTTCTGAAAATTATTGAAGGGACGGTTGCCAATGTTCCGCCGCAAGGAGGTCGTAAACATCCGCAGCAAGAATTTTTACACGTGGATACCACCAACATTCTTTTTATTTGCGGCGGTGCTTTTTCCGGTTTGGAAAAAATCGTGGCTCGCAGAGGTAAAGAATCTTCAATCGGCTTTGGTGCAGAAGTTCGCGGCCCTGATGAAAGACGCGTCGGTGAAATCTTGCAAGAAGTTGAACCCGAAGATTTGCTCAAATACGGTTTGATTCCCGAATTTGTCGGTCGTTTGCCCGTTATCGCCACTTTGGAAGATTTGGATGAAGAAGCTTTGATTAAAGTTTTGACCGAACCTAAAAATGCGCTTGTTCGTCAATACGAGAGTTTGTTCAAAATGGAAGATGTTAAACTCACTTTTACCAAAGAAGCTCTTAAAGCCATTGCCAAAAAAGCCATAGAACGCAAAACCGGTGCGCGTGGATTGCGTGCCATTATGGAAGAAAACTTGCTTGAGTTGATGTATGATATTCCCGATAAGAAAAACGTGGAAGAAATTATCATTGACGAGAAAGTTATCAATGATAAAAAAGCACCGAAGTTTGTTTATCGCAAAGAAGGCAAAAAATCGGCCGAAGATAAAAAGTCGGCTTAACTGATAAAATGCGGAGAAAGCCGCGAGAAATTGCGGCTTTTTTTTGATATGAAATTGCATGATATTGATGTCTCAAAAGAACAAAAACAGCTCTATGCTGCTTATGAAGATTGTTTGCAAAAGGTGCGCGGAGATGCTTTTTTTGAAGGTTTTGCCCAAGAAAAAATCAAACACTCCATGCAGGTTGTCGGTGCCGGAAACTTGCTTTTGAAACAAGAAAAAAGTTTTCAAAACAAGGGCGAAGAATTTTTGCGCTTGGGCAAACTTGTTTGTCTGTTTCATGATATCGGGCGGTTTAAAGAAATTTATCAACTTTCTTTAGACAAGACAAAACATTATAATCATGGTCATTTCAGTTATGAAATTCTCAAAGACTTAGGCTATACCGATTTGCGTTTACTCTTGCCGGTAAAACGTCACGGAGAATTGCCGGATGCTTTAGAAAATGATGCCGAATTTCAACAAATGCCGGAAAGTATAGAAAAACAAGAAACGAGAGAGCTTTATGCTTTGGTCAAAGATGCCGATAAAATTGCCAATCTTTATCTTATTAAACGTGATGAACGTATTTTCAAGGATTTGTTTTTTGAATATTTACCTGAAGAAGAAAAATATGCGCCGATTTCAGAAAATGTTTTACAAGCAGTGAAGGAACATACTCTGGTTAAAAGAGGTGATGATAAATCTTTTTCAGACCGTATTATTCAAATTTTATGCTTTGTTTTTGAAATTTATTATCAACCGTCATATGAGTTTATCGTTCGACATAAATTGTTTGAGAATTTGTTTGCTTATTTACAAGAATATGCTCCTGATAAAGAGCAGGCGCAATTTGTTTGTAATTATATTGATGACTATTTGAAAAGCAAAATCTTATAGCTTATTTATCATAGATTTGGAAAGAGCAATCACGGCATTAAAATTATCATCCTCGCAGACTTTGTTACGACGAATGTGTCCGCATTTTGTGCATTTTTGCGTGAGGATATATTCGCCGTTTTTTATTTCTACGGCAATCGGTTCCATCAAACCGCCACAATCGGCAGCTCTATCTCCGGGGTTGATATCTACATGCTTGCTCCACAAGCAATTCGGGCAGTGGTTGGTGTAACCATTCCCGTGGACATGTGTGCCGCAATGTTCGCAGGTAAAATCTTCAATTCGGCGATTAAATTTTTTCATTTTTATTCTCTTTGTAATTATAGCTATTTTTTTATCAGTATATTTATCAGGAGTAAATATTTTTTTCATAAAAAAAGCTACAACCTTGTCAAGATTGCAGCTTTTTTCATAAAAATTTTTATTCTTTTTTCAACATTCCGGTTATGTAGAAAAATTTATCAAGCTTTTCGCTCTCCATTCGGAAGTGTAGAAAATGTGCGGCATAAATGAGCCATTTTTGATTTTTTTTGTCGACTTGTTTGAAATATTCTTCGCAAAAGGCAATTAAAAAATCTTCGACATAGACATGAAGCTCTTGCATGATTTTCAATCTTTGTTCTTGGTCTTGGCATTTGGAAGCTTCGGTAAGTTTATCAAAGAAAGGTTTGTCTAATTGAACACGGCACCATTCGCAACGCATTTGAAATATTTTTTCATTATATTTACCATTGAAGTAATCATTCAAAAACTCGGCTATTTTATAAAGCCCCATAGCTCTATATTCAATAGTTTCTTCAGTGGTGGCAGTATCATCTTTGTAAGAGGTGTAAACTGTCAGCAGATTTTCTTTTTTGAATTCCATAATTATAAGTATTAAATTTAACAATTTATAATATTATTACTAGGTTTAGAATTAAATGTTTCTGAAAAATTTGTCAATATATTTTTGACATAGCGGCGATTTTGAGCTATAATTTCAGAAAAAGGAAAAACGTATGGATAATATATCTCAATATGCCAAATTTATAGTGCATAATCTGCCGGAATGGAATCATCAAAAAGCAAAAGATGATAGCGAAATTTCTTTGCAAAAAAGACGCTTTTTAATGAGCGTGGCAAAGATAAATCGAGATATGCCATTTCTCAAACAAATGGAAGCGTTATCTTCAGCAGATGCTTTTTTAAAGGCGCAAAATTTGATTGAGGAGAGGGCGGATAATAGGAGAACTTTGAGAGCACAGATGTTGAAATTTATGCAAGGTAAAGCAATGTGATTTTGTCTTAAACAGGCTCCGATGGAAAGCCGCTCTTATCAGACAGTAAAAGCATAAAAAAAATCCCTTCACAAGGAAGGGATTTTTTTTATGGCTCCGGCTCTAGCTTAGTAAGTTCGCTAACACTCACTAACTGCGCGTCGGTCACTTGTTTTGTAAATTTCGCAGAGCAAAGCTCACACTTTGCTAGCTCAATAACAAAACTACGCCTCTTGCGGTATAAAACACCGGAGCATCGGTGTTTTATATCCTCGAGCCTGATATCAAACAGGCTCCCTCGGTCGCCGCTCTTATCAGACAGTAAAAGCATAAAAAAAATCCCTTCCGCTCGGGAAGGGATTTTTTTTATGGCTCCGGCTGCCTGATTCGAACAGGCGACCGATCGGTTAACAGCCGATTGCTCTACCGCTGAGCTAAGCCGGAATAATGCGGTATTTCTTTTCCTGAATGAAATCTTGGAGGCCGGTACCGGAATTGAACCGATGTACAAGGATTTGCAGTCCTCTGCATGAGCCACTCTGCCAACCGGCCAACTGATACCTCATCTTGAGTTCCTCATTCACTCAACGAGAACTATATATACAATCTTTTCACCGATAGTCAATAACTTTTTTTAATTTTTTTTGCTTTTTTTGTGATTATTTTTTTATTCCTTTAAAAATCAATCTCTTGGTTTTGCACACCCCTTATATTTCTTGCATTTATATCCTCAACCTTTATGATTATTTCAGTTTTATAAGGAGAATCATATGAAAATTGTTATTGCTTCCGATCATGGTGGTTTTGAACTTAAACAAAACCTCATAGATTATTATAAAAAACAAGGAATTGTCCTTGAAGATTTAGGTACACATTCTTCCGTTTCCTGCGACTATCCAGATATTGCCGATACTTTAACTACTGAAATTTTGAGCAAACGTGCCGATTTGGGAATCCTTATTTGCGGAACAGGAATCGGAATCTCCATCGCCGCAAATCGCCACAAGGGAATCCGTGCCGCTCTGCTTTATGATGACTTTACTGCCGAAATGGCTCATAAACACAATAATGCCAATGTTCTTGTTTTTGGCGGACGTACCATGAAAACCGAAGATGTTATCAGAAGAATCGATATTTTCTTAAATTCGGCATATGAAGGTGGTCGTCACCAGAATCGTCTTGATAAACTTGATGCTTAGGAGGTTGTTATGGATTTTGAAAAAAAATTGTCTTCAGAAGACCCCGATATTTTTAATGCCATTCAAAACGAACTTAAACGCCAACAAGAACAAATTGAGCTCATTGCTTCCGAAAATATTGTTTCTAAAGCTGTTTTAGAGGCGCAAGGTTCCATTCTCACCAATAAATATGCCGAAGGTTATTCCGCTAAACGCTATTACGGTGGTTGTGAGTTTATTGATGTGGTGGAAAATTTGGCAATAGAACGCGCAAAAAAACTTTTCAACGCGCAATTTGTCAATGTTCAACCTCACTCCGGCTCACAAGCCAATACGGCCGTTTATGTGGCTTTGCTCCAGCCCAATGATACCATTATGGGAATGTCTTTGGATGCCGGTGGACACTTAACTCACGGCGCCAAAGTTTCTTTCTCCGGCAAATGGCTCAATGCGGTTGCATATGGCGTAACAAAAGATACCGGCTTGATTGACTATGACCAAGCGGAGCGTCTGGCGATAGAAAATAAACCCAAACTTATTATTGCCGGAGGTTCAGCTTATCCGCGTCAAGTGGATTTTGCTCGTTTTCGTGAAATTTGCAATCGGGTAGGGGCTTATCTTATGGTGGATATGGCGCATTTTGCCGGTTTGGTTGCCGGCGGCGTTCATCCGAATCCTCTTGCCTATGCCGATGTGGTTACCACAACCACACACAAAACACTGCGCGGTCCCCGTGGCGGTATGATTTTAACCAATAATTCCGAGATTGCCAAAAAAATTGATTCGGCTATCTTCCCCGGAACACAAGGCGGACCTCTCATGCACGTGATTGCGGCTAAAGCGGTTTGCTTTAAAGAAGATTTGACCGATGAATTTAAAGCTTATGCCGCTCAAGTCATTAAAAATGCCAAAGCACTCGGTAAACGCTTGCATGAACGCGGACTCGATTTGGTATCAGGTGGTACGGATACACACCTGATTTTGGTTGACTTACGTCCGAAGAAATTGACCGGTAATATTGTGGCTCAGGCTTTGGAAAGAGCTCATATGACCTGTAATAAAAATGCTATTCCTTTTGACCCGGAAAAACCGACCGTAACCTCAGGAATCCGTCTCGGTTCTCCGGCGGCAACAACCCGCGGTTTTAAGGAAAAGGAATTTATCCAAGCGGCAGATTGGATTGCCGATGTGATGGATTCTCTTGTCAATGGTACTTCGGAAATCGTCATCCCGCAGATACGTGAAAAAGTGATTGAACTTTGTAATCAATTTCCGATTTACAAAGATTTGTAAAAGATCGAAATGAGCCTGTGTTTTTACAGGCTCTTTTTGTTTTGTTCTATTAGAACGTCTTTGAAACTTTGATTGTTTTGTCTGAAAAGTTGTAGAGTTTGATTGATTTGTAAATCGGTCATTTCAACATCATGTCGGATATCCGGTTTGCTCGCATCAAAAATATATTTAGGATTGTTGATCATGCAATATCTTTGATAAGGGGTTAAGCTTATTTCCGGTTGTTTGTTATTTTTATTTTGTAGATAAAAACTTTGACACCGGACTTGAAAATTCGGTGCTATTTTCTTGAAGTTTTTGAAAATTGTCGCTCTTATCTTTTTGAACTCATCCATATCATAAATATAATAAAGCTTATTTTTTTGTATGTTTTTAGCGTTATTAATGAGTTGATATATTTCCCGAATATTTTTAACTTGATTAGGGTTAACAATATAAAATGAGGTAATATCATCGGCATACAGAGCCAAAGCCGTCTTTTCAAAATCAGCATATTTCAGATTGCAAAGTAACGGACTTATTTGCAGTTTGGGGAGCTTTTTATAATTTTTTATCGGAGATATGATACCGGTTTGATGCGGTCTGAACAAAATTTCCGGTTTTTCATCTTCTGAAAATAAAGGTGAAAGTTTATTTCTTAAATCTTGATATTCTGCAATAAAATTAATTTTCTTTGTCTTTGGCGTTTGTTTGATTTTGCCAATGCGCGATTTGATATTTTGTTTTCTTATCAAGTGAAGCTTCTCGTTATCGTTAAGCATGCTTAACGAAGCTTCTATCACACTTATTTCAACGGCTGCATTTTGTTCAGACATTTTTTCCTCAATTCAAGAAAACTGAGAATAATGAGTAAAAAGTTAATTTTGGTTTAAAAAAGTAGTTAAAAATTAATAAATTTTGCTTATACTTCATCATTATTTATGACAGAGGAAAACATGATAAAGTTAAATACCAAAAAAATTGCCGAGATTGTCTGCTCGGCATCTAACGTGGTGGATGTGGATATTGAAAATATTTCTACCGATAGCCGCCACATTGTTAAAGGCGATTTGTTTATTGCCATTAAAGGTGAAAAATTTGACGGTCATGACTTCGTGCCTGACGTGATTGCCAAAGGTGCCGCCGCGGTGGTGGTGAGTAAATTGTTCAAAGAAATTCCCGCCGTGCGTCAGATTGTTGTTTCCGATACGTTGGAGGCATACGGTAAAATCGGGGCTTATGTGCGTTCGCAGTTCAAAGGTACGGTTATTGCTTTGACCGGGAGTGCCGGCAAAACAACTACCAAAGAAGAACTCAAATTCATCTTATCAAAATTTGCGCCGGTTTATGCCACCAGCGGCAATTTTAACAATTTTGTCGGCGTTCCTTACACCCTTTGCAATATGGATTTGAATGCCAAATATGCCATTATTGAAATGGGCATGAGTGCCAAAGGCGAAATCGCCAAGATGGTTAATTGGGTTAAGCCCGATATGGCGATTGTGACTAATGTTTATCCGATGCATATTGAGTTTTTCCCAAACTTTGAAGCTATTGCCGAAGCCAAAGCCGAAATTTTCCAAGGCTTGAAAAAAGGCGGCGCGGCGTTTATTAATGAAGATACCAATTTTGCCGATATCTTAGAAAAACGCGCTGAAGAACGTGGGGCTAAAGTGATTGAATTCGGCAAAGATAATCACCCCGATGCGGCTTTTGATACAGCTGCCGAAGGCGAGCATTATCTTTATAACGCTTGGTGTGTCTTATCTGTGGTTAAAGAACTGGGTTTGGATGTTGAAAAAGCGGCAACTTACATCAAAGATTTCGGGGCTTTGGACGGACGCGGCAAACAATGGAAACTCAACTTTGCCAAAGGCTCTTATACCCTCATTGATGACAGCTATTCCGGTCAGCCGGAGGCGATGAAGCTTGCTTTGCAATCTTTAGCCAAGATGAAAATGCAAGGTCGAAAAATTGCCGTTCTCGGAAAAATGGCGGAACTCGGAGATACTTCCAAAGCTCAGCATATTGAAATCGGTAAGGTGGCGGCGCAATCTCATTTGGATGTGGTTATCGGTGTTTGTCCGGAAATGAAAGATATGCTGGCCGAACTTCCTCCGACAGTCGAACAACATTATTTTGAAAATAAAGACGGTTTGGATGAATTTTTATTAAATAAGTGCTTGCAAAATAATGATACTGTCCTTATAAAAGGAGCAAGATATTCTTCCGAATTGTATAAAGTTACCGAAGCTCTGATAAAACAGGGCAGGAGTTAAGATTATGAAATGTCCGTTTTGCGGTTGTGATGATACGCAGGTAAAAGATTCTCGCAATGCTGATGATAATACCGCCATTCGCCGTCGTCGCGAATGTCCGGAATGCGGCTCTAGGTTTACAACCTTTGAACGCGTGCAACTCAGAGAATTGACCGTTGTCAAAAAAAACGGTGAGAAAACACCTTTCGACCGAGATAAACTGGCGCGCTCCATTCAGATTGCCGTCAGAAAGCGTCCGGTTACGCCCGAGCGTGTGGAAAAAATCGTCAATTCCATTCAACGCCGGTTGGAAACCTCCGGCGAGGCTGAGATTCTTTCTACCACAATCGGACAATTTGTGATGGATGCGCTTTCCAATCTCGATCATATTGCTTATATTCGTTTTGCTTCGGTGTATAAAGATTTTCGCGAAGTGAAAGATTTTGAAGATTTTGTTGAAACTATTGATCAGTTTGCCAAGCCAAAACCTCAAGATGAAGGAGATGATGAATAATGGCTAAATTTATTTCTGAAAAAATTAAAATGAAATCCGGTGCGCGTTTGGCCGCCGTGCAAGCCACTTATATGATTGAATACGGTCAGCTTCCGGTAGATGAAGTGATTAAAGACTTTGTCAATGGCGAAGTCGGTCGCTATGTGATTGAAGACGAGGGCAATGATCATGAAGAGTTGGTCGAAGTCGGGGCTATGGACACGGCTTATTTTACCGAGTTGACCAAAGGTGTCCACACCCATAAAGAAGAAATTGAAAAATCTTTGGCTCATTATCTTAAAGAAGGTTGGTCTTTTGAGCGTTTTGACGGCACGTTGCGTGCTTTGCTCCTTTGCGCCGCCTATGAGCTTGCGCATACCCAAGATGTTGATGCCAATGTGTTGATTAAAGAATATGTTGATTTGGCTTATGCCTTCTTTACCAAGAATGAACCGAAAATGGTGAATGCTTTGTTGGATCATATAGCCAAAGAAATACGCTAAAAATGCTAAAAATGCAGTAAACGGGAAGCTAAAGCGATTTGGCGTCGTCAAGAAAAATTCATGTACCTTTATGTACACTAAAATTTTTCTTGCTCCTAAAATCACTCTATCTTCCGCGTTTCTTGCATTTT
>CASFNB010000010.1 GCA_949295915.1 uncultured Pseudomonadota bacterium | reverse complement strand
TTTTACAATCGTAAAAACATAAAACCGTCTGCGTATCCTCTTAAATCTCTTATTCACTTTTTCTTTATAACCGTCTCCGCTCTTCACCGTCTTTCAACCATGCCTCATCGCGGCGACAAACCGGTTTATATCCCGCCCTTTCCCTAAAGTCAACACCTTTTTTTATTTTTTTTTGACTTTTTTGTGGAGAACTTTTTAACCGTTTGTTTTAACGAAAAATTAACACTTAATTTTTTTAAAGTCCAGCTTTTTTTCAAAAAAAAATTTATTATATATTAATAGAATTACTTTTATCTTGCCTTTACAGTTTAGATTTGTATTATATTTGGCAGTTAACAACAATTATGGAGGCTAAAATAGCTAAAGAGAATACCAATGCGCCAGTACGAGATGATAACGGGCCGCGCATTAATGAAGATATCAGAGTTAAAGAAGTTCGTTTAATTGATGAAACAGGTGAAAATCGCGGTGTTGTTTCTATTAAAGAAGCTCTTGCTGCCGCTGAAGATGCCGGTTTGGATTTGATTGAGATTTCTCCTCAAGCCAACCCGCCTGTATGTAAGATTTTAGACATCGGCAAATATAAATATGAAATGCAAAAACGCAAGGCCGAAGCTAAGAAAAAACAAAAAGTTGTTGAAATTAAAGAGCTTAAGCTTCGTCCGATGATTGATACTCACGACTATGAAGTGAAAGTAAAACAAGCTAAAAAGTTCTTGGGCGAAGGTAACAAAGTGAAATTTACTATGCGTTACAAAGGTCGTGAAATGAACACCGCCGATATGGGTAAAGATGTTTTGATGCGCTTGCTCGATGATTTGGAAGGAATCTGCAAGGTAGAATCGGAACCCAAAATGGAAGGTAAGCAAATGATGATGGTGATTGCACCGGACAAATAGTTGCTGCGTTCAAAAGAATTAAGAATCCTCTGCTAAACAAAGCAGAGGATTTTTTTATCAATCATCAAATATTCTTATCTGATAAAACGAATCGTAATTATCAAAAATAGGCGACCGGACTTATTTTATTCTACATTTATCTTTAACTGACGAGCCAACTTAAAATATCGGCATAAACACACTAAAAGGTTAAAATCTTTTCGCAAATGTCGTTTTTTGGAATTGGTTAATCGGTTATATAACATTTTGAAATAAAATAATTGAACAGCATGAGGGATTTTTCTTTCGACCTCCATTTCCGGAGGGGTTACTTTTTTCCATTCTTTAAATAGATATGATAACCGTTTAAAATTACCCAAATACCCCTTATATCCGCTTAATTGCAATAATAAATTTCCCCAATCTTCAAAATCATATCCATAACGAAAACACTCAAAATCAATCAGATGAACTTCTTTATTTTCATCTACCAAGATATTATTAACCGTAAAATCACCATGTATCAGTTGATATTTTTGCTGCGGCGGTATTAAGCCCTTTTTGAACCTCTGCCAAAAAAAGAGATCGATTATACGATTCATCCATAAGCTTTTATCTGATAATCTTTGTTCTATTTCGGCATACATTTTCTTAAAATCTAACGGTTCCGATATACATTCTGAAGGAAGTGATACTTTCAAGAGTTGATTATATGCTTTAACTATGCGAGATAAGACTTCGGAAGAACAATCACAAAACGTTATTTTTTTCCCTTTGAAAAAAGGCAGCATTAACACTTTGTAATTTTTAAAATTTTCTTGTTTTAGCGGAAAAACATGAAAAGTTTTCCATACCTTTTTTAGTTTTTGAAAATGTAACTCACAATCAGGACTATCCTGCAATAATTTTACCAAAAACTCTCCTAAATTTGTTTTGAGATAAAAGTTATATGAACTTCCTCCCGTATTTATTTCCCTAAACTCTTTTATCTGATGTATATCTTCCACATCTTGTAAAAATTGATAAAACTCATGCGTATGTTTAAATTTCATTTTTGTCTCTATGATATGTTATGTTTTTTTACATTAAAAATAAAACATCTTTGCTTGTCAAAACATAGAAAATATTTTGTTGTGAATTGTGGTTAATTAGGTTTGTATATTTGGCTACAAAGCTTTTTTTTGCATTATTTTGTTGAGAAAACACCCCTCATATCTGGAATGTTATGATTTTAAGTTTTATTATATTTTATGTTACTCTAAAGAAAATTGAATAAAAGGAACATCGGATGACAATTGATGAATTGACCGAACAAAAAGCTCTTTTAGAACTCAAACGAATCGCTGAGGAAATGGCAAAAGCGGATATTGCCTATTATCAGAATGATGATCCTTATCTCTCCGATGCCGAATATGATGCCCTCAAACGTCGCAACGAAGAAATTGAAGCAAAGTTTCCTCAACTCAAAATTGCGAATGGTCCGTCATCAAGAATCGGCGCACCGGTTAAAAGTGAATTTGGTAAGGTGGAGCACAAAATTCCGATGCTTTCTCTCGGTGATATTTTTTCCGAAGAAGAACTCGTTGATTTTACTTCTTCCGTCAATCGCTTTTTGGGGAATGAAACAGACAATCAAATTACCTATTCTGCCGAACCTAAAATTGACGGACTTTCTTTTTCCGCGCGCTATGAACATGGTAAATTCGTGAAAGGCGCAACACGCGGCGACGGTAAGACCGGAGAAGATATTACCGAAAATCTTAAAGTTATCAAAGACTTGCCCCTCACCCTTTCCGCTCCTGACGTGCCGAAAGTTTTGGAAGTGCGGGGTGAAGTTTATATGTCTAAAGCTGACTTTCTTGAACTCAATGCAAAAAACGAATCGGAACACAAAAAAGTGTTTGCCAATCCACGTAACGCTGCCGCCGGTTCGCTGCGTCAACTCGATGCAAACATTACCAAAGAACGTAAACTTTCTCTCTTTGTTTATACTTGGGGCGATGTTTCCGAAATTCCGTGGAAATCGCAAAGTGAATTTTTACAAAAAGTGCGTGATTGGGGATTCAAAACCAATCCGTACAACCGAATCTGCCACACAACGCAAGACCTCATTGACTATTTTAATTATCTGCAGCAAGAGCGTGCCGATCTTCTCTATGATATTGACGGCATTGTCTACAAAGTTGATGACCTTGCTTTACAGAATCGTCTCGGTTTTTTAACGCGTACACCACGTTGGGCAATTGCTCATAAATTTCCGGCGGAACAGGCTTTTACCAAAATCAATAATATTCGCATTCAAGTCGGTCGTACCGGTGCTCTTACTCCGGTTGCCGATTTGGAACCGATTAATGTTGGCGGCGTGATTGTTTCTCATGCCACACTGCATAATGAAGATAAAATCAAACGCAAAGATATTCGCATCGGCGACACCGTAATCATTCAGCGCGCCGGTGATGTGATTCCGCAGATTGTCGGGGTGGTTTTAGACAAGCGTCCTGCAGAATCGCAAGAATTTATCTTTCCGCATACTTGCCCGATGTGCGGTGCTCATGCCATTCGCGAAGAAGATGAGGCTGTTCGTCGCTGCACCGGCGGGCTTACTTGTCCGGCACAAGCCATTGAACGCCTCAAACATTTTGTATCTCGTGAGGCTTTTGATATTGAAGGCTTGGGAGCCAAAATTATGGAAGAATTTTATAACGCAGGCATTATCAAAACCCCTGTTGATATATTTACCTTAGAAAAGCGCAATAAACGTTTGCGTGATGACCTTTTTTCTGCTCTCGATGACGGCTCAATCTATCTCGAATCGCGCGAAGGATGGGGTAAAAAATCAGTTGAAAATCTTTTTAATGCCATTAACGAGCGTCGTAAAATTTCTTTACCCCGTTTTATTTATGCTCTCGGTATTCGTCAAGTCGGTGCGGCAACATCGCTTTTAATTGCTAAACATTTCGGTTCCTTTTCTTCTTTTGAACAAGACATGCTCAACCAAGATGCGGCAAAACTTTTAGAGATTGACGGTATCGGTGAAGCTATGGTCAAAGATATTATCGAATTTTTTGCCGAAGAACATAATCAACGCATTATCCGAGAACTTTTGCAACAAGTGGACGTGGAGGATTATATCGATACGACCGATTATTCTTCCGAACTTGCCGGTAAAACCATTGTCTTTACCGGAACATTGGAACAAATGACACGTGCCGAAGCTAAAGCCAAAGCTCTCTCGCTTGGGGCAAAAGTTGCCGGTTCGGTTTCTAAAAATACCGATTATGTGGTGATGGGCACTGATGCCGGCTCAAAAGCAACAAAAGCCAAAGAGCTTGGAATTGCCATTTTATCGGAAGAAGAATTTTTAAGTTTGGCACAATAGGACTAATCTTCTATAAAGAAAAATTCATAGCAACGCGCCATTACTATATTCATGTAAACTATTAAGGGGGATAAGAAAAGATAAAATATATATGGCGGAAGGGCTAAATATTGGCAGATTTGTTCCAATAAAACATAGGGAATGTTCAATATCAGCAACAAACATACTATTTGTTTATAGTTGCCCTGAGTATGATAAAAAGCAAATTTTAAACTCTTATTGTACCCTAAAGCGGAGGCTATCCATGCAAAAAACGGGCGGAAAAACATGAACGGCGCTAAAAATATGCTTACTACACCAACTATTGTATTCAGCATTTCTTTATCATTTAAAAATTGCATATAATAGTCGGCATCTCCCAAGCCTAAAAACGGTAGGATAAACGGTAATAAGATAAGAATGGTCATAATGACAAAACTCAAGACCAAAATTTTGGTGGATGGAGATAAAGAAGATGTCATAGACTTGAACTCTAAATAAGGTTTCTTATTAAAGTAAAAACGAAAAAAATAGCTCCATAAAGCATAAGCAAATATTAAAACCACAAAAAAAGCTGCCGTACGCCATGTGTATACACCCAAAATGACACTGATATAATTTAGGAGGCTAAACACACTCATGGCGGCAAGTTTAGATTTGAAATAAGCACCACTGCTGCACAAAATATGAAATACAGGTAAATATTTTCTTTTTTCGTTTATCATAATAAATACACCTTAATTTTCCTTTCTTTTTATTGATAAGGATATCAAAACAGTTTGTCAAGATTTTATATCTTTGATTTATTTATGAAAATAGCGACGTATGGCCTCTTTGATGGACGGTAGTCCGAAATCTTCTACTTTTATTTCTTCCGGCGACAAAAAAGCATAATCGCTGTTTTCGGACAAATCGACACTCATAGTCGATATATTGACCAATTTGCACTTAAAAAAGAAATCTAAAGGATAGCGTTCTATTCCCTTATATTGATAAAGATTAGGGATGGAGAACAGGTATTTTTCTGCTTTAATCTCAATATTTAGCTCTTCTTTTATCTCGCGCTCTATAGCCTGCTCTATGCTTTCACCGACTTCAACAAAACCACCGGGAATGTGCCATGTTCCTTTTGCAGGATCTTTACTGCGGCGAACGACAAGAAGTTTTCCTTCATCGTTAAAAATCATGCCGACACCGCCAATCGACGGATTAAGATAAATCTTGTAACCACAACTTTGGCATTGTGCGGTTTTGTCGTTATTTTTTTTCAAACCGGATTTACCGCATATCGGGCAAAACTTATATGCTTCTAAAATATCCATTTTAACCTATTTGATTTTTTATGCGTGAAATTATTTAGTAATACGCAGATTGACCATGCCGTTATTGATGTGAGCTTCAACACGCAATTGCTCAACATTGAAAATGTCTTCATCGCGGGCAATATTCATATCTGATAACTTTTCTTCCAAAATTTCAGCCGCTGCTTTGGCATCTGAAATTTTATTCGGAAAGATTTTATTTGATATATTTATAATTTCGGCTATATCCGCAGACTTTACCGAGGAAGATGTATCATAATCAAAGGCTATAATAACCTTGCTTATCTCTTTAGAATCCGTTTGCAATGATAAACGAATATTATTTTTAACGCCGGAATATGTTGAAATGCCATTCTCACTTCCGGTTAAAAGAATTTGATAATCCGTCAATTGAGCAAAGGGAACAACCTCAATTTGTTCTGCCTCATCCGTGTTGACAGAGGCGGCATCAACGGAAATTATTGAAACCCCCGAACCGATAAATAAAGCACTTAAAATATATAAAAAAGCTTTTTTCATTATCTCAGCTCCTTAGCCGGCTTTGACATCTTTGTCTTATCTTTTTATATTATATGTTATTTATTTTTATCAGTAAATAGGTTATCAAAAAAATATCCTCTAAAATCGTTGTTTTTTAGTATGTAAATAGCGAATAAACTTCGGCGACGGAAGATAGTTTTTGACGACCATGCAAAGCAGAAAGTTCTATCAAAAATGCAGTTGAAACAATTTTCCCGCCCAGACGATTTACTAATTCACAAGCTGCGGCAACAGTTCCTCCGGTGGCAAGCAAATCATCTATAATCAAGACGCGCTTACCTTCTTCTATGGCATCTTTATGAATTTCCAAAACATCGGTACCATATTCCAAATCATACTCTACTCGCTCTACGGCGGCAGGGAGTTTTCCCGGCTTGCGCACCACGACCAGACCTGCGCCGAGTTTATATGCCAAAGGCGCTCCCAAAAGATAGCCGCGAGATTCTATTGCAACGACATAATCTATTTTTTCGGAAGAAAATTTTTGTACAAAAGCATCTATCACATCTTGAAAAGCTTTAGCATCTTTTAATAACGGTGTAATGTCTTTAAACTCTATTCCCTCTTTAGGAAAATTGGAAATATTGCGAATTTTTTGTTCTGCATCTTTTAACATTTTTTCTATCCTTATTTGTTTTTTTGAAAGTTTAGATAAAAAATCTTAAAATTTGTTTATAAAAAACTCTTGCAAGTTTGCAAAATTTATATTATCAAAGCTTTTGTTATATGGTCCCATCGTCTAGCGGCCTAGGACATCGCCCTCTCACGGCGGTAACGCGAGTTCGAGTCTCGCTGGGATCACCATAAAAAAAGCGCTCAATTCGAGCGCTTTTTTTATATTGTTCGTCCCTTTTGACTTGTTATTTGCGGATTTACATTATACTTTTTGTTTTCTCTTATCTCTTGCATCTCATATAAAAAATTATCTCTGTTTCTGCTTATTATATTTTTTATTATCTCTTTTTTTTCTGCTCTTTTTTCTAAAGGAATTTTTTCCAGAAACTTATCTACCATTTCTTCGAGATTATTTGCTTGTACTTGCGGATAAGGATTGCCGTGCACTATCAACTGTGCCTGCCTTACCTTTTCTTGAGGTAGCGTAATATCCGTATTTTCTCCGTTTATATTGGAAATTTTTGCCACTAAATATTTGGCATCTACTTTCCCTTTTACGCGCCGTCCAAAGGTTTCTAAAAAACAAAATTCTTCCATCGGCATATCAAAAACCAATTTTGTATCGGCATAAACTGCATTATCATAGCCATAAAAATTATCGTGCTTTAAGCTTTCCCAAAAGTTTTTTTCGTCATAAGCCGAAGCCATTTCCGTGATACTATTGTAACTTCCACCCCTAATAGAAGAAAGACCTGCTGCCTCTTTATTAAAAACCAACCCAAACTTTGTTATATTCGGTACCGTGCTTCCTTTGTCTATGCAACGATGCACTAACCGTACCCATCCCTCTTTTAAAGGTGGAATTTGGCATAATTCTTCAAAAATTTCAGTTTGTTCTTTCATCACAGACCTCTGTTAAATTATATCAACATTCCTTTTTTATAAAATATATTTTGCTTATAAAAAAAGCTGCCATTCTTTCTGGATGCAACTTTTTTTTATTTTACAATGGCAACTTATCTTTGCTTTTGCAAATTTTTTAAATGCTGAATTTGCAAACTTTTTCCGGCTTTATCAAAATTGCTGGTTTTGATAGAATTGTTATCCGGTTTAATACCTTCACCTTTTGCTTTAGCTTTCATAACCAAGCGATTTATCAAATCTGGGTTTTCTTGTCCACCGTTCAACAGATTTTGAATGGCTTTATTCTCTGCAGAATTTGGACGAATGAGGTTATACATTGTAAAAGCATGAGCATATCTTTTGGTATCAAGTCCTTCTGCGAACTTAATTTTTCCGGATTGAGCCAAAAAATCTATCTTATCGTATAATTTTTGTACAGATTCTTTACTTCCCAAGTGAATTTGTAATGAGGTATCATAATAATCCTTCTCTATGATTGTTTTACCTTGAACCTTCACATAATTTTCCGATTCAGCTTTTTGTTTTTCTTGTTCTGCTTTTGCTGCGGCAAAATCTATATTTTTTTCTTGATAATATTTTTTCATGGCGGAAGGGGCAAATTGCTGCGTTTTTTCATTAAATTGATTTGCTTCATCAGAAACGTTTTTAGCCAGTTTCCATCCGACTATACCCGTCATTGCGATTGCACCTATCGCTATATAAGGTTCAAAACGATAATAAAAATCAGTTATTGCATCTTTTACTTTATAAATACCTTTTAATATTGTTGTTTTTCCTTTATCTACCCATAAAGCTAATTTATTTTTTTTGTTATGTTGTGATGCTATTGTTTTCTCTTTTTTTGCCATTTTAACGGTAGGTGTTGTTTTTACCTGATGTGATAAATTGAATGATGTGACAAAATTTTTATATGGTTCAAAATTCATATCACATTTCTGTTTCATTTCTCCGTATTTTATTAAAGCATAACTTTGCAATTGTTGCATTGACCGTTGCTTTTGTTTGAAAGAATGTCCGGTATCCGATTCCAACGTTTCTTTTGCTTGCAACAAATTTTCCATGCTCATTTCCCGAGCTTGTTTTTTATTATTTAATATTGAAACAACTCTTTCAAAATTTGCAAGTTTTACTTTATTTTCTTTAATTTTGCTCATATTTTTCTTTAGTTTTTGATATATAGCAAAAATCTTTCCATATGCCTCTCCCCGCAATATACACAATAAACTCTTGGCGATTTGTTCCATATAGGGCATATCGGCTTCTGCTATTATAGCCTTTTCTTGAGCATAATCTTCTAAAATTTCTATACTTTGAGACACTATTGCGTCTTCTATTTTTAATCTTCCGGGAATATATTTTAAATTTACACTCTGTTGTGATCTATAAATCATATCCAAAGTTTCTTTTCCGACCCATTGTTTCTGCATTTTTTTCTCTCTGATATTATAAAAATTTGTACAAAATTATCATTTTATCGATATTTTGTCAACTATTTATCTAAAAAACTCATCATTTCTTATGATGAGCCTTTCTTTTGTTATTCTTATTGCTTCAAGTATGATAAATATCACCGACTTTTTCAACTATGATATGGCTTAGAGTGTGAATATCCTCTTTGCTCATATCATACAAAGGAATTGAAAATGCGCCAAAGCCAATTTTTTCACAACGGCGCTGTAAATAGTTATATTTATAACGTATATGGCGCGGCGTTCTCAAACTGATTACCGGAAGCTTTCTTAAACAACAATCTACTACCCGATATTCCGCAGCGATAACGTCCGTCCATTTTAACAAGCGGTTATGGTCAATTTTTATGCCTTTATCCGAAATTTCGACTACCTGATGTTTGAGCAAATATTTATATCCCCACATCAACAATGTTACGGTAAACAATACGAGCAAAACTTGCATTTGCCACCAAAACCAACAAGCAGGATGTCTGATGGCGCAACCGACAAGCAACACCAACATCATTATGTTCATAACCAACCAAACATAATTTTTCTTAAATGAATAGTAAAATTTTTGCGTGCGAGGCATTTTCGTTCCTCCTTTACTTGATTATTTCAACAATTATTGTATCATAAATAATTGGGATTGAATAGATTTTCTGCGAGAAAAATATGGATTTTAACATTTCTGACATATGTTATGTGATTTTAGAGGTTATTCTCGGCGCTGCCGCCCTTTATTTTTACTCAGTCAGAAAATAACCCACCCTTGGAAAACAAAATATAAGATATATATTTTTTAGCAAAGGAGACGAATATGAGTGTTGCGCATGCTATTTTTGCCGCCGGTTGCTTTTGGGGTGTTCAAGCCACATTTGACAATGTTCCGGGGGTGATATCCACCGAAGTCGGTTATACCGGCGGACGTATCGAAAATCCAACCTATGAGCAAGTTTCTACCGGTAAAACGGGACATGCCGAAGCCGTAGAAGTTACTTACAACCCTGATAAGGTATCTTATCAGCAGTTACTTGATATTTTCTTTCAAAGTCATAATCCGACCACCCTCAACCGCCAAGGACCAGATGTGGGCGAACAATATCGTTCTGCCGTTTTCTACCAAACACCACAAGAAAAAGAACTCATTGAGCAAACCATTTTCCGGCTTAACCAAAGCGGAAAATATAAAAATCCGATTGTGACGCAGGTTTTGCCCGAACAATCTTTTTACCCTGCCGAAGAATATCATCAAAAATATTTGGCTAAGAAAGGGCTGGTTTCTTGCCATGTTCCGAGTATTGAAGAAGAGGAAGAAGAAATCCTGCCGCAAACGGAAGCGGAGTGGAAACAAAAGCTCTCGCCCGAGCAATATCAAATTTTGCGGCAGAAAGGCACGGAAAAGCCTTTTACGGGAAAGTTTTTGCATAATAAAGCCGATGGGACTTATGTTTGCGGTGCTTGCGGCAACCCGATTTTTGAATCTTCGGCAAAATTTGATTCCGGCAGCGGTTGGCCAAGCTTTGACAAAGCCATTCCCAACAGTGTGAAACTTTCAACCGATTATAGCCATGGCATGATACGCACCGAAGTAACCTGTGCCAAATGCGGCTCACACCTCGGACATGTGTTTAATGATGGACCAACGGCGACCAAAGCGCGCTTTTGCATCAATTCCGCCGCTATGGATTTTGAAAAAGAATAATAAAATTTATAGGCAAAAGAAAAAGCATTTCCCCCCCAGCAGAGAGAAATGCTTTTTTTTTAATTTTACCGGCGATTATTCGAGAACAACGGCAGTTCCGAACAAAGAACAGTCATATAACTTGAACTGTTCACCTTCACGGATAATGTAACAATGAAGTCTGGAGATATCAGCAATTTCACCAAGGTCGACGTCGTTGTAGTCTTCGCGACCAAGAGTAAATGCCTGACTATCTTTCAATTTCTTCAATGCTTCCATGTGGTCTTTCAGGTCTATCCGTTTGTGTTGGCATGCGGCAAAGCCATTACCAAATTCAAGCACCGGAGCCTTTTCCGCTGCAAATACACATACCAATCTTGTTGGACGTCCATTTGTTCCCAGAATGTTCTTTACTTCAGTTAATTTCATAACTTTAACTGTCCATTCATGTCCTTTCAGACCATCTAGCTGACAGCCATTTTAAAACAGAAGTTGAATCTCTCGGGGAGTTTTTAATTTCTTTTAAGTTTGTTAACCTTGATAACATCCCGTTACCAGCGGTAGCCGTCGCACTTAAACTTAAAATAAATATTATTATCTCGTATCCCTGCTTATTCAAAATCTGCCCCTGATTGCACCTACAACAAAATATAGATTGCTCTCAGAGTGTGAATAAAAAATAATCTATATATAATTAATCGATGGCAACATTCATAACACTTTTTTTTCTTTTGGCAAGCATTATTTTGTCAATTCTTGAAAAAAAATTATTTTATTCCGTTATATCAGCCAGTTGGATATTCACAATTTTGCTTAAATCTTCAACCGATGTCTCAACTTGATAGCCTATCTTACCGCCGCTGTAGATTATTGTGGCAAAATTCTCTGCACTCGAGTCTATGGTTACGGGAAAAGCTTTTTTCATGCCGATCGGCGAACAACCACCATGTACGTACCCAGTGGTCGGTAATAATTCTTTGCTTTTTATCATCTCTACATTTTTTTCATTCACTGCCGCAGCAGCTTTTTTTAAATCCAGTTCTTTTTCTACCGGAAGCATAAAGACATAATTCTTTTTACTTTTGCTTACCGTTACCAGCGTCTTGAAAACCTGAGCCGGATTCTCTCCCAATGCTCCGGCAACTTCTACACCGCTGATGGCTCCGCTGCTTTCATAGTTGTAACTTTTGTACTTGATTTTGTGTGCATCTAAAATGCGCATGACGTTGGTTTTCAGTTCTGCCATTTTCTTATCCGTTACTCATAAAAAAACCGCCCGAAGGCGGGTTTTTCTCTTTTGTCTTTTATGCTTCTTTTTTTCCCTCTTTGGAAAGCATCAACTCATCCCATGTTTTCAAACCGGCTTTTTGCCAATCTAGCGGAATATTATCGACATGTTGCATGCGTGCAATGTAACTATCTTTAATATTTTCCAATATCATCTCAACAATTATCACTTCCGGAACTTGGCGTAAATGCTCTCTGACCGACGGATGAATGTAATCCAATATGATGTTTTGCTCCTCATTGCGGCGAAACAACGCATGGTCTTTGCCATCATATATTATTACCGGTGTTTTCGGTTGTTCTTTTTTGGCTTCGATAAAAAAGTAGACCTCTCCTTCTTCGCCTTCGGCAACCATAAATTTCTTTTCGGTCGTAAATTTTGCCATTATCTTATCCTATTTTGATTGTTGCTTGGCTGCCATTAAAGCTGCATTGATGGCTTTTTGCTCTTTTTCATGCTCTTTTTTCAAACGATATCCAAAAAAAGCAGCACCCATGGCTAATGTTGAAGATACAACCATACCGCCAAACTTTGCGGCTTGGGACGGGCTGAGCTTGTAACCATCGTGTCCATCGCCTCCGATAATTTGTTCAGGAGCATTTTGTTTAACATCTTTTATCAATTCTGCCATACTTGCCACAGAACCTAAGCTTGTTGCGGCAAAAACGGCACCACAGAAAAACATTTTCTTCATGGCTTCTTGGGCTTTTTCTTTCATATCTACTGACATTTTCTTGCTCCTTAAATTTTTATTGTTAATTTCTTTCATCCTACCATTTTGGACAAAAATTGTCAATATTCGTTCTTTTCTTTTTATGCTTTTATCATTAATCTCTTAAAAAGACGTAAAAAAAACCCCTTCTTTTGTGCATAGAAGGGATTTTTTTCTCTAACCTTGATAATGAGCTAAGTTGTTTAAGAATGCTTCCACAAAATCGGCACGGCGATTCTGATAATCCAAATAATAAGCATGTTCCCAAACATCAACCGTCAACAAGGCTTTCAAACCATGGGCAATCGGGGTATCGGCATTTGTAGTTTTCATAATTGCCAATTTACCATCTTGCTCAACCAACCATGCCCAACCACTGCCAAATTGCGTAACCGCCGCATTCTTAAATTCCTCACGGAATTTTTCATAGCTGCCAAAATCTTTTTCTATACGAGAAAGAATCGCACCTTGAGGTTTGCCTCCGCCTTTTTTCATACATTTCCAGAAAAAGGCATGATTCCAAGCCTGTGCCGCATTATTGAAAATGCCTTGATATTCGGCTTTACCTGCCGCTTCTTTAATAATTTCTTCCAAGCTCATATTTTCAAATTTGGTACCGGCAATCAATTTGTTCAAATTTTCAACATAAGTACGATGATGTTTGCCATAGTGAAATTCTAATGTCTTTTGTGAAATATATGGCTCTAAAGTATTTATTTCATAGGGTAAATCGGGTAATTTAAATGTCATTGTTTTCTCCTCTTATTGCTTTTTGTTGTTTTTTATATAAGCATTGGTGCCGATTTCATCAAGCATCTTTTGGCTTTTTAAATCTTCTTCTTTGGCTAAAGCTTCTTTTCTTTGCCTATCTACTATTTCATAAGTCTTCTGCTCTTTGAACATATCTGAGATAATATCTCTGACTTCGGCAATTTTAGCTCTGACTTCGTTTAACGCTTGTTCAAATGCTTCTCTATATTGCAAATATCTTTTGGTATAAGCCCCAAAATCTCCCATGTATCCATTTTGGGCGGCAAATTCTTTTTCTTGCTCATATTCTTTTATCAAGCGGCGCAAATCATTTACTATCTTGTCTTCTTTGTTTTGCAGTTCGACCATGATTTTGCGTTGTTCATCAATTTTGAACTTTTGAATCCGCTCCAATGTCTTTAAAGAATTTTTCATTTATCTTCAGCCCTTATACGGCGTATCGAGAATCTGTTTCAACAAATCGTACCCTTCCGCTAAAGTGAATCGTTCATTCTTTTTCTGACTTAAAAAGTCTTCAATCTTCGGATAATAAAATATTGCTTCATCCACTTCTTTATTGGAACCTTTTTTATATGCACCCAAGCGGATAAGTTCTGCCATATCTTCATAGCTGGCAATATATTTGCGGGCTTTATTAACTATCTTGGTTTCTTCCGGTGTGTTGCAATCGGGCATGGTACGTGAAATGCTGCGCAGGATATTGATTGCCGGATAGCGGTTCCTTTCGGCAATAGCTCTGTCCAGCACAATATGCCCATCCAAAATGGAACGTACGGCATCGGCAATCGGCTCGTTGTGATCATCTCCGTCGACCAAAACCGTAAACAATCCGGTGATGGTTCCGTTGCCGGTTCCGGGACCCGCTCTTTCTAATAATCTCGGCAACTCGGCAAAAACGCTCGGCGTATATCCTTTTGATGCCGGCGGCTCGCCAACACTCAAAGAGATTTCTCTTTGCGCCATGGCAAAACGGGTGATTGAATCCATCATACACAAGACATCTTGGTTTTCATCTCGGAAAAATTCGGCAACCGCCATAGCGACATAAGCAGCTTGCCTGCGCATTAACGGACTTTCATCTGAGGTTGCCAAAACCAAAACAGATTTTGCTAAGCCGGCTTCTCCCAACGTATCTTCTACAAACTCTTTGGCTTCTCTTCCGCGCTCGCCTATCAAACCTATTACGGAAACATCCGAATCGGTATTCTTCGCCATCATGGACATCAAGGTTGATTTTCCCACACCCGAACCGGCAAAAATACCCATACGTTGCCCTTTGCAGATGGTGATAAAGGTGTTAACCGCTTTAACCCCTAAGTCAACTTTACCTTTTACTCTGTCTCGAAAAGCTGCCGGCGGCGGCGAACTCTTGATATAATACGGCTTATTTCCCTTAATCAGAGGACCTTTACCATCTATTGCCTCACCAAAAGCATTAATAATACGTCCGAGCCAGCTTTTGTGCGGATAAATTACCGGCGCTGCGTTTTCAACCTCTACCTTGCAACCCAAACCGATTCCCTGTACCGAACCATAGGGCATAAAAAGCAATTTGCCTTGCCGAAAACTCACCAACTCACAGACATTTTTTTCGCCTTTGGCATCATATATATTGCACCTGTCTCCTATCGACATTTTGCATCTGATGCCGCTGACCTCTATAAATAATCCCTGAACGCCCGTTACTTCCCCGTAATATTCGCTCGTAGGCAGTTTTTTTATCTCTTTGATTATGGTATCTATGACTTCCGACAATTTTTTTCTCCGTTGCTTGTTTCTTTTTTATCATATTTTATTTTTTTTTCAGCTCTACCGTAGGGTTATTCACAATCTTTGCTTTATACTTATTTTTTTGTTAATAATTATTAACAACCTCGTTAAAAAAGTTAACAAATTAAATTTTAGAATATATGATGCTTACATATTGGTTCTAACGTTTTTTGAGGATGTTGTCGATGCGCGTTTTGTTAGTTGAAGATGATTATGCCATTTCTCAAAGTATTGAAACCATGCTTAAGAAAGAAGGCATGATTGTAGATACTACCGATTTGGGGGAAGATGGCTTGGAAATCGGTAAATTGTACGATTATGATATTATCATTTTAGATTTGATGTTGCCGGATATGAACGGATATGAAGTTTTGAAGAGCCTTCGCGCGGCTAAAGTTAATACGCCGGTTCTCATTCTTTCCGGTTTGACAGAACCTGATAAAAAAGTTAAAGGCTTGGGATATGGTGCTGATGATTACCTAACCAAGCCTTTTGATAAATCAGAGCTTTTAGCGCGCATTCAGGCCGTGGTCAGACGTTCAAAAGGGCACTCAAACTCCATTATCCGTACCGGTGCCGTAGAAGTAAATTTGGATACACAAACAGTTACCGTAGGCACCAAAACTTTGCACCTTACCGGAAAAGAATATGGCATTATGGAGCTCTTGTCTTTGCGCAAAGGTTCTACTCTTAATAAAGACCAATTCTTAAACCACCTTTATGGCGGTATTGATGAACCCGAACTCAAAATTATTGACGTGTTTATCTGTAAACTTCGCAAAAAATTGGAAAAAGCTTCCGGCGGTAAAAACTATATTGAAACCGTCTGGGGGCGAGGTTATGTTTTACGCGATCCTGATGAAAAAAAATAAAACATTGTTTTCTTTAAAGTCCTGCTCCTTGCAGGACTTTTTTTTATTATTCTCGTTCATCAATAAAAAAGCCGTCTTTTCTGACGGCTTTTTTATTGATTTTCAACAAACTATTATTTGCGAATTTCGCTTATGGCTTTGATATTGCGGATATAAGCAATATCCGTTGCCAATTTTTCTAAAGAAACAGGTATACGTCTTCTCCAGTTTGGATGTTTGTCTCTATCTGTGCCGGGAAGATTTTGGCGTTTTTCAACATGTAAAATATTTTCTAATTCTGCTAAAAAGACAGGACATGTGGTTTTGGCCATATAAGCATTGGCTGCCTCTTCGATTCCTTCAGGATATCCTTCTCCATAGATATAATTACCTTGTCTTGGTTTGTCTTTCGGCCAAACCCCCGAGGCATCCAATACTTTCAATAAACGCCATCTGTCGTTTTCTCTTCCTTTATAAGAAGCATTGCGTTGCTCTTCATTCTCTATTATTCCTAATTGATATGACAATTCTATATCATAACCAAACCACCACATCTTCAGAGGAGACATATCATGCGTACCTATTGATGCGAATGCTCGCGGAGGATAAGCCTCAGGCATTTTAAAATCCCCCCAGCCATCATTATATCTTTCTGACCATAAGACACTCAATGCGTATATATTTTTGGCTTCCAGAGCATCCAAAAAGCCATCCGGTACATTACCGATACTTTCTCCGACTACCGAACATTGATTCAAAACACTTTCCAGTGCTACTATATTCAGCATATCTTTGAAATTGTAATAAATATATGTGCCTTCCTTTAATTTTTCAGAAATTATAAATAAACGCATCAGGCTCATAACATGGTCTATTCTTAATGCTCCGGAGTTGTGCATATTGGCCCGTAAGATTTTTATAAACGGTTTATAGGCCGTCTCTTTTAATGCACTCGGGATGAACGCGCCTAGTGCCCATTCTTGTCCCGCCGGAAACAAAGCATCCGGCGGAGCTCCGGCTCCTGCATCCTTAAAGAATAATTCCGGCTCACTCCATACCTCGGCACTGTCTTGTCCGACACCAACGGCTAAATCGCGGTATAAACCTATTTTCATGCCACTGTCTTTTACAGCTTTTGCTGCTTGTTCAAATTGGCGTGATGCCTCATATTGCATAAATTTGAAAAAATTAATCTCATCAACATTTTCTTTGGCATATTCTTTGACCGCCAAAGAATTCGGACTTTGATATTCTTCCGGCCATGAACGCCAATTTCCGATGCTTTCTTGTGTATATTTGTGGTACAAACTTTGAAATACGGCCAAACGCTCCAGCTCACTGCCTTCTGCTATAACATAATTTTCAAATTCTTGATATCGTAACGTATTCGGGGTTTGTTTGAATCTATCATAGCATCTTCTCAGCATTCTTACCTTCAGAGGATAGATATGCTCATATTGAATAAGCTCACTTTGACGAAACTCCTCAATATCATTCTTTATTTCTGCCAAATCTTCAGCTTTAAATTCCGGCATTGCCTCAACATCTATATAAATCGGATTTAAATACATTCTGCTGATAGACTGATACGGGCTGGCATTTTCAGGATAATCATGGCACAAAACATTTAACGGATTCAAACCTATTATATCAGCACCGGACTTTGCTGCCATTTGGGCAAAATTCTTTAAATCGGTAAAATCACCGACACCCCAGTTTCGTTCACTTCTTAATGAATATAATTGTATGGCAAAGCCCCATGTCTTTTTATTTAAAGCCTCATTTTGCCAACATGTTTTCGGACATATTGCTAAAAGACTCTTATAATGCTTATTTTCAACCTGCAATTCTAAGTCATAATATCCTATATCCAAATGTTCGGTTATGACAAATTGCAAACGAACATAGCGCGTTTTTCCAATCAACTGATACTCTTCGGTATTGAATATTTCAAAAGAAACCGGAGAATAATTTTGTTGTTTACTCGGGCTTAACAGAACCGAAAACTTGCCCGTTTGATATTCTGCCGGAATAACTAAATCAAATTTTACGTTTTCTTGATCTACGACATATATTTTTTCAAGAGACTGTTGCCAACGCTTTTTATCATATTGCAATATTGAATTTTGTATTTCTTCTTCCGTACCGGCTTTATAGCCCATTTTTTCGGCAAAAAACCGTATTGTTTTTTCATCAACCAGATGTTCTTTTCTTTCTTGGCTGCCATCTAAAAAACTTGTGGCTATTCCTAATTTCTCAGCTAAAATCTCTAATGCGCTGTTCATTTAAAATTACTCCAATCTCTTATTTTTCAATTTCAAATAATAGTACGCTCCATGACGGAATCGTAATTTTTTGATTGCTGCAAATTGCTGCTTTGGCCACAAATCTTTCTGAACTGTCAAAGAGTAACTCCCATGCATATTTTTTATCTATGTCCGGCAACTGCCAATTTATATCTTTTGCATCTGCATTTAATACACAAAAAACATATTTTTTCCCGTTGTAGACACTGTAAGCCAGACTCTTTCTGTGTCCGTCGTTCCAATCTTGCGTGTTCATCGACTGCCCTGTTTCATTGTACCATGTTATATCTTTTATTTTGCTTTTATCCAAGGGCAAGCCGGTAAAAAATCTTTTTCGTCTGAAAATGTTTAATTGCTTTCTCAAACGTATTACTTTTTTAACAAAATGTGCAACTCGTCTATCTACGCGATTTAAGCCTTCCCAATTTATCCATGTAATAGAATTATCCTGACAATAGGGATTGTTATTTCCCATATTGGTATGGCAAAGTTCATCTCCCGCAACCATCATCGGGGTGCCGAAGGATAGTAACAGAGTTGAAAACATGGCTTTTATACGGTTGATACGATTATCTATTATAACCGAATTATCCGTTTCTCCTTCGATACCGGAATTCCAGCTCCAATTACTATCTGTTCCGTCTCGGTTATTTTCATTATTTGCCAGATTATGTTTTTGATTGTAGCTCACTAAATCGCGCATACAGAAACCATCATGCGCAGTGACAAAATTGACACTGCTCCAAATATTTCTGCCACTATGATTAAATGTATCGCTGGAGCCGGCAATACGACTGGCCAACGCTGCAACCTGCCCTTCATCACCTTTCCAAAAACGACGAACAACATCTCTAAACTTATCATTCCACTCTGCCCAGCCAGACATAAATGCTCCGACTTGATATCCGCCGTAACCAATATCCCATGGTTCGGCAATCAACTTGGCGCGGCATAAAACCGGATCTTGTTTTACGGCGTATAAGAACCCGCATTCTTGTTTAAACTCCGTATTCATTCGGCAGAGAGTGGTTGCCAAATCAAATCTAAAACCATCAACGTGCATTTCTTCATACCAATAGCGCAAAGAATCGGTTACCAGTTTTAAAACATAGGGATTTTCTAAATTGAATGATGCTCCACAACCTGTGGAATCATAGTAATATCTTTTATTTTCTTTATTGAGGCAATAGTAACTGACATTATCTATGCCGCGATAGCAGATTGTCGGACCTAACTGATTGCCTTCTCCGGTATGATTATAGACAACATCCAAGAAAACTTCTATTCCGCGCTTATGAAGTGCTTTCACCATATCTTTGATTTCGGACAAATCATTTCCAGCAAGATAGTTTTGTTCGGGGGCAAAAAAACTGAAACTCTCATAGCCCCAATAATTGTCTTTGACAAATCCCTTTTTATGACGGTTACCAAAAAAAGCATGTATCGGCAAAAATTCTACCGCACTGATACCTAACCACTTGAGGTAATGCAATACGGATTTATTATTAAATCCGGCAAAAGTTCCGCGCTTAGAATCCGCCACTTTGGGATGAAGTTTGGTATAACCGCGTAAATGTGTTTCATAAACAACCGTATCTTCAAACGCCGTATTGGGATGGAGATCCCCTTCCCAATCATAATTATCGTCCACAACAACCGATTTTGGTACGTATGGTGCACTATCCAATTCACTAAATGATAAGTCTTTATCGGGACTATCAACATCGTAGCCGAACAATGCCTTATGCCATATCAGTTTACCGACAAGCTTTTTGCCGTACGGGTCTATCAACAATTTATTATGATTGAAGCGATGTCCTTCTTCCGGTTTATATGGACCATAAACACGATAACCATAAACTTGATCGGGTTTGATATTGGGTAAATAAATATGCCAAATATTGTTATCGCTTTCGGTTATCTCAAAACGTTCCGTTTCATTGATACCTGTTTCATCAAACAGGCAAAGTTCAACTTTCTCAGCATAAGCAGAGAACAAGGCAAAGTTCACACCATGTCCGTCATAATGCGAACCTAAGGGATAAGGTTTTCCCTGATGTGGTTTGATTTTTGCCATTTTGTTCTCCTGCTTTTGGCTTTTATCTTATCGGTTTCAAGACAATGGTTGAGAGCGGCGGTAAGGTTAATTTTATTGAATATGGCTTGCAGTTCCAATCTTGTGTTTCTGCTTGCAGCATTCCTTCGTTTTTAACCCCACTGCCCCAATAATTTTTATCATCACTGTTGAAAATTTCTTGATATTGGCACAGTTCATTAACCCCGATACGATAATCATGACGAACGACCGGCGTGAAGTTTGAAATGACTATCATATAATCTCTCGGGTCATGAGCCTTACGCATATAAGAAATGACACTGTCATCAGCATTGCTATGGTCAATCCACTCAAAACCACGATAGTCAAAATCTACTTCATAGAAAGCCGGATTGCCTTTGTACATTAAGTTCAAATCGCGCACGCAATTTTGCATACCTTTATACATCGGATATTCCAATAAATGCCAGCGCAAACTTTCTTCGGCATTCCATTCCCAATCTTGTCCAAACTCACAGCCCATGAACAACAGTTTCTTTCCGGGGTGGGTAAACATAAAGCCGTAATAGGCTCTTAAGTTAGCAAATTTTTGCCACTCGTCTCCCGGCATTTTAGAAAGCATTGAACCTTTGCCGTGGACAACTTCATCATGAGATATCGGCAAAATAAAGTTTTCATTAAAAGCATAGAGCAAACCGAACGTCAGCATACCATGGTGATATTTTCTGTGAACGGGATCGTGACTGATATATTTCAAAGTATCATTCATCCAACCCATATTCCATTTATAGCCAAAGCCCAAACCGCCCATAGATGTCGGACGAGAAACCATCGGCCATGCCGTTGACTCTTCGGCAACGGTTACGGCACCTTTTACTTGTCCATAAGCCAGTTCATTCATTTTTCTCAAGAAAGAAATGGCTTCCAAATTTTCATTACCACCGTAAATATTGGGAATCCACTCGCCGTTTTTACGTGAATAATCCAGATACAGCATGGAAGCAACGGCATCAACACGCAAACCGTCAATATGATATTCTTTTAACCAATATAAAGCACTTGCACATAAGAAGTTGCATACTTCGGTACGACCATAGTTATAAATTTTTGTTCCCCAATCGGTGTGTTCACCTTTTCTCGGGTCGGCGTGTTCATACAAATGTGTACCATCAAACTCAACTAAGCCATGTCCGTCTTTCGGGAAGTGTGCCGGTACCCAGTCCATTATCACGCCTATACCGGCCTGATGGAACATATCTATCATATAGCGGAAATCATCCGGTGTACCGAAACGAGATGTCGGTGCAAACATACCCGTTACCTGATAGCCCCAAGAAGCATCCAACGGGTGTTCGGTCAAAGGTAAAAACTCAACATGCGTAAAGCCCATGTTAACCACATACGGAACCAATCTATCTGCCAATTCGCGATAGGTTAAATATTCGCATCCGTTTTCGCCTTTTCTTCTCCATGAACCGGCGTGAACCTCATAAATGGACATCGGTTTATCAAAACTGTTATATTCTTCACGATATTCCATCCATGCTTCATCGCTCCAATGATATTTGTTGATATCATAGACGATTGATGCTGTTTTTGGACGGATCTCAGAATAGAAAGCCACCGGATCAGATTTAGTCAAAATATAATCTTCTTGGGTTTTGATTTCATATTTATAAATTTCGCCTTCTTGCAATTCGGGAATGAAAATATCCCAAACACCGCAAGACAGTTGCTTGCGCATAACATAGGTACGACCATCCCAGTTGTTGAAATTTCCGACAACACTGACACGTTTGGCATTCGGTGCCCAGACGGCGAAACTAACACCTTTTACACCGTTAATTTCATTAACATGAGCACCAAGTTTTTTATACATATCCAAGTGATTGCCTTCTGCCAAAAGATAGATATCAATATCACCTAAAACTGACGGGAAGCTATATGTATCATGAATGGTGTAAAATTGATTGATGTCATTTTCGATTTTTAATTTGTATTTGAAATTTTCTCTCGGACCCAAATTGATTTGAAAGAATCCTCTCTCATCAAGTTTGGTAAAAAAGCCTAAAGAATTGCCATTTTCATCAATCAATTCCACTGATTGTGCATGGGGTTGATAGGTTCTGATAAAGACTTCTTTTGAACCTTTATCTTTGTGTATTCCCAGAACGGCAAAAGGATTGCCATGGTCACCGTTGATAATGGCTTCCATCTCTTCTTTAGACAATAAATTTTCCATAAATATACTCCTGATTTTTTAGTCCAAGATCTTAAAAATTTTTTCACTTTTCTTAGCTAATCTATAAATGATAAATTCTTAATTGCAAGAGAATATCCTTACTTATAAATTTTATTTTACAAATTGCACTTTTTCAAGCTATTACCTATTGACGTATAAAATTTTGGTTATATAGTATTTGTTGTATGTGAAAACATTGTTTTATTGGAGTTTATTATGGTTAAATTTAATGAAGATGCTATCAGAGAAGCTGCTTATTACAATTGGCAAAATGCCGGTTGTCCTAATGGTCAAGATGAATATTTCTGGGCTATGGCCGTTGAGCAACTCTCTAACTGCAACAACAAAAATTCTTGCTCTAAGTCTTCTTGTTCTTCCAAGACTTCTTCCAGCAAGACTTCTTGTTCTAAATCTACAAAATCCGCAGCTTGCAAATCTGCATCTGCTTCTAAAAAATCAAAGTAATTTTTTAGGTTTTGTAAAAAAAACTCTTGCTTATTCGGCAAGAGTTTTTTTATGCGCTGATGGCTGAAATGACGTAGCCTTTCACATCTTGCAAAGCCTCTTTTCTTAAGCTGCAATATTCTTCTTTTTCAATATCGAATCCATTTTTTTTAAGCAAAGAAACAACATATCTTAAGTGATGTTTATAACGTCCAGACTTGTGTAAAATGTAATCATTCTCATTTTCATCATTTGACGTGATACTGAAGACAAAACGCCCGCCTTTTTTAAGGGTTTTTTTTATGCTTGAAAAAAGAGAATCCAGATTGCCGAAATAGGTTAAAACATCGGCAGAAACAATCAAATCATAGCTGTTCCTTTTCTCATTTAAAAGAGAGAGAATATCTTGGCAAAACAATCTATTATACATTCTTTTCTTTTGAGCTTCCTGCAACATTCCTTGAGATAAATCTACGCCATCCAAACCAAAGAATCGAGCATAGGGTTTTAAAAATTTACCACATAATCCGGTACCGCAACCGGCATCTAAAATATGCAATTTTTTTTGCGAATCCAACCCATAAATTTCTTGCAAAATACGAGAAATAATTTGCGGTGTTTGATAATTCAAATCTGTTAAAACTTTATCAAAATCAGCCGCAAAAATATCAAAAATTTCTTTGATATATTCTGCATTTGCAACTTCGGGAATCGACTGATTTAAGATAGCTTTGCCCATGTGCTCGGCAATTTTATTTTCCGGAAATTGATCTAACCACAAGGAGGCATATTTTGGGATGATTTCGGCTTTAGAATCTAAAGACAATTCATAAAGCATATAGCCAAAATTAATATGATGACTTTCATCAAACGGTGAAAGTTTAAGCGCCTGCCAACCACTTTCTATTGCCTCTTTTATCATTCCCAATTGTTGGTAGCAGCGGCTTAAATAATTATATAGCCAAGCATCATTCTTATTTGAACTTAAAGCCTGCTGTAAAATCGGCAAAGCCTCGCCATATTGCTCTTGTTCCAACAATGCCGTTCCCAAGATATTTTGCGCCATATAATTTTGCGAATCCAAGACCAAAGCTTCACGCGAAGTTTGTTCGGCAAGTTTATAATCTTCTTGTTCCAAATATACATTGGCAATATTAACCAGCGCTAAAAAAGAATCCGGCTTGATGAGTTTTGCTTGTTTGTAAAAATCTAAGGCTTCTTGATATTTTTTTTGAACAAAAAGAATGTTTCCGAGATTGATTAAAACAGTATCGTTGTTTGGATTTTTTGCTAATATTTTGCGGCATATTTTTTCTGCTTTTTTATAGTCTTTTTTTCGGTATAAATCCAAACTGTAATTTGTTAATTCCACCTCTGATTTTTTGAACATTTTTGCCTCGGTTTTACTTTTTCTTCAGTATATGAAAACGAATCAAATAATCAAGCATCTTATCAAATTTGACAATATCGATGCGGCATGATATTTTAATGACATTCGGAAATATCTTGTGTGAATTTTATGACTTATAATTACAAAAGAATCTGGCAAATTGCATATCCCATTTTGACGGGAATGATTATTCAACAACTCATCGGGTTAACAGATACGGCTTTTTTAGGCAGGGTAGGAAAAATTGAACTTGGTGCTTCTGCCATCGCCGGAATTTTTTATGTGATGATATTTATGCTCGGACAAGGTTTCTCCATCGGGGCGCAAATTTATATTGCTCAGCACAACGGCGAAAAACGGTATCGCCGCATAGGGCAAATTTTTTATCAAGGTTTGTTTTTTCTTTTTATTTTTGCTTTGTTCTTTATTGCGGGAATCCATTTTTATGCCGACGTTGTACTCAAAAATTTGATTTCTTCTCCTTTGGTATTGCAATCCGCACTTGATTATTTGTACCCACGTTCTTATGGCTTGATTTTTTCTTTTGCCATTGTGATGTTCAGAGCATTTTATATCGGCACAACACACACAAAAGTTTTGTCTCTTAACGCATATGTTATGCTTTTTATGAACATTGTTTTTGACTATTTGCTCATTTTTGGAAAATGGGGTTTTCCAGAACTCGGCGTTGCCGGTGCCGCCATTGCATCCGTTCTTGCCGAAGCTGCTTCTACCATCTTCTTTGCTATTTATACTTTTTGTAAAACACCATATAAAAAATATGGCTTAGACATTCCATATTTTCGCAATTTAAAAACTCTCAACAAAGTTTTACGTATCTCCGTTTGGACCATTTTACAAAATTTGGTTTCTTTTGCGACCTGGCTGTTTTTCATGTTAGCGGTAGAACATTTGGGAGAAAACGAGCTCGCCATTTCTAACATTTTGCGCAGTGTAAGTGCTCTTCCCTTTATGATTATTAATGCCATTTTCGGAACAGCCAATGCCATCACCGGAAACTTATATGGTGCAGGCAGAGAATGTGAAATTAAAGCTACTGCCGGTAAAATGATTGTCCTCGGATATATCGGCGGCGTGGTTGCCACCGCCATACTTCTCATTTCTCCGTTTTGGATTATGCGGATTTATACCGATGATACCGTCTTGATTATGCAAGCCATCCCGCCTTATTATTCTTCAATGACGACCTATTTTTCTCTTGTTCCCGGTTTTGTATTCTTGGGTGTTATTTTCGGTATCGGCGAAACAAAAATCGCAATGTGTTTAGAAATGTTAGCTTTGATTGTTTATACCTTTGCCGTATGGTTTATAGTTGTTTATCTTAAAGCAGATATTGCCGTTTGTTGGCTGACCGAACACACTTATAACGCTGCTTTGAGTTTGCTGACATATTTATATATACGCAAAAAGAATTGGTTAGCTTCACTTTAAATTAAATCTAAAAAAAATTATTTTTTTTATAAAAAAAGTGTTGACATATGCCGTTTATTATAATATCAATATCTCCGTTATCTGATGGGGGTATGGCGGAACTGGTAGACGCGCTAGACTCAAAATCTTGTGGCCTCAGGCCGTGTCAGTTCGAGTCTGACTACCCCTACCAATTACAAAAGGCTCTTAGGTTTAAGAGCCTTTTCTTTTTATCTGATTTTGAAGTTATATATAAAAATAAAGCCCCGTTTTGAAAACGAGGCTTTATTTTTTTTCATTATTTAGAAGTTTTGTTTGGCAAACTCAAACTTATCTTGACCATTGATGGTTTTGATATTTTCATTGGCCAAAATCGTCGGTAGTTCCATGCTTCTGAAGACACTGCGTTCATCTGCATCTTTGACAAATGCCGTTATATTACCGCTGGCACCTTCCAGTAAGCGTTTGGAAGCTACTTTCCACAAATAGGCAATTTCATCCTCTTTGAGGTCGCAACGACCATTCTCAAGCCCCATATCCATCATCTTAATACCACAAGGCGTGTGATCTAACATCACCATGCCGGGGTGGGTTTTGACAAACTCAAAGGCTTGAATTTTGTTTTCTTTGGTCGGCAGAAAACTAATGCTGTATAAAACCAGAGAATCCGGTTTGGTACTCACATCATAAGTTTTGGCTACCGCCAAAGCGTTGTCATAAAAATCATCCATTGTCTTTTACTTCTTTATTCTTCTTTTTAACAATATCCAAAGTGCCATTGGCGACGATGATTTCTGCAGTATCACCTTCTCCAATATCACCATTCAAAATTTTCAAAGCCAATTTATTCTCAATTTGATTTTTTAGCAACCTTTTTAAAGGTCTTGCACCATAAATTGAATCATAACCGTTATTGACAATCCAGATAAAGGCGGCATCGTTAACATGCAGCTTAATCTTCTTGTCGCTCAAACGCTTCTCAATATTGTTGATTTGCAGTTGAGCAATCTCTTTGATATTACTCTTATCAAGCTTGTGGAAAATTGTAATTTCATCAATACGGTTGATAAATTCCGGTCGGAAGGAGGCTTTAACAATATCCATAACCCTATCGCGAATCTTCTTTGGATCATCAGCTCCTGTCGCTGTGGACAAGATTTCCGAACCCAAGTTTGATGTCATGATGATTATGGTATTTTTAAAGTCTACCGTTCTGCCTTGTCCGTCGGTCAGTCTTCCATCATCCAGTACTTGCAACAAAACATTGAAAATGTCGGGGTGAGCTTTTTCCACCTCATCAAACAAGATAACTTGATACGGACGACGACGAACAGCCTCGGTCAAAGCACCACCTTCTTCATAGCCGACATATCCCGGAGGAGAACCAATCAAACGAGAAACACTATGCTTTTCCATATATTCAGACATATCAATTCTGAGCAATGCGCTCTCATCATTAAACAGAAACTCTGCCAAGGCTTTGCTCAACTCGGTTTTACCGACACCGGTCGGACCTAAGAAGAGGAACGAACCTATCGGCTGACGCGAATCCGAAATACCGGCACGAGAACGTCTGACCGCATTGGCAACTGCGGCAATAGCATCTTTTTGACCTATCACACGTTTGCCTAAATATTCTTCCATGTGGATGAGTTTTTCTTTCTCGCCTTCCAGCATTTTATCTACCGGAATGCCCGTCCATTTGGAAACAACAGCTGCAATATCGCTTTCGGTTACAACCTCACTGAAGCTATGTTGTTTTTCTTGTGCTTCGGCTTCCTGAATTTGTTTTTCCAGCTCCGGAATAACACTATATTGCAGTTCACCGGCGCGCTCAAAACGACCTTCACGTTTGGCAATTTCAACTTCAATTCTGGCCTTATCCAACTTATCTTTCACGGTTGTTAAATCCGCCAAAACTTTCTTTTCACTCTTCCATTTTTCTTCCATGGTTTTGGCTTTGGCTTCCAAGCCTGAAATTTCATAGCCAATCAATTCCAAACGCTCTTTAGATTTAACGTCGCTTTCCTTCTTCAAAGCCTCGCGCTCGATTTTTAACTGTAATATTCTTCTGTCCAGCTCATCCAACTCTTCAGGTTTGGAATCGATTGCCATTCTTAAAGAGCTTGCGGCCTCATCCATCAAGTCTATGGCTTTATCCGGCAAGAATCTGTCACTGATATAGCGATTGGACAAGGTAGCAGCGGAAATCAAAGCCCCGTCGGAAATTCTAACTCCGTGATGAAGTTCAAACTTTTCCTTAATACCACGCAGAATCGAAATTGTTTCTTCAACACTCGGCTCACTGACAAAGACTGCTTGGAATCGCCTTGCCAAGGCAGCATCTTTCTCCACATATTTTTTATATTCGGACAATGTGGTTGCGCCCAAGCAATGCAGCTCTCCTCTTGCCAAAGCCGGTTTCAACAAGTTGGAAGCGTCCATTGAGCCTTCGCTGGCACCGGCACCGACCAATGTGTGCATTTCATCAATGAACAAAATGATGTTGCCCTCAGATGCCTCAACATCTTTCAAAACGGCTTTCAAACGCTCTTCAAACTCACCTCTGAATTTGGCTCCGGCAATTAAGGCTCCCAAATCCAATGCTAACAATCTTTTACCGCGCAAGCTTTCCGGTACATCATTATTGACAATTCTAATTGCCAAGCCTTCAACAATGGCGGTTTTACCGACACCCGGTTCACCAATCAAAACCGGATTGTTTTTGGTCCTTCTTGACAAGACTTGAATTGTTCTTCTAATCTCGTGTTCACGACCAATCACTGGGTCTAACTTACCTTCTTTAGCCTTGCCGGTAATATCAATGGCATATTTTTTCAATGCCTCAAAATTATCTTCGGCATCTTCGCTATCGGCAATACGACCTTTTCTAAACTCGTTAATGGCTTGGTTTAATTTTTCGGCATTGACACCGCTTGCTTTCAAAATATCGTAAGCCTTTGTACCGCCCGTCATCACAAGAGCTTGCAAAATACGCTCGATGGTCACAAATTTATCGCCTGACTTATCTGCCAAGCTCTCTGCTTCCATCATCACGCGTGTGAACTCTTGGTTCATCAAGCTTTGTACCGAAGCGCCCTCCACTGCCGGAATCTTTGCCAAAGCTTCATCAACTTTTGAGGCAACCGTCAGCTCAGAAGAGCCTGCTTTTTGCAAGAGCTCTTTGACTTGCGAATCTTTAATTTCGAGCAAGCCTTTCAACAAATGTTCGGTTGAAATATATTGGTGTTTATATTTTGCCGCCAGATTGATAACATCTTGTATCAACTCTTTTGACTTATTGGTTAGTTTTTCAAAATCCATACTTATATACACCCCTTTCCTGTCTTTATCTTTTAAAAATATAGTAAGGAGGGGATATATAAATCAAGACCTATTATCTTATTTTTTTTGCGGATGAATTTGAAGCAAAGTGATTTCGGCCGGAGCCCCAAAGCGCATCGGCGGTCCCCAATAGCCAACGCCTCTTGAGACATAAAGCCTTGCCCCGTTGACATCATATAATCCGGCTAAATATTTGTTCGCTTTTTCTGCCAAAAAATTGAATGGAAAAATTTGTCCGCCGTGTGTATGTCCGGACAACACCAAGTCAAAATCTTCATCCGTTACCATATCTGCCGTACTCGGATTATGGCTGAGCAACACGCGATAATTTTGCTTATTTGCCTTCTTAGATGCTTCTTCGATTTTAATAGCAAAATACGGGTTCATCATAGCGGCTGACTTGTCGGGCACGCCGCCAATATATAAATTTTTGTCAGCAATCAACTCTCCATCATTCATCAAATGTTTGATTTTGGTTTGATGAAGGCTTTTTAAGATTTGCCCCAAGCCGTTATAATATTCGTGATTTCCTATCACAAAATAGATACCTCCTTTAGCCTCTAACTTATTCAGAATCGAAAAATATTCTTGAACAGAAGATGCCTTGTCATCAATAATGTCTCCGGTCAGCACAATGGCATCCGGATTAAGAGAATTGACTTTATCTACAATCATTTGAATGCGGTGCTCGGAAGATGAACGTGTGATATGCAAATCTGATAATTGAACTATTCGCAAGGGGTGTTTTAGCTTATCGGAAGTCAAATCAACTTCTTTGACTTCGGGTAATTTATTGGCTTCATAAACGGCAAACAAAGAAACACACAAAGCCAAAATTCCGGTTGCAATATTGGCATATTTTAAGCTCATGCGATTTTGCGGATTGAACCATTCCCAGTCAGCGTGGAAAAGTTTACTGATACCAAAGCTCACATACCACAAAAAATCGCGTGCAAACAAAAGCATAAAAGTGATAAAAGCCAAACCGAACAGAAAATAGCCGCCATAGGTCAAAATATCATAAAACAGACCATGCAAAGAAAATTGTTTGCGGCAAAAATTGACTATAACAGGCGAAAGCCATCCCAATACAATCAAGATTGAGATGGCTAACTTATAAATAAATTTCATATCCGTATAGGCTACCAGCGTTCTGATTGTGATGGTTGAACATGCAATAGTCAAAATTAGAGAGGCAACCAGAAAGAACATTTTTATTTCCTATGTTTTATTTAGACAGCAAGGTCTTGGTTTTTGACATCATCATTATTACTGTCAATTTTTTTGCGAGAAGGACGACGCCCTCTTGGTTTGGGTGCATTTTCATCAACCATTTCGGTCGGCGTTTCTTCTTCTGCGATTTCGATGATTTTAAACTCTTTCTTTTCGGGAATCGGTGCAGCTAATTCTGCTGCGACCAGATTATGCACGGCCGCTTCGTCTTCTGCTTTGGCTGTGATATCCAAATCGGCATCATCTTCAACATCGTTATTTTCATTTTGAGAATCTGCAACTTGCTCCGTATCTTCAACTTTGGGAAAGTTGACAACTTTTTGCACATTTTTCTTTTCATTGATTTCGGTTACAATCTTACGATAATGTTCGGCATATTGTCTGAACACTTCAGAAGTGACGTAATCGCCGTTGGCATGTGCTTCTTTTGCCAATTCATTGTATTTTTTTATCAAATCCAAAGCGGTGCCGCTGATTTTGCCGGCAACACTGATACTATCGAACTTGTAATTTAGAGAATAAATTTGATTGGAATTATTATTACGATATTTATTATTCGTTTTTTTCATAAGTCTTCATACCAAAATAAATACTTTTCAGATTTCTCTGAATAAGCCAATTAAAACTAAAATTCTGCGTTTTGTTTTGAGAATGTTTCAGATGCAAAACAAAAATTAAAAAAAGCACCTCGGAAACCTCGTTTCCATCTGCGGATGATAATACAGATAAAATTATTAATTGCAAATTATTTTTTTAAAATTATGCAGCGATTTATTCCGCCATAATCCTTGAGTATGGTATTTAAGCCAAAACCTTCTTTAGCAAAAATATCTGCTATTTGTTTTTCTTGTCCAATGCCGCCTTCTATAAAAATTTTTCCACCATCTTTGAGCATTGGGTATGATATTTTAGCAATTTGACGATAGTCTCTTAAACCGTCTTCACCGCCATCCAAGGCCTGCATTGGGTCGTGAGACTTTACCTCTTCAGCCAAATTTTCAATATCTTTACTCGGAATATAGGGTGGATTGGTGACTATCAGGTCAAAATCCGTACCTAATGATGAAGAAATGCCTTTATCAAACCAACTGCCGCAAACAAATTTTATTCTGTTTCGTAAGCCCAAATTATCGGCATTTTTCTCAGCTATATCTAAGGCATTGACGGAAACATCCAGAGCAACCCCTGTTAAACCTTCAACATCCCCCAAAACCGAAAGAATTATGCAGCCGGAGCCTGTTCCCAAATCTAATATTTTCTTTGCCTTATTTTCTTTGGCATAGTTGATGGCAGCTTCAACCAAAATTTCAGTATCGGGACGCGGAGATAAAACATCTTCACTCACAATAAAGTCGTATTTATAAAAACCTTTTTTACCCAACAGTTTGCACAGAGGATAATGATTGAGGCGTTTTTCTGCCAGCTCAGCAAGTTGTTTTTCTTGCTCGGCGTTTAGTTTCGGACAATCAAAAAACAAGTCATTTGCCTCCAAATTCAACACGGAAGCAACCATCATTCTTGCCTCAAGTTTGGGCTCTTCTATCTGACGGGCTTTTAATATCTCAGCTATTTTTTGAACGGCGTTTGTCATATTTTTAATTTAAACCAAAAAAACGCCTTGCGGCGTTTTATTCTTTATATTTCCGCTTAATTACGCATCATATCCGCCGCGGCTTTTGTCTGCCGTGTATGTCGGCGAATCTGCTTTTTCGCCACGCAACTTTTTCAAGCGCTCATCCATGCGGCTACGTGCTTCTTTTATATACACCGAACTATCAGCATAGTTGATAACGCGCTGTGTATCGGTGTTTTTTTCTGCTAACAGTTCCATTTGTTTCTCCTTGGTATCAGGCGGCCTCTTCAAGCTTCATTTCTTGACGAACCATCTCTGACAATTTTTCAAAAGCTTTCTTTTCAATTTGTCTTACTCTTTCGCGGCTGATATTAAATTTGGCGCCGATTTCTTCCAGAGTAACGCCACTGTCGGAAAGCATGCGATTTTTTATAATATATTGCTCTCTTTCGTTCAATTTACTTAAGCAATCGTACAAAACTTTTTTCTTAAAGCCGGCTTCTTGACGACGGCTCAAGTTTTCTTCAATGTTTTGACGTGCATCAACCAAAAAGTCCATACGTTCAGAATCGTCTTCATCTGAAACAGCAACATTCAAAGAAGAATCGCCGGACAGACGTGTGTTCATCTCTTTGACATCGGCTTCGTCAACAACCAGCTCTTTAGCGATGCTTTTGACGACTTCCGGTTCCAATTCTTTGTTCTCGTATATTCCTAAACGAGATTTGATGCGGTTCAAATTATAAAATAACTTCTTTTGTGCAGCTTTGGTCCCGATTTTGACCAAAGACCAAGAACGCAAAATATAATCGTTGATGGCGGCTCTAATCCACCAAACGGCATAAGTTGCCAAACGAACTTTCTTGTCTAAATCAAACTTTTTAACCGCTTGCATCAAACCAATATTAGCTTCGGAAATAATATCCAACATCGGCAAGCCGTAGCGGCGATAGGTTAAAGCCACTTTTGCGGCCAAACGTAAATGTGAAGTGATGAGCTTTTGCGCTGCGGTTAAATCCCCTTTTTGATGGAAATCTTTAACCAAGTTTAACTCTTCTTCTTCACTTAGTAATGGGAACTTTTTAATTTCCTCAAGATAGGCTACCAGCGAGTTACTCTCTGCCAAAACCGGTAAGTTACCGGAGTTTCTTAAGATAAGTTCTTTTCCCATAAAATGTCGACCTCTTTTCCTTATAAAATAATGCAGTTTTTTAGAACTGCCCACTCAGACAAAAGTCTTTTCCTTTTGAGAGCAGAGCTTATTATGCACTATTTTTAAATATGAATCAATACCCTTAATTGACTTTTTTAATCATAAACCGTTGTAAATTTCTTAGAATCCGGTTGTCCGGGGAAATTGATAATTTCAACCGTGTAAAAATTGTTTTGGGGATAAATCAGCAGGTATATTTCTCTGTCCCCGACACTTTTGCACAAACTCAAATCTTGAGCTTTTATGCCATCATTAATTTTGATGTCAATTAATCTATCTGCCACGTTATAATTCTCTTGCGGTTGAAATGATTTCACGTCTACGGTTACAAAACTTTTTAACCGTTTCAACATCAAAGCCTGACGACGTTCATCAACAATGCTGGTTTGCTTTTTTTGCTTATAATATTCTTGAATACGCGCTAATACTTTTTCTTTGAGGCGCGGATTGTTACATTCAGGATGAAAAACTGCCGGTTTTTCATTAAAAAACGAACTATCTCCTATTACGGATTTTAATTGTTGAAGAGAAATGTTTGCCGTAGCTTCTTCTTGCTTGGCATTATCTGCTGTTTCTTTGCTTGCGGCTGTTTCTGCCCGACAAAGCGTTGTACACAAAAGAAAAAAAGCAAAACTTAATAAAAAACGGCGCATTTTGACTCCTTATGTTTTAAGAAATACAGCCGAATCTGTTTTTATTTAAATTCGGCTGCAAATCTTTTAGAAGTTGATTGAGTTCGGGGTTCTCGGGAACGGAATAACGTCTCTGATGTTGCCGATACCGGTTACAAGCATCATCATTCTTTCAAAGCCCAATCCGAATCCGGCGTGCGGAACAGAACCATATTTGCGGGAATCAAGATACCAAGAATAATCTTCTTCCTTCATACCCATTTCATGGATTTTTTGTACCAAAACATCATAACGCTCTTCACGTTGTGAGCCACCAATCATCTCGCCGATACCGGGGACCAAAACATCCATGGCGGCAACTGTGCGGCCGTCATCATTTAAGCGCATGTAGAAAGCTTTAATCTCTTTGGGATAATCTCTGACAATGACCGGGCGTTTGAAGTGTTTTTCGGCCAAAAAGCGCTCATGCTCGGTTTGCATATCAATGCCGAACTCAGGCTTATATTCAAAGTTTTCACCTGATTTTTGCATAATGTCGATGGCTTCGGCATAAGTGATGCGGGCAAAGCCGTTGTTGACAATGTTTTCCAATTTGGCAATCAACCCGGGTTCTACAAACTTGTCAAACAACTCAATATCATCACGGCAGTTTTCCAACACGTGTTTGACGCAGAATTTGACCATATCTTCAGCCAAGTCCATATCATCATAAATATCGGCAAAAGCCATTTCCGGCTCAATCATCCAGAACTCGGCGGCATGGCGGGTGGTGTTGGAGTTCTCGGCACGGAATGTGGGGCCGAAAGTATAAATATCACCCAAAGCCAAGGCATACATCTCGCCGTTTAATTGGCCGGAAACGGTCAAATGGGCTTCTTTGCCGAAAAAGTCTTGGCTGTAATCTACTTTGCCGTCTTTGGTTTTGGGCAGGTTTTCCATATCCAAAGTGGTGACACGGAACATCTCGCCGGCACCTTCACAGTCGGAACCTGTGATAATCGGCGTATGAACATAGCGGAAGCCACGGTCATGGAAAAACTTGTGAATGGCATAAGACAGCTCGGAACGCACGCGGAAAGCGGCACCATATTTATTGGTGCGCGGACGAAGGTGCGCAATCGTGCGCAAATATTCATCCGTGTGTTTTTTCTTTTGCAACGGATAATCATCGGGGGCAATGTCATAAATTTCAATTTCATCAGCCACAATTTCAAACTTTTGGCTACCGCCTTTAGATTCAACCAAAGCGCCTTTGATGGCCAAAGATGAACCCGTGCTCAGCTTTTTGACTTCATTGTAATTATTGAGGGTATTATTGGCAATGACTTGAATATTTTTGAGACATGAACCATCGTTTACTTCAACAAACGAAAAATCTTTCGAATCACGGCGGGTTTTGACCCAGCCTTTGACCAAAACTTCATCCATCGGCGCTTCAGCCTGCAGCAGTTTGGCAATTTTTGTTCTCTTTAACATTGTATATTCCTTATTATTTTCCTCAATTTTTTACAATTTAAAACTTTTTGCTCGTAAAGAGCGTTTTAGAATATATATCAGTTGAATTTATTTGTCCAGCATTGACAATTAGCTTTTGGGGTATAAAATCAAAATAATTGAAAATTTTAGGAGTTTGACAGATGAAAAAATTTGCTTTGCTTGCAGTATTGCCTTTGGCTTTGATCATCAACGCCTGCACTTCCAACATCGGCGCCAATGATTATTCCACCTCCGGTGTGCGTCAGGTCGGTCGTGCCATGGGGTGCACCGTGTTGAGCGTGCGCCAGGTTGTGGTCAGAAGTGATAACAATGTCGGTATGTTGGCCGGTGCCGGCGCCGGCGGTTTGGCCGGCTCCATGGTCGGCGGTAATGATACCACCAAAATTTTGGGTGCCTTGGGCGGCGCCGTGGTCGGCGGTATTGCCGGCGATGCGGCTCAAAGCGGGCTTTCCAAACAAGAAGGCTATGAATATGTGGTCAAAACCGAAAACGGCAATGTGATGACCATCACTCAGGGAAATGATGTGTTGATGACACCGGGCGAAAAATGCTACTTGCTTTACGGAAAAGAAGCTCGCGTTATCCCGGCACAATAATGTTTGCTTAAATTTATAAAAAAAAGCGGCTGCCTACGGCCGCTTTTTTTGTTGGCATAAACCGCAATCTGAGCAACCGTTGCAGATGAGCCGGCTGCCGCAGGTTTGGCAAATGTTGCGAAAATGTTTGCGATAAACCTCTCCCTCGCCAAACAAATCTTGCGGCATTTGCAGTTTAAATTCTATTCTTTTTCCCTGATATTGCAAGCCCGATTTATAGGCCATTTCGCTTTGCAATCTTTTGTCAGGCATATGATAAGTTTTGCCGTCCTTGACGAAATTGGTGCCGGTTTCGATAAAACAAAATGTCACCCCGGCTGCCACACATTCTTGATACAGATTTTTGACCCAAGCATAATCAAGCGGGCGCGAACCGTCATAATTTTCGCCGCCGCAAACCACTTGCTCAATCACGCCTTGGGCCAAATAATTTTTGATGCTGACCGGCCCAATGAAGGGGGCCACCATGATGCCCTTATGCTTAAACGGAAGCTCAAACAACAAAGGAATCCTTTCATCGGCACGTTTTTGGTTCTCGCACGTAACGTTGAAAAAAACATTTTCCCAGCCCTCGCCCCAATCTTGCGGCAGGCATTGCGCCACACGCTCGGGCCGCTTAGTCAGCAAAAAGAAAGAAACATCCGACCGCTGTTTGATGATCTTCCAAGCCTCATTCCTCCAGCCATCCGCTTCAGTCAAAAAGAAATCCGAGGTCATGCAGACACGCAGTTGCTCACCGCTTTTGACCTTATAGTGTCTGGCTTTGTCCTTTTGCAAAGGATAGTTAAAATTGTTTTTTACCTTATAAATCTGTGCGCCGTTTTTCTCACGCTGTCTGTCCAAAAAATACATATAGCAATTTTGGCAGCCTTCACTTTTTTTGATGCAGCCGTGCCACGGGTTCCAAATATCGTGCATTGTTTTTCCTTTTATTCTATGCAGCCGGAAATTCCACACTAAAGCTTGAGCCTTGCCCCTCTTGACTGGTCACGCTGATTTGACCGTGATACTTTTCCACAATTTTCCAGGCAATCGAAAGCCCTAAACCATAACCCGCAACTTTGCGGTTATGCGAAGCATCGGCCCGATAAAAACGATCAAAAATATGCGGCAAATCTTTTTCTTTAATTCCCACGCCTTCATCTTTGACCAAAATTTTTATCTTTTTATTCTTCTCTTCAACCGTTACGGCAATTTTTTTGTCTTTGGGCGTATATTTCAGCGCATTTTCAAGCAATATATTCATCACTCTTTGCAAATCTGTCGGGGCAATTTTGGCTTGCAAATTTTTGGCAGCGTCGAGTGTAATCGGAAATTTTCTATCCGCGCTCATCTGATTGAACTTTGCCACAATTTCTTTGACATTAAAGCTCACATCCAAATCAACCGCTTCTTCTTGCGATTTTTGATTGTCCAACCGCGATAAGGTCAGCAAATTTTCTATCAAGGCAGACATATTTTTAATTTCTTCTTTTATCACGTTGATATCTTCATTTTTGCCAAATTTGGCCTCAACCAACTCGGAATAGGCCATCAAAACACCCAGCGGGGTTTTCAGTTCATGCGAGGCATTGGATACAAACTCTTTTTGATTATTATACATTTTGACAATCGGCGAGATGGCGCGGTTGGCCAAACTCTGCGCAATAAAATAAGACAAAACGCAAATAAAAAGCAAGATCAACAACCCATATTGGCGATAGTTTTCCGAAAAATCTTCAATCGGGGTTAGGTTTGTGGCCACGATGACTTTTCCCTGCTTTCCGTTAAGGTTGAAATCTTCCGACACCGTGGCAAAATTCCATACTTCATGTTCCTCTTTAATTTTAATATGTTGAATCTTCATATTCGGATGTTGCCAATTTTTGACTTTTTGCAGAAATTCAACGCCGACCAAACCATCTGGTTGCGCAGCATGAATCACTTTACCGTTCAGTAACCAATAAGAAAAAGTTTGTATCATTTTTGAATCAACAACATAGCTGTGCACTTCTTCATGAAAACTGCTGTTGTAACCTTCTGCTTCGCGGACTTCTTCTTGCAAAAAGTCGAGCAAATTTTCTTCCAACGTATGCTGAACCACATAGTGATAAACACTGTCACAGCTGATGAACACCAAGGTGGAAACCGCCAAGATAATGCAGGTATAGCGCCAAACCAAATTTCTTTTTATTTTTTCTATCATTTTATTTCCAACAAATATCCCACGCCTTTAACCAATCGCAGCTCAAGCTTTGCGGCAAAGGGTTTGATTTTTTTGCGGATGTTATAAATATAAGAATCCAAACTGGCGTTGCTTATATCCAAATTATCCGGCCAAACTTTTTCAAACAATGTCTCACGCAAGATGGTGCGGTTGTGGTTGATGAACAATATTTTGAATATCTTAAACTCGGTTTTGGAAAAAACAACCTCCCTGCCCTCAATTTGCAACGTATTTTGCGAACAATTGATTGTCACACCTTCAAAAGTATAAATTTCATCAACAAAAGGTTTGCTCTTGCGGCGCGAAACGGCTTTGATGCGGGCAATCAGCTCCTTGATTTCAAAGGGTTTGGTGATATAATCATCAGCACCGCTGTCAAGAGCTGCCACACAATCGTCCAGCCCTGATTTGGCTGTCAAAAAAATAACACCGCCCTGAAAATTGCCTTTTTGCGGATGACGAATCGTTTTGCAAACCTCAATACCCGACAATTCCGGCAACATCCAATCCAGCAAAATCACATCATAGGTATGCTGTTTGCTTGATTGGATATATTCCAGCGCCTCTTTACCGTCATGCGCCCAATCAACGTCATAGCCATTAATCTCAAGCAGGTTTTTAATGCCGCGACCTAAGTTTATATCATCTTCTACCAATAAAATATTCATTATGTTATCCTTATTTAATTTTAGGATAATATCTCTTTCCAATCTGAATTTAATCTGAAAATGATAAGAAAAAAAGTTATTTTTTTTCAGATTGTTTTCAGATTGATATTTTATGTCAAAAATCAGTTTCGGTAATGTGCCGATTTTTGAAAGGACATAAAATGACACTTTGCAAAAGAGAAATATCTTCACCAAAACTGATTTTGATTATATCCGTATATTTCTCCAGCGTGCTCAATTTTTCTTTCTGGCGCTATGTTTTTCAAAACTTTGACGTCACGGATTTTAAAAGCGCTTTGTTTGCTCTTTCGCTCATCTTTTTTATATTTATTCCTTTGTTTATGTTGTTTAACCTTGTTTTTACAAAAAAGATCGGACGAATCATCACCATCATTTTGCTCCTTTGCTCCAGCATTGCCAATTATTATATGGCCGCTTTCAATGTTTATATTGACTCCGATATGGTGCGCAACATTGCCGAAACCAACTTTTCCGAAGCCTCTGAGCATATCTCCGTTTCTTTTTGGCTGACCTTTATTTTAACCGGCGTGCTGCCGGCTTTTCTCATTGCCAAAGTCAAGGTTATCCAAGCTCCTTTTAAGCAAGAGCTCAAACAACGCCTGAAAAATATTTTGATTGCTTTGCTCATCTTAGCTTTGTTTGCGGCTTCCTGCTTCAAACAATATGCCGTCATTGGCCGCAACCATAATGATATCACCAAGCTGATGAACACATTTAATTATCCTTACGCCGTTATTCGTTATCATCAGAAAAAAGCTAAGGCCGCTCGCAAATTGCAAATTTTGGACGAGAACCCCGTTCTTCAATCTGCAAACCAAAAGAATCTGATTGTGCTTATCATCGGCGAGACAGCTCGGGCGCAAAATTTTTCACTCAACGGCTATGTCCACAACACCAACCCTAAACTCCAAAAGCAAGATATTGTCAATTTTAGCGATGTTTCTTCTTGCGGAACTTTGACTGCGGTTTCTCTGCCTTGCATGTTTTCTGCTTATTCTAAAGACGAGTTTGACACTGATGATGCCGATTTTGTGCAAAATGCCTTGGATATGGCACAAACAGCCGGATATAAGGTAATTTGGGCAGAAAATGACAGCGGCTGCAAGGGTGTATGCAATCGCGTGAGCCGAGCTGACCTCTCTGCTTTCAAAACACCTTCCATGTGCCAAGAGGGCTTTTGCTATGATGAGATTTTATTGCAATATCTCAAGCAAGAGCTCCCAAAAATCAGCGATAACACCATTTTGGTTTTGCACACCATCGGCAGCCACGGACCGGCTTATTATCGCCGTTATCCCAAAGAATTTGATGTCTTTAAGCCGACTTGCGACACCACGGATATTCAAAACTGCTCGCAAGAAGCTATTACAAACACTTATGACAACACCATTCTTTATAGCGACTATATCATTTCTTCAGCCATTGATTTGCTCAAAACAGAGGCAAATCCGAACTTGTCGGCTTCGCTTATCTATGTTTCCGACCATGGCGAATCGCTTGGTGAAAACGGCACTTATCTGCATGGTCTCCCCTACGCCATTGCCCCAGAATATCAAACCAAAGTGCCGATGTTGATGTGGCTTTCGTCTTCCAAGCAAGCCCAAATTGATTATGCTTGCTTGAAAAAACAAGCGTCCGCAAAAGCTTTCAGTCATGACAATTTTTTCCATACGTTGCTGGGTTTGGCCGATGTGTCTTCCAAAACCTATTTACCGCAATCTGATATTACATCTTCTTGTCGGAGGTAGCCTGATATGTGGTCTTTATTTGAACAAAAATCCATCAAAAAAGAGTTTTATCGTAAATCGGTGCATTTGAGCTCTTTGTGGATTCCGTGTTTTATCTTTTTTATTCCGATGCACATTGTTGTGGCTCTTTTATTTGCCTTGCTGGTTTTAGATTTTGCGGCAGAATATGCCAATTATAAAAAATATCCGTGGTTTCGGCGCTTGTTCGGAAAACTTTTCAGCCAAACTATGCGCCTCAAAGAGCTCAAGCATAGCCATTTTACCTTATCGGGGGCCTTCTATGTGCTTTCAGCGGCTCTTCTCTGCTGTTTGCTCTTTCCGAAAAACATTTGCATTATTGCCCTGTCTATCATGATTGTGTCTGATGCCAGCGCCGCCATTATCGGTAAATGTTTCGGCACGCGCAAAATCCGCAAGCAAAAATCTTTAGAAGGCTGCACCGCCTTCTTTGTCAGTGCACTTTTTATCATGCTCTTATTTAACCCAATTTTCAATGTGCGGGATGTCAGCATTATTGCTTGCATGGCAGCCACAATTGCCGAGCTTTTTGAAGACAAACTTAAGCTCGATGATAACCTTTCTATCCCTCTTTTAGTTGGCTGTATTTTATATTTATCATAAAAAAATAACGCAGCATGAAGTTGCGTTATTTTTTCTCGATTACAGTTTATAAAACTTATTTACGACTGATGTTGATTTTTTTCTTCTTTCCTTGTTCGGTTTGAGATTTCGGGAAGATGACTTTCAATACACCGTCTTTATATTCGGCATTTGCATCATCAAACTTCAAATCCCACGGCAGAGGAACGGTTCTGCTGAATGAACCATATGAAAACTCTGAGAAATAACTTCCTTTTTTGTTTTCTTTCTTTTCTTGTTTTTTCTCACCGCTGATTGTCAGATAACCGTCGGAAGAAACTTCCAAATCAATGCTGTTTTCCGGAATGCCCGGCAATTCGGCCGAAACAACAACATTATTCTCGTTTTCTTCAACTTCCACTTTCGGGTTCATTTGGCGAGAAACATTGCTCAAATCGCGGTTCATATCACGCGGAAAATCTAACAACCCGCCAAAAAAATTGTTGACCAAATCGCTCAAATCATTGTGATAGCCATAACGCATCGGAGTATTATGACTGTTTTCTTTTTTATTCATTAAATCAGACATTTTATTCTCCTAAAATTTGTTCTTGTATTCAACCTTCTAATATTGATGTAGGAAATAAATTTTGCCGATGCAAGAGGTTGTTAAAAAATTTTTTTATTTCGCTCAATTAAAGAAAAGTGTTGTTTTTTGACACCTTTTAAAAATGAGACTCAAAGTCTATAGACTTATAATCTACAAAGGTCCAAACTCTCCTCTATTAAGGGAGAGTTTTAATGATTCAAAAACAAGTTGGATTAAGAATTAAAGAGATAAGGCAATCAAAGAAATTAACACAAGAAGAATGTTCGTTTAATGTGGAACTTGACAGGACATATTGGTCAAGCGTTGAACGAGGTTTAAGAAACATATCCATAAACAATTTGAATAAAATATGTGTCTCCTTTGGAATTACACTAAAAGAATTTTTTGATTCTGATATTTTTAAAGGAGAATAATAATGTGTATGAAACCTAATTCTGATTTAATTTCTATTAATAATAACATAGAAAAAATTACACAATTTATTAAAGATATGATTATTGAACCAAGAAGAAAGGCACATTATTGGTCTAAAATTACAAATCAAACACCTAATCTTAAAATTGGTTATCCAGCACAACATCTTGCTTCACTTATTTGTGGAATGAAAGGAACAGCTACAGGAGCAAGAGGAGATGATATTGTTGATGGAACAGAAGTCAAAGGATGTAGTAAAATAGACCAATCTGATAAATGTAAAGATTGTAAAAAAACAGTTTTAAGGTCTGATAAAACCTGTCCTTATTGTGGCTCGTCTAATATTCAACGCAATAATGATTCAAAATGGCTCATAGGAATCCGTAGTGATGATGAATTAAGAATGTTATTAAAGGAAACACCACGCTTTATCTTTATTGTCACGGATTATCCTAATTTTGAGGAACAAGATTTTGACACAATGAGAATTAGAGCATTTGAAATATGGGTAAAATCTGATAGATGTTCTAATTTTAGAACCCTTATGGAAAATTATTATAACTATATATTCAAAGAGCATAAAAAGAAAGACCCTAATAAAAATCCTGCTCCTAAAAATCTGTTCCCAGACAATTTTCCGTTTTATATGTGTAATCCTATCAAAACCTTTGAATGTATTATAAAAAATGGGTTGTCAGATAATCCAGAAATCAATATTACAAAATATATAAAACCAGATGTAGATAGAAAAGAATTAGCATCAGAGGATATGCCTTCTTCACTATTAAGCAAAGAAGAGCGAGAGATACTTTATCAAAATGATATAAAACTTGTTCCGTATATAAATGAGGAAACAAGAAGTTATCTATGTTTAAGAGATACAGATAAATGTATTAAAGTCATCGGAACAAAGAAACATAAAAAGGCTACAACAATTTAGGTTGTGAGTTTATATCTTTGATTCGTTCTTGAATTTTCTTAATGTAGTTTTCATCTAATTCTATAATAGTTGATTGTCTTTTGGTATTATTACAAGCAACCATTGTAGAGCCACTACCACCAAAAGGGTCTAAAACTTTATCTCCTGTATTAGAACTAACCTTTACAAGTCTCTCAATAAGTTTAAGTGGTTTCTGTGTAGGGTGATAGCGTTTTTCTTTGTAAAAATCTATATCATTCCATACATCTGTTATTCCCATTTCAGCATTATATGTTTGGGAAATTTTTTCGTAAGGTAAGTCAAATTTAAGAATAGATTGTAACTTCCCCCACAACTCTTTTGTAGGAAACTGCTCGCATATATTTTTGCCTGTGTAAATACTCCACATACCGCCACCATTAGATTTAACACCAAGTGCTTCATTTATTTGTTTAGAAGTTAAACCCAATTTTTTCTGTTGAGATTTTAATAAGTTTCTTGAATATGGGATATTATCTTTTGTTAGAAATAATATACTTTCTGTCACATTAGGAAACATTTTATAATTTTTGGTTGCCCTGCCTGCTACGGCTTTCATTCCTTTGTTTATAACTATTTGTTGTCTTAATGAAAATCCTATATCTTGAAGATATGGAATAAGTAAGGCTAACATTCTAAAATAACCAAACAAATAAAAAGTACCACCATAACGAAGCGTACGATAAACTTCGTTAAACCACTTTTTAGACCACTCTATATAATCGTTCTCTGTTCGCCATTGATAGTCCCATTTTTCACTGACAACTTTCCAATAAGGTGGGTCTGCTATGGTTAAATCAAAGAAATTATCTTCGTAATCTTTTAACTTTTCTATACAATCTCCTTGTATAATTTGGCTATTCATAAAATTCCTCATTCTCTTTTATGCTTTGGATTCTATCGTATCACAGTAAAAAAATCAATATTATTTATCAACTATTTTCAGAAATTAGGAACAGCATTATTAACACCCTAAAAAACAACACTTTTCTTTAATTGAGCGTTTTATTTTAAAACTTCGATATAAGCTTTGAACTTATTTTTTTGTGCGGCAATGATATCTAGTCCACTTTCAACCTCACCTAGCTCAATCAAATTTTTATCCGGAATAAGGCTATGATTTTTATAGAAAATTCCCATGTTTTTCCATGGGGCATAGATGAACAATTTTCCTGATGTTGCAATCATACCGCGGGGCGCACCTTCCAAAGAAATCGGGCGTGGGAAATTGGTGATTTTCTCCTCTCCGGCAAAATCTGTAAACTCAAATTCGGCAGGCAGCATCTGCACAAATTGTTCCGTTGCCGAATTATTTTCTAAAACAATGATGGCTTCTTGATTGTCTATGGTCAATTTTATTTTCATATCTTTCTCCTCGGCATTGGCATTGAGGCTTAACAGCGACATACAACAAAATAAAAATAGTATAAATTTATTCATTGCTTTTCCTTCAATATTATTTTGCTCGAAAAGAGTATATTTTTTAGAGTATGCTCTAAGTCAAGAAAAAAAATAAAAAAAACAGTGCGGATAACACTTAAAGTTATCAGGCACTGTTTTTTTGCAATTTGTCTGTTTTTTTATTTTACAGACCGGAGATAACATATTCTCCTAAAATGAAAGCATTAATAATCTTAAGCAAACTCATGCTTAAAGTGCAAATACCAAAACACCATTTACAAAAATTGTCAGTAACATAGTTCAAACAATTTTAGGTTAAACATAAAGTTAATTCTCTCTCTATATATGCTCTTCAGCTAGGTCTATGCTTGCACACAAAAATGTTTTAATTGTTGTCATAATTATTCTTTATCTAAAAGTCGGCATATACCATTTTTTGTTTTTAGTAAAGAATTTTTTATACTTATTTTACTTTATAAACGCAAAAAGCAGCGGTTTTAATTCCACTGCTTTTGTTTTTTTCTTTAGGTTAATCCAGCGCTTCGACTTCGATAATATTTTGATAGCTGGATAAAAATCCGCTACGAATTCCGAAAGTTTTAATCCGATAGTATTTTCCTACTTTCATCATTCCGTAAACATCTGAACTGTTAAAACGTCCGAAAATCAAAGAATCTTCTATTTTGAACGTTCCTTCGTTGGTGTAGATTAAATATTGCCCATCAACGCGTTCTTTACCTGTTACTTTTACAACAAATTTGTTTTTAGAGTTGCTTGTTTTCGGGGCTTGGAGCGATTGACCATCTACATTATAAACGCCGACAATGTTTCTGTATGTGGATAAAAAAGGAATTCTACTGCTCTAATAATTTTTGTTTTCATAAATCAATTTGTTTTTTGTTAATAAATATTCTCACCTTTTTCTTGCAAAAAGTCTTCCAAGACTTGCTCTGCTCCGGAATATTTTTTGTTTTTGTTATTAAGACTCTAATGTTTTTCCAGTTAGTTTCATAGGCTTATAAAATTAATAATTATGTTAACGGCATTTTTTATATATCAGCATTTTCTTTCTTGCAAGTTTTTTGTCTAATTTGTTTTGACTTTCAAATTAAATCTTCTATACTACCCCTCAAAATGAATCATTATGTTTTATCATTAAAAATTTTATCATTATGGAAAAAGCTATTTTTACCGGATCTTTTGATCCTTTTACTTTGGGACATTTGCACATTGTCAAACTTGCTCTGCAAAAATTTGATAAAATTATCATTAATGTCGGCAAAAATTCTCACAAAGAAGGATTGTTCACTTCGGATATGCGGCTGAAGATGGTGCAAGAAACGCTCAAAACCTGCAATCTTGAGGATAAGGTTGTTTTGATGAATTATAACGGACTGACGGCTGATTTAGCGATGAAGGAAAAGGTTTATACCCTTATCCACGGTATCAGAACCGGTACCGACGATATTGAAAAAGAGAGAAACTTGGCGATTGCCAATAACTATCTCGGAACAATACGCGGGATTAATCTGACAACAGAATTTATCTATGTTGAAGATGCGTTTTTGCGCACCGTTTCTTCTTCTGCCGTAAAAAACTTATGCCTATTGCAACAGTTTGCTGCGGTGATGAAATATGTGTCGCCCTTTGTTCATCAACAACTGGTACAAATATATTTGGAACCCATTTTTAAGGCAGCCGCCTTTGAAGGATATTTATATCAAAAATTGGTAAAGCAATATAAAGCGCGAGCTTATCATAACCTTTCACATATTGCTTATATGCTGAATATGTTGCAAATTTACTTGGATGCAGGCACATACATTGATGGCATTGATATAATAAGTTTTACTCAGGCGATTTTTCTACACGGTTATATCTATAATCCGTTAGCAAAAAATAATGAGGAAATGTCCATACAAGCAGCCATTGACGAAGATTTTGTTGATGACTGTGACAAAAAGTTTCAAAATCTGGTTTTAGCGACCAAACACGTCAAACCGGCAAACTGTGAACTTGAGGCACTGATTGCTGATTTGGACTTGAGCATTTTGGGAACTTTTGATGATGAAATTTGGAAGCAATATAATCATGCCATTCGTCAAGAATACAGCATGGTTCCGCTCAAAGATTTTGTCAAAGGTCGGATAGAGGTTTTGGAAGGCTTCTTAAACAAAGAACGCATTTTTCAAACAGACTTCTTTTACAACATGCTTGAAGCGCGAGCTCGTCAAAACATCGGCAAAGAAATTGAATGGCTCAAAGGATTGAATGTTTAATCCTCTAAACAAAAGCACCTTTCCTTGCGGATTGGTGCTTTTTTGTTACTTCTTTTTGGCTAAAATGTAGCTTTCATCTATATGTCGGTATATTTCCGATAAATCGACGGAACCATCCAAACAAATTGTCAGCCAGTGTTTCTTATTCATATGATAGCCGGCAAAATATCTTTTTCCGTCTACAAGCTCTTTTATTTCTTCAGGTATTTTGCGCAAATCTATGACTTCTGTTTTCTCTTTTCCTTCTAATCCGATTTTATTTTTTTCAACCGTTAATATGGCGGCATACCATTTTTTATTATCCGAGCGGCGAACAATGGCATTATCGGGAAATTTCTCCCATAAATATTCAAAATTATCTTGATACTTTTCTTTTATATAACAAATAATTTCGTTGGCATATTTACTTTTAAATATTCTATCCTCAAAGCAAGACTCTGCCATTGTTTGCAAGATTTTCAAACATTCCGAACGAACCTTCCCGACAAATTCTCCGACAACACCTTCTATTAAATGCAGTCGATATTCCTCCTCCGTATTCAAATCAACAACTTGTGTTTGAATTTTTCCGTCGGCAAAAATGCTTACCCTTAAATCAAACTGATTGGAAACTATTGCTTGTCTGTATATATATTTATCTCCTTGTTGAACAAAACCATATTCTACAAGTTTGCCATATACGGGGGTTTTATATTTGAATATATCTTCCAAAATCATTGTTATTAAGTTGCACTTTTCTGATTATATATTTCTACCAATGCACATTTTATCTTGTTTTCTTATAATAGGCAATTTGTTTTAAGCAAAAAAAATAAATCGTTGACGAATAAAAAAATTCTTTTTTATAAATAAAGGCACTGTTTTAAGAATATGGTTTATTATAAATATTAAATCTCTTACTTAGTGCTTGAAAAGATCTTAAATACGTATGAAAAAGCATTTTGGAAAGAGTTGATGCTTTTATCTGACTGATCATCAGGTTAAAGCAAAGAGCAGTTTTCTATAGTTGTTTATATATATCTGTGATACGCGTATCTATGATATATACGAAAGAGAGCAAGAAAGAACCATATGACTGTGGCATAAACGCTAAAAAACTTTCACGTAATGACTAAAAAAGAAAACTAACCGCCTTCCGTTGTTTGGAAAGGCGGTTTCGCGTTTTAAAATGCTTTTAGTTGAGCAGTCAATTTAAAAAATATAAAAACTTCAAACAAATTGAAAAAAATGATGATTAAAGAAAATGAAACATTCGAACTTGATGAAAGCCTTGGAAATAAAAGAACCTTCTCTTAGCTTTGCTAGGCTTTAGCCTAAGCCAAAGGTTAGTTGGTCGCGCAAGTAGGAAACTTGTTTCCGTAGCGGCGCAAACAGCAGCCATTTTCATGACTGTTGTTTGAATTGGGGTCTTGCTCCGTAAGGCTCGCCTTGTGGCTTGCCAACTACGCTTCGGGCACTTGACTTGTAACACCGCTTACGGCTTGCTGTCGCATTCCTCAGCGTTTAACAAGTCGGCGCATCACCAATAAAAAAAGCGCCGTTATGGCACTTTTTTTATTGGTGATGCTGTTCACCTAAAGTTGCGGAAATCTCCCTTAATCACACGCTATTTATAATCATCAAAATGAAAGGATTTATATATTATAAAAATTAGTAAAATAGATATATCTCGCCAAATAAACAAGAGCCGGTATGGATAGAATTATATAGGCTTTTTTGAGATTTGCTTTACGCTTCTTCCAAGCATAAATCGTAGGTACAATTATTATCAACAATATTGTTAATGTCATTATGGTATAGTTAAACCTATTTTCATATGCCCAGCCACAACCTTCATATCCCCAATGCATATCATAGCGCATCGTGCTAGGATAGTCCGTAGCTACAACCACACTTGCAAAAAAATTAATAATCAACAATAGATAAAAAGGTATGAGTTTGATTTTTTTCATAATTGCACCTTCGGTTAAAGCGGAATACATTTTTGAACTTTATTCCAACTCAAGCAATCATTTCGGCATATGTGTTGGTCATAGTCCCATACCAAGCCATTATCAAGACAAGAATCCAATTGATGTGCTCGCTTGATATTCGCATTAAATAAAAACATTTGAAGAAAAGCCAAAAAAATGAGCATTACAAAAATATAATGCTTTTGTTTATATGTATTAAACACCCAAAAAATTAGTCCCCAACACAATGTTGTGATGATTGCCACGTAAGGAATATGCGCCATTGATGCTTCTTCATTTTCCGTAATATAAGCTTCATAAATCAGAAACAAAACTATTGGCGTAATCAAAATTCCTTTAACAATTATATGCATTGCTTTAAGAAATAACTCTTTGGTTTGTTTTTTCATATATGTTTCTCCTTAAAGTTATTCTATGAGTAATATTTATATTTGCAAGTTATTTGTAGTAATCGCGTGGCTTACGAGAGCAACTTTCTATTTTGTGTTATTTAAGATGTTACAAAGAGCTTGCAGACAAAAATGCAAAACCTTTTGCATTTTTGCTTAGCGCTTCCTTTCGGGTTCGCCCCCCTGTCGGGATTATTATCAATACAAAAAAGGTCTCCATAACGGAGACCTTTTTTGTATTGGTGATACTAACGCGACGAATTTCGAACTTTTACTTTCTCCTGAGTATTATCTAGCAACAATGCGTTTATATGAAGAAATTAAAAGAAATAATCTTATATCTCTGCAATTATCGCAAACATTTGATAATGACATTTCATTAAATGAGGCAAAACATTATCATTCTCCCCCCCCCTTAAAAATTACAAATTTCCCCATCATTAGGAATAATGACCTGATTTACTAAATCGTTTTTTTGAACAAAATCTTTAACTTTCTTACGGTCAACCAAAGCATGAGGAACAGCGTCCAAATGCGTCACAATGATTTTAGCTTCAGGAGCGGCTTGGCAAACCTGTAAAATATCGTCAAGCCCCATGATGATGGAACCACTGTCGGCAAACTGGGCATCCGCGCCGTTAACTGCAATGATTTTCGGATGATATTTATTTATCGCCACCTCTACTTTTTCATACCAGATAGTATCGCCGACCAGATAAAACGTCTGTTCATTATCGGCTTCAAAAACAACGCCGCTGGCAGTTTCTCTCAGATTTCCGGCATCATAATATTTCTGTGTTGTTTCGGGATGTCCGTGCAAACAATCAATGCGGTACATGGTAATATATCCAAATTTTGTACCACTATAGTTCAAAACTCTCACATCTTCAAAACCATATTGCCGAACAACTGTCGCATCGGTTTCATCCTGCACAAACAACGGAATGTTCTTTGGCAGCACTTTAACGGCAAATTCATCAAGATGATCCGGGTGCAGATGAGTAACAATGATGGCATCAATTCCGGCAATTATTTCTTCAATACCCATCGGTAAATTGACTATCGGCCATCTTTTGTCTGGGAACGGACCGGCTTCCAATGGTGGATATTCATCTTTGGCGGCAAAAAACGGATCAACAAGAAAAATACTGTTTCCATAAGTAATTTTGACTGTGGCTCCACGAATTTGCTGAAATTCCATTGTAAATTCCTTTCTGTTAATCGTTAAACTTATCAAACAGCATTTTGAGTTCGGCAATTTTTTTGTCTTTGTCTTCTGTTGAGGCAAAAGATTGAGCCACACAGTTTTGCAAATGCTTTTGCAAAATGTTGGATTCAACGGCTTTGACGGCAGCTCGCACCGCACGTAATTGACTTATAATGTCCGTACAATAGCGTCCTTCTTCTATCATTTTTTTAATCCCTTCGATTTGTCCGCTGATGCGGTTTAATCGCGGCATATTTTCCATATGGCTCAAATGTGGTTCCGACATTTTTTCCTCTTAAAAAAGTTAATTACCACCCCATAATACTGTTTTTAATTTAAAATGTACAGCCGGAACATACATATTGCCCCGGCTGAGTACAACTATTTAAGCGGCAAATTGGTTACGCCTAATTGTTTGAAAATATCATAACGGTCATATTTTGCGCGTTTTTCTACAATTTTACCGTTTTTGACCTTTAACATACACATAAAATCCATATAAAGCTTTTTGCTTTTGACCGGAACGCCATGCCAGTTGTCTTGTTGCAACTCTCCTTCAAAGGTGAGATAAACGGCAACTCTATCTTCATCGGCAAGCATAAATTGGTTTGTCATCTTAAAATCGCCGAACGGATCCATATTGCTGCGTTCCAAATCCAAATCAATAAATGCCTGAACACCCTCAAGTTTGGTATGAACTTCGGGATAATAAACAAAATCATCACTGCACAAGGTGGCGGCTTCATCATAGCGGCGTGCCGCAATCAACTCATAAAATTTGCGAACAAGCTCTTTATTTTTACGCACGTAGCAAGTGCACTCCGGGCAACATTTGTTTTCTTCCGTGCATTGGCAATTTTCGCCACAATGGCAGCCAGATGAACAGCAGCAGTTTTTATTATCTTCCATTTATTTTCTCCTTAAACAATTAACACATACCCCCAGTGAGTATATTTAATATACATATACAGGGTATGTGTATTTGTCAAGAATAAAATTTGAATAGATGTGAATATAGTCTTCCAAACTTGTTTCCTAGAAAAAAAGTCAATCCCCAAAGTATTGAAAAACACTTTCGATGATTTCCAATGCAGTTACCAGCGCACTTGGCAAATCGGCGCGGAATAAAGGGCTTTACGGAAAGGATTTAAAACAAAAAAAGAGGAAGTATAAATTTCCTCTTTTCAAATTGGGGATGCTGTTCACCTAAAGTTGCGGAAAATTCTCCTAATCACAAGTTATTTATAATCATCACGATGGCTGAATTTATATATTATAAAAATTAGTAAAATAGATATATCTCGCCAAATAAACAAGAGCCGGAATGGATAGAATTATATAGGCTTTTTTGAGATTTGCTTTACGCTCCTTCCAAGCATAAATCGTAGGTGCAATTATTATTAATAAATCTATTATTGTAAAAATGGTATAGTTAAATTTATTTTCATATGCCCAACCTAATGCCTCTGCATTCCATGGCATTTGGTTGCTACTCATTTCTTTTGGATATGTTATGGCATATATAAAAACTAAAAATCCATTTAAGGCCAATAAGAGATAAAACGGTATCAGTTTGATTTTTTTCATAATTGCACCTTCGGTTAAATTTATTCAAAGTATATTCAGCATTTATCTTAAATACAATAAAAATCACCAACAGTCTTTATCATATTTTACATTAAGAATCATATCATGCCCATATTTCTTAAATTTAAATGAGGCTATATATTAAAAAAGTTGATAAAATAGATATATTGTATCAGATATAAAAGAGCCGGGATGGATAGAATTATATAGGCTTTTTTGAGATTTGTTTTACGCTTCTTCCAAGCATAAATCGTAGGTGCAATTATTATCAACAATATTGTTAATGTCATTATGGTATAGTTAAACCTATTTTCATATGCCCAACCTAATGCCTCTGCATTCCATGGCATGCTGTCACTTGTCATATCATCTGGATATGTTACTGCAATGATAAAAACCGCAAAGGCATATAATCCTGACAATAGATAAAACGGTATGAGTTTGATTTTTTTCATAATTGCACCTTCGGTTAAATTTGCTTCTAAGTATATTTAGCATTTACCTTAAATACAATAAAAATATAAACTTCCTCTTTCCAATTGGGAAATGATTCACCGAAAACGAATTTCAATTATTTAATTTAATCCAATATCTTTTGTATTTTTGACCACTGTTACTCCAAGGCAAGGTGATGATATTTTCTAAAACTCCATTATTTTTTTCAATGGCTTTCCATGAACCAATATTTTCTTCTTTAGCAGCCAAAAGTAATTTATCCATTCCTAGTTCACGAGCTTTTAATATAAGTAATGCCAGACCTTTGGTCGCGTATCCCATTCTTCTGAATTTTGGTGTAATTCCATAACCAACGTTACCGCCAACATACATTAAAAAATCATTCAATTCAGTTCGTAAATTAAATGCACCAATAAATTGACCTTTATCAATAAGCCAATACGGAATTTGTGGAGCGTTTTGATAATATTTCCCATCATCTCTCAATCTGGGAGTTGGGTCATAAGGTTTTAATAGTTTCTTTCTTAAATAAGACTCAAAATCTTTTTCAATCTCTGCTATCTCCTCAATCCTCTTCGGAGATTGAGAACCAAGGTAAAATCCTTCTTTTAATGCTTCTATATAACTATCTTTATATTTTATGTCCGGTTTTACCAATTCCATGCTTTTATCCTTTTTGAAATATTAATATTTCTACTATATTGAAAGTCATAAAAAAAGCAATGCAAAACCTTTTGCATTTTTGCTTAGCGCTTCCTTCCGGGTTCGAACTTCTATTGTAATTATGATACTTTTTTATAATTTTTACTCTTTCTAGCTCATAAGCTCAAGCTTTTAGCTTTCGCCAAGCTCAAGCTTTTAGCTTTCGCCAACTCGCTTCGGACACTCCATTTGTAACGTTTTTCGCCTACACTGTCGTTTGGCTCAAAACCAACAAATGTTCGCCTGTCGTTAAAAATTCCTCCACTGGAGAAATTTTTTTCCTCCAGCCCCATACTTTGACGATGAACCAAAACACTTTCGATGATTTCCAGCGCAGTTACCAGCGCGCGTGGCAAATCGGCGCGGAATAAAGGGCTTGTTGATAAGGATTTAAAACAAAAAAAGAGGAAGTATAAACTTCCTCTTTTCAAATTGGTGATGCTGTTAGCCTAAAGTTGCGGAAAGCTCTATATACATTACCTCTTAATAAATTTTACAATTTTTTGTTGCTTTCGACTCAAAATTGTATAATATATAATAAGTTTAGTCATTGGAGATAAATTTATGCCAGCTTTTAAAGTAGCCTTCAAAGCTATAATCCGGAAGAATAATAAAATTCTTGTTATAAAACGTAGTGCAAAAGAAGACGTATTTGAAAATTTATGGGATATTCCTGGAGGTAGAATGAATTTTGGTGAATCCCCCCATGAAGCCCTTATTCGAGAAATTTATGAAGAAACTGGTATTAAGGTCAATATATCAACCCCTTTTACTGTATGGTCCTTTATGGCTTCCGAAGATTTACAAGTTATTGGAATAACAATGCTTGCTGACTATGTATCTGGAGATGTTCAGCTTTCAGAAGAACATACTGAATATAAATGGATTGAACCTCTAGAATTTGAAAAATTGAATGCCAATAGCAGTTTAAAAAAAGAAATTGCCCAATATGCGACACGATAATAATTTTATAATTCTTGCTACTCCGGCTCCAATAAGTCATAGAACAGCAGAAGAAAACCTTGGAATTGGCTATTTAGCTGCTGTTTTGCGAAAAAATAATTATGAAGTAGAAATCATTGATGGTTGGTTAGCAGATTTTACACCTGAACAAATATCTTCCAGAATATTAGCAAGTAAAAGACCTCTCTTTGTAGGCTTTTCTGTATATCAATCCAATATGGATATCGCAATTCAGACTATAAATGCTGTAAAAAACAAAAAATTAGATATTCCTTTTATTGCAGGAGGGTTTGGTCCAACATTTAATCAAAGTGATTTCCTTAATGCTGGATTTGACGTTACTGTAAGAGGTGAAGGGGAAGATTCTCTCTTGTTGCTAGCTAAACATTATCAAGATAATTCTATCAGCTTGCAAGAAATAAATAATATCTCTTATAAAAATAGTAATGGATATATAGTCAATAATCCTATATTGCCTCTTTCATGTAATTTAGATGATTTACCTTATCCCGCACGTGATACAATAAAATATGCTATGACGCGTCGAACTCCTATTCATGTTTTAACCGCTCGAGGATGCACAGGTAGTTGTTTATTTTGTAGTATTAATGCATTTTTTCAGCTTTCTAAAACAGACAAGTACCGACAAAGAAGTATAGATAATATAGTTGGCGAATTAGAAGAATTAAAATCCATAGGAGTTCAGCATATAAAAATAATAGACGATTCTTTTATTGATGGAACTCGAGATGAAAGATGGTGTGAAGATTTCGCAGATGCCATGCAAAAAAAGAGATTAAAATTTTTACTCCGAGGATCTATTCGAGCTGATAAAGTAACGGATAGTATCTTATTCAATCTTAAAAGAGCTGGCTTTTTTTCTTTTTCTTGCGGAATTGAAAATTTTTCGGAAACAGCATTGAAAAGAATGAATAAAAGAGCTAATTTATCGCAAAATTTAAATGCTTTGAACTTATTCAAAAAATATCATATTTATGTTCAAGCTGGGCAAATTCTTTTTGATCCAGAAACTACACTCAAAGAACTTTATGAAAATTATCAATATATGAAAAAATATGATTGGATTATAAGTAAAGGTGTATTTACAGAAATGTTTGCCGCAGAAGGAACCTCGTTTACTAAACTAATTGATAAAAAAAAGTTAAAGACATCGAACACCCATCAAATGGGAAATTACAAATATAGAATCATTGATGAAAAAGTTGCTAATGTACATGAAGCATTAAAGAAATGGCATACCACACATATGGGACTGTACGATAAAGCAATAGATCCCTTAACTTCACCAAAGGCGTTATCTAAAGAAGAGTTAAAAATATTCTATAATATTTATATGAAAATAAGACACAAAGATCTTGATGTAATGGGGGGGGTTTTGGAACGTTCTGAAAATTACAGTAAAGAAATGCTTCTGGCTTATATAGAAAAAGAAATTATTCAAAATTCCGAATTTTATAAAAACATTAATAAAGAAGTTTCTCGTGCCTATAAACATTGCAATCTTCAATATAATGCAAATATTAACCCATTTTTTTTGGACGGAAAGAGTAAATAATAATGTATGATCCTTTTGAACACTATCAAACAAGAGGTCCTGTAGATGAATTTGGATGCGTTTCCGCAACTACCCCTCGTATAAAAAATGTTGGTTGGACACTTGGAAATTTTTGTCCTAACCGTTGCAAGCATTGTTATTCAATGTCTGCTCGGGTAGCTGGCGCAAATATGACTAAAAACATAATAGATAGAATTGTTGAACAATTAAAGAAAAATAAAATTGAAACTGTTAATCTCGGTGGAAATGAACCAATTTACACAAATGGTCAAAATATTGAAGACACTTTGCTACCTTATATTATAAATAAGCTACACGAAGCAAATATAGAAGTCGGAATAACTACAAGTGGGATTACATTATTATATTTGTATAAACATAAAAAAGAAATTTTTGATATTATAAATGATTTTGATATTAGTTTAGATTCTCCCTTTGAAGAAGAGCATAATGAAAATCGAGGAGCCAAATTATACAAAGGAGCTATTAAATGCTTGGAAATATGCCAGAAAGAGCATAAACCCCATGGAGTAATTATGGCTGGTATGAATTGGAATTTCACACCCAAGCACCTAAAATCTTTGGTTGAATTATGTAAAAAATATAATGCCAATGTTAGAATAAATGTCATAAAGCCTTTTAATAAAGAACATTACAAAACTATCTTAACACCACAACAATTTTACGATGGTTTTAATTACCTTATGTCTTTATGTGATTCTGTAGATATTGGAGAAACATTATTAAGATGTGCAACCAGACTTAACCATAAAGGACGTTGTCCTTGCGGTGTTACAAGTTTCCGCATCCATTCCATAACACCTTCAGGAGAAATTTATGTATCACCATGTGTGTATCTACATGATTATAAGTCTTCAATGAATTTATTAACTAATGAACTGGCTGATATTATAAATTCTCCAGAATTTATTGTTTTTCGTCAGAGAAATGCACATCCTGAACTTATTAAAGGCTGCGCAAATTGTGATATAATAGATTATTGTGGCGGAGGATGTGCTGCACGTTCTTATTTGCATCACGCAATCTTAACTAATAAAAAGTCATTTATACAACATGACCCTTATTGTCCTAAAACAAATAAAGTAAATACAGCTCTTCCTAAAGCAAAATTAATTAATACAGGAGAAAAATTGGTACATATGGACTACTTATGCACATGGATCGGCAAGCCAAAATGAGAGACTATCATGTCCATTTTACAGGATCTCTTCCTCGAAAATATATCTTCACAAAATTATTAGAATATAAGAGAAAAAACGAACTACCATTGGATATGCGAGGAATTAAGACCTATTCTCAATTTTTAGATAAATTAGATAATTACTTTTCAGGTGATTATCTATATAATAAATCTAGATTTTTTGAAATTTACAAATTGTTCCAACAAATAACTAAGCCAACAAACTCAACTGAATTCCCTACTGTATATTCTGAAGGTTGTTTTGAAATATGTAAAAACTTTGTAAATAATGGAATATCAAATTTTGATATAATTGCAGGACCTTGCTCAACAATAGATTTAACTTATTCTAGGCTAAAGAATATGATAGAGGGGATAAATCGCGCTGAATCATTATTTAACAAAACGGTCAACGCTAGAATTCGACTAACATTTATAAGAAATAGCTCTGGTATTATCAAAAATTATTCAATTTCACTTTTAAATGATATTTTTTATTTATTAAAAGAACCTTATTTTTCCAAAAGAATAATAGGATTTGATATATCAGGAGAAGAAAAACCTCTAAAAAATTATTTTGATGAAAACTGTTCTATAATAGAAAACATTGAAGAGTTGAATAGAAAAACAGGAACTCATTTTGAAATAGGAATTCACGCTGGAGAAAATATAGACAACAGTCCTGATGATAAAAAATATTTTTTACTTTTTAGGAAATTGTTATCTCTAAATATTACCAGAATTTGTCATGGAACTTTTCTGTGGCTTAATATTGATAAAGAAAAAGAATTCCTTCTAAAATCATTTGCAGAAAAGAAAGTCATTTTTGACATATGTCCTACCGCTAATTTATTGCTTACGCCCTTAAAAAGCCATTCTCAAATTCCCATATCATTTTTTAAAGAAATTGCCTTACCTTATACATTCAACAGAGACAATCCATCTATCTTTGGAAATCTAATTATTCCTTAAATTTTGCAAACTTTTTACAATTGAAGCGATTTGACTATTTTTAGACTTTTCTTGAATAGTCTGAGTTATAATACTTAATACATCATCTATAGAATTATTTTCATTATCTAACCGAATTAAGCCTTCTCGCCGACTAATAATCCTTAGTTTTTCATTTAGACCATGTTGAAAATCTGGGCGTTCCCACCATGATAATTTTTTCTTTTCTTTTGCGCGTTGAAATATCCTTCGATTTCTTTCCTCGTCTGATATGTCTAACAAAAAGGCCAAATCAGGTTTAAGAATTCCTTTATAGTTAACATGTTCTTTACTAAGAAGATCTGGATTGTTTACACCTTTTATTTCATCAAGAGTCATATTAAAAGCCTCTGTAGAATATATATATCTTTCTAATATTACGTTAAAATTATTAGAAAGAAGATGCTTTACTGTATTTACATCATGTTGTACTGCTGTTCTAAAAAAATAAAAACGTGTTAAAGTATCAATATTGGGATTTTCTTCAATATCCTTCCATATATCAGAAAATGGAGATGTTGGAGATTTTAGAATTACTGTATTAACAGAATCTAAAGGTCCAATTTGGTTGACCGATAATTTTTGCTGAATTTTATTTATTATAGTAGTTTTGCCAGAGGCATCACCACCTTCAATTACAATAAACATAAGTTCTCCATTTTTAAGAATATTATTTCTGATAAATATAACATTATTATTTTTTTGTCAAACTTTATTTTTTTGTTGACTTTTTAATAATTTAAATGTATTTTCCATAAAAAAACGGAGGAATTTTATGTCTAATTTATCTTGTGGTATTGATTTTGGAACAACAAACACCTCAGCTGCAATCACTAATGGTGTTTCAGAACCCCAACTTATCTCTCTAGAGAATGATAACGTAACAATTCCTACTGCTTTATTTTTTGCAGAAACGGGGCACGTATATTTTGGTCGTGAAGCAATGCAACGTTATATGAATGGAGAAAAAGGTCGTTGCATGAGAAGTCTGAAACGTGTTCTAGGAACGAATCTTATGGGCATCGGCACAAATGTAAATGGAAGATTGATGAAGTTTGAAAATATTTTATCATACTTCTTAAAGCATGTTAAAGCAAAGATTGATAAGGCTGCTAATGCTGATATTACGAATGTTGTAATTGGACGCCCTGTACATTTTAGAGACAATGACAGTTATGGCGATATTCAAGCTCAGAATGAATTAAAAAGAATCGCCCAAGCTGCTGGCTTTAAAAATATTGAGTTTCAGTATGAACCTATAGCTGCAGCATTTGCTCATGAAAAATTAATTAATAGCGAAAAGCTTGCTTGTGTTGTTGACATTGGTGGCGGTACTTCAGATTTTACTATCATAAAAATTGGTAAAAATTTAATCAATAAACGTGATCGTAATGATGATATTCTTGCTAGTACAGGTGTTAGAATTGGTGGTAACGATTTTGATAAAGATCTTGCTTTAAAAAGTTTTATGCCTGAGTTCGGATTTGGTACTTTAGGGGGGGGGAAAATGAAACATGATAAAGTTTTACCCTTACCAACATCTATATATTTTGCACTTGCAGAATGGAGTAAAATTAATACATTGTACGTTCCCAAAGAAATAAATTTAGCAAAAAAAATGTTATTTGCAGCACAAGAACCAGAAAAAGTAAAGAGATTATTAGAAATTTTACAAAATGAGCAAGGTCATACTCTTTTATCGGCAGTAGAACAGACTAAAATTGCACTAACAGAAAAAGAAAAAATAAATATAACACTGAATTTTCTTTCTGATTCTCCTATTATCAAAACTGATAAGAAAAGTTTTGAATTTTCGCTACAAAACGATGTAAAGAAAATTTCAGATTCTGTTCAGGAATGTCTAACTCAAGCTCAAGTAAAACCTGAGGATATTCAACTTGTTATTCTTACTGGAGGATCGACAGAAATTCCTTACATTCAAGAAGTTATGTGTTCTAATTTTCCAAATGCTGAACTGTCTCAAACCAATAAATTATCTAGTGTGGGATTAGGATTAGCATATGACAGCATGCGATACTTTAACTTAAATTCTATAAATACAGATCAAAAAGATATGATCATTAATAATTTTAAAGATCATTTTTTTAGAGAATGATTTTTGAGTAATAATAAAAATAAAACATATTACAAAAAGTTTATCTTTATATACATTCGAACGTCCTAATTTATCTTAAGACTTTCAAATGTATAAATAAATTTAATAAACCTATATTTTTATATTGATTAACCATATATCTCATCAAGCTTTTGTTCTAGGTTTCCGGATTGAACTGCCGGTAACGTATCAAATTGTCTCAGATTATGCTTTTCTATCTTAATTTCGTCACTGAAGCCTAAGATATAGGCGATGGCTATGCGATATATAATTTCTGTCGGAGCCAGACCGTAAACCTGATTGGCAAAAATATGTTGCAACCGTTCTTTATCATTCGGGAAGGCTTGTTTCATCTTCTCGTTTCTGTATAATCTTTTAACAATTTCGGTAATATAAAGACCAGATTTCATATACAAGTCGATAAAGGTTTTATTAGGATCATCAAAACATTCAGGATTTTCCGCCAATAAGCTATCTACCATTTCCACAACCACTTTCTTGGGTGTGTATATTTGGTTGGTCTTTTGGGGTGGAATATAATCGAAAATGTCTTCTTTGCTTGCTTCATCGAAGTAATTTCCTAATTTTCGTTTCAGATTAAGAAACTCTTTAACCGAATCATTAAAGACTATCGGATCAAATAAATGTCCGTCAAAATGCTTTGTATCTCCGGTTTCAGAGTCAACATAATCTCCACCATCTCTTAAAAATCTAAATTCCTCCAGAGTAATACTGGTTACTTCTTTAAATACCTCATCGGGGATAATTTTATCAAAATTTTCCAAACACGTTTCTTCATTTCCATAAGCCATTAAAAATGATGGAATTGTTCTTGAAAAACCTCTTAAGTGATCTCTGATAGAGTTTTCTATTTCATTTTTTTGTTTTTGCTTCTTATCTGTTTCAACAACTTTAACAATAGTTTCGCCGGCTTCTTTAATCACATCTTTCACAACTGCCTGCATTTTTTCAACAAATTCTTGTTTGTTTTGCTGTTTTTGTTGGTCAAATTTTTGATTTATGGCTTCTATCATTTCCGGTTTGTTATATTTTTGTGCTTGCTCTAATTCTTTTTGTCTTTCAAGTTCTGTCTTTTTTTGCTCAATTTGATAATCACCAAAAGATTTAACAACGGCAATATCTGAACTGGCATTAAGTTTTCTTTCCAGCGCATTCATTGTTGATTTTGATAAGTCTGCACCATAATTTTCTTTAGCTGTTTTCACTAACTCTGTTGTTACAACCGAATGAAACTCATCTTGCATTCTTTTTAGCGTTTCGTCTTTATCATCCTTATGAGTTTCTTGAATTTGTTTGATTGTATCTTGCAGATTTTGGGTAATACCATAAATTTTTTCACCAAAAACATTCTCCACACCAATTTCTATGGCTTGTTGCGGTAATTCTACTTCTCCTTCATCATTGATTGATAAATCTTCTTTTGTTTGTGGTGTAACGGGTATAGGCTCTTTTACAGCCTCAAATTGTTTAATAATATCTACAACTTCCTGCGGGGCACTAAAAATATTGCTAATATTTTGAAATAAGAAATTGCTCATAAAACCACGTCTTACAACTTCCAAAGCGTGAATTTTTCGAGGAATGGATAATACTTTTTCGGCATCAAGGGCTATCATTTCGCCTTCATCATCTTCACCGTAAACAGGAAAGAAGTTCAGAAGTTCGCGAATATGTTTCTTGCGAGTATCACTATCTCCACCGCCGCGAGATGTATCTGCACTTAAATCGTTAGCAAATTGTTCAAAAATATCCAATGTTCGAGCCGGATCAAAGTCAAATACATAAGCATTCTCTTTTCGGTATAATTCGCTTCCAACTTTGAATAAACAGGGATTTTGAGCCCTAAAGGCCGCTTGCATATAAAGTGCCGGACTTTTGACATTACTGAGCATAAAAACTGCAGTCCATTCCGGAACTGTAATACCGGTTGTAAGTTGCCCAACCGAAAGAGTTATTGTTTTATCATGCTCTTTAATTGCTTTTCTTACCTTATCCAGAGCTTTTTTATTTTCGCTGTCATCATCAATTTTACCATCGCCGGCGGCCAAAACAACTTCATATTCCTTAAAAACATCGTGTTTTTGAAGTTTTTTAGCCAAAGCCTTTGCACTATCAACTCGATTTAATAACCAAAATGTATGTTTTAACTCATTTTGTAATTCCGGAGTTGAAAAAGGAAACTTCTCTTGGCTGACCAAAGCATCTAAAAATTTATCAACATCAGCTTCATATTTGAAACTTCCATTTGCATTGGTAATAAAAAATTCGTTCAAATCAAAAGCATATTCTTCCGTTTCGCCATCATTATCAAAATCGGCTCCTTTTTGAAGCTTATCTCGGATAATTTCAGACATCTGATAGGTATAAAGATTAAGTTGTGGCAAATTTTCGTAAGGGTTTTCCTCATCTTGAGAATAATCCCATTCTCGTTTTGCCTTTTGTTCATCAGCGTAGGTCCAGTTGAAAATGGCTTTTTCTTCAAACTTGCTGTTGGCCAAAGCCTTAAATGGAGTTCCGGACAGATGCAAGGTATATTTTCTTTTGATATGGTCAAAAGCAACGTCGGTTTTGTAGGTATCCACACCTTCGTGTGCTTCATCTATTATCAAAATATCCCAATCCAATTCAGCTACTTCTTTGAGTTTGTCATATTGTCCGCCAAAATAAATAGAACCTTTCATATCTTGCAGTGACACAAACTCTATACAACCTTTATGGTCTGGCTGGCTGATATGTTTGGTATATTGCTCTCGAGATAGGACATAAGGTTTTCCGATTAAACCATCTACTTGACTGACAAAGTAATATCCTGATTCCGTTCCCAAAAACTTGACATAATCTTCATACCAAGAATTAGCAATGGCCGGTCGGTTGGTTACAATTAACACTTTAGGAACATTAAGGCTTTTGCATAACGCATAGGCTGACAATGTTTTACCAAAACGAGGTTTGGCGTTCCATAAAAACTCGGGCTCATCATCTTGGCGAGATTTAAAATACAAAGAAGTTTGTTCTATCGCCTCATTTTGCTCTTTGCGAAGCTTATAAGGAATAACGCCTAATGTTTCTAATATTCCTCTATGTTGTTTAAAATAGCAAAATTCATCGTAAGAAGCCTGTGGTAAAATATGGAACCATTCGGAATCTGGTAACTTTTCAACATCTTTCTTTTGTAAATAGGCATGAAAATCCTTATCTTTGAAAGAATCTCCGCTTCCGTCTTGGTAAATGGCCAAATCTTGCCATTCCAGCTTAAATTTGATATCAGCTGTTTGAGTTTGTTGTTTGATACGAGCTTCTACATTGTCTTGTTCGGTATAGCCAATCTTTGTCCAACCATTATGGCGCGCAATTTCCGGAGTTGTGTAAGCATAGCATTTGGGCTCAATTTTTTTAGCTGTTTTGATGTCTATGTTTTTCATAATATTCTCTCTTATATTATCTTAATTCATCAATAACATTTTTTATATAGGCTACTTCATTTTCATCTAAAGAAATTAACTGTGCTAACTGAACATTAATATCCTTACTAAAATCTATAATTGAATTGTCTATGTAATTTCCTAAATCTGGAACTAGTTTTCCTAAAGAGGTTAAAGCATCTCCAGTCAATAAAAATGAATATTTTACAATATAACTACTAAGATATTTATAGAAATTTTGAGCTTCTTGATAACTTTTAAAGGAACGCAATGCAACTCTTGCGCGACCAAATGCGGCTCTGTCTTTTATTATTTCCATTTGGCTATCTCTTTTTTTTCCAGCAGCATTTGCACTTGATACAACAACTTGGAATTCATCAAGATATTTTATACCATTCTCTATTATGCTCCGATCAACAACAAACCATCTTGCTCTACCTGCTGAGCCCGCTTTATCATTTGTAAGCAACTTTATCTCATTGTCTTGTAATTTATAACCATCTTCTAAGAGTTTTACTTTTGATGGATTCTTAGCAACAAAGTCACTTTCTATGCCAAATAACGTCCTTGGAAGGATAGACTGATGTAAAAAATTAATATGTTTATTTTTTATAAATTCTCTTATTTTGTTTGAAATTTCAATATCATTAGGATTAAGAGGAATTAAATCATCGCCAGGATTTTTTAATTCTATGGTTTGTCTTTTTCCATTTTGAATATAGGTATATTTAAATCCTGAAGTATCTTTTTTTTGTTTTTTTACTACTATTGTTATTCCATCAGATAAATCTGCAGCTGTTCCAAAAATTTCTTTAACATTAGGATAAAAATAGATATTAGATAAACGCTTATCATTTAATTGATTTTTTCCAAACTCTTTTAGACCTTTACCGGACTGATGCATCCAACGAGCTCCTGGATATATTAAAACCGAAGTATCTAAAACTATTTCATCAGACTGCATTTGAAAATAGTGGAAAATGTTTGTTCTAGGTTTCTGTCCATTTGTTTCAGAATCTGAATCCGCATCCATTTGATAAGGAGGGTTACCAATAACATAATCAAACTTCATTTTTTTATCTCCTTTCAGATCGCGGAAATAAAAGACGAGCTTATTTCTCCAGTCTTTCACGCGGCAAATAATGGGAAAACTAAGGGTGGGTAAATCGTTAAACAGCTCTAATTGTGAGGCTTCAGATGCAACGAACGGTGCACATTCTTTCAAACCGTCCATTTGCCAAATATTCCAAGCAATAACATTAGCTATCTGTTTGAGGTGTGCTATTGCCGGAAATTGTTGAAATTTATATTTGTAGTTATCAATAAAGGTCCAAAGCAAATTTTCTCTGGCCAAAAGAAGATTATCACCCTGATATTCATATCCATAGGTGCTTTCATAAGCTCTTTTAGTCCAAACGAACCAATCGGCTTCATTATCCGTATTTTCATTAACAATACGTAACTTTCTATCCAACAAGCCAATACGTTTTATAATCGGCAAAACTTCTCCGGTTGTTGTGTCATATCTTGAAACCAAAAACGGAGCTTCGCCGCAAGTGATTTCCAAGCGTTTGGAGTCAACATATCTTTGCCATTCTGCTTTTTTGCGTTTGTTTGTTTCTTTAAAAGAAATCTTATTTAAGGTTGGCTCCCAAGTTTTATCAATCACTTGGTTAAAAACGTTTGGTTCTCCAAACCATTCTTCATCACACAGATTATTCATTTCTGCGCAAATCCAACTCGGTGTGAAAACTTCTGCCGATTTACGAGTTCGGTTAAGCTGATCTTCTTTGCTTTTGGCAATACGCGGTTGAATTATTTTTGTATTTGGGCCGGTTATTAATTCCGGAAAGATTTCTTTTTCTGCTGTATAAGCCTCGCCATATTTAGCATATTCATCACAAGCCCAGCGAATATAACGACCGGTTGTTTTGTCTTGTAATAAAATTTTTAATAAATATGGGCTTAACTCCCGAATATTTTGCTCTAAAATGTCAATATCTTCAAGATTTGCCAGAGGAGACGGAAGTTTATCAATATGGCAAAACTTCCGAATCTCATCATATCCACAAGCACGATTTTTCAAAACAGTTTGATTTTTTGCCAAACTGTTTTGTAAATCAGAGACTTGTGCCATATCATCTTTTAATAATATGGCTGTATGACAAACCATTTCACCCTCTTGTATCTATTTTAAGGAAGGTAAAATTTATGATGTGCTTTATTGAATATTTTTGTTGAATTTACTTATATTAACAGTATTATGAAACGAGTTTATTCTATCGTTCGTTTAAATCGAACTCTGTAGCCGTTCTAAAAATCGATTTAATGTTGCTACCGTTACATTTAGTTTTTTAGCGAGTTTTCTTTTAGATATTCCGTTTTCCAGTTCCTGAAGAATAAATGTTTTTTTATCATCAAGCTTATATTTATTATTTTTGCTTCCAAATTCTCTGCCTAATTTTCTTCCTTTTTGTTTTCTTAAAGCCAAAGCTTCTTTGGTGCGCATTGAAATTAGATCTCTTTCCATTTCCGCAAAGGCAGACATTATGGCCAACATCATTTTACCCATTGGAGATTGGTCTAAGCCGATATTTTGTTTTACGAACCAAACATTTATGCCTTTTTGCGCCAGAATACCGCAAGTTTCCAAAACATCTACGGTTGAACGTCCAAGCCTTGACAGTTCCGATGTAATAAGCCAATCTCCTTGCTTGCCTTGCTGTACAATTTTCCAAAGATTTCTCTTTTTAGCCTTAACCGTTCCAGAAACACCGGCATCTTCCACATATTTATTAACGCAAAATCCTAAAGATTTGGCTTTTAGCTCAATTCCTAATTTTTGGTTTTCACAATCTTGTTTGTCTGTGCTAACTCTAATATATCCGTAAATCATTATTTTTCCTTTGTGTATAAAAAAATTAATGTTAAGAAGCAACAAACATTAATGCATTATTTATATTTTGCATAACTCATCATAGACCACGTTGTTACGGTCGATTTGGTTAATGGTTTCTGGTGTATCATTGAGATAATCTGGGTACACCGGTTCATAAATAAGGCAAAAATCACCGTTTATATTTGTTGTGCAA
>CASFNB010000009.1 GCA_949295915.1 uncultured Pseudomonadota bacterium | reverse complement strand
CAACCGTGCCTCATCGCGGCGACAAACCGGTTTATATCCCGCCCTTTCCCTAAAGTCAATAACTTTTTTTACTTTTTTTTGACTTTTTTGCACTTTTTTCTTAAACGTTTGTTTTCTTTTATAAAAAAAATACATTTTGCTGTGATTTTAGTAAATTTTTGACATTTTCTTTTTTTTAACTTCTATATGTTAGTTTAATATTCAAAATGCATTTTTTTAATTTATAGGACATATTAATATGTTGAAAAACAGTATATTAGTTATTGCTTTGCTTGTTTTTACGGCTTGCGCATCGGAAAAACCGAGAATCACAGCCATTGACGGTTCTGCGATTCCGCCTGCTTTTGCTCAATTTCCCGATATTCCGTTTCCTCAAGAATCGTATGTTGATTTAGATGAAACGAAAGCTCTCGGAAGCGGAGAAAGCTGGATCGGCTCTCTGGCCTTTGATACACCTTATAATGCCAGCAGCGTTTTTGATTTCTATATGTCTGAAATGCCTAAACTTAACTGGATTGAAGTTGCAACGGTTCGCGCTAAGTTCAGCCAGATGACCTACGGACGCAACAATCGAGTTGTGCAAATTTTAATCGAATCGACAGGTTCCGATTCTTCTAAAGTAACAATTACCGCTATTCCTAATCAAAATATTTATAAATAGGGTGTCGTATGAGATTCGATTTTTTTACCTTGGGAGGTTCGCAATTTTGGGAAGACATTTTCTTTTATCAAAAATGGCGCATTCAACGTCATTTTGAATCTAAAAAATGCCGCCTTCTCGATTCTTGGGATATTCAACGACATTGCGGTACTTTTGATGAATGCTTAAAAGCTTTCTATAAATATATTGAGGTTTACGAGCTACCCAGACAAAAAGGGCATATGATTGTGATGATTCACGGTTTGTTTGATTCTAAAAATATTTTTAAACCTCTTTGGCGTGCAGCTCTTGCTAATAAATTTTCAGCAGCGGCCGTTAATTATCCGTCTTCGCAGAAATCTCTTGAGGCTCATGTTACTCAATTTGAAACTTTTTTAAATAATCTAATTGATATTACCGATGTGTCTTTTGTTACTAAAGGTGTCGGGGCTCTCATTCTAAGAGAATTACTCAACAGAAAAAATGCCGAATGGTTTAAAAAGCTCAAAATTCAGCGCGTGGTTGAAATTGCACCACCTAACCAAGGCTCTAAATTTTTTGCAAAACTGTCTCAATATAAATTAGCCAACTTAATTTTCGGTCCCATGCTTAAAGAGGCTACGCCCAAAAAAGTGGCTTATATGCCAGATATTGAAAATTCTATCGAAACCGGAATTATTTGTTGCGGAAACCCGTTTGTTGATGCAATTTCCTTTTTGCCAGACGGATATAAAAATAAGCTATATTCTGAAAACGAAGCTTTTGCCGAAGGCTGCAAAGATATAATCAAAATAAAAAATCGGCATTTTAACCCGATAAAGAATCAATTAATTGTTAAGCAAACTATGTATTTTATCAAGAACGGATGTTTTAAAAAATAAAAAAACTGTAACACTATTAAAGGATATTTTGTGTTAAGATAATAAAAGCTAGAAGGATGACAATGAAAACATATTTTATTAATATTTTGATATTAATTTTAATATTGCTGGCCTATTATATTGACTTCTTTAGCTGGTTTACCGGAAGTCGGGCTTTGTTTTTAGCCGTACTTTTAGTTATTATAATGTTTGTTATCGGTTGGAAGGTTATCGGAAACCCCTTTGCAAAGGATAAAAATCATGATGAAGATAAATGATATGATGAAATTGATTGTTGTTATCTTTTCATTGGCGGTTATTGAAATTCCGACATCTGTTTATGCTCAAACCGCTGCACCGGGAACCAGCGTAAATGATATACTTAACCAAGTACAACAAAACGAACAGAACAGAATTGAAGGCTCTAAAGGCGAAGATTCCGGTGATAATTATGGTCTGGATGATGCTTTTGGAAGTGCTGCTTCCGATGCGTTGGATGATGTTAAAGAAAATGCTTCTGAAACTTGGGACAATGTGAAACAAGGAAACGTAAAAAAAGCATTATGGGGAGCTCTGAAAACAGGTATCAGTTTATCTTTAGGAAGTATTAAAACCGCTTTTAATTTTTTTGGTAACATGGATATGATCGGGCAGGATGTTTATGTTTATACCGATCCTTATACCGGAAAACAAAAGAAATATGTCAAAACTTTATTCGGCGGAGCTGCTGCTATGGAAGGAAACCTTAAAGGATGTCCTCCGATTCCGATTGCAATCGCCGATGCTTCAAGTTGTACGTTCTGTCCGTTATTTGCCGTGATTTATGCTGCCGCACAAGAAATGACAGAACTTTCTTTTGCAAAACTTGCTAAACCCATTGCCATGGCCATGCTGGTCGGATTTGCCATTTATATTGCTTTCAAAGTTTTGGCTCACGTTAGTTCTTTTACCAGACAAGATGCTCCCTCGTTTATTAATGAGCTTTTGGTGCAAAGTTTTAAAGTCTTGCTGGCCTTTTTATTTTTAATGAATCCTGACCAAGTTTATTATTATTTTATATCTCCCGTACTCGGTGCCGGATTGGAATTTGGTACCGCCATGCTTTTTCAGGCTTCCGATATGGCAAAAGAATGTCTTAATTTAAGCGTGGAAAACGATACGGCTTTACTTCCCGTAACTCTGTATGCTAAGTTGGATTGTTACATCCGCTCCATTCAAAATGAAATTGCAACAACTCAAGCTGTCGGTTCTTCCCTTATGTGCGCCGGTCGTCATGCCGCCGCCGGTAATATAGCCGGATTCTGGGACTTTAACATGGTCTTTCAGGGGTTATTTATTTGGGCTTTTGCACTCATGCTTTCCTTGGCTTTTGCCTTCTATCTTGTGGATGCCGTTGTTACTTTAGGCTTGATCGGTGCTCTTATGCCGTTTTTAATTGCCTGCTGGCCTTTCAAAATTACAAATAAATACAGTAAAACCGGTATAGAATTATTCCTTAATGTATTTTTCACTTTCGTTTTCATGGGAATTGTTGTCAGTATCAATACTCAACTTATCGGACAGGCCATGAATGGTTCTTCTTCTGCCCAAACTTCTGATACGTCATCAACATCAGGTTCGTCGACATCAGGCTCGTCGACATCCGGTTCGTCGACATCGGGCTCGTCGACAACGGGCTCGTCGACAACGTCTACACCTAATACGTCCAGCGGATTGGCTTCTTTAGCGGAAGCTCTCAGCGGTGACAATATCAAAGAAGTGCAAGAAATGACTGATCTTGGCTTCGGTGGTTTCTTAATCTTGATATTCTGTTGTATTTTCGGATTTAAATTTTCTAACCAATCTTCAACTTTGGCTAATAAGATGGCTGGTGGTGCCGGTATTAGTATTGGTGCCGGAATCGGCGGTATGGCCGCCCGCGGTGCCAAAGACTTGACGACGAAGGCTACACAGCCGGCGCGTAAAGCTGTTGCGACAAAAGCTAATGATTTAACATCTAAGGCCGGAAATGCCGTTGCGGCAAAACTCGGTTTAGGAAAATTCGGCGGAAAAACCGGTGCTAAAAAAGCGGCTAATAACGCCGTCGGCAGTAAAAACGGAGCCGGAAATATCGGAAATAGCGGTAAAAACGGAAAAGCCGGACAAAATCGTCTGTCGCCGACCGGAAGCAGCGGAAATAAAGATAATTTACATAAAGAACGCAACGGCGGTGGTGCTGGCGGCGGTGATAATGATGCCGGTGGTGACAATGAAAATAATTAACAAGATTAGGAATATTAATTAAAAATTGTTAACATTAAACATGGTGATAAAATGCAACGCAAGGTAAACATAATCAGATTTTTAGCAATGCTGCTTCTTTTGGTTGCGGTATCTTTTACCTTGTCCGGCTGCTCTAAAGAAGGGACTACCCCTGAAGGGATGGATTCCGAGCAAATTTCTAAAGAACACCGCGATTGCTGGCAAAAATCAATGCTCACCGTGTTGTATGATACCATGGGCACGGTTTCCATGGGAATGTACAGCAAAATTACAAATGGCGCTCTTACTTTGATGTTGGTTGCCTTTGCTGTTTGGTTTGCTTTCAGAATGTTAAAATTTGTCAGTTCTTTTAAAGATGCAACCGGTGAAAGTTTGGAAATGTGGAATGAGGTCTTGCGAAAGCTTGTGCTTTGCTTTGTTTGCGGATGGTTGGCTTCTTCCGTTGATGGTTTGCTCTGGGTTTTGAACATGATCATTTTCCCTATTTATAATGCTTTTCTTGAATTTGGAAGCAAGGTCTTAGAAACAACATCTTCTGCTGATGCCGCCGGAAACAACACCGTTACCGTTTTCGGCGAAACCATTTCCGCCGGTTACAATGTTGTATGTCGTGCTAACGGAACAATGCAAGCATCTCTGTCCGGTTTTCCTACCGCCCCTCGAGAGATGATGGAATGTATGATTTGTTCCGTTAACGAACGTTTGACCTTGGGTAATGCTCTTGCTTTTGAAGTGATGAAAATGCCCGGATTTATGGCTACCGTTGTCGGATTGTTGATTTTGGTAACCTTTACCATTATTAAACTGGGCTTTGTTTTCTATCTTGTTGATACAATTTTTAAATTTACGCTCATGATTGTTATGTTGCCTATTTTGGTCATGTCTTATGCTTTTGATCAAACAAAAAAATGGGCCATCACGGGTTTTAAATCCATTCTCAACTCGGCTGCATTTATGATGATGATTGCCATTTTAATCTCTATGGCTCTGCTTGCCGTTATGCAAATTTTGCAAGATCATCCCGAGACTTTTAATCCGCAAGGAAATCAGCTCGAAACTTTTAAAGAATTAAATCCGGCTATTTTATCCTTATTGCTGCTGGCCTTTCTTATCAAAAATACTTTGTCGGTTGCTCAAAAAATGGTTTCTGCCATTATCGGCGGAGAAGCCGTTAAAGCTAATTTCCAAAGAAAATTGGCCGCTTTGGTTAAAATGGTCGGTAAAACCATTTTGGCTTGGCTTACTGCCGGTACTTCCAAAGGTTTGGAAGCCGTTAAACAACTTGAAAAAGTGCAAAAAGGTATTGAAAAAGCTAAAAACAGCCATATCGGTAAAGCCGCTGTGGCCGTGCATAATAAATATAAAAGTGCCAGAGATAAATATACAGAGATTCAACAAAAAATTGATTCTCTGGCCGGAAGACGTTAGGAATGTGTCATGAAACAATGCTTTTACAACATATTTTTCAAGATAACGCCTTTTAATTGCTTTTGGGCTGGAATCATTGTGCTTTTCTGTTCAATATGTTTTTATGTGCAACCAGCTTACGCTGCTGATGTTTGTCAGGGAATGTCTAAAAAAGAATGTGAAATGAAATATCTGACAGACTCTGAGTTTAGAGAGCAAATTAACAATTCCAATATCAAAAACGGTTATGCCTGTCCCGGTATGAATGTTTTGAAAGAACGTTATCAAGGAGATTGTTTCCCTTGCGAAATTGTTAATGTTCTTCTTGCTTCTTTTATGCGTGCCGCGAGTCAGGTTTATGATGTTTCTAAAGAAGCCGGTAATAAACTCCTCCTTCTCGGCAGTGCTATTTGGGTTGCTTTTTGGGCTTTGAGAAAAGTCTCTTCTCTTGCCAATGTCGAACCTTCTTCCATGACTAATGAGTTAATTATCTTTTTTGGAAAAGTTCTTGTCGCCTATTGCTTTATCAATGCCGGAATCGGAACTTTGGTCAGTTATGCCATTAATCCAATCTTGGCGGCCGGTGCCGATTTCGGTTCGGCGATGCTTCTTGAAACCGAAGGTATTGATATTTCTTCCACGCCAAAAGCTGAAAACCAATATTCCGGCCCTACTGATATTGTGTCTAAACCTGTCATGGATAAAATTCTTAAACTGTCTGAAGGCGTCAGTAACGAAGTGGCTACAAACTTTGTTATCGGCAGCGGTTTGACCTGTTTTTCCATCCAAAACGGATTACATATTAATGTTATTGATATTATTGATATTCGTATTCCCGACATTTGGTTATGGTTGTGCGGAGCTGCCATTTGGTTTGTCGGTTTTATGCTCGTTCTTTCCGTTTGTTATTATCTTATCGACATACCTTTCAAAATCGGCTTTGCCATTATTGCTTTGCCGGTGGTTATCGGTTTGTGGCCGTTCAAAATCACGGCCGGAAAATTGAAATCCATTGTCGGGATTGCTCTCAACGCCGCATTTACGTTTCTCTTCCTAGCTTTATCTTCTTCTTATGCCATCCGACTTATCAGTCAGGCTTTCTCGGCTGAGGGAGATTTGGAAATCGAAGGACAATCTTATTCCGGAAAAGAGGCTCTTTTCAAAGCTTTTGAAGTTGATAATGTTGAATATGTGCAATCTCTTTTTGATTTTACCGGTCCGGCTTTTCTGATCATTATTTTCTGCTATATCTATGCTATTAAAATGATTTCCGAAATTACAAATAATTATCCGAATAAATTTGATACCGGAATGACAAGTGCTGCCGGTTCTCCGATGCACCACATGGCAACGGCGGCTACAATGTGGACAACCGGCAAAATTTCAAAGCCGTTTAAAACCGGTCTCAGCATTATTTCTCATCAGGCCGGTAAAGCTGCAACAACGGTTACAAAAGCTGCCGCAAACGTCGGTATCGGTGCGGCCGGTGCTGCTGTTGGTGCTCATAACAAATTTGTCGGAAAAATGATTAACAAAGCAACTTCCGGATGGGTCAAAAAACAACAAGCTTCTAAAGCTGCCGCCGATAGCTTGGATAAATATAATTCTTTACATGCAGATACTGATTTGGGAACAAAAATTCAAGGTAAACTCGGAAAACTCGGTGCCAACATTGGCTTGGGTTTAGCTAACACCGTCAACCGTTTCGGACAATCAATGGAAAACAGCGGTGATATGTTGATGAATCCGGGAAAAAATACACTTGATCGTATTGTTTCTGCAGCTAAAGCCGGCGGAGCTGAAGTTAAAGAAGCCGGAAAAGAATTGGGTGGAGCTTTGGCTGAAACCGCCGCATCCATGACACCTCAGGTCTTGGCTGAAAAATTACAACAATCTGAAAAATTCGGCAAAATCGGAAACGCCGTTTTGCAAACCAAAAGCGATATGAAAACACAAGCTCACCAAGATTTTGATAAATCCGTTCAAAAATTCGGTGACGCCACTCAAACCGTGGCTCAAAGTGCCGTTAATACGGGACAACGTTTGGCTTCCGCGTTTTCTGCCATAAATACCGGCATTGCCGATGTTCGTTCCGGTGCCGCAAAAGATCGTTTGTCGACTATTGCTGCAAGTAAGATAAAATATGTAACCAGCGGAAAAATCATTACTGATATTAAAAATAATGCCGCGGCTTCAATCCAACAGATGAATGCTCGTACTGCCAAAGACATCGAACGCAGTAAAGAACAGAAATTCGGATGGAAAGATGTCGGTCAGAATTTCAAACAGAACTTACATATGGCTCAAGCCGATTTGGGTGAAGCAAAACAGAGCTTTTTACATGGTAATATGAAGCGTAATTGGAATGATCTGAAAGATACTGTTGCCAATTTCAAAAAAGATGTCTCTGATGATACCGGCATAAAGAATAAGTATGGAGCCGCCGCCGTTACACTTACCGGAATCGGCTTAGGTATTGCCGCTGCCAGAAATTTGGGTAAAAGCTTGAAAGAAGGCGGAGATTATATCGGGGAAGCAAAAGTTGACGATCTTATGAGCGCTATCGGGAAAGGCGTTGTTCGTCCTTCCATTGCTTTAGGCATGACGCTGGTTGATACAACCAAAAACACAGTTGACAGTGCCTACAAATTGACAGAAGGGACATTGCTTACCGGTATCGGCGTTGCTCAAACCGTTTTGGCTCCGGTCGGAAATTTAACCCGTTCTGCCATGAATATCGGTGCTTCTATCGGAGATACCGGACTTGCCTTTGCCGCCGCAGGAGGTAGTGTTGTCGGTATGGCAGCAACCCGTCTAAACGTTGCTTATCAATATACAAAATATGCTACTCGACCGGCTGCTGCCGTTATCGGAATGCCTTTCAGAGGCGCCGGTAAGGTTCTCGGATTTGCCGCTAAAACCGTTGATAACAGCCTATATGCCGGATATCGTGCCGTGGCTTCCGTCGGTAAAGGAACCATGCAGGTGGGTAATGTGCTTGGTCAAGGTGCAAATGTCTTATACCATGGTGTTAAAGACAGAACCATAGCCGGTCAAATTGCTGCCAAAACATTTAAATCGGGAAGTAAAACTCTTAAAGTTGCAGCCAAAACTCTTAAACTTGGGCGAAACATCATTTTGGCTGCCGCCGGAGAAGATATCAGAGGCCCTAGAAAAGAAAATAAAGCCGAACGAGAAGAACGTAATAAACAGTATCGTCAACAACAAAAAGAAAAACGCAGACTGGAAGAACAACGTCGTAAAGAAGAACAACGTAAAAAAGAGCGTGACGAGAGACAACGCGAAGAAGATGAAAACTGGAATCGTTATGAGGAAGAAAATCGTCGAGCCGAAGAAGAAAAGGATAAGCGTCGTTCGGACAAGTCTAAACCTCGTACTGATGCCGGTGATACCAGGACACAGAATCCTCCGGTTTCAGACAACAATCGGAATAAACAATCTGATAATGACAAGCGTAGAGATGGCGGTAAACCTCAGTCTCCCCCTGCCGGCAGCGGAGCTAAGTAAATTTGGTTAACCAAATATTATTAAACGAATTTTATAAAGTTTTATGGATACGAACATGTTGAAAGAAGAAAACAAAAATTATATCTATTATCGTATGATGCGGCAGATTATATGCGGAATCTGCTTGATGTTTTGTTGTCTTTTTTCTTGTGTTGTTTGTGCTCAAAACTTGCCAAATACCGAGGAGCAAACAACCGCTCCGACTTCTGAAAACGAATCCGAAGCCGAAACCGAATCTAATTCTATCAGCGGAAATCTTGACTCCAGATGCTCTGTTTCTGGATGTGCCAAGATGTATCCTGAAGATAATATTTCTCAATTGCACCATAAATATGAATCTGCCGGAAATCCTTGCGCTTTTAACAATTGTGTTGCCGGTGACGTCGGCGGATGCAGTTACGGTTCAAGCCAGTTAGCTTGCTCTTCTGGAAGTCTTAAGACTTTTCTTAAATCTTTAAAATCTACAAATCCTGATTTGTGGAACCAACTTGGTGGGGGCAATGTTGACAGCATGAACGCAAAAGCTTGTGCGGCTCCGGCTACCGAATTTGCTAACAAATGGAAAAACATTTGTAAAAATTCTCAATCCGCTGCTGCTTTTGAAGCTGCTCAAGAAAAATATATGCAGAAAATGTATTATGATACGGCGGCAAATGCCATAAAAAGCGAATATGGAATTGATTTTAATTCTCTATCCCCCGAATTACAGATGTCTTTATTTTCTGCTGCCGTCGCTTTAGGTTCTCCGGGGGGCGTAAAAAATCTTATGCGCTCTATCAAAAATAATATCGGCGATCCGACCACTATGAGTGAAGAAGAGCTTTTGGAAGCAATGTATGTACGCCGTGACTATTTTTACAGCAGTTCTTCCGAAGCCATACGAAATTCGGTACAAAGACGTAATGCCCGAGAAGGTTCCGAAGCTCTTGAATCTTTAGCTATTCGTAAAGCTTGGGAAGCGGAACAGCAAAAACCCGCCAACCAACGAAAATCTTATGAAGAAGTGGTTAAAGAAGTTACCGGAAGAGATGCTTGTACCGGAAATCAGTCCGCCAGTTTTAACTGTACTGCAAGCGGGGCCTCCGGAGGAAGCGGCGCCGGCGGTGGAAGTTCCGGTAGCGGTGGCGGTTCGGGCAGCGGCGGCAGTGACAGCTCTTCTCAAAAGTCTGATAAAGATTGTTCACCGAGCCAATATAAACTCAGTTACGGCGATTGTATGATGTGCCCCTTATTTACCGTTATTTTTAATACGGCCAGTACTATTGCCAAGCTTACTTTCGATAAATTGGCCTTACCTGTTTTGAGTGTTGTTTTAGTTGCTTGGGCTTTATGGATTGCAACTCAAATTTTGATGTTTGTTTCCTCATTCAAAACAAAAGATGCTCCAACATTGATTAAAACTTTGCTTAATAAATCTTTTGTTGTTTTGATTGTGGTTGTCTTTTTACAAGCAGATTCCGGAACATTTTTTGCTATGTTGATGGAACCTGTATTTAATACCGGATTTAAGCTGGCGCAAATGGCTGCCTCCGATAAGGCTTGTTCCGTTTCTCAATATGCGCTGATACAAGACGGTGGCTTGCCGGTGTCAATGGGACAAAGTATTCTTTGCACTTTACAAGCCATTCAGCAACGATTGAATGATACATTGGCCCTTGGTGCCGCTGCCATGTGTGTGGCTTTCTTTGTAAAAGGAACTTTATTTATCTTTCCTTCAATTACCTATTTGATATCCGGTCTTCTGATTTTCTGCGGTGCCGGTATTGTTATCATCATATTTCCGTTTTTGTTGATTGATTCCATCTTCCAGCTTACGATTGCCTGCGCCTTATTACCGGCAGCTATCGGCGCTTATCCGTTTAAAGTAACAAATAAATATGTTAAAAAAGTTTGGGATATTTTTATGAACGCCATCTTTAATTTTGTTTTCATGAGTTTGATTATCTATATCCTGACCGGAACAATTGAAAATACCATTAATGAAGGCGGTGTCGGCAAACTTACGGACTCTAATTTCCAAGAAGCAATTATCACCACATTAGTATGGGGTGGCGTAACTTTGCTCAAGATTGTGTTTATTTTGCTTTTAACTTGGGTTACATTGGAAGAAGTCAACACTTTTGCCAGCCAATTTGCCCCGAGTATGGTTCCGGGAGGTTCCGGACGCGCTATCGGCGGTATGGCTGCCAAAGGAACTAAAGATTTGGGATTAAAAGCTGTGGGCGGAGCCAAAAAAGTCGGCGGAGTTTTAGCTGACGGAGCTAAAGAAAGATTCGCCGATATGAGAAGAAATGCTCAAACCCGCAGCTTGCAAAAACATGGTAAAGAAACAGAAATTACCGATAAAGACGGAAATGTTATCGGCAGAACTTATACCATTCAAAATAAATCTTGGCTCAGAGGTCGTGATAAAACAAAAACACTTACGATTATGAATAACGGAACCAAGATGATCAAATCCAGCAAAGATTTTGGCAACGGTAAAGTGGTTACGACACGTTCTGACGGATATTTAAAACAAGTGGAAACGACTCAACGTAACGAACAAACCGGAGAATTAACTGTTGTATCTTCTAACATAGAAATTCAATCTGCAGGTCTGAAAGCTGCCAGAAACAACGACGGAAGCTTAAATACGGTTTCTCTCAATTTGGCTTTGAAAGATTCTGCTTTTTCCGAAAAAATGGTAAAAGCCGCCGTTTTAAAACAATATGCAGAAGCTTCGGGAATGAGCGTTCCTAACAATATTTCCGAAGATTCAATTAATATTACAAAGGATGAGGATGGAAGAGAAGTCGTTGAAATTATCAATAACGGCGCAGACAATTCTTCTCAAACTTTAAAAATGCATTTACCTGAGAATGAAAATTCTAATCGCGTTTTAGTCGAATCCATCTCCAAAGATAAAAACGGAAACGAAACAGCTTATGCTACCGACGGAATGATCAACCGAAAAAGAGTGCTTCAATATAACGAACAAACCGGACAATATGATAAAAGCGAACGTTATGCTTTGTCCGGCTATTATGCTCAAAGAACTCAATATGGCGTGGATATAGACGGAGATTTTGCCCAAATCTTTGAAAAGCACGGCGGATTGGCCTATAGCGAAAGAGATCAAGCAAAAATCAAAAAAGCTCTTTTAAGACAAAGACAAAACTCTCACCCTCGTAAAATCGGAGAATTGAGATAGTCAAATTTTTTCAATTAAAAAAATATAAATTTGTACACATATTGTCTTTTTTTGTACTATTTTCTTGATTAATTTTTGGCTTATATTAAGATAATGCTAAATTTAATCCGATATTATAATTAAGAGGTAGTTGAAAAATGGAAGAAATTATTTTCCCTAATCAAATCAGAATGTTCAGGCGTTTGCGCGGTCGCTCCATGCAGGAATTGGCTGACCATTTGTCTGTTAGCCTTTCGGCTATTTCTAAAATTGAAAAAGGGTATCGTCGCGTTGATCAAGAACAATTGGTTCGTGTAGCCGAATTTTTAGACTGCCCTTTACAAGATTTGTTCGTTAATGAGCAAAACTCCCAGCAAGAGATTGTTCAGGCTTGGAGAAGAGAACAAGAAAGACGCAATAAAATTAATGAAAAAACCGGTCTCAAAACTCTCGGTGCCGGTTTGCGTCAAATCAGAAACGAGAAAAACCTCACTCTTATTGAAGTGGCTGAAAGTGCCGATATGACCTTGTCTGTTTATCACCGTATCGAAATGGGACAAAGGGAAGTTTCCGATAAAGAGATGAAAAACATCGCTAAAGCGCTGAATACTTCTGTTGATGAATTAAAAACAGAAATAAAAGCATTGGAAGATAAGGGAATGCTTGAAGAGATTATTCAACGTAACGATGCAAAATATAAACTATTATCAACACCGCGCGGCGCCATTTCTTCTTTCGGAAGTTCAAACCCCGATGGTTTAAAAATTTCCGTTTATGGCATTGCCGGTCAAGATGGCAACATTATTATTGATTTTTCTCAAGAAACACGAAAAATTCAACGCCCCGTAAATCTCTATGGCAAAAAAGATGCTTATGCCGTTAATCTTTGCACACGTAGATTGGGAAGTTTGTTGCCGACACGCTCTGTTTTGTTTATTGATCCTCAAGAGATGGTCAGTGTTGGTGATATTGCCGTTTATTATACTTCAGAAAATGAAGCTAAAATTTTGAGTATTCGTGAAGATGAAAACGGAAAATTATACGGAATGCGCTGGAATCCAGATGATCGCATCGAAATCGGAAATAATGATTTGAACAAAATTCATAAGGTTGTTGCAATTTATCTCTAAAAAATTTGCCGATTTCGTGGTTTTGAAAAAACTCTGCTTCGGCAGAGTTTTTTTTGGAAATTATTAACCTGAAATTTACAAGATTTGTGATATATTTGATATTATGGATAGAGTGTCGATAATTTTTTATGAGGACGTTGATTCGTGAGTGAAGAAAATACATCTTCCGTACGCAGAAATAAAAAAGTGGCCGGCGTCGAAGACCCGATTGTCATTATTCAACGTCTTTTAAATATTTTTCGACAAAGGCATATTTTAGATGATAAACAAAAAGCCGATTTTGATAATTTGATTTTACAACAGCCTCCCGAAATCAGACATATGTGTAATATCTTACCCGGAGGCTCGCTTTTGCAAGAATATATTGATGAATTGGAAGAAAAAAACGGTCTCACTCCCAACCAATTTTTAGATGAGCCGTTAGGAAATACCATTTTAACAAATGCTTTGGCGGCAAATAATAAAAGTCAATCTTCTGTTTTGGATAATGCGGCAAAAAATAATGCTTCCGACAACAGCCAAACCACACAAACAAACATACAAACTCTCGAGCTACAAAAGCAGATGTTGATGATGATGCAAAAAATGCAAAATCAAACTTTATCTGCTTCGGTACCACAAGGAAATGCTGCTCAAGCAACAATCAAAGCAGACGCCTCCTTTGCCAAAGAAATGGCTTCTGCCCTTGCCGAAGTTTTAGCTCAAAAAAATGAAAAAAATTCTGATATTTCATCTGAAAGTGGCTCTCTAAATGCAGCATCTGCCGCAACAATCAAAGTAGATCCTTCTTTTGCTAAAGAAATGGCTTCCATTATGTCTGATGCCTTGTCTGCTTCCGATGAAAAAAGACGCAAAGAAGTGTTTGCTCTGGCTCAAGCCATGATAAAATCACAGCAAGAATCGACATCTTCTTTAATCAAAGAATTGCGCTCACAAAATGTTCCTTCTCCGGTTATTTCTTCCGGCGCAGAAGGCAATGTGAAAATTATTGATAACACAAAAGAGATAACCAAAGCGATTACGGAATCTCAGTTAGAAATGGCTAAGATGTTTCTTCAACAGAATGCCATAAATGCTAATAATAATGCTAACAACGCCAACAATATTCAAATTAACAATCTTCCCGCTGCAAATTCTCAAGACCTTGTCGGAGATATAATTAAAGCTCAGTCGCAGCTTTTCAGGGAAATGGCCAGAGAACAAACAAAAGAAATTTCGTCCATCATATCCGGAGCTCTCAAAGAAAGCAGCCAATTATCAAATCAATATTTAGTCAAGGCTTTAAAAGAATTTCAACAAGAAAACTTAAACCTTTTAAAACAACACGCTTCTCAGCAAACCATTTTTTATCAACCTTTGCCCAACGTTTCCGGCAGCGATGTTTTGCCACAAAATTCAGAAAAGACGTCTGAAAATGTTGCTGAGGCTGTGGTTGACAATCAGGAAAAGAACGCCTCAGGCTTTAAACGTGTTTTTAACAATATGTTTAACTTTAATAAACAAGAAGAGCCGCAAAAATCTGAAGAAAAATTCGAGGATATTGTTAATAATTCTCAAAATTCGTACGAAGAAACTAATGCGGAGGAAGAATTTGAAAACATATCTCCTATCCCAGAAACTCGAGAACTTCAGTCGGAGCCGGATTTCGTTTCGGAAAATATTGATAATGATACCGTAGCCAAAAAGAAAAAGAAAAAAATGAAGAAAAATAAAAAAAATGATGAAACCGCATTGCAGCCATTAACACCTGCCGATTTGGAATTACGAGATTTACTCGGCTATGATTCAGAAAATATTGATCATTCCGATGATGATAATGCTATTTCTGTGTCTGATAATACCTTGGAAAGCTTTGATAATAAAAACACATATGAAGATTCAAATTCCATTTCGGATTTTCCGGCTGACATTCTTTCCGAAGATACTGAAACTGATTCATCTGAAAACCTGTCTTCATTTGAGCAAGAAAATTCCCTTAAAGATGAAAACTTTATTGAAGATACAATACCAGAAACTTCTTTCTTTAATGATTCCGTTCCAGAGCCGGAGGCTTTTTCTCAACAACCTGTTTCTGAATCTCCATCGGAAGATATTGTTCAGGCAAAGGAGGAAAATTCTTTAGATTATCTTATTGATAATGAGCATACTTCAGATGTTTTTACACCTGAAGATTTACCTTCTTTCGTTGCGGAACCTATGTCTGACGACAAAGAAACGGAATATGAAGAAGAGCCCGCCGAACATGCTGACGAAGATACTGCCGCGCCCAAAAGTGACGGTGATTGGGAATGGGAATACGAAGAAGAGCCCGCCGAGCAAGCTGACGAAGATACTGCCGCTCCCGTTGAAGCTCAACCGAATACAAACGCAAGTGACGGCGATTGGGAATGGGAATACGAAGAAGAGCCCGCCGAACAAGTTGACGAAGATACTGCAGCTCCCGTTGAAGCTCAACCGGATGTCGGCGATAGTGACGGCGATTGGGAATGGGAATACGAAGAAGAGCCCGCCGAGCAAGCTGACGAAGATATCAAACAAAATGTTCTTGTTGATTCTGAAAAAGTCGGTTCTATGACTAATCAGGAAAATAATGATGACCCCGATTTTTCTGAATTGTTTGATAATTTTGTAACGTCTTCTCAGGATCCCTATATTACCGAAAATAATTTTTCGGATGATCTCAGAAACAGTGGTCTTGCTTCATCTAATATCTCATTACAACCGGATATTTCCGTCCAGCGAAAACCGTTAAAACCTGTTAGCTCCGCCGAACCTTCTGATGAAAATGATTTTTTCTTACCCGATCTTGGTAGTAATGCGGAAGAAAATGAACCTTATCAAAAAAATAGTGATTTAAAATCTTAAAATAATAATTTACAAAGCTCGAGAGCTACGATAAATTGGTATTGATTAAAGGAGCCAAACATGGACGGACAGCAAAATAAAACAACACCTCTTCCCCAAGTTGATAAAGATACTTTATGGGTATTGGATAATTATATCTTGCTGAAAGATTATTTGGATCGTACTATTTCAAGAATCGCAGCTCGTTGTATTCGTAAAGGAAATATTGCTATTGAGGAATATCCGTTCTATAATTATATTTTGGATGTTTTGGAAGAAATTAGCGAAAGCGGTGATTTTATTTTGGCTCACTCGGAGTTGTATCCTTACGTTGAAAAGAAAATTGCCGGCGGAATGCAGACCTTTAAAAAAAATCTTAATGATTATAAAATAGAGCTCAAAAATAATTCTACTCCCGATATGATTAAGCAAGATACCGCTCAAGAGTTGGAAAGAATGAAAGATGCTCTCGGATCCATTGCTCAGGATAAAGCCGTTGACCCAACTGTAGGTGCCGGTATGAGCATGGATGAAGTTATTGAAAAATTAATGGCTAAACAAAATTTGGAAGCTGAAGAAGATAGCTCTTTGGCTCTGAGCCAAAAGCAAAACCAAACTGCTTCGGCCCCGTTGCAACCTAATGCTCCCGCAAATAATGCTCCGGTCCATACGGCTACCGTAAAAAAAATTGTTAAAATTATAAAACCCTCTGCTCCTCAAAATCCTCAGGCCGTACCCAATAAGGTTGATGAATAATGAAACTGCATAATTTTATATATTTTGGCTTAATGCTTTCTCTTTTATTTTCTTTGAATGCTTGCAAGCAGCATGAAGAAACTGCTCCTATTATCAATTTTAAAAAAACCGGAATTGAAGCCAAAATCTCTTTTCCTCAAGATCCAAATATTATTAAAACACCTAAAGGAGCTCGCCTTTTTGACTTAGAAACACCTTTACGATGCTCCGTCAACTGGCAAACACAGCAAATGATTACCAGCATTCCGTACAATGTTAAAGCTTTTAACTTGGTACAAAACGGAAGTAATGATTTGATGCCTCGTTTTGAAGTAACCGGTTTCTCTTTTGAAACCATGCCGGCTGAAAAAGCTTTATTAAAACTGACCAAAGAGGCCGGAATAAAGCTTATTGCTAAAGAACCTCCTTATGCCAGTATTTCCGCAGAAAATTTGCGTGGAGAACTCTCTGAAGTTATTAAAATGATTGCTGATGCCGCTGAGATTTATTATTCCTACGATGCTCATAATAAAACTTTAAGAATCAGCAGAAAAGCTAATTTTAGTCTCTATGTTCCTAAATCAAGACCGATTTTGCTCGCCTTACTTGATGTCTTAAGAGGATCCGGTATTACTGATATTTCTTCCGATTGGGATGACTATTCCATTACTTTTGACGCCGACTTTGAGCTTAGAAATAAAATCTTGACTCTTATCGGATATTTTGAAGAAAACCCCTTGCTTATTGCCTTTGATGTGTATGTCGTTAAGGTTTATCCGACAAATCCTCAAAAAGATATTCCGTGGCAAAGTTTGTTTAATACTTTTGACTATGGCACTATTAAATCGGCCAAAACCGGCGTTATCGGTCGTGTCTTAACTACATCTAATGATTTAAATATTGAAGCACTCAACCTTTTCTTATCAATGTATGGAAAGGTTGTTCCGGTTGCACAGGGCAAATTTGTTGTACCCAACCTTTGGTATGCGCGCTTTGATGTTGGAAAATGCGGGCAAAGACAAGATATTGATGCTAATTTATCTATTTTGGCTAAAGCATCCATTGAACAAAAAAATAAAATATTCTCAAATATTACTTTAGATTCTACCGGCGGAGAAATAACCCAGTTTTCTATTCGCAGCCAGTTAGGTGAAAATTTCTTAATTATTGGTATTCCAAATGAAATTTTCGGTTCTAAAGATAATGATTCTCAAACGATTGTCTTTATGGTTCCTCGTATTATTCGCACCATGAAAACAAATCAACACCTTCAAAACAAAATTTAATTCCCGATAGAGGAAATACACCATGAATGATACTCCTAATTTTCAAAATCCTATGAATCCTGATCCAACCAGACGCCTTAAAAAAGTTAAACGCCCGATAAAGCGCATTCAACCGCAGTCCGGAAATATGCCGCTTCAGCCATCGTCTCAAGTGAATCCTTATCCGCATAGCGCATCTAATCAATCGGCAAACAACGTAAATACATCTGCCTCTGATGACCTTTCTCAGGATATTATGCTCCCGACAATTTCTGATGCGGCTTCTGTTGAAAATCAACAAAATTTTTCAGATAACAATATTCCTCATTTTATTAATGAAGAAGAAATGCTTTATGAGCAAAATCCCAATGCTTTTGCTAGCGGAAATGATTTTGTTGCAAAAAAAATTGCCATTGCTATCGGCGTTGCTGCTTTTATCATAGGAGCTTTGGCTGCCAAATTGTTGTTCGGTGAACAGAAAGTTGTGCGCGACGGCTTACAAGGCGTTGTTGTTAATTCTGAGGTACCGAGAGGTCGTGCTCGTTGCGGTGTTGCCGAAAAAACTCAAGGCTGTGTTCTTTATATTATGAACCCGCAAAGACAAGAATTGAGCGCCAGTGATTTTTATGATTTGGCATCTCAGTTAACCGGACGCCAGCGCTTTATTATTGAAACCGGAAACATGCGCTATTCTAACCGAAAAATTAAACCCGGTGAAATAGCTCAGTTTAATATTCCGCCTTTACAATAAAAATCAAAACCCCTTAAAAAATTTAAGGGGTTTTGATTTTTATTATGTTACTTCCGTAACCGCACGTAAGTTGCCATCACGGTTAATTTGAACAACTCTCAGCTTCTTCTTCATCTCAAGAATGGTTTTATTTCTGTCAATGGTCGGTGATGAGTGCATAATTCTGTCAACAAAAGCATTATATGCCGCTTCCGAACTTTCAGCGTGAATTGTTGCCAAACAGTTATCGTGACCAGATCCCATCAACTCCCATATTGCTGCCGCGTTACTGGTAGAAATCTCACCGCCGATAATGGCATCAGGGGTAAAACGTACAACTAAGTCAATGACTTTGGCGTATGTCAATTCGTTAGTTTGCTCCGTACGAGATAGCGTAATATGAACACGATTGGGATGCGGAACAAGCAATTCTCGTGTATCTTCTATGGTTAATATTCTTTTATGAATATCTAAAATTTTCAATAAGTTATTTAAAAATGTCGTTTTACCTGTTGCTGTGGCTCCCGATACTAAAATATGATCACCTCGTTTTATGCTTAGCAAAAGTTTTTCATACGGATCTTCCGGATCTTTAATCTGCTTTAATACATTTATTTGATGTAGTTTTGTTCCTTGCGACAATCCATAATCGCCCAAACCAAATGCAACATCATCACTATGAATACGAATGGTTAAGGCAACACCTCCGGTTAAGTCATCTTGATCATACATTACATTTTTCCCAGCTATGGCAGAAAAACGGTGTTCTCCCGGTATGGTGGCATATACGACCGGACTTCCGGCAACCGGATCAAACGGAAGTTCGTATGTGTTAGCTATAATATACAACAAATCTACAAGATAATCCTTCGTTAGCTTCTCATCCTTATACATTACCCACGGATATGCTCTTTTTCCGCGTAAACGCAGCCATATCTGTCCTGAACGATTGATTGCAACCTCTTCTATATTGTCTTGATTGTACCAATATGACAATGGACGAAGAACTGACTCTAAAACGGCAAATGTCATGTTTTACTCCTTTCAAAACAACTGCGGAACAGATGCGTTGCTGTTATTGTTTCCACTATTTTTTGAGCTATTACTTCCTGAGTTTGTCGATGTTTTCGGTGTGTTGCCAGACGACGCCGTATTTGATGATGACGACGAAGATGGCGGCGGAGGTGGAACAACAACTTGTTTTGTATTGTTTTTCTTATATCGGTCATCCGATATGAGCGGAACTGACTGCGATGTTTCATTTCCTTCTTGGTAACTTACTTGTCCATTGTCTGACGGGCTTGTGCTGACACTCGTTCCGCTGGTGTTTTGAACAGGTTTATCTCGACCTTGAAGTCGGGCTTCATCATTAATCAAAACATTTGCATTGCCCATATATTGATCATCCGTGTCATTTTCTGTTGTTCTTAACCACAAATCAACTTTTGGGAAAATAATGATACGAGTTCCCGCAGGAACGTACGACATGGCCTGAATACTCGATTTGTCTTGCAAAATTTGCTCAAACATTTGGTTCATTTGATCCAAAAAGTTTTGACGAGCGTCATTGGCGGCTTCCTGTTTGGAACTTTCTGTTTCTCCATTACCATCATCATCCGTTGCCATCATATATGCCATTGTACTGGTCAAAACCGTTGTCATCACTGGCATGGTGTAACGTTTGAACAGCTGTTTATCCAAATATCCGAGTGCGCCTCCGCGTCCTTGTGCATCTGCCGTCAAACCATCAAATTTAAACATTGAGCCATCGGGACGAATCAAACGTTGCCAGCTTATCTGAACTTTTGCTGATTCAGATGACACCTCTGATGTTGGTGACAAACCGCCTAACTCTCCGATAAAACGACTTCCTGCCGGAATTAATATGTTTCTTCCTTCTTCGGCATATACGTTTCTTTCCACAAATGCGGTCACAGGCGTGGGGTTGTTAGAATCGATGGAGCGTGCCAAAACTGCCGGTATCGGCTTGTCTGCCAATATCATCTCACTCATATCAACACGCCATGATGATATGGCCTTTTCTATACCTTGTTCCGTCCAGTCTTTTTGCATCCCGTCAAAGGCCTCTTTTCTCACATTTGTGCTGATTTTCCCAACCTGCATATTCTGACGCCTTTGTCCTTGTGCAACTGCCAGAGCAGCGCTTCTTTGCGGATTATATCTTTCTCCGGGGCCATATCCCCCGCCCGGTCCCAAATTATCGCCCGGACCGACACCAACTCCGTATGCAGACCCTTCTCCAAAGCTACCTGCCGGTACAAAAATATCTCCACCTTTCGGTTTTTTTATCTCTTCTATTCCGATTAATGTTCCGTCTTTATCTACGATTAAACCATCGGGAAGTTTTCTTCCGACAACTCGACCTTTTTTATCGACTACCGTCCCGTCGTCCATTATCTCGCCAAGATATCCTCCGTCCGGTGTCAATGCTATATTCAATGATTTGCGATACTGGCTTCCGTCTCCCAAGGTACCGACCAGAGGTATTTCCGTATCTTCTTTTTTCTTTGTCGGCTCTTTTACTTTTTCATACCAATTTGAACCCATACCACCGATTATATTGTTGTTTGCATCTAAGACGTTTCCGTTTTCATCAACTTTGCCAATAACTTTTCCGTTTAAATCCTTTACCGTTCCGTCCGGTTGTAACTGCCCGATTAAATTGCCCTTTTCATCAAAAATTCTACCATCGGGAAATATCTTGCCTATTATATTCCCTAAACCGTCTGTTATTTGTCCGGCAGCATTTTTTAACCCAATTATTTTTCCTTTAAAATCTACAACTTTATTATCCGGCTGTACATGACCGATTATTTTACCTTTATTATCACGAACCGCATTACTATCATCTAATATACCTACAATATTACCATTTTTATCTACTATATTGTTATTGATATCTTTTTCTCCGATAATTTCTCCCTTATCGTTTATGACAGTGCCATTTTCTTGTAAACGACCGACAATTTGTCCGTCTTCGTTTACAACGTTTTTATTATCAGCAATATATCCGATAACTTCATTGTTTTTGTTTCTTACGAATCCTAATTCATCTACACGTCCAATTTCTACGCCATTTTTATCAAAAACGCGACCATCTTCCGTCTTATACCCGATAATATTGCCATTTTTATCTACTACATTATTGGGATTTATGATTCTTCCGATTACGTTGCCCGAGGCATCTGTTACTAAGCCTTTTTTATTGACATTATACCCTGAAATTTTATTACCATTTTTATCGACGACATTACCTTTTTCATCAACATATCCGATTATTGAACCATCTGCTCCGATTACTACATTTTGACTTTTTTCTTCGACAATATTTATTCGGCTGTAATATTGCAACGGACGAGCTTGAGCAATTTTCTCGCCTCTGTTATTCATAATATTTCCCGAGCCGCCCAATTTACCTATCACCTGATTGGAATTATCAATCACATCACCATTTAACTGCAATTCACCGATAATCTCTTGTTTGTCATTGCGAATATAAAAATCTCGATTGCCGCGAGCGATAACCTGATCATCCGATGTTAAAACAAAACCTCTGCGCAAGCTTCCCAACGTGCGGTTATTTAAACTTTTTACTATTCCGTCTTTTCCTATGACACCAAGCACGTTGAAATTATTATCATATACATAAAAATCATATAAAGCAAAACCAAGATATTTTTTCTCTTTTACGACACTGCCGTCAAACATCACGCGTCCGATTATTTGATTCTTATTATCATAGACATTGGCATCTTCACTTACTCGCCCCAAATATCTTCCATTATCTTCAAACGCTACTCTATATTTGAAAACTTGCCCTATTGACTTGCCGCTTCTATCTGAAACATTGCCGTTTGGCTGCATTATTCCAAGAGTTTTACTATCAAGACCTATAACAGAGCCGTCTATTGTTGTTCGACCGATAATCTCATTTTCGAGACTCATTACCGAATCTGCTACGGCTATACCGGCAAAAATTTTGTCATCATTATTTTTTATCAGTCCTCGACTGCTGCTGCAGCCTAAAACTTTACCCGAACTATCCGTTAATTGTCCAACTCCGTTCAGGCTGCCGACAATTTTACCATTTTCATCTATCGCCATTCCCGAAGCAACAGTGTGACCGATAACGGCTCCGGTTTCATTAACAACCTGTCCGTTATTTAATACCACTCCCAAGTAAATATCTTTATAGTTTCGCACATCACCTTTCGGTGTAACAAATCCGATTAAAGCACAATCTTTATCGACAACGCTCAAACTCGGCATTGCATAACCGCTTAATATATTATTATTATCCAATATATATTGTGTTGCTGATACTCGACCTATCGGATTGTAACCAAAATCATATACCGTGCCAAAATCATCTATATATCCTTGAAGCGTTCCGTCAAAACCAAAAGCCATAAATGCCGATATTGCTTTGCCTATTTGCGGCATTATATCTGAGGATGTTTCTTTATCTGTTTTTACAACAAATTCCGAAGGAACAATTTTGCCCAAAATTTTTTTATTTTTATCTAAAATCAAATTTGTCTGATTTAATGTTCCTATTGAATCACCCTTATTATCAACAGCATAATTTGCCTTTAAAACCTTACCCAAAAACTCATTCTTTTCATTAATCCAAAATCCTGTTTGCATTATTTTGCCATCGGCTGTTTTTCCTAAAGTTGTTGGTTGACCGCTTAGGCTTAATTCTGCAATCATGGCGCCGATTTTGTTATAAATTCCTTGCGGAAGCAGGCTCATGCCGGCAAACAAACCTTCTGATGAAATGACTTTTCCAAACGGAGTAACTTTTACTTGATTGTTTTTAAGACCAGCCCTTCCCGTGATACCGCTCATTCCCACAAACTGATTATTATTATCATATACCAATGATGGCTTCATGGTCGTTCCGATAATGCGCCCCTGCATGTTATAAGCATAATTTTTTTGCACTTTTCCTATATTGCTGCCGCCAAGGGATATGACTTGCCCATTTGACAGAGAATGACCTATTATTGTTGATTTATAATCAAATACCGGCCCCGTATTTATTAAAGCTCCTATTTTTTTTCCATCTTCATTAACGACCATACCGCGTGCAGAAATGCGACCGGTACTTTCTTTGGCCATAGCAATTTTTCCTTCCGGAACTATTCTTCCGATATATTTTCCTTTTGAATCTGTTGCCGTTGAAGAAAGACTGACACTTGTGCCGATTGTTTCTTTTTTGTCATTAATAATTGAGCCGTCTGCTCTTTGCCAAGCGACAACTTTTCCTTCATTCAAAACTTCTCCGTTATAACCTATATATCCAAGATATTGTCCATAATTATCAAAAGCATATCCTGATTTTACCATACCGCCGATGATTTCATTTTTATCATTATAGACATAGCCGTTGGCTTTTATTTTTCCGATAATATTTCCATCAAAATCAGAGACATCTCCTCCCGGAGCTATACTTCCCAAGAAGTCTCCCGTTGTTGAAACGACCATCTTACTTGAAATCAGCAAGCCATCTAATATAAAATCATCTCCGACACGGCGATAAGCATATCCGTCCGGTGTAACAAAACCTATCTTTCGTCCCTTCAAATCAGAATATTGTCCATCTCCGGTTAAGCGCCCGACCGTTTTTCCTTCATCATCATAGACCAAGCCGGGAAATAGAACCGAACCCAAAATTTCATAATAGTCATTTACGACCAAACCGCTCGGTAAAACTTTCCCCAACACTTTTCCCGATGCCGAACGAACCGTTCCGTCTGTGCTGACTTTTCCTAAAAAACCGGTGTCATTACCGATGGCAATTCCTTGCGGAACAACACCGCCGATCAATTTGCCGTCAAAATTTATAATCATACTATCGGCATTAATATTTCCGATTAAACGATTGTCAAAGCCAACAACATTTCCGTCCGGAATCACTTTTCCCAAAACTTCTCCGTTGAAATCTATAGCTGTGATTTCTTGTGCACAAACTCGCTGAGCCCCGAACAATAAACCGCAAAAAGCAAAAGTCAAAACTTTTGCTGTTTGTTTAACTTGTCTCATCCTTTTTCTCAGCTCTAATTTCAATGTTTAATTCCTCCGGTTTTTGGCAACTTCCAATAATACGTATCCCGATACTTTTTTATCCAGATCTATAAACGAACCGTTATTTTTTATATAACCGACCGTTTCTCCGCCTAGATTTAACACTTTTCCTTCCGAAGATAAACGTCCGGCATATTTACCGTCATTTTTTAGTACCGTTGCACCTATTTTAAAAATTCTTCCCAATATATTACCTTCATTATCAACTGCCAAATCTTTTGACATTGTTCTGCCGATGATATTACCATCTTTTGCGCGAATTGTACCATCTATATTAACATAACCCACAACTTTATCATTATTGCCGATGATAATATCTCCGCTCAATACATCTCCGTAGAGTTTTCCCGTATCACTGATAACACTTCCATCCGGTAGGGCTCTGCCGATTTTTATATTATTTACATCAATAACTGAACCATCAGGCAAAACAGCACCGCTGATTTCTCCAGAATAATCTATAACTGCGCCGCTTTTTAATATGCTGTAACTCTTATCTGACGCACCTCCCGGTAATATAATTCCTATCGGATCATTTTTCATATCTAAAATATCACCTAAACCGTTAACTATGCCTCTATAGTGCCCCCATGTATCTATAACAATATCTTCAGGGATCACTTCTCCGATAACTTCTCCTTTGGCATTTATAACTTTTCCGTCAGACGTGGTTTGACCGTTATCTTTTCCGTCAAAATCAAGCACTCTGGCGTTGTTCATAACATAACCGAGGTATGACCCATCGTAGCCGATTGCGGCGCCTTTTCTTAAAAGCGCTCCTTGATATTCGCCCTTACCGTTAAAAGATATTCCTTTGGCATCTATCTGTCCTAAAACTTCGCCAAACTTATTTATAACTCGACCATCCGGCAAACTCAAACCCAGAATATTGCCATTAAAATCAACTACATTCCCTTGAGGCATTATTTTTCCGAATGATTTTCCATAAAAACTATTCAAGCTTTTAAGATTGCCTATATTTATCCCCTTATTATTGTAAACTTTTCCATCCATAAAGGGACGACCGATAAAGCGTCCCTGCCCATCAAAAACTGCCGATTTTTCATCAATAGCCACACCTATGATTTGATTTTTTGAATCTAAAATCAAATCATTTACCGAGAGACGCCCTTCTCCTTCAGAATGTGTAATAATACCGGAATCATCAACAACATCTAAAAAGTTTCCGTCCAAATCAAAGGCATATTTTCGGTTGACTACTTTTCCGGCATATCCACCCTTTTTATTTAGAACTTCTCCGTCTATATTAACACAGCCTATTGCTTCTTTTTGAGCATTATAGACCAAATTGTTTTTTCCGATATAACCTAAATACTTATTGCTATAGTCTACGACCAAACCCTTACGACCAACTCGCCCTATAACAACGCCCTTTTCGTTCAAAACTGTTCCGTCGGGATTTAAACAGCCGGCATATTTTCCTTCCGTGTTATAAACCAGACCATCATTTCTTGCATCGCCTATATATGTACATTTATTGTCATAAACTCTGCCAACGGAAATAACTTCGCCTAAATATTTTCCCGAAGCATCTACCACGGTGCCGTCAAAATTAATTTTGGCTTTTGTATCTTCATTATCTTTTTTTATTTTTCCGTCTTTATCCAAAAATCCTATTTGCTTACACCCGTATCCGACGACTAAACCGCCTTGCAGCATTTGAGCTATGACTTCAGATCCTGATACATCTTTTACCAAGCCATTGGATAAAACTCTTCCGATAATTTCTTGTTGCGCATTATATATGCTTCCGTCGTTTCCGACTTTCCCCAAAACAAGACCTTTGGGTGTTATCGGTAGCATTGATGTTTCAACCAATGCGCCGACAATATCCGGAACATTTCCTATTATTCTGCCATTTTCATTAACTTGACCTAATGTGTTTCCGGAAAAATCTTTCGCTGCACCTTTTTTATCTATATAACCTATAATTTTTCCATCATTATCTAAGGCAAAATTCATAGAAGAATCTGTTTTTCCTACTATTTCCATATTTTCAGAATAGACATTACCATCTTCATCAACTCGTCCGATTTTTTCGCCTTTCAGATTGTATGCAACATCTCCGTCCGCATATCCTATAACTTTTCCATTTTCATCATATATTAATTTTACTTTCTTTCCGGCCTTTCCTATTATTTTGCCGTTTTTATCTCTGATAATGCCGTTTTCATCTACCGTACCGATTACATTTCCATCAAAATCGACAACCGTTCCGTCATCTAATATATACCCTATTAAATTGCCGTTTTCATCATAGGCTAATCTTCTTTCTTCTCCGACGACACCGAGTTTTTTATGCTGAAGAACATTGCCTTTTTCATCTACTTGTCCGATGACATTACCGTCAGCATCTATAACTTGATTTTTATCATTTACATAACCAATGACTTTTCCATCTTCTTTAACCGCAAATTTGCCACGATTTCCGGTCATGCCTATAACTTTATCTTTTACGACATTTCCGTTTTCATCTATATGCCCGACTACTTTCCCTGACGCATTAACAACCGAGCCATTTGGCATGACAACACCTAATTTATTACCATTTTTATCAACGGCAACTCGACCCTGTTTGGAAACTCTACCTAAAATATTTCCTTTTAAGTCAACAATTTCTCCTCTGCCATTGACGCGCCCTATAATATTGCCATTCATATCAACAACACTGCCGTCCGGCATAACTTTTCCTATAATATTGCCATTTTCATCATAAACATAACCTGTTTCAACAACGCGCCCTATAATATTGCCGTCTTTATCAACAACACTGCCGTCCGGCATAACTTTTCCTATAATATTGCCGTTTTTATCATAGACCATTCCGTCGGCGCCGACATACCCTATAACATTGCCGTTTTCATCAACAACAATACGCTGATTATCCGCAATTCCGATAACATTACCAGAATCATCCATTATCAGTCCATTATTATTGGTTCTGCCTATAATTTTTTGTGAGGCATCTCGAACCAAGCCATCGTTATCGATAGAACCTATTACTTGACCATCTGTTCCAATGGCTTGTTTTACCATACCGCCTTCTGTGGCTGTTCCCGTTCCTAAAGGAAGTTCACATGATACACAATCTTCTTTTTCTACGGCACTTCCGATTACGGGAACTTTCTCAGATTTAGCATTTTGCGACGAAACATTGGTCTCATGCCATGAAATGATAAAGTTGTTTTGTACGTTTCCAGCTACAACGGGAACCCACGCCATTGTTATGTGGCAGGTATCTTTTCCGACTAAAGTTTTGCCGCTGCACCCGTCTTGAAAACTAAAGCCCTCTGCCGGAGGATCTGCCAAAAGAACAGATAGAATTTTAACCGAAGCTTTCCCGTTTGTTCCTATGGTTAAAACATTTTTGGCATCTGTTCCCAGAACTACTTTTCCCAACGGAACCGGATTTGGCGTGGTGGTCATCGGATTGCCGATATCTTCTATTGTTTGAAATTCGATACTGTTATCCAAAAGCGGATTTTCCGTTTCCATGTTTATGGCATCATCATTATCCGTAAAAGAAGGCTCTTCATATTCGTATGTATTATTGTCTTCCGATATTAAGAGTATGACGCCCAGTAAAAAAATGACAAGTGAAGATATACCAACTATCAAAATAATTCTGTTGGTTTTTTTTACGTAGCTTTCCGAATGGGTTAACGGTGCTTGTGGTTCTTTATCATTTTTTATCATTGTGTTCTAACGACGCTGCAAAAGATTCCGTTACGACCTAGTTTGGAACATACGGCATCGCCTTCTTCCAAACTTTTTACAGGACCAACTCTTAAATGGAACAATTCTTTTCCTTGTCCGTCTGCCGGCGTATCAACTGAATAAAACGGCTCATATCCGGACAAATCTGACTTATATTTACGGCTAAGACTGTCCCAGAGCGTTTCTAATTTACTTACATCTGCATCTGTTCCCAACTCTATTGAAATATTAGCATTGCTGTCAAAACCGCTTCCATATCCGAATTGCTGCAAATATTTACTGTTTCCGTTATTTTGATTTACAATCGTTTGATTAGGCAATCTTTGCATTTTAGAATAATCATATGCTCCGGTAACGGCTCCCTGATGCTGCATCATACCAATATTACCGCCCATCATAGCGTTTCCGCCCATGCCATTCATGCCGGTCATACCATTTGCGCCGCCCATGCCCATATTATTACCGGCATTCATTCCTTGCATGTTTCCATATTGAGGGTAAATGTATTGACCGTTCATTCCCATGTTTTGAGAATTTATGCCATTTGTATATCCCGATGCTCCGACATTAGGGTAATTTTGTGATGCTTTCGAATCAAATGCCGCTGACAAATCGCCGTTTCTGAGTGGTGGCGGGACATCCCAGCCCGGGGTAGCATCATCGGCATATACGCCATATTCCAAACCGGCTGCATCTGAACGACGCAATTTTAAACATACAATTCTTTTTCCGTTGCGTAAGACCAAATCCCCAACCGCTTCAACGACAATCAGGCGATTATTCGGTCCTTTGGCCCTAAACCCAACCGGCGTCTCAACTTTTTCGTTTATCAATGTTACAATCGGACGCTGTGTCATATTAATGGCTTTATTTCCCAAATCGATATACGTAAAGATATCATCTCGCCAAACTCTTTCCGGTGCTATTACAACATCTTCTGGATTGGGAACATAAACCTCTACATCAAAACGAAATTTCTCGGGATCCACCGGTATTGATTTTAGCCAATCTTCTTTTTGAAAGCGACGCGTATATGTAGAAGCCACAGACTTAGGATTATTGTTTCCATATCCCGAAGCTCCCTTTCCTCCGTTGGAAACTCCGCTACCGCCAAAAGAACCTATAGAAGAGCCTCCTCCATTTGCCCCGATAACATCTATATCGATTATCGAGTTTGTTAAACGTTCTGTATTTACGCCTTCACTTCGCACATAAAAAACATATCTATTTCCAGAACGACCAAAAATAAGCACGTTTGTATCAACACCTACATTTGCTCCTTTTTTGGGGTACAACAAAACCGTACTCGGCCCAGAAATTTGTCCGTCAAATGTTGAATTATCTCCGATGTAAACATCTTCTACCATTTCCCATTCGGGAAAATTAATCATCGTAATCATGCCTTCACGCAGGCGAACCGGCAAGACCAAATCCGGCGACCAATAATATTTAGAATATGCCGGTTTTGTTTGCCCTTCTCCCAAATTTTGCAGTGGATCCAACCATGCGCTCTGCATCATTCCGATTGAGCCAAATCCGGCATAACTCATATCCATAGAATGGTATTGACCTTGATCTTGGTCCGCGCTTTGATCCAAACTGTTCTCCTGCGCCTGTGCTTTTCCCATTATTGCCGCAAAGAGCATCACGCTTAAGGGAAATATCTTTGTTATTTGTTGTTTCATATTTGCTACCATTCTACTTTTACTGAACTTTATTGTATGTTAAAGAATATCTGTCAACCGTAAATCCAACCGGATTTTTCAACCTTTCTCCGGATTTTACCGTTTTTCCTCTATATGTTATACGTAACGAGGCTGTCCAGTAATTTACCTGCGGTTTTACCGAATCCGGATACATATCTCTTGTTTCATATTCCACTTGCCACAATCCTCGTGTCAATTCATTTACGGAAATTATCTTAACGGCTCTGGTCAAACCTTTTGTACGAATAATCTCTAACGCTCTTATTGCCGTCCTTTTCTGAAAATCCTCATATACCGCCGGAGAAGACATTTCTTGTATCGGACCTCCGGGCATCCACCTTGCCTCCATTTCCGGAATATTTGATGTAAATGAACTACGAAGAAGAACATATTGCCTTACAAAGACTTCCGTTACTGCTTTTTCATCTTCAAGATTGCGCAACGGAACTATATTGAAAACCTGCTCGTCTTTATCTTGGAAAGACAACAAAAACGGCTCTACCCGAAACAGAGGCATCACTTGAAAAATTGCCAATATAAGAACTATGTTGCAGCATAGACTAATCGCCGTCACGATTGCAAATGCTCGTGCCGTCCAGAGATATCTTTTCTCTGCTATATTGGCAACAAAAATATTTTCCGTTTTGGGGCGTGGTTGAGCCACACCAACCCGACGCGGCTGTCCGCTTCCGATTAATTTTTGTTCCGCATTATTTCCTTGCAAGCTTTCTACCATTAAACATGCTCACATTTTAAATTGTTTCAATATACCAATCCGGCAAATTTTTCGGAAGATCTATATGCATACATGCACATGGAGATAATTTGAGTTCGTTTACACCTTTACCAACACCTACCGGTTCCGGCTCATAATAAGAACCAAAGCATCCTGAAAGCATAAACAATAGTGACAGAGTCATAATTTTATAAGAAATTTTCATCATTAAGGCCTTTCTCTGATTAAAATATTCTTTTGTTATTTTAACCATTAAACTCTTTTCGTGTAAATGTCTAATATCAAGCAGATAAAATCCCCAACTTATCAACAAATAATCTTTATCGCTATAAATTCCGTTGTCTCTTTTTAGAAAATTTCCACTTCTGACTGAGAATATCTTATCACCGTAAAGCCTATCGGATTAATCAAGCGGCGTCCCATGAATATTCGCTCAGGATAAAATCTGGCCGTAACCGAGGCTGTCCAATATTTTTCTTTCATGACCAAGGCTCCTCCCGTGCTGGAATTTCCCGGACGTAAATCATATGTCTTAAAATCGACCTTCCATACTTCACTACGCTTTCCGCCTTGTCTTCCAACCGATATAATCTCTACTTCTCTTACAAATGAATAATATTCTTTTTTTTCCATCATTGTTGATGTACTATTACGAAATTGATGAAAAACTTGCCACGATGATAAAAAATTTATCATGCCGCCCGGAAGCCAGCGGCTACTCATTTCTACTTCATCATTGATAACGGTATTGCGTAATATAACATATTGCTTAATGAAGGTTTCCAATAATAAATCTTTAGATGCCATGTTTTGTGATATGGGCTCCGAACGAACTAAATTATCCGAATTGTCTTGGCGGATTATCAAAAACGGTTCTACTTCAACTAAAGGGGCCAAACGAAATAATGCTAAACTAGAGCTTAAAAATACCAACAGTGATATTGTTGAAAAAAATATAAACAAGCGCGACAACCACATATAATATATCATCTTCAAAGAAGAAGTTTCTTTTTCTTCTTGACTGATAAAATTGGTGTGCGCTTGTTTGTTCTTGTCTGCAATTGACAAGACTTGAGCACCTTGAGAAAGAGAATTTTCCATATTCATTTATTTTCTTTTCTATCTCCGCTTAATATGCAGCACAGTATGCCGGTGCCAATGATTTCATGGCTTCTTCAAAATCTTCGTCACCATTTTTCTCATAGGTGTCATCCACTGTCAAATTTGTTGTTGCTGTTTTAATTTGCTCTGAAAAATCAGATAAATTCTCTACATCCATTGACATTTGAACAACAGCTTCACTATCAAGCAAAAGCCCTTGATATACTCTGCGGTATGATGCCTGACTGTCTGCCAAAACATCTGACCCCCCGGGGACGATGCTATCTATTCCGCTTTTAGCTTGCGACATATATTTTTCTTTTGTTTGTTTCAATTGTTTCACCGCAAGATCATAATCTTCTTCATTTGCGATATCAAAGTCTGCGCTTGGCTCAAATCCAAAGCTGCGTAAGCTTTCATACAATTCATCTTTGGTTTCTTTTACCTGTTCTTCAAGTTCATCAAGCGCTTGTTGATAATCTTGTTCCAATTCCACATGTTCCAAGAAATCGCCTACTTGATTATTATTATACTGAGCTCGAACATATATATCATCGTTTTGTTTTTCGGCAGCACTCATATCCGTACCGTTTTCCTGTTCTGCCTTTTCCTCCATACGCTGTCCGTAATTTACAACGGATTGCATATAAGGACTATAAGTCATCACATTTGTTACGGGACTTAAGTCAGAGACCATCCTTCCGCTATATATATTTACTATACTGCCAAGTTCGCTTGATGCTCCTTCCGGTACAAATGATTCTGATATATTTCCTGTTTCATCATCTTTATTCAACAATGTTAAATATGGTTTGGAAATTTTGCCAAATCCATGTTCGGTTTTTCCAACGCTCGTTTTACATTTTGCCGAAACTTCTTGGCATATCGGCAAGTCTCGCGATAATAAGCTTGCGCGTCTTTCTCCGGTTACAAAACTCAAACCCATAAAATATTCTTGAGGATTTGTCCCTTCTTTATCTATAACAGAAACATCTATTATGGCTTTTCCACCTTCGATTGTGCCGTCTACCGTGCAAAGCTCATCATTGTTCCTGATATTAGTCAAAACACAAGGATAAATTCCGCCTCTGTAGAGGGAAGACATTTCTGCTCCTTGTTGCAAAGGATTAAATTCTTTTAATGTTGATCCATCCGGATCCATATCTGCCGTCAGATAAAAGTCACTATCAACAAAAGCTTTATCCTTCAACATCAATTGCCATACTTCCGGTATTTTTCCGCCATATGATAATAACTTTTCTTTATCCACCAAATTCAGATATATACTTTCTGTTTGCACCCATTCTTTTCTGGTGATTTCTTTTCCAAAAACTTTTTCCGTATAGTACCTATAATAACCGGCTTCCATTTTTGGTGTATCCATTCCGATATTCTCCAAATCGACATAGTCTAACCGGACAAACTCTCTTAATGGCGGAAGATTATAATCCGGCATTGCTTTCGGTGCCGTAAAATCTTCCGTTTTGGGTTGTGCGCCGATAAAATATTGACTATCCGTACCGGTATTAACACCTTCCAACATTTTATCAAACAGCGGTATTCTTAAAATAATTGTCGTATTTTCCACTGAATTTCGATAATTGTTCAAATACATTTCACGCATTTGCTCATCCATGTAATTGCTGATTACAATATCTATATTATAGTTGGTTAAGTCATGTACTCTACCATCGGCTGCTTCCAACGCAACTCCTGCCACTGAAGCCTCATTCCCTTTTAATGTTTCCATCAGGGCTTGATGGTATGACAATAATGTGGGTTGAATATTACCTCTATACAGCTCATCGCCAAGTGCTCGCATGGCTGCCAACGTTTTTTCAATATTATCATAAGCAATTTGCTTAGCATTTTCTATTATTAAATCTGTCTGTGCTATGATCTGTTTGGCCGTAATCATAGAGTTGCTACCAATAGATGCTTTGGCGGCAACCTCTGCGGCATCTATTTTAGCTAATTTATCTTTATATGTTTTCTCTGCTTTATCCAAATCTTGATTATATGTATCTAATGCCTGCTCTTGATTTGCCGTTGCATTGCTGTTTGTTTGACCTTTTTGAACTTGAATATCACTTTCAAAGTCGCTTTTTTCTTTTTGCGTTTGTATAATGGTGTTTGTCACATCATTGTACTTATTTTGAAGTGTATCTCGCTCTGTCCTTTGGTCGGTGATTTGTGCCTCTATACTGCTTATCTCTGTTTGGACTTGAGATTTTAAATTGTTATATTCCGTTTTTTGTTCTTCCGTTAAATCTGCTCCCGACAATAGTGTATCATAACTATTTATTTCTTGTTGCAAATTGTTTAGTTCTTGAGTCATGTTGTTGATTGCCGCATTCATATTACTTATTTGCGTCATATATTGATCTCTTTGCAGATTCAATGCTGCAATCAATTGGTCATATTCTGATACCTTTTCTTGTTTTTCTTTATCCAATTTTGCTATTGCTGAACTTCTTTCGCTTTCAATTGAATTTGTACTATCATTATATTTTTGCTCTGCTGCATTTATCTCGCCATCATAAACGCCTCTGGCCGTTATTCTTGCATTTACTGCAGCTTCAGTTATTTGTTTTTCTGCCTCATTCATATATTCTTCTTGGCGTTCAAAAACTTTGTCCGCTATGCGTTGTCTCACTTCTTCCGGAACTTTATAATTTTGAATATATTTCTTTATATTTCTGTATTTTCTGATCAAATATTGTCCATAAAAGGTTTTTTGATCCGTCCACACAGGAAAACGTTTTTTGGCTCCGCCTAAATTTGAACTACTCCAGCTCGGCCCCGAGGATGTTCCGGAACCGGCTAAATAATCAGCCATCCAAACCGCAACTTCCGATCCAATATCCTTGCTCAATAAATTTGCTTTTCTGTTTTCTGCTTCTAATTCTTCCTGACGGCTCGGCTCTTTAAAATATACGCCGCCGGTTTGTTTTTCCAAAGCATCTACGTCTGCCTGACTATTGGCATTTAATGTCTCTATGTTGGTAGAACTTTCATTATTGATATTTATTCCAACCGTGCTGGTCGTGCTGGTAACATCAGAATCAACTTTTAAAACATTTCCCGAACTGTCTTTGGACTCACTTGTTGTATAATCTACACTGACAACATCACTAACATCTATCGGTGAAACCTGTGCTGCCTTGGCTGTTTCGAACAAAGAAATGGCCCAAGCCGAAAGACCTTGTCTTAAATCATGATTTTGCGGAGTTGATCTCATATCTTTTCCGGACCATACTTTTACCGGATCCTGAAAATAACGTCCCATATAATCTATGGTGCATTGTTCTGAATCTTGCAGCAATTCTACTGAACGATTGTGCAACTTTTCTGTGTTGTTATATTGTTTCTGTATGTTTTTGAAATCTCGTAACCGATTGATTAGATTGTGTGCGTCAACCGCTATCGTCAAATTGTTATTAATCGGCTCCAATTTTTTGAGCTCATCGATTTGCTCTTCAGACCCTGTAAACGGGTGTTTTTCTTCCGTTACCGCCGCATCTTCAATTTCCAAAACACTACTTGCGCCTTGGCTTTTTTTGGTTTGGCTCGTGCTTTGGTTTGAGCTTTCTTCTTGATAAAAAGGAGAATATGTCTCTGCAGCATATACTGATTGCAGCATTATTCCTACAGAAAAAAAGCTTATGGCTATCATCTTTCCATTGATTTTATTATGCTGTTTCATGACCGTTCTCCCAAATAATATTATTTATCTTCTTTCATATACAGAGGTTCTACCTCTCCGTGTACGGCGTAGGCTGCCGTCATCTGTGATTTTATTGCCGTTAATTCTTGTATCACTATCAATACTTGATCCGTTGTGGCGGAAATCATATATTTATTATATAATCCACCGTTCAGATCCTCTGCTTGTGTATATTCTTTTTCGGCTGTTACAATTTGCGTATCAACTTCAAGGAGCTTTTTCTCTAATTCCCTTACTGCAGTAAAGGCCTCTATCATTGTATCTTCAAAAAACTCTTGTCCTTCATGTTTATACGCCAATTGTTCATCCGGATCCTCGGACGGATACCGGAAAAATAATGTTGGAAATTTTTCTCTGATTGCTTCTTCATCGGCAACATCAACTACCTTACTCTCTTTTATAACCTTTGTTCCCGGAATTTTAGTTTCTTTCCGACTAAACAAATTTTTAAAAAAGTCTTCAAGCGATTTATATGCCTGTAATGTCATTTTTATCACCTTGTTGGCATAGGTTGCCACTTTGTTTGCAACTGAAGCCACCGTGTTTGGCACTTGGGTTGTTAAGCTACCCGGATCAAAAAACGCAACAGCATCATTTCTTAACGGCAAAAGCGTTAAGACTATCAACATATTTATGAAGATAAACAATTTTAAATACTTTTTTTTCATAATTATTTATCCTCCTTTTTCTTATAGACATAATCATCCATATTAAATTCGGCTATGTTCTTTTGCTCTTTTTGCAATTGATAAAAAGTTAAATTTGACATTTCAACTGCCGTTTGGCGTTTTAAGTCTTTTATCAAAAGATGGGCATAAGCACTTAACGCTTTTAAATTATCTATTTGCAACTGCGCCGCAGCTCCCCATGCGCCCGCCGTTGTATCAAAGGTTGAGGCATTGTAGCCCAAATCTTCAGCTTCATTATTTTTCGTTACAATATCCAGAATTTCAGGCAAGCTTTCACTATATGCCGATATAATACTGCTGCGACGCTCCTTTAATCTATTATAACGAATTGCATCTTGACGTTTGGGGTTTAATTCCTCATCATATTGCAAGAAATATGTGTTGGCCGTGTTCAGCAAAGCATCTTCATCACTCTGTTCTTCTCCCGAAAGCCCTGCCAATTGACTTAAATCTGATTTAAGCTGGCTTATTTGGGATTTTAGGCTCGATAACTGGTTCTTATATGAGCTTAGCATTGAATCCAATTCTTGTTGTGCAACAGTGTCTAAATTGTTAATCTGATCCATTAATTCTTGCTGTTTGGCATTCCATTCATCATATTCTGCCTGATAGGCTTCTTTGTTGGTTGAATTTTCTTCCATAAGCTGTTTCAGGTTTGCCATATTTTCTTTACAGGCATCTATTTGACCTGATATTTGTGTTTTTTGAGCGTTTACCTCAGACATAAATTCTGTTTCAGTTTCTTGAATTTTTAATTCTATGTTCTGATATTCTTTCTGTATATTTTTCAAATCTGATGCTATTTTAGCATAATCTCCTACTGTGTCGTTATATATTTTTTTGCTATCTTCATACATCTTTTGATAAGCAGCCATTTCTTCCTGAACTTCATCAGCAAAAGATTTGAGTTTGCTTACATTGCTTTCCAACCATTTTTTAGTTTCGGTAAAACCTTTTCCAATTCTTTGTATAATAACTGAATTTCCTACCTTATCGGCTATGTTTTGAGCTTCTTTTCCGAGCTTGGTTGTAGTGGTTGTTACGTCTTCAGCCATATTTGATATTTTTGCAATTATCCATGCCGATGCCCTTGACGTCACACCGACAATCATGAGCAAGCTTAATATAAACACGTATATTGTTTTTCTCATTGCTTGTCTCCTTGTGACGAACTATTATTTTTTTCTGCCGTTTCTTCCGAATTTAATGTGATACTTGTCAATACTTGTGTTGACTCATATTCGGCAATTTGAGATTCCATAAACAATATATCGTTCCAGCGTTTAACTATTTTTTCTGCCATTGCGCGATTGCCTTCCAGAATTTCTCGCGTATTCTTACTGTCTAATGTTGTTTCCGGCAAATCTCTTTCTTTGGCCAAATTGACTCTGGTTGCTAAAGCATGCGCATACATGGCAGATACATTCATCTGCAACAATTCCGTTTGTTTCTGGCGGTTCTTTTTGGCTTGTTCCATATGGTTTCCCTCTTCGGAAAACGTATTAACATACAAATTTCCTATTGCCTCAGATGCTTTGTCTACATCATTTATATTTTCGGCAACGCCTGCAGGAGCCTTTGTGGCTGGAACCAAACGCGGTACTTCTATTTTTTTCAATGTTTCAGTAAAACTTTTTATTGCCTCAGACCCAAAATCACCGGACTTAGCTTGTTCTATGGTTTTTTGTAAGGTTGCTATTTCTTGCTCTACCTCTTCTCCAGCTGCATTCAAATTTTCAACCAAATCGGCGGCATTGTTTGCCACATCTGTTCCGATCAAGGGAATCGGTATCGGAAAAAATGCTTGTACCGGAAAAGCGGATAAACTTCCGATAAAGATACTGCATGCTATTATTTTGCAGGAGTTTTTCATGGTCTTCTCCTCTGTTTATCCTCTTTATTATTTGTTTTCTTCTTCATCTATATTTGTCAAATCGCGATTATTGACTTCATAGGTGCCATAATCTCTAAACGAATCCAAACCAAGTTGGTTGGCATAAATTTGTATCAGCTTGTTTTTTAACTTCAATGCCTCCATCTCCGTCAGAGTCAAAACTTCAATATCCCCTCTTTCATCTGTGGCTTCGGAAGATTTTTCACTTAACGGAAGGAGAACGTTTTTCTCATATCTCGAAGAATCATTTTTATATCGTGCCGCATCGGCGATGGCGTGTGCCGTCGTGTCTATTAATGAATCTTGATACAATTCATTTACCTGTTCTTGTATGGTTTGAGACCCATCCGAACGCTCTTTTATCAACTTATTCAGACAATCGCTCATTTTATCCAGCATTGTCGTATCCATTTCACAATAATTGGCAAGGTTATCCGAAAAGATAAAAACATTCTCTTCCGTGGTACCGGTATAGGCTTTTACACTATCTTCTTTGGCAAAAGATAATTCTTCGCTATTTCTACGACTGGCGTAATATATTTTCTCCGGTTGCAGCGTATTATCACTGCGCGTAAACGGTCGACGGCCTCGATTGCTATTTCTCGGAGCAACATAATTCGGCTTTCTTTCCTGCGCAAATGCCGGCACGGAAGAACTCTGTTTTATTTGTTGTTCTTCTTTTGTGGTTTTGGTTATTTTTTCTTTATCATTTGCTTCAACCGCTTCTGATGCTGTTTGGGATTGCTCTTGTTTTTTTGCTTTTGCCTCTGCAATTTTTGCATTATATGCCTCCGTTCCCTTCGGCTCGACCATAGACAGCTCTTTTTCATATTTTTTTTCTATGTCTGCTAATTTTTGAGAAACAACTTTTTGCTGCTTGATCGTTTCTTTTATTCCAACTTCCACCTGTGCCGCTTTTGCCTGCAATTCTTCTATGCTGGCTGCATTGGCTACACCTAAGGAAAGAGAAGCCGTGATAATGCCGTTGACACTTCCTTTCAGAAGATTATACGGAAATTTTGTCATATTAATCATTTTTTTCTCCTCTTACCTAACTTTACGATAGAAAATCACCAATGTTTTTCATATAGTCTTCGCCTTTTTTCATCAGATCTTCGGCTTGACTATATAAATTCTCGGCTTTTTGCTTATATTCGTCGCTTTTATTGATTAAATCATTAGCATCAGACGTTAATGTGTTAACTTTGTTTTTCAGGTCTATTGCTTGCTGCTCTAACTTTTTCGCATCATCTATCCATTGTTGACCTTGTTCGACCAAAGCTTCGGCTTCTTGTTTCTTGGCTTCAGCTTCTTGCACCAACTTATTGGCTTCTTCTTCACCTTTTGTTTTGGCAACCTCTTTACTCAGAGCAATCAAGTCATCGGCTTCTGCCAACAAGTCTTTTCCTTGTTGCACCAACTCCGGCCCTCGGGCAGCATATTCTTTGGCGTTAGTTATTAAACTCTCTGCCTCTTTTTTCAAATTTGCAGCTTCATCCAACAAATCTTTTCCTTCCTGAACAGAATTTTCTGCATCCTTTATTAATTGGTCAGCTTGACTCTTTATGCTGTTTGCCTCGTTAATTAACTTTTTTCCTTCTTCTGCTAATTTTTTACCTTCATCAATTTTATCAGCAATCTCTTTACCTTTTTGAACCCATTTGTTGTTTTTTGCGGCTTCTAACTTTTGTTCATATTTTTCTTTAGCTTCTTGCAGTTTTTGCAAACGATCGGTTATATTCTTTTTAATAAAACCATTCATGGCTTCATTAAATTTTCCCAATGCTGTTTGTATCTTTTTGGCTGTTTTTGTGGCGGTTGCCAGCTGTGTTGAGTTTTGAACATCGGTGATGGCTCGTTTTATGGCTTGAGCCAATGCTTGCACATCAATCGCGGGAATTCCAAATCCATAACTCGGTTGCGGCGAAACAAAAATCATAAATACCCACAGCATCACTGCTGATAAAATTTTACGAAATCTACTCATGTTCCACCTCCTAGTTAATAATTTGATATAATTTCAGTATATCAAAAAAATTCTTTCAATTAAACATAAATTGTTGCTCTTACGCAATATTTAAATATTTTGTAACAAAGTTATCTTCACCATATTCTTTAATTAAATCTTCCACCAAAAGCACATTCTTTCTTCCGGAATTGTATAGTTTCAAATAGACGCCTAAGCCGCTTAAATCTACATCCAAAATAACTGATTCTCCCGTCGCCGGTCGTGAAAGCAAAATGGCATACGGAAAATCTCGATAGCTTCTACCAAAAACAAAATCCAACTCGCTTTGAGTCAAATTCCAGTTTGCATAATCTTCCAGCTGCGCTTGCGGATTGCGGAAAAACAATACTGTTTGGCATTGTCCGCGAATAACCTCGCCGACGCCGAGTTTATCTATGATGCTTGGTTGTTGAAATGCGCATAAATATGCCTGACGTTTTTTACGTCCTTCTTGCAAGCCGATTATGAAGTAATCTCTAAACATCGGGTGTTTTAGCATCGGCGCCGTTTCATCTATCATAATCAATGCCGGAATACCCGCATCGCCGGTTTCTGACATAATTCGGTGCATGATATAGCTGATTACTGCCGGAGCCAAAGTTTCATCTTCAAAAATATGTGTAAAGTCAAATGCCATAAAACGCTTACTGCTTAAATCCAAGCTATCTGTATCGGCATTAAAAATGTTGCCGTATTGGTCCGGATTAACCCATTTAAATAATTCCCTACGCATATTTCCTGTCGGAGAAAAACAGCTCTTATATAGGTTTTTCATAATGCGCTCTTCCGGACGCAAATAGTCAAATGCAGTGGTTACGGCACGCGCAATTTCTTTTTCGGAAAGAGCATCATCGACCATTGTAATAGACTTAAGCCAACGTCTTAAAAAGGCTCGGTTTGTCGGAATATTCTCGCAATCAAACGGGTTTAATGATACGTTTTTCTCGTCGCCATCAAAACCGATATAAGCCCCTCCGATAGAGCGCGTAAAGATTTCGGCACCTCGGTGACGATCAAAGAAAAATACTTTTAAGTCATGGTGTCTCATGGCTTGTCCGGCCAAAAAGGTCAATAATGTTGTTTTACCTTGTCCGGTCGGACCGATAATGCAACAGTGTGCCACAGCTGCTTCTTCCGATGATACGTGAAATTGGAATCTGTACGGCGAACCGGAGGTGGTACGGAAAATGCTGATTGCCCCTTTTCCCCAGTCTGATTTGCTAAAGCCTTCCGATGGCTTATCAAAGCAAATTGCCGTTGCCACAACTCGAGATAAATAGCGATACGTCCGAGGATATGTATCATAAGTCGGAAATTGATTGAAAAATGTAGCCTCACAAACCCAGCCTTCACGAACCGGCGTAACGCTGAACAAACGGCATATTCTTTGGACCTCACTTTCTCCGAACTCTACTTCTTCCATACTTTGGCCGCGAACAATTATTGACATCGAATATTCTGTCAATGATTGGTAGTTGGCATCACTATCTTCTATTGATGACAATGCAACGCTGTATTGTTCAACAACTTCGGGAGAAAAGCTGGTAATTCCGGCCATTTTTTGTTGTTGCATCAGCAAAGCTCGCGCGTGAGCTCTAAATATTGGTTTGATATTATGTACTAACGTCAACTCACAATCGATTGAAAGCAAAGAAGAAACCATTGCTTCATCCATGTAGTCTCCTGACGTGCGAATCCCCATCGTAATTTCAAAACATTCTTTATCGCCGGAGAAAAATCTGATTATACCGTTTTCTCCGGTAAAATGAATATGATCTGCCGTTAGCATTTGATTGAGCATTGAGCCTTCGGCGTTTCTAATTTTTGGTTCGGGCTTTGATATCGGGCTACATATTCGCGAAAATACATTCAACGGACTATCCGTTGCCGGACTATCCGGCGTTTCATACATGGTTTTCACGCCATAATCATTCAATGTTGCCAACAATGCTTGTGAAGCATAGTTCAAGTCTTTTAGAGCATCTTGTCTATCCGGAACCGATAATATAACGTAATGTGTATTGGAAAATACACGATCAATATTATGTGCCCAAACTTGAGAAACCTGCTCCAACAGTTGATTACCAAAATCTCCGGCATCCTCTTCCAGCGGAATTCTCTCTCTCAAAGTAATGACGCGGCAAATCACCTGCATATCCGACATGCCGTCCACCCACGATTTGCGCGCCTCCAACATTGACATGACTTTTTCTTCATTGGCAAAAGCCAAGTCCACACCTTCAACTTTAAAAACACGCACCAAAGAGTTATTATAGCATTTTATGGTTATGCCGTCCGACATCATCTTGTTAAAAGGCAAAAAATCTGAAACCCGTGACTCCCGTGGTTGAGGCAAAACAAAATGTCCGAATTTTGTTGCCCAAAATCCTGCAAAAGATGCTGCCGAGATAAAACCTATCAATGCAACGACAACCTCAACATTTGATAGCCCTTGAACAAATATGTCAAAAAAAGAACTAGGGTGCAAATTTCATCCCCTTCGATTTATATAAGTTAGTGGTCGGCTTATAGTTTTGCCCATAAGCTTGAAGCATGGTCGATAGATGCGGCTCTTTCAGCCCGAGCGAAATAATTATCAGATGCACAATCAGAATACTCACCAAAAAAAACAACGGGTTCATATCAAGGACACCTATTGCCATAAACATTATCGGAAACTGCAAACCGATATTGAGCAACACCGGTAAAAACGGCCCCCATAAAATTTTGGGAGGATTTGCAACTGCTTTAAGAATCATTTCTCTCATTGGCTTAAATCCTCAACATTTTTCCATTTGTTTTATGATATCTTTTTACTCTTTCGTTGGCAACAAAAACATCTTCTTTTGTCACAAACAAAGCGAATCAAAAAAAAGATACACTCATGGTAAGAGTGTATCTTTTTTTTATGAATAATGCGTTAACGTATTGTTCTAATATTTAGAGCAAGCAGCATAGCATTTAACTGCAGCATCCCCAGCTGCTTCCTTACATTTTTCAAGATTCTTTTTATTTTGAGCTACTTCCATAAAATAAGCTCTATAGTCATTCATACCTTCCTCTGTCGGATACATTCCTGAATATTGAGTTGAGCCTGTTTTTACTTCTGTACAGCGGCTTGGATATCTTTCGCAGTATGTCTCTTCAGATGGTGTTCTATCAAAATGACATGTATCTAATCTTGCCTCTTCACATCTACGCTTCTCTTCATACATTTCCTCTATATATTTATTATAATCTTCCACATCCTTTGGTTTTTTAGCCATATTGTCATATTCCCCACTTTCATACGCACATTTGCTTGGGTTTTTTTGACACCATTCCTTTTGAGTCATTCGTTCTGTTCCTGCATCACATGCTTCTAAGGCCGCTGCATATTTATTTTTACATTCTAATTCTAAAGATCTACAATCTACCTCTGTCATCGCTTCATCTTCTAATGGAGCGTCATTTTCTGCTTCCTCTGAAGAAAAAGTTTCATTCTGCTCTGTTTCCTCTATAATACCACCTTCTGTTTGTTCATAGAAATTTTCTTGACTGTTTTCAGTTTGAGAATTCTCATTTTCATTTGCAACTTGTTCTTCTTCCGTATCTACAGTATCTGAATTCGCAATCAAAGAAGAACTCTGAGAACCTCCAATATCATTTTGCGTGGGAAGATTTTTAAGCTCTTCATAATCGCAACTCATTGTTGATGAGTTCCATGTTCCTCCGGTTATTTGGCATTTTTGTTTTTCTTGACTATAGTCTTTTCCTCCTACGACTACCTCATCAAGCATTCCACCGTCTATATCATATTCATTTTCAAAATCAGTTCCGGGTAACGGCGCTTCTTCCGGTGTTTCTTCTTCTATGGGCTCATTTTCAAAACCAGTTCCGGGTAACGGTGCCTCTTCCGGCGTTTCTTCTTCTATGGGTTCTCCATTTGAAATTTGCTTATATAAATCTCCTATATCTCCCGCAGCATCCGGATTTACCATCTGAGCTGAATTTTCAGTGCTTCCCGTACTACTATCTTCACCGGCTTGCTCCTTATAATCGCAGCTCATTGTTGACGAGTTCCATGTTCCTCCGTTTGTTTGACACTTTTGTTTTTCCTGACTATAGTCTTTTCCTTCTTCTGCAGTATTATTAAGCTCATTGCCGTTGTTGTTTTCATTTTCAAAACCCGTTCCGGGTAGCGGCGCTTCATCAGGATCTTCTTCCTCGGGTATTACACATTCCGTTCCGAGCCATGTTCCGCCGACTGTCTCGCAACTTTCTTTTGTATTAGCAACTGTTTCACTGTTATTGTTTTTTCCGTTTCCGGTATCACATCCGGTTCCGGTCCCCGGTACGCAGTTCTCATTTAAATCCTCACTACTGCTGTTATCAGAGGCTTCATCTCCTCTACTTTCAGGCACCGTTTGCGACTGAGGGTTATCCGAAGATCCCGGCGTTGCAGTATACCCCCCTGAACTGTCCAAATATTTTCCGTAACCTAAAGATTGAGCATATTGACCAGCCGCACCGCTCTTTGTTGCTAAATAGTCAATAAACAAGCCGACATTTGCAACCAAGAACAAACCGATGGCAATATTTGCAAACCATTTCCAGCTAATTTTTCCAAAAATTGCACCAAAAGCAAAACCGATCAAACCAAAACCGGCTAAAATGAAGATTAGCGGCCTTAAATCATGAATGAATTTTGCCGCTTTGCTTTTAACCGTTTGCAAAACATCATCTGCATAAGCATCACCGGTCAAAAGCACCAGAGCAAAACAACAAAACAAAACCATAAAAAATATTCTATTGCTTTTCATTGTTTTCCTCCTTTTCGGTTTATTTCAACGTATCCTCAATTGCGGGAGCATCGCCGCCACCTATATAGGTTAAAATTCCGCCCGTTAAACCGATGACCATCAACCCGATAACTATGGCGCCCAACCATTTCCAGTTTATGTTACCAAAAAAGCCACCTATAGCAACACCAATAATACCAAAGCCGGCTACTACATATATAATGTCTCTCATGCCGGTAAATATTTCTATTCCTTTTTTGGTCAAATCACCAAAAAGCCCCGCATCTTGGGCATAAGACGGCGTTATAAATAAGACTGAAGAAAACAAAACAGCGTATAGCAAAATAACACTTATTTTCTTTACTCTTATGTACAACATTTCTTTTTGCCTCATTCCATTGATTGTCAAATAAACAAAAAGGAGGCTGCAAATTAAATTTAGCGATAAAATTTCCATTGCAAACCTCCTTCTTACTAATTTGTATCAGACTATTGTGCCGATTGACTGAATGTATCACCCAATGCAGTACCTTCACTATCACCGGTAGCGTAGTCTACGATTGAACCAGCAGCAGCCAAAATTGCCAAACCTACGGCCAACATTGAAAATTTCTTCCAATCCAATTTTCCAAAAATAGCCATAAATGCCAATACAACCAAACCAAAACCACCAACAATGAAGATGATGCTCTTTACGGCTTTAAATACGGCAACGGCTTTACCTTGTGCTGTATCAACCAAGTCTACTGCTTGCGCAAATGCAGCATCTGTTGTTCCGAGAACAACAAACAATGCCAAGCACAAAATAGTGCAAAGATTTTTCTTTATAAAACGCATAACTTTTCTCCTTCTTTTCATTTAGCAATTTATTCTCTTTATAGAATAACCAAATTTTTCTTTTTTTTCCAGCATTTTTGTTATTACACGAAAAGAGTTAACATATTGTTTACGTGTATATTTTTTTCTCGTAACAAAAAATTCACAGTTTAGTTTGTTGTTTTTATTCGTTTTTCCTCTCAAAAATCAGATTATGAATTTTGCGCCCACTTCAAAAAAAATCCACAACTTTACATGTATTTTTTTTAACTTCTTGCCAAGAGTCGCATTTTGATTTATCTAGTTTTTTGAGGGATCTTGTAATGAAAAAAACGGCTTTTACATCTTTTGTTTACAGTTTTGTTTTTTCTCTGCTTACAATTTTTGGAGTAAGCAGGGTTTGTTTGCATGTGCCCGAAGAAGAAACTTCCGACATTGAAATCTCAGGGAAAAACATAACTCTATTTATAAAAAACGATGCCGTTTCTCCGCTTCATGTCGTTTCTATCCCTACAAAAAAAATTAGACTTTCTTCCATCGATGATATCCCCGTCAAGGATAAGACATCCGCCATTTCTTTATCCAATTCCATTACATCATCCGAAGAAAAAAACGTAAAGCTCGTTTCTTCTGAAGACTTTACGCCTCAAGACATTATCCCTATTGAGAACGTCACGGATATTCCGCTTTCTTCTTCCGATACGGTTAAAGAGAGTGTTGAACCGTCTGCTTCCGAAATTGTTTTAGCTGCGGCAGATATTCCACAAAAAGAAGTTCTGCCTGAGCCGCAAAAAAATGAAGAAGATATCATATCAAAAAAAATTATATATCAGCCGGATCAAAGTTCTTCCTCACAAATCCCAAACAGTTTCGAACCTGAAGAGAAAGAAGCTGAAAGAAAAGATATAAACGACAATCCGGTTGAGCTTATTGCTTCAAATGAGGCATCAGAGACCAACGCGAAAACCTTATCTCAATCTTCTCAAGAGCACCCTATTGAAACAAGCACTTCCCTTCAAGCTACAAATACGCAGCCGCAGTTGTCTCACGTTCAAGAAGACAGTCCGCAAATTTTGATACCGCTTGAAAACTCTCAAAACAAACTTTGGGCTAAAGCAGAAATCAAAACCACTGCCGACATTCAGCATAATCAGGTTGCCGCTAATATCAGCAATACGCCCGTAAGCAGCTTGAACAAACACAAAGCATCTGAAGAAGTTGCTAATACTGCGATTCAAAATAAACCTTGGAAAAGCATGAAAGAAAAGTACGGATCTTCTAAACAAGATGATCCATGGCTTGTTGCTAAAGGCAAAAAAATTCCCGACAACCAACTTTTGCTCGATGATAAAAAATATAAAATAAGCAACGAAGAAGTTGAAAAAATTTTTAATACTGCAAAAGAAGCCTCCTCGGAAGAAGATGTCAATAATATTCAATTGGCATCTAAAACCGTGAAAAATCTTCTCATTCCTATTCCTGAAGATATTTTAAATGATGAAAATTTGACGCCTCAACTGATTTCATCTCCCAAAAACAAAGAAATAAAAGAAGAGCTCGAAGCAAAGGGCCTTATAAAACAAGAAGAAGCCAAAGAAGATGCTGTTTTCGAACCCAAGCCTCAAGATGAAACTACTCAATCCGGTAAAGATGAAAGTATTTTAGACAGTTTGACATCTTTGTTTTCCGGAAACAAAAATGTCATGCCGGAAATCGGAGTCAACGATGACAATGATGATGACAAAAACTCTCTTTTTTCTGCTTTTACAAGAAAACAAAGTAAGTTAATGTCTAAAATTCTGCCGACAGAAATTCGTTTATCTTTTCAACCGAACCGCGCTGAAATTTCCGGGCAAACCCTCAAATGGATTAAAGCTTTTGCTCAAAAAACCGCTGAAGAACAATCAACCGGGCTTGAAATTCGCATAGACGGTACAAGTTCCCCCGTATTGCAAAGAAGAAGATTGAATCTATTGCATAATATATTACTCAATGAAGGCGCCGCCCCCGAAAAGATAAATACCGTTTTTACGGCCAGAGAACCGAATTCGTTTATTTTAAGAACCATTAGAATTAATAAGGAGACAATAAATACCCCTGCAAAAAACAACAACCGATATATGCAATGGTAATAAGTTGTTGCTTACGCTTGATTATTTATTTTTCAGTATGTATGATAGGTAAAAAATATGACAAAATATTGCTTAGGAACCGCAAAAATGAACCAAAAATTACGTTTATGTACGTTTTTATCTTGTAGCGCACTCTTAACCGGTTGTGCCTGCTGGGATTTGATATCTCAACCATCATCGGAACCCGTTTTCGCACCGCAATCTACGACGGCTTCTTCTCAAAATGCCGTTAAGAATATTCCGCCCGCAAGCAATGATTTTGTTCAATATACCGATGTGGCTGCCGATTATAAAGAATTTGGAGAAAGAACGCCTCGTGATCAGCTCGTTGTTCAAGGCGGGGCCGGCAGTAATCTGTCTTCATCCATCCCCCCTACCATTGAAGATGAAGTGGTTGACTATGAAGAGAGTATCCAGATAAGTGAAACAGAAGAAATATCTAATGATCAAAGTTCAAACAACAACGCCGAAGATCCTGTTGAAGATTGGCTTGCAGAAGAAGGAAAAAGCTTGAAAACATTATTAACTGAATGGAGCGATCGTGCCGGATGGAGATTGATTTGGAACACAAACCGTAATTACACATTAACTGCCGGAGCTATGTTCAGAGGTCGTTTTGCCGATGTCAGCTCGGCTTTAATCCGCGCTTTTGCTCGTGCTAAACCTGCCCCGATTGCAACATTTTATAAAGGGAATCGTGTCTTGGTCGTTGAGACTATGGAGGATGAAAATGCTTATGAATAATTATCTTAAAACGGCTTTGGGCATTTCCTTAACGGCTGTTATTGCTGCTTGTTCCATGTCCACACAGTTGGATGCCGAAATAGAAAGAGAAGTTAAAACAGCAACCGAATTGAAAGAACAGTCAAAAGTTCCAACAAAAGTTGCCCCCGAAGATGTTGTCCGCGTTAAAAACGATATTTGGCTTGGCGATAAATCGGAAGTAGAGTACAATGGTGAGCCTTTACCCAGTTATTTGGAGGCTAAAGACGGCATTACTTTAATCAGCAACAGGCCTATTACCCTGTTTGAAGTTGGAGACATGATTAATAAGTTAACATCTATTCAAGTGCGTTTTGCTAACCATTTGGAAGAAGATGTCCTTACGGTTGCTAAAGGAAACAAACCGGATCCTCGTACTATTAATGCAGACTGGACAGAGCCAGATAAAATGTTGCTCTCCTATAAAGGTCCTTTAAGCGGCTTATTGAACGAAGTAGCTTCTCGTTTCGGCATTTGGTGGAAATACGAAAAAAATCAGATTTTTTTCTATAAATTTGAAACAAGAACCTTTACCGTCTACAGTTTGCCGACAAAACCATCTTTGCAAGTTAATATGGGCGGTGAATCTTCCGGAGAAAGCGGTAACGCTTCAGCAACATTAACTTCAGGAGCTGAGCTGGAACTTTGGTCAAATATCGGTAAGGCCATTGAATCCATGATCGGACAAGATTCTAAACTCAGCGTTGATTCCGTTAACGGAACAGTAACATTAACCGGTACACCAATTGAAATTAAAAAAGTTGCAAAATATATTAATGAGCAAAACAATCGTTTGTCCAGACAAGTGGCCATCAGTGTTAAAGTTTTGCAAGTTTCTCTTTCCGATTCAGATCAATATGGTTTGGACTTGTCCGGCGGTTTTGATGACGGAAAAACAAAACTTAGTTTGGCTAGCCCTTCCGGATTGTCTGATGAAATTGAAAAAAATATAAACATGACGATTGCTCCGGGTAATTGGAACGTAACGACTTTTATTCAAGCATTGTCTGAAAAGAATAATACAACATTGGTTACAAGCGGTACGGTTACAACCTTGAATAACAAACCGGCACCGATCCAAGTTACTCGTAAAGAAAATTATATTTCCGAAATTACAAAAACTAATTCGGGAAGTTCTGACACCGGTACCGATTATGATATTTCAACGGAAACCGAGGAAATTGAGACAGGTTTTACTTTGAACGTTCTTCCGAGAATTATGGAACACGGGCGCTTGTTGATGATGTTTAACCTGACTTTATCTGACTTAATTTCGTTGGAAAAAGTTTATCTGCAAACAAGTGAGAATCCGGATGAAGCTGCTTCCGGTGAATATATCCAGAATCCTATCGTTGAAACACGCGGTTTCACTCAAGAAGTAGCCTTGAAATCCGGAGAATCTTTGATTTTGAGTGGTTATGAACGTGTTGAAAGCGAAGCTAAAAAGTCTGGTGTCGGTTCTGCAGATAACTCTTTGTTAGGCGGTACTGCCGTGGCAACAAAAGATCGTAGTTTGTTAGTAATTATATTAACACCGGTTGTTCTGGAATCTCCTTTGAATCCGGAATCCAGAATGAAAACTTATTAAAAAGGTAGAAAACAGTGCTTAATAATGCAAATTTTGCCGATTCTGATGTTGATGGAGGGGGTCGTACTTGGGGAACGACCATTACGGTTGAGGGACAATCTTATGCCACCAGCTTGTTTTGGCAACCCCTGCAAAACCAAGAAGAGCCCCTTACCGAAGTAACCGAAGCTTCCGAAGGAATTTTGGAAGGTGCAGATTTATACTGTATAAAACCCGGTAAAGCGCCTCAGTTCGGTATTTGCGTTTCTCAAGAAGGATATAAAAGCGGACAAGTTGTTGCGGCTGTAGCTTTGTCTACCGCATTAGCCGATCGTTCTTCTTTTATTGCCGTTTTTAAAGTTGCCGAAGGTTGGTGGTATACTTGTGTCAGAAATGATATTATCCTTTCTGACGGTGATATGCTCTTCTTAAATGAAGAAGATGCCAGAAATCAGTTTACATCTATGTTGGCTGTTCCCGATTGGGGAAGAAAAATTGCTCCAGAATCATGGAATATTGAAGATGCTGAAAACATCCGTCTTGAGCATTTGTTGCAAAGAGGTACGACTGCAAAGTTGCAAAAAATTAAAGGTTTGCGCGGCGCAAAACTTTTGATGGTTGTCGGCATTTCGGTTATTGTGGGTTTGTGGCTTATATCTAATTTGATTGACGCTTTACTATTTACCCCTGTAAAGCGTCCACCAGTAGCCCCTGTCCAGCCTAAAGTCGTTAAAAAAGTTGAGAGACCTCCTGTCATAAAGCCTTGGGAGGTTTTGAAAAACCCATCCCAAATTATTTATGAATGCGTTATCAACATTCGAAAGTTGCAGAAAATTTTACCTCCCGGTTGGGATATTGGAAATTTTACATGCACTCAAAGCGGAGTTTCTACATCTTGGAAAAGAACTTTCGGCAGAATGTCGTGGATGAAAAAAGCATTAGATGATTCCGGACTTACATTCTCTTACAGAAATTTCTCAGAAGACGGAGATAGTTTAGGTGCCGGTATCGAATATTCACAAATAGATACGATATCCTCTCCTCCGATATTGAGCTTGCCGAGTTTGCGAGAAACCATAAACAATACTTTTCAAAGTATTGGAGATAAAGTTCAACTAAGTAATGGAAGTTTTACGCAAACTATTAGCGAAGAAGAACGGCATACATATAGATATTTAGGTTTTAGTTTTTCTTCAGGTCAAAATCCGATAACATGGAGTAGTTTATTAACAAAATTTTCAGGACTTGAGATTAAGGTAATTAAGTATGATGGTAGCGTTTGGAATTATGAGGGAGCAATATATGCATTATAATATGAAAAAAATACTCAGCACATCGGCCTTGGCTTTGATTTTAAGCTTTGGGTATGTCAGTTTGTGCTCTGCTCAGGGAATCGTCAGTTTAAACGGTAATTCCCAAACAAATAATGCCGAAGGCGGAATCCCTGATGAAATTTCATTATTCGGAGATGAAAATGCCGAGATTAAAGTTATTACTCCGGCAAAATCTACTACCGGTGTAAAATCAGCTAAAAACTTATTGTCTGTAACATCTTCTAAAAGTGAAACAAAAGTTAAAAGTGCTGCCGAATTGCTCGGTACCGCTGATAATACCAAGACTAAAAACAGCGTTAAAAGCGCTGCCGAGTTGCTCGGTACCGCTGATAATACCAAGACTAAAAACGGCGTTAAAAGCGCTGCCGAGTTGCTCGGTACCGCTGATAATACCAAGACTAAAAACGGCGTTAAAAGTGCTGCCGAGTTGCTCGGTACCGCTGATAATACCAAGACTAAAAACGGTATTAAAAGTGCTGCCGAGTTGCTTGGTACCGGAGGAACGCAACAAGCGACAACGACAACTCCGCAAGCAAAAGAAACTCCGACGCAACAGAATGTCGTTCCTAAGACCGGTAATATTGATGTTAAAATAGTAAAAGATATAGAAGATAATGTTTTTGATCAAATGTCTGATTTGGAGAAACAAACAGCCATTTTGAATTTGGAATTAAAAAAAGAAAAAGTTAAAAGTGATATAGAAGCCTTGAGAGCTGTTCGAGCCAAGGCCATAGAAGAGGAAAATAAAAGAAAAGAGGAAGAAAAACGTAAAGCCAAAGAATGGGAAAATGCAGAAAAGCGCAAAATAATTCAAGAGCAACAAAAGCTCAAAAGCATAGAATTGGCTATTGAAGCTGCGCGTCAAGAAAAGTTGCTTAATGCGTATAAAACCCAAATGCTTGAAGAAATGCAAAAGTTCATTACATCAAGACAAGAAACTTATAAAGAAATATCTGATTTGAAAGCGGAAAGACAAAGTTTAATCAACGACTTTAAAGCTCGTTTTCTTCAACTGACCGAACTGGCGGATAAAGCCACAAGTGAAGCTATCCGCGTGCGGGATAATTATGCAAAAACAATTTCAGACCTGCAAACGCAGATATCTATTTTAAATGCTCGTTTAGAAGCCAACGAACAACAGAATCCGTTTGCTCAGGAAGAAGCAAAGAATAATACTTCTGACAACGTTGATGATATAAAGCTTAGTGATCAATATGCCATAATGGAAATCAGAGGTCAGGGTGATGTTTTGTTTGCGAAATTGATAAATGAAAACGGCTTACCGTTTATTGTTAGGGTTGGAACCGTTTTGCAAAGCGGTCATGTCGTTGATGAAATTACAACAACCCATGTTCGTGCAGATAAGGATGGAAATAAAGACTATTTATATTTCTCTGCCGGCGGTATTTTAGACAAAGAACCGGCTCAAAATGTAGAATTAAAGCTTAAGGTTCAAGATGATGCAAACAACCCCAAATTAGAGCCGCCTGCCGTCCTTGCAAACGGAATTCCCGGCGTTGCTTCGGAAATGACTGTTCGGTAGGCTAAAATATGGCTTCCGATGACGAAAATGAAGATTTGGCAGAAAATAATATTCCGGAAGAAAATTCTTCCGGAACAAATTCATCATTTGCTCAAGATGATGCCGGAATTACACATTCCCTCGGTCAGTTGGAATTATATTTTAAAAACGGTCGAAAACTTTTGACTCTTCCCGGCGGAAGCTTAAATATTAATGATGATACACGTCGCCTTTTAGCACTTTTTTCTGACGGTAGTTTTCTCGTTTCGGAAACACATAAGTTTGATGGGCGCGTACTGAGCTTTGAGGTTTTGGCAAGAAAAAAGAAAGTCATGATTGCCAAGCCTGTTTATGTTAGCCAAAATGAGCTTAACGCAATCTATAATTATGCTGAACGTAATGCCGTGGATATTGAAACAGATGAGGATTTAGCCTCACTGCAAATGCAAAAAGACTTTGTGAATGTTATTTCCAGAGCTGCAGATAAAAAAGTTTCCGATATCCACGTCGTTGTTGCCGACAGTACACAAATTATGTTCCGTATTAATGGTATGATGTCTATTGAGATGGAATATAATAAAGATTGGGGAGAAGCTTTTGTTCGTGCGGCATTTGCCTCCGCAGATATTTCAGATTCAAACTATGCTCAAAACGAATTTCAGGGAGCTCAAAAGCTGGGTTCAACACCATTAAGAGGCTCTAAAGGTAAATTGATGCTACCACATAATGTGTTGGCTATTCGTTTGCAATTCAACCCTATTGCTTTCGGCTCTCAATATTTGGTTATGCGTCTTTTATATGCCGATGATAACCCTAACGGCTCAGGTGATTTAGCCGCTTTAGGTTTGACGGAATATGAAGAAAATTTATTCTATAGGCTTCGATGTGTACCTACCGGTGTCAGCATTGTGTCAGGACCGACCGGTAGCGGTAAAAGTACAACTTTGCAAAGAAATATGATTAAGCTTTTGCAAGAAAAAAATTATGAGATTAACCTTATCACCGTGGAAGATCCTCCAGAATATCCTATTCCCGGAGCGCATCAAATGCCTGTTACTAACGCTAACACAGAAGAGGAAAAAGACGAGCAGTTTACAAAAGCCTTGTCTGCAGCATTACGTTCCGATCCTGATGTTATGATGGTAGGTGAGATTCGTACACTTTCTGCGGCTCAATTGACTTTTAAAGGCGCTTTGTCCGGCCACGGGATGTGGACAACTTTGCACGCAAACTCTGCTCCGGCAATTATTCCTCGTTTACGAGATATGGGCGTCGAAACTTTTAAATTAAGTGATCCCGAATTGGTTAAAGGATTGATTGGACAGCGTTTATTTAGAAAACTTTGTCCTCATTGTCGAATTTCAGTTAAAGATCAATTGAACCTTCCTGCTGTGCAACGTTTAAAAACCGCCTTGGGAGATTTTGGTATTGAAAATTCATATATGCGCGGTCCAGGATGTAAATATTGTGACGGAACCGGAATTAAAGGAAGAATGTGTATTCAAGAAATTATTTTGCCTGATGCTACTTTTTTGGAACTAATCATAAAAGGGGAAACGCGTAAAGCTATTGATTATTGGACAAGTGATCTTGGCGGCAGAACCATGAAAGATGCGGCAATCGAACGTTTGGTTAAAGGATATATTGATTTAGATGAAGTGGAACGTTGGTGCGGATTGATGGATCAACGTCCTGCTTATTAGAAATGTGAGGATAATTATGGCTGAAGGAAATGAAAAAAGAAGTTCATCAAATTCAATTCATAAGGCGATGAAGCAACTTAACGTTGTTGAAGAATATTATGCCAAAATGATTTGTAATTTTTCAAATGATGCCAGACTGAAATTATATCGAAAAATTGCTTCTCTGATGAAAAACCGCTTCTCTTTAATGAGTGCATTGGACATGCTGCATGACAGTGCCAGTGACGGCGGAAAAAGCCCCGGAGAACCGATGGCTATTGCCATTGCATGTTGGGCACGTGCACTCAACAACGGTTTGACATTTTCCGACGCCTTAAAAGGATGGGCTCCCGACCGAGAAAGATTGATGCTTTCCGTTGGTGATGTTTCTGACTTGGAAGGGGCTTTAATCAACCTTATCCGCGTTACCGAAGGTTCTACAAAAATGATCCGCCCGATTATCGGGGCAATCGCATATCCGTCATTTTTGTTCATGATGGCGGTACTCATTATTTATGGTATTGGTGTATATATGGTGCCGCCGATGCTTGATGCCGCTCCGGGAACTCGTTGGACCGGCATGGCTCGCGATCTGGTCGGGCTTTCCGAATGGATTAGAGAATATTGGATGGTGGCTTTTAGTATTTTACCGGTCATTATGATTATAATTTATTCGACCATCAGCATTTGGACAGGAACCATCCGAGCTTATGTTGATAATATTCCTCCATATTCTCTTTATAAAGTTTTTGTCGGTATTAGCTGGTTGCTTGCTCTTTCTGCCTTAGTAAAAGGCGGAACTCCCGTTTCTACGGCTCTCAGAGCTTTGCGCCGCGACGCTAGCCGTTATCTTAAAGAAAGAATTGATAAAACCTTAGTCTTTATCAACAACGGTGATAACTTAGGTGTTGCGCTGCAAAAAACAAAATTAAATTTTCCGGATAAAGAAGTGATTGCCGATTTAAAGATCTATTCCGAGTTGGATAATTTTGAAGAAGCTTTGGAATCGTTGGCAAACGAATGGCTGGAAGAATCTGTTTATTTAATTGAGCAAAAAGCAGCTTTATTAAATATGGCGGCAATTTTAAGTGTGGCTGCCGTTATTGCTTGGGCCGTTATGGGAACTTTTGCCATGCAAGATCAAATCACAAGCCAAATGGGAGTTTAATATGGAAATTAAGAAAAAATTATATCCTTTGGTAAAACAATATAAGTATCCGCTTATCTTGCTTTGTGTTTTGCTTTTACTTTTTATCGGAACATGGTCTTTTTTCAAAACAGACTCACAGACTCTTATGGCCGGAGAACAAATTTCTTCTTTAATTGAAAAAGTTAGAAATTTTTATCAACGGAAACCCAATGCCTGGGGATTGAATACTTATTCCGCAATCCAGAATAAAATTGTTCCTCAAGCGATGTTGAACGGTAGGCAGATTAAAAACAGTTTTAATAAAGATGTCCTTTTAGGAGCAGATATCCTTGGAAATACTGTTATGCCGGGAAGCAAAACTTTTGCTGTCGTTTACAAAAATTTAAATAAAAAAGAATGTTTGGCACTTGCTCTGTTTCCTTTTTCTGATAAAACTTTGCTTTCCATCGATTCTATTAATATTATTAATACGGAAACACATTCTTTTAATTGGGGAGATGAAAACGGATTGCCAATTTCTGAAAAAGCTGCTGAAAAATCATGCAAAGAGGTCAATGATATTTTGTGGAATATTTATCTATAGACTAAAGTTATATATCTAATGCTACTCTTGTTTAGTCTTTTTTAATTTTATATAATTATAAAAAAGAATTTATGGAGGGGAAAATGAAACTTTTAAATAAAACAGAACAATCCGGACGATCCATGGTGGAAATGCTTGGCGTGCTTGCCATTATCGGCGTGCTGTCCGTAGGCGGTATTTCCGGTTATTCTAAAGCTATGGCTAAATTTAAACTCACTAAAGCTCAAGACCAATTATCCATGCTTTTAATTAATATTCGTACCGCTTTCTCCGGTTCTTCAAGTTATTCCGGTTTGACCAATGCGACGGCCATTCAATTGAACATTGTTCCTTCCGACATGTTGCCCTCAGGGTTAGGGGTTTCTAACGGAAGTGTTATTAATGCTTTTTCCGGTGCCGTTACTATTACCGCAACAAGCAGCAACCAACATTTTTCTATTAAATTTGCCGGACTCGGTGTAGAAACATGTACCAGCTTGGCTTCTTCCGATTGGGGTACCGAAGGTTTGGTTAAAATGACAGTAAATGAAACTGCTTATAATCAAAATGCACTACCTATCAGTGCCATTACGGCTGTTGGAAAATGTAATAAAACCAACTCAACAAATTCAATTACTTGGGAATATTACTAATTTTGTCTTTTTGAAAAGGAATTTGAAATGAAACTTTTAAATAAAACAGAACAATCCGGACGATCCATGGTGGAAATGCTTGGTGTGCTTGCCATTATCGGCGTGCTGTCCGTAGGTGGTATTTCCGGTTATTCTAAAGCTATGGCTAAATATAAACTCACTAAAGCCCAAGATCAGCTGTCCATGCTCTTGATTAACATTCGTACCGCGTTCTCCGGTTCTCCAAGTTATTCCGGTTTGACCAATGCGACGGCTATTCAATTGAACATTGTTCCTTCCGACATGTTGCCCTCAGGATTAGGCGTTTCAACAGGAAGTGTTATTAATGCTTTTTCCGGTGCCGTTACTATTACAGCTAAGGCCGGTAATGTTCAACATTTTACCATTACTTTTGATGGTTTGGGAACAGAAACTTGTACCAGTTTGGCTTCTTCCGATTGGGGTACAGAAGGTTTGGTTTCCATGCAAATTAATAGCAAAGCTGTACGTAATCAGGCAAGTTTGCCTATCAGTGCTATCACTGCTGTCGGCGAATGTACAAATGCTAATTCTACTAATAAAATTATATGGGAATATTACTAATTTTGTCTTTTTGAAAAGGAATTTGAAATGAAACTTTTAAATAAAACAGAACAATCCGGACGATCCATGGTGGAAATGCTTGGCGTGCTTGCCATTATCGGCGTGCTGTCCGTAGGTGGTATTTCCGGTTATTCTAAAGCTATGGCTAAATATAAACTCACTAAAGCTCAAGATCAGCTGTCCATGCTCTTGATTAACATTCGTACCGCTTTCTCCGGTTCTGCCAATTTTAATGGTCTTGATAACCAGGCTGCTATTGATCTTAATATTGTGCCGGCAGACATGTTACCGGGAGGGCTTGGTGCCAATGACGGAAAAATTATAAATGCTTTTTCCGGTGCTGTTACCATTGCTGCAACAAGCAGCAATCAGCATTTTACCGTACAATTTGCCGGTCTCGGAACAGAAACTTGTACCAGTTTGGCATCTTCCGACTGGGGTACTGAGGGTTTGGTTTCAATGAAAATTAATGATTCAAATGCTCATAAACAAGCTAATTTACCGATATCTGCAATTTCGGCCGTGGCTGAATGCGATAATGCAAATTCTACAAATACCATCATTTGGGAATATTACTAAGATTTTATATTGTTTTACAAAAAAGCTCTGTTTACAGAGCTTTTTTTTATTTTAATTTACTTTTTTTTTACGGAAAAATTTTATTATAAAACCATCGAAATTTTATATCCGCGGAAATACATCATGGTTAAACTTAATTCTATTCGTTTCTCAGATCTTTATATTACACCCGAAAGATCTTTTTTTGTTCCCGATGGGCGCACAGAAAACGGCTTAGCTATTATAAAACCCGAAGATATGGATATTTTCTATACATTATTGGAAGAAACATGGGATGGAGAAAATCCAAGTTATTCTGTTTTATATGAAAATATTTTTTATCGTATTGAACGCTCGGTTACCATTTACGGTGTGCAATATTGTTGCCGTAAAATGCCTGAAAAAGTGCCACCGATTGCCGCTTTGAATTTTCCGCGTGAATTGACCAGACACTTGCTTTCTTTGAGTAATGCCTGCGGTTTGATTTTGTGGTCAGGACCGACCGGTGCCGGTAAAACAACCGCAATTTCTTCCTTATTGAAGGAATATCTGACCATGGAAGGCGGATTTGCTTATACTATCGAAGACCCTTCTGAAATGCCGTTGGACGGTGTCTATAAATCCATGAAAGGCGGTCTGGGATTGTGCAAACAAACTCAACCTATTGATGATAATTGGGGGGATTCCTTGAAATCCGCACTGCGCTCTAAACCGCGCTTCATTCTCGTCGGTGAGATTAGAACTCCGGAAACAGCCAGTCAGGTTTTGCGTGCGGCAACTTCCGGTCACCTTGTTTTATCAAGTATTCACGCCAATAACATTACCGATGCCATCAACTCCGTTATTAAATATGCTTCTTCCACCTCGATGAGTGAAGATTTGGCTTATGACCTCTTCTCTCGCGGTATGCTTGGTGTTTTGCACCAAACTTTGGTGGGTGTGGAAGAAAAAAGACCTTTATTATCTTATTTATTTGCCAATCCTGATACAACTAAAGGAGACCAAGTGCGCGGTATTATCAAAACCGGAAACCTCAATTTGGGTACTTCCATTGAGACTCAGATGACACGTATGCGCAAAGGTATGAGTTTATTCCCGGATTTATCATAACTCCGAGCAACTATAACCAAAAAGAGCTCCATCTCAGGAGCTCTTTTTTTTGTGCTTAAATATCCCAAGGAAAAACAATCCATTCATCCGGCATGTCTTTTGCATAAACATCAACCTGTGCCGCGCCTTTTTCTTTGACATAAACCGTTACAAAAGTGGCTTTGGGATAATATTTACGCAAGACCTCAAAAGTTCTGCCCGAATCTGCCAAATCATCAACAACCAAGGTATTTTCATCTACCTCTCCGACATGGGCTTCAAACTCAATATCTTCGTTTTTTCTTTTTTCGTCGTTATCATAACTGGAAAAGTTGATGGCCTCATTGTTGCGAATGTCAAGCTCATAAGCAAGGATACCGGCAGGAATCAATCCTCCGCGGCTGACAGCAATGATTTTGTTATAGTGTTTATCTGATTTTAGTTTTTGGCATAATTCTTTGGTATGTTGGTGAAATTCTGCCCAACCAATATAAATTTTTTTTGTCATTATTTTATCCGTGTTGTTCTTTTAAGTTTCTGATATATTCTACAACTTTATCGTCATCCCATTCCGCAGCTCCGCGAATCCTTCCGATTTCTTGTCCTGAGGTATTTATCAAAACCGTATGCGGAGAGGTAAAAATCCCTAGATCTTCCGTCAACTTTCCATCCGTATCCGTATATAATTCCAAATCGGGAGCTTTAAATCTGGTTACAAAATTGCGTTGTTCTTCTGCCGTTTTCCATTCATTATCCGGAGAGAGCATAATTACTTTGATATTGCTATCTTTGGTTTTATTTACAAAGCCATTTATGTTATCCAACTCTTTAATGCAAGGGACACAGTTTCTTGACCAGACCATAAGTAAAACAAAATTGCCCTTAAAGGAGCTTAATTTTATTTTTTTACCTAATTCGTTGACAATTTCACGTTTTGGCATATCTCGCGGAACAGCATAAATATTAACCGCCTCTTCATGCGCCAAGGCTGAAAAGCTGAATAAAACAAACGATAAAAAAGTTAAAATATATTTTTTCATTAATAACTTCTTTTTTGCTTTTGATTAAATTCTATTTAAGAGTATATGTTTAATATATAAATAAAAGATAAAAATATTAAGGTGAAATATGAAATTTTTTACAAAAATTTTTTTGATTGTTTGTCTGACATCCGTCATACTCGGAATATCTGCTTGCGGGAAAGTTTCTTCTCCCGTGCCAATAGAAGGAAGCGGTTATCCTCATACTTACCCACGTCATTAACCACAGGAGGATATTATGGTTGCCGATAATGATTTTATTGATGAAATAATCCCTTATGTGGAATTTGCCGATAATGCCAATGAACGCACTCCTTGTGTTTTGGTGTTGGATTGTTCCGGCTCCATGCGCGGTGAACCGATTAAGCAGCTTAATGCCGGTCTTAAAGCTCTGGAAAAAGAACTCAAAGAAGATATTGATGCCAGCTCTCGCGTGCAGCTTTTGATTATTAAAGCCTTCGGTAAAGATGAAGCTATTGTTTCTTCTGATTGGACCGATGCTATGAACTTTACGGCACCAACCATGGAGGCCGGCGGTTTGACACCTCTCGGCAAAGCCATGGAATTAGCTTTACAAAAAATTGAAGAACAGAAGTGTTTGTATGATAACTGCGGTATTACATCAAAACGCCCGTGGATTTTTCTTATCAGCGATGGCGAACCAACCGATTATGATTGGGAGATTGTTGCCGAAAAATGCCGCTATGCTCAACAAAATAAAAAAGTTGTCATCCATGCCGTGGGAACCCAAGATGCTAACTTAGAAAAATTGGCAAAATTTTCGATTATGGCGCCAAAACGCTTGACCGGTTTGAAATTTACCGAATTTTTCTTATGGCTCAGTCGTTCCGTATCTTGCATTTCCAAAGCCGCTCCCAACGTGCCTGATTTACTGGAAGACACCGGAGATTGGGATGAAGAAGACGAATAATTTTAAGGTTATATCGGCAACGATACAAGGGCCGATGCACAGCAATAAAAATTTGCCGTGTCAGGATTATTGTCGCTATGCTACTGCCGGAAAAAATTTTGTTGCCGTGGTCTCTGACGGTGCCGGCTCGGCAAAATTCGGCAAAATCGGTGCACGAATCGTCTGCGATACGCTGATTGATTTGTTAAAAAACAGTGCTTTTGAAAATATAAAAGAGGCTATTCGTCATGCCATTGAAATCGCTCGGTCAAAGGTTTTGCGCCATAGACTGAATAAAACTCATTGTGCTAAGGGAATGATGGATTTTTCGGCAACGATTGTCGGTGTGGTTTGCTTTCATAGGAAAGGGCTTTTCTTTCACATTGGAGACGGGGCGGCTTTGGCTATTTGCGAAGATGATATTAACAATTTTATTGTTTCGCCTCCATCAAACGGCAATTTTTCTTGTGAGACATTTTTTTATACGCAAGACAATTGGATCGAAAATTTGCGTTTTACACCGTTTGAAAATGTTGATGCCGTCTTTTTGATGAGTGATGGCTTGACTAATTTTTCTTTTTCTGCTGACTTTAGAAATATTGAAAAGCAATTTATTTTGCCGATTCATAACTTTTTTACGCAGGAGAAAAGCAAAGTTAAAGCTCGACGCGCCTTGGCTAACACTCTAAATAATGCCAAAGCAAGACGCCTTAATTCCGATGATAAAACTCTTTTGTGGGCTAGGTTGTAATTGATGGAAAATACACTGCAAACAGATATTGTAACTGAATTTAATGCCGTTTACGGAGACGGGCATTTTGCAAAAGTTCGTCTTGGTGAGCTGATTCATAAAGGTGGTGCTGCCGGAAAAATCTATCTCAATGCAGATAACCCTAATCAAGTGGTTAAAATCTTTCATTCCAAAAGTAAAAGTAATACCAACCGACAAAAATTGGAAGCCATGCTCTTAAATCGACCGCATTTTCCCGATGCGGTAATTGACGGCATTAATTATGTACAAATTGCATGGCCCGAAGCCCTTTTGGAAGATGAAAACGGTTTTTGTGTCGGTTATCTGATGCCTTTTATCAAAATGAGCGATGCCGTTTCTCTCGACCACTTGATGCAAAAAGCCATTCGAAAAAAACTAAATTTGCCCGAAAGTTATGCTTATCGTATTTTTGCCGCCTATAATCTGGCGTCTATGGTTACGGCTCTGCACAAATGCGAACACTATATTGTCGATTTGAAACCATCTAACGTTTCCGTTTATAAAAACAACATGATGGTTGCCATGGTTGACTGCGACGGCTTTTCCATTAAGGGTGAATTCGGACGTTATCCTGCTGAATTTGTCAGCGAAGAATATATCTACCCCGAGGGTATGGAACAAAATTGTGCCGATATGGGGGAAGAACAAGACAAATTTGCTCTGGCGGTCATTATCTTTCGTCTGCTGAACAACGGTATCCACCCTTTCTCCGGTACGCCTCGCAAAAATGATGAGGAAATGTTGACTATTCAAGACCGAATCGAGCAATATCACTATGCTTACGGCCTATGGCCCGATGCTTATCAAGCCCCTCACCCATATAGTATTCATGAATATTTTGATAAAGCAACTTTGGAAATGTTTGAACGCGCCTTTACCAAAAGCGGAAATCGTCCCACGGCGCAAGAATGGCAAGAACACCTTTGGAAGCTGATGCACAATTTGAAAATTTGCAAAAAAGATAAAAATCACGTCTATTTTACATCCAAGGGATGCGGCTTGTGCATGGTTGAAGACAAGTTTTATCATAAACTTTCCAACATCAAAAAACAAAAAGAAACTCCTGAAATGGTCCGCGGTATGGAGATCGGAACCTTGACCATGGAGCATATTCAAAAAGATAAAGAAGAAAAACTTGCCCTCAATAAAAAGATGCAAATTATTTCTTATACCGCTTTGACCGTATATATGCTTTTCTTTGCTTTCTTATATAAAATATTAACCCCTATGGCAGAACAAATTTTAGCTATCGGTTTGGGGGTGCAAGCCATCATCGTTACTTTGATTATGCTTGGAATTAACTTTGCTATCAATAAGTATTATGATTATCTCCCCATCTTAAAGAATCGGGCAATTATGCAGATGGTTCAGGTCTATGCACTTATTTGCATTATCATTGCTCTGGTTTCAATTAATGATATTCCACAAAATTTGCTCGATTTAGCCCTTCCAAACTCATAAAGAAAAGAAAAATTCAGGGTAAGGATTATTTTTTTCTCTACATTAAAAATTTTTTGTGTTATCGTGCTTGGCAGGTAAAATAAATTTTAAAGGATGAATATTTTGAAAAAACTAAATCCGATTATGATTTCCGGTAAGGAAGTCTATCCGTTAATTGAAGGCGGCAAGGGTATTAATGCTTCCGACGGTAGAAGTTCCGGTGCTTGGGCTCATGAAAACTGTGTCGGTACTTTTTCCGGCGTCAGCCCTGATTACTACGACGAAAACGGTAATGTCATTATTGAACAATATTTGTCTAAAGACCGCAGAGAACGTCATCAAGAGATGATTGAACAATCTATCAAAGGCGGCGTTGCACAAGCGCAAATTGCTCATGAAATTGCCGGCAGCAACGGGCGAATCCATATGAATATGCTTTGGGAGCTCGGCGGTTCCGAACAAATCTTAAATGGCGTTTTGGAAAAAGCTAAAGGTTTAATCCACGGCATTACCTGTGGTGCCGGTTTGCCTTATAAACTCGGCGAGCTCGCTTCCCGTTTCGGCGTTTACTATTATCCTATCGTTTCTTCTGCGCGTGCTTTTCAAATTTTGTGGAAACGCGCTTATGCAAACTTCAGAGAATTTTTAGGCGGCGTTGTTTATGAAGATCCTTGGCTCGCCGGCGGTCATAACGGCTTATCTAACGCCGAAGATCCGGCTAAACCTCAAGCTCCTTACGAGCGTTTGGTTGAGCTCAGAAAAACCTTGAACAACCTCGGTTTGAATGATTTGCCTATCATTATGGCCGGCGGAGTTTGGAATTTGGATGAGTGGGATGATTATATTGATAATCCCGATATCGGTAAAATTGCCTTCCAGTTCGGGACTCGTCCGATGATTACCAAAGAAAGTCCTATCAGTGACGCTTGGAAAAAATTGATGCTCCAGCTCAAAAAGGGAGATGTGATTTTGCAACGCCTTAGTCCGACAGGTTTCTTTTCTTCGGCCATTAAAAATACTTTTTTGGAAAAATTGATGGCGCGCAAAGACGGCGAAATTGCTTACAGCGAATCGCAAAATGAAGAGTTTGCCGCTCCGCTTAAAATCAGCGATACAAAAACTTATTATATTAAACCTACCGACGTTGATAAAGCACAAAAACAAATTGCCGCAGGTTTGACGGAAATTAAAGAAACTCCGGATAATACCGTTGTCTTTATGACACCCAATGATTGGAGACAGATGAAAATTGACCGTGCAAACTGCGTCGGTTGTCTTTCTCAATGTCAGTTCTCTTCTTGGTCTCAGGCTAACGGTTCAACCGGCAGATTACCGGATCCCCGTTCTTACTGTATTCATAAAACGCTTTATGACATCAGCCACGGCGGCAGTATTAAAGATAATCTCTTGTTTGCCGGTCATCAGGTTTATCGTTTTGCAACCGACCCGCTCTACCGCAACGGTGTTCCTTCGGTTAAAGAACTGTTAGATAAAATTAAAATCGGTAAATAAGTTGTAAAAAAGCTCTGATTTTTATCAGAGCTTTTTTCTGGTCAAAACAGTTTTTTATTGGAACAATTTTCCTTTGTATTGATATCCTTCATCATCCAAAGTAATATGGACGACTTCGCAATTATCAATCGTTGGCTCTTTTACACCCAGCGCAGCCATTAAAGTACAGATAACGCCGGCATGAGAAACAATGCCTATTCTCCATTCATCAAAATGCAATTTTGTTTTTTGATAGAGGAAAATACCGTCCAACAAAGGAAAGACACGCTGCAAAACATCCCATGAGCTTTCTCCACCTTCAAAATGATTGTCAAAATGTTGCGGTTCGGGTTTGTACCATAGTTTTGCTACATTGGGGTAACATTCAAAGACCTCTTGTATCGGCATGCTTTCAGCTACACCGTAATCCACTTCACAAAGCTCAGGATGCACAAAAATCGGAATATCACAACGTGAGGATATAATTGCCGAAGTTTGTAAAGCCCTTTGCAAATTGCTGCTGTATAGACGCTCAATACATAAAGCATTCAGTTTCTCAGCTAAATTTTTAACCTGTAAAGTTCCTTGTTCATTTAAAACACCGTCGCTGTCTTTTCCCTGCCATAATTGCAACGCATTGTTATTGGTTTGACCATGACGAATAAAATAAAAATTAGTTTTCATACAAAATTATTTTAATTAATAATCATTTGTGCATGCCGCTTATAGCAGTTCTTTTGCGATAATGCAAATAAAAAGCTCTCCGAAGAGAGCTTTTTATTATTAATCGATAACTTCGTCGGGAAAGATACCGAATAAATTACTTTTTGGCATCCAACCTTCTATCGAATCAAATTTTATTAAGCAGAATGAACTTCCCGAAGGACACTTTACAACTTCACCGACAACCTCATCTTCTACCTTGGCTATGATTTTGGATTGATAGTCGGCTTTGTTATAAATATTATTTTCTCCGGGAGTAACTACCTTAACTGTGCGTTTTCCGGTCAACATAGACTTGTGCATCCAGCTTTCGGATCCTTGCCAATCTTTAATTTTGCGCCACAACTCAAACTCAGCCACAATCTGGACCGGTGCCATTTTTTGCATATATACCCATTCTATCGGATATCTCGCTCCCGGACCCGAACGCGCATTAATATGGTTAGAACGCAATGATGCAAAACGAGGAAGCGTTAAGCCACTCTCACCTTCATCAGGCAGAGCTTGAGCAAAAGCGCTTGAAATAGACATCCATAACCCCATAAGCGCAAATACTGCCGCCTTCATTTTTTTCTCCCCTTAATCTTTTCTTATCTTATTATCATTATTATCTCTTAATATGATGAATAAAACGTAAAAAACTGACATAAAGGATTAAAAATATGAAGGTGATTGATATTGCGCAGAACTTAATGCGTTTTCGTACTGAAACCGGAAATATCCCAGAGATTGAAAAATGTTTGGAATATGCCAAATCGCTTTTTAACGGATTGGATGTAAAAGGCGGGATCTATCATTTTGACAACGCTTCTCCTGTGTTGTTTTTAAGCAACGTTGAAACCGATAATTATGATGTGGTTTGCTTAGGACACTTAGATGTTGTACCTGCCGCCGATGATATGTTTTCACCTTATATTAAAGACGGCAAACTCTATGGTCGCGGCTCTCTGGACATGAAGTCTTTTGCTGCCGTTGCGCTTAATTCTTTGGAACATGTTTTGAAAAACAAACTGCCGCTCAAATTTGCGGTTATTCTTTCTACCGATGAAGAAAAAGGCTCAAAAAGCACTCATGCCTTTATGGAAGCACACCCGAATCTGAAAGCTAAAATTGTGCTTGATAACGATGTTGGCGGCGACATTAACAAAATTATTTCCAAATGCAAAAATCCGGTTTTTGTTAAGATTATGGCAGAAGGTCAAGCCGCTCACGGTTCTACGCCTTGGGAGGGAATCGACGCTAACGAAATTTTGATGGAAACTTTGCACAACATTCGTCAAATTTATCCTTACTATTCCAAAGGCGGCGTTAATCCTCAAAACAAATGGATTGATACCGTTCATGTTGCCATTATGAACGGCGGCGAAGTCAGCAATGTGATTGCACGTCATGCCGAGGCGGTTTTAGATTTCCGTTTGACCGAAAATTCTACCGTGGAAAACTTAAAACGCAATTTGGATAAATGTATGGCTCAAGGGGCTACATACAAGATATCTTCCGAAAGCACGCCTGTGGTGATGGATGAAAAAAATCCCTTTATCTTGGACTACAAACATTTTGCCGAACAGGCTCTCGATCATCCGCTTGAGTTTGAGCATATCGGCGGCGCTACCGATTCAAGAGCTTTTGCCGTGCGCGGTTCCGTTGTTATCATGCATTCCGGTACCGGTGAAGGTATGCACGCCGAAGGTGAATATGTGGAAATTGACAGTGTTGAAAAAATTGCCGATACACAAATCAAATTCTTGAATAAATTGGCTCAAGATTTGAAATAATTTTATTCGACCGCATACAAAAAAAATCCTCGCCTTAAAACGAGGATTTTTTATTTTTCTCTTTCTAAATATTAAATCCGACACCGGCAATAAAACTACAACCTTCATTACTGTCTGCCGCCGTTCCGGTCAAACCTTCAAATTTAACATAGCCGATAGCCGTATATAATGTCCAGTATTCGTCAACCTGATATTGGTTCGCCCATTGTACAAATTGATCTCTGTTCCTGCTTTTTCTGGCTATTGATTCAAAATAGCTGACACCGGTGCTAAAGTTCTCATAGGTGTAACTCAAACCGATATTCCAGACTCGTCCGTCACGAAATCCGTCATAATATTCCGGCGTAACATTATCATTTATTTGTTGATTTATCGGATTGTCGCTATCGGCATCGGTTTGACGATAAGAACCACCTAAAGTCCAATTCTTATAAGTTACACTTGCGCCCACGCTCATATCTTGGTGGTCATCTACATATAAACCATAGCCGGCATATGTTGATAAATTAAACTCTCCGAATTGATGTTGATTGCTTATGGCAGCCACATAGGCTTCTTTATCGTAATAAGGGGCATATCCATTTAATAATCCTTCACGATTATAAGCAGAAGGCATATAAGAAAAACCAAATTGCGTACCCTTATAAATCGGACTTAAATATGAAAATTTCGGAGCAATATTATCCGTATCCATTCTGGTGGAATCCAAGGTTGGATAAAAGGCAACTTTCCCTCCTATTCTATCCCAGTTTGGATTATCCAGAAAATCTGTTATACCACTGTCATTTACACCTAATGGGCCTATTGACGGAGCACCTACATACATTTGATAGGCTACATTATAATTCATTCCAACTTGAATTTGTCCGTATGGAGTGATTAATGCTCCATATATTTGATGATCCCACTCATCTCCGTTGTAACTTTTAAAATAATCCGTTCCGCTTGAATTCGGAAGATAATAAACTCCTAGTTGATAATTTTTACTGAAATTATAAGCTGCGGAAAAAGTCAAATACAGAGAAGAATAAACATTGTCATTATCATTAACAGAATCATATTTAGTCGGAAAAGAATTATATCCATATAAAACTGCAGCGTTTGCTCCGGCATTAAATATCCAATTTTCATAATTAAACTGCTTTGCTTGCAAAGGAGAAATTGTCAAAACCAGATAAGAGGCAACGAGCAAGCATAGTTTTTTATCCATAGAATCTTCCTTAAGCTATTTTATTTTTTCTAATATAATTGCAAATTGATTAATTTCTACTTTATTTCTTGAAATTAATCTGAAAAAAAATTATAAAATTAACGGCATGTCCCCGTAGCTCATCCCTTATAGCAACCAAACAGATTTTTAACGCTACCATATCTTTTGATGAATGTAAGTTTACGGCTGAAGTTGACTTTAGCGAATCCATATTTAATAAAGTTGTATCTTTTAAGAACTCTTCCTTCCATGGCAAAACTTTGTTTATAAACCCTGTATTTAAAAGCACTTTGGAGTTCTTTAATAATGTAATCAAGCCCAATATAAAAGGCGAAGTCAGCTTCAAAGTAGATAAAACCATTGAGGAAAGTG
>CASFNB010000008.1 GCA_949295915.1 uncultured Pseudomonadota bacterium | reverse complement strand
GTGATACAACGCTACATTGAACACCAAGGGCGCGAAGATATGGGGCAAGCTTGGCTTGAACTAAAATGATACCACCGGCATTAGCCGGTGGAGTTTCATTTTTTAAGCTTGTCCCATTGTTTCCATTAACATCGGATATAGAGCTTGTTTAGGATCCATGCCTTTGGTTAAAACCACTTTGAAGATAGGGTACATGCGTTCACATTCTTTGACGGCAATATCAATTACTTGCGATATCTTACCATTTAAGACAGTTTCATCTTCGTCATTGAGTAAAATAGAATGTTTAAAAATCGGCATATTTTGTTCGGTCCAATAAGAGAAATGTCCTAACCATAAATCTTCATTGACCAGTGCCAAAAGCTCAAAAATTTTGCTTCGGTCTTCTATCGTGCTTTTGATATCCATTAAGCATGATAGGTGCAAACAACGCATGTTTTCTTCCCAAGAGAAAAACAGCAGCATGTTGTTCCATTTCCCCTGAACCTCAACCACAACCTCGTTGTTGGCGCGGCGCTCAAATTCAAATGATTTTGAGGAAAAGATATTTTCGACCAAATCTATGGGGTTATATTCAAAGGCAATTTTCTGTGCCAGAAGCATGTTCTTCTCCGTTAAAAATTTTGACTACGACGTTGTTTTTATATATGGATACAGATTGCATTGCCGAGTCGCGAAATACAAGTCCCGAGTCGCAGTTTTCCACTTAAATTGTTTTTTGTATAAAATATAAAAAATATTTTTCTTTTAAATCAATTGATTATGTCACTATTGCAGATGATAAAATTTTTTTCATGTGGATATATTTTTTTTTGTTAATATAATCTTAGCAATTTTGAAAATCAGAAAAGGGTTTAAAAATGAATGGACTTGATTTTCCTCAGATTTCGCCGATTATGTTTTCTATCGGTTCTTTAGATATTCGTTGGTACTCTATGGCATATCTTATCGGGATTATTCTTGGATGGTGGCTGATTAATCGTAATGTTAAAAAATATAATCTCAAACTGACAAAAGAAAATATTGAGGATTTTGTTTTCTATCTGACCTTGGGTATTGTTGTCGGCGGACGTTTGGGATATGTCCTTTTTTATGGCGGAACAGCTTTTTGGATGAACCCGTTACAAGTTTTTGAAGTTTGGAAAGGCGGAATGTCTTTTCACGGCGGTGCATTAGGCGTGATTGCGGCAACTTATCTCTTTGCACGTAAAATTAATTATAAATTTTTGGCTCTGACCGATTTGGTGGTTCTTTACGCTCCTATAGGAATATTTTTCGGTCGTTTGGCTAATTTTATTAATGATGAATTATGGGGCAGAGTTACAGATGTGCCTTGGGCAATTAAATTTCCTCACGGCGGATACTTGCCGCGCCATCCGTCGCAGCTTTATGAGGCCTTTTTTGAAGGAATTGTCATGTTCGTTGTGCTCAATTCTTTGTGGCGTTCGGCTTGGGTTAGAGCTCATCAAGGTGTGGTTTCTTCTTTGTTTGTGATTTTGTATGGTATTTTCCGTATTTCCATGGAACAGTTCAGAGAGCCGGATATCCAAATGGGCTATTTCTTTACCTATTTTACCATGGGACAAATTCTTTCCTTGCCGCTGATTGTGCTCGGTGTTGTTGTTTTGTTTTTTGTCAGCCGCAAAAAAGTCACAATTTAAGCTTTGGTCGATACATTATGGCTAAACTCATTGGCTTTTTGCAGTGTCTTGCGGATGCGGTATAAAACTTCAATTGAATTGGCATCACTACGTTTCTTTTCCGAAACACAAGTTGATACGGTTAATTTGATGCTTTTTTTGCGATTGCTTAAAATAAATTCTGCTGAAGCTATGGCGCGACGAATTTGCTCTATGTGTTCACTGCTTTCATTTTTGTTTTCGTTTTTGAAAATGAGGATAAATTCATCGGCACTATAGCGATATAGATGTTCTTCACCAAATTCTTCTATAATTTTTCCGGCAATCATACGGACTAAAATGTCTCGATCTTTTTTGCCGAACATGTTTTTCATTTCATCATAATTATCAATACTGACAACGCCGATACTATATTTGAGCGGAAATGTGTCGGATTGTATCATATATGATTTGCGGCTTGGCAGGCCGGTGAGTGCATCTTTATAGGTATTATAATAAATGCTATGAATAATGGCGAGCATCAAGGTTAAAGCTGCAGAGCAAAAGAAAATGGTTAATGCCGTCGGATTATCTGAATAGATAAAACCAAACATGAGATTCAAACTGCAAAAAAATAAAGCATAGTGCATAATAAAGCCGTCTTTGGAGGCTTTGATAAAAAAGGTGGTTAACGTGACAAGAAATACGATTAAGCCTAAGATGCTTAAATTGCCCAGATGCCCGTCAAACAGCGTCAGATTGAGGCGAAAATCATAACTTCCTAACATTTCACCGATGGAAAATTGTAAAAATATAGCCAGCAATAAATAAACATTGGTACGGCTCAGCAAACGATTGTCCGGAATGAAATAAAAGCCAAATAAATTTAATGGTAAGAAAAAACATAAACTAATGTAGTAAGAGGTGGTGGCATAATCTTGATTATATTTGTTTTTGAGAATGTTGATTAAGACATAGCTCAAGGTCATCATCAAAATATAAAAAACCGGTTTGCGCTGATTGAAGTAGAGCAATATCATAAAACTGATAAAACTGATGATGTAAAATGCGCAGTGAAGGGTGGTTAAAGAAGATATGGATATTTCATGCAAAGCATAAAAAGAAATTAAGGAGAGGGCAAACAAAAGTGCCGGCATGAATGAATTTTTAAGAAGCGGAAAAAATTGTTCAATATAGGCGTTGATTTTGTTCACGACTCTCTCCTTTGTTATTTTGAGAATGCTTCTATTTTAGCCTCAATGCGTTTAAATTTTATTTACACATTTGATTATGGAACTGTCTCCGTATGAGTAGAAATGATATTTTTCATTCATGGCATGTTGATAAGCTGCTTTCATACGCTCGGTTCCGGCTATGGCGCAGACGAGCATAAACAGGGTTGATTTCGGAAGATGAAAGTTGGTTATCAGCATATCCAAAATCTTAAATTTATAGCCGGGGGTGATGAAAATGCTGGTGTCATCGGCAAAAGGATGAATAATACCTTGATTGTCGGTAGCACTTTCAAGCAAACGAAGCGATGTTGTTCCAACGGCAATGACGCGTTTGCCTTGTTTTTTGGTTTCGTTAATAATATCACAAACATCTTGGGTGATAATACCGTATTCAGAGTGCATTTTGTGGTCTTTGGTATCTTCTACTTTTACCGGAAGAAATGTTCCGGCGCCGACATGCAAGGTTAAAAAGACGCGTTTTACGCCTTTTTTATCTAAAGCTTCAAATACACGGTCGGTAAAGTGCAAACCTGCTGTCGGAGCGGCAACGGCACCTTCGTGTTTGGCATATATGGTTTGGTAGTTTTCTTTATCGTTATATTTATCCCAAATACCATCTTCTCCACCAATGACGGGTTTTTCTCTTTTTATGTAAGGCGGTAAGGGCATAGAACCATATTTTTCCAGCAAATGTCCGAGTTGAGACGGATCACAGGTAAACTGTAACAAGACGCCTTCTTCACCGTTTTTTTCAACAACAATGGCGGTAAAGTCTGATTTTTCGGGGGCAATGCCGGCGGTGTAGAAAGTGATAACGTCATTTTCTTTTAATCTTTTGGCATTTTTGATAAAAGCCCACCAGTTGATGCCATCAACCGGACGATACAAAGTTACCTGAACTTCGGCTAAACCATGTTTGCCGTATAGTTTTGCCGGAATAACTTTGGTGTCGTTAAAAACCAAGCAATCGCCTTCGTTGAGCAAGTCCGGTAATTCGGTAAAAATGCGGTCGGTAATTTTGCCTTCTTCCGATAAATCGAGCAGGCGGCAACTGTCCCTCGGTTCTGCCGGTTGGTTTGCAATCAGGCTTTTATCAAGCTCAAAATCAAAAATATCCACTTTCATTGTCTTTAGTCCTTTATTTTTTTGTCTTTATATTATATACAAACCCTATCTGCAAGTTTAATTTTTATAAGGATGTTGCTTTATGTCTAAAATTGTGACGATGATTCCAACCCGCATGGCTTCAACACGCCTGCCGAATAAACCTTTGATTGATATTAACGGAAAAACACTTATTCACCGCGTTTATGAAAATGTACGTCGGATAGTCCCCGGTGATGTGATTGTTGCCGCCGGTGATCAATCTATTGTTGATGAATGTGCAAAATTCGGGGCTCAAGCCATTTTGACCGATCCGTCTCTTCCTTCCGGAACAGACCGTATTGCCGCTGCTTTGAAACAAATTGACCCCGATGGCAGCAAATATGATATTGTGGTTAATTTCCAAGGCGATGGTTTGAATGTTGATCCTGCCGTTAATAACGAGCTCATTGAGATGATTGAACGTACCGATTGTGATATTGCAACATGCGGTATGGTTTTCAAAACTCAAGCCGATGCCGAAAATCCGACCAATGTTAAAATCGTGATGGGGTTGCGCGAAGGTGAGACCGAAGGTCGCTGCCTCTACTTTACACGTGCCGTTGCTCCGTTTACCCGTAATCCCGAAAAATGCAAGAATCAAGATTTGTATCACCATATCGGAATTTATGTTTACAAAGCCGCATCTTTGAAGAAATTTGTGGAATATCCGGTTGGGGTTTTGGAAAATCGCGAATCTTTGGAGCAACTCCGTGCTCTTGAAAATGGTATGACCATTCGCGCTAAAGTGATTACCAAAATGGTTTTGGATGAGCGCGCTCCGGCTGATATTAATACACCCGAAGAATTGAAAGAAGCTTTGAAATATATTAAATAATTGAGGGTGTCGAAGATGAAAATTGCTTATCAAGGTGTGGCAGGGGCTTATTCTAACATTGCTGCCATGAATGTTTATCCCGACCAAGAATATATTGCTTGCGAAACTTTTGAGCTGGCTATGGATATGGTGCAAAACGGCATGGCAGATTTTGCCATGATACCGGTAGAAAATTCTAATGCAGGTCGTGTTTCCGATGTGCATTTTTTGCTTCCTAAAACCGGCTTGCATATTGTCGGCGAATATTTTTTGCGTATTGAACATCAGCTTTTGGGTGTGAAAGGTGCAAAGCTCGAAGATATTAAAACCGTGTCTTCGCATCCGCAAGCGCTGGCTCAATGTTCCGAATTTGTGAAAAATCATCATATCACCCCGATTGCGCGTATTGATACGGCAAAATCCTGTGATGATGTGGCCAAAGCACAAGATAAAACCATGGCGGCGATTGCATCCAAACTTGCCGGTCAAATTTACGGCTTGGATATTTTGGCCTCTAATATTGAAAATGCTTCCAACAACACCACCCGCTTTTTGATTATGTCGCGTGAGGATATGATACCGGAATATGATGGTGGCGATTTCATAACATCTTTCATTTTCAAAACCAAGAATATTCCGGCAGCCCTTTATAAAGCTCTCGGTGGTTTTGCAACCAACGGAATCAATATTACCAAGCTTGAAAGCTATCTTCTTGACGGTAAGTTTGTTTCGGCGCAATTTTATTTGGAAGCTGAAGCTCACCCCTCGCAAAAGTCTTTTCAAAATGCTCTTGCCGAGCTCAACTTTTTTGCCGAGTATGTGCATATATTGGGAACATACCCCGCTTTTAAAAAAGCTCGCTCTGAGGGAAACTAATACAGATTTTACGGATAAATTGTTCGGTCACGTACCTCTATGTACGCTCGCTCACAATTTTCCTTAAATCTTATTATTTTCCACACATAACGACCTTTTTTTAGTGCCTTGTGTAAATGCTCGTATAATGGGCGACTAGTACAGAAACTGCGAATAAAATTTTCGGTCATTTTTTTATGAGATACTGAAACAAGTTCAGCATGACAGTGTGGAATGTTTGGCTGCCGCCGGCCAAACACGGCGTGTTTGACGGCAAAAGTTTGATTGCCGCTCTGTCCGTGCCGCGAACAAACATCATTCTAGGCGTATCTTCCGTGCCTCGTTCCGGCAAAAATCCTGTTCTCGCCGAGCAAATTCCATTTTTGCTAATGAAATGAATTTATTAACGAGCCGGCAAGCATATACCAGCCGTCTATCAGTACAAAGAATATAATCTTAAACGGCAGGGCCAGCACTGTCGGCGGTAACATCATCATACCCATGGACATGAGAATTGAGGCGATGACCATGTCAATTATCAAAAACGGCACATAAATTAAAAAGCCAATTTCAAAAGCGCGTCTGAGTTCGCTTATCATAAATGCCGGAATGGCAACTTTTAAAGAGGTGTCTTCAATTTTTTCCGGTTTTTCTTGGCTCAAATCTTGAAAAAGCAATAAATCTTTTTCACGTGTATTCTTTATCATAAATTCTTTGAATGGAACGGAGGCTTTTTCCAAACCTTCCATGGTGTCCAATTTTTCTTCAAACATGGGTTGCAAGCCTTCATCCCATGCTTTTTCAAAAGTGGGCGCCATGATGAACATACTTAAAAATAAAGCTAAAGAAATCAACACCATGTTCGGTGGTGTGGAGTTGGTTGCCAAAGCACTCCGCGTGACCGATAAAACCACAATAATCCGCGTGAATGAGGTCATCATTATCAATATCGACGGCGCAACGGATAAGACCGTTATCATCATAATCACGTTGAATATACGCGCCGTGGTCGATCCCGTTGCCGGCGAATCTCCGACATTCAAGCTGATGGATTGAGCCAAAGCCGAATCTACAAAACAAAAAGTTCCGAAAAGTAAAATAATTGCAATAAAACTAATCTTCTTTAACATGATTTTGCCCTTCATTATTTTGTGCTTTTGTCGGAATGTTGTTTTCAACAATTTGGGAAGACGGACCTATCAACAATAAATGTTCTTGATTATCTCTTCTGACCAAAACCAAAGCGTTGCGTGCATCAATGCGCTTGATCTCTACAATTTCCAAACGCTTTTTGCCGTTTATTTTTTTGAAAAAACGGCTGGTGGCACTATGAAGTTCTATATACTTTATTGCCCAAAGCGTTATGAATAATAATCCCAAAACAAAAAGTAATGAAACAATTGCTTTTATCAGTAGCATAAAATCCATCTTTTAACCTCGTTTTAATTTGTTTGCATTATAAGCAACGAATCTCAACAAAGCAATAAACAGCTGTTGCTTTGTTGATAGTTTGTTGTTAACCTAATGCTCATGAGTGAAGAAGATTTTGACATATTGCCGCAAGCACCCAAAAGTGCTCGTATTACTGCCGATTTGACGGCGCTGTCCAAAACTATGGCGCCGCTTACCAAACAACTTTTTGGTAAAAAGGGGTTTGTTGAGGTTAGTATTTTGACCAATTGGGATAAAATTGTCGGTAAAGAATTGGCTGACTACAGTTTCCCTTTAAAAATTGATTTTAAGAGAGAGCAAAAAAATAACGGTATATTGCATTTGCAAGTGCCGAGCGGTGCTTTTGCTTTGGAAATAGCCCATAGAGAAAAGTATATTTTAGAAAAAATCAATGCTTATTTTGGTTATAACGCCGTAAGCGGTTTGAAAATCATACAAAACAGTGCTATCTCTTTTGAAGAAAAATTTGTTGATGAACAGTCAAAACCCAAAGATTTGGTGACTGATGATGAAAAAAAATATATCGAATCGCTTTCTGATGAAATTAAAAATTCAAAATTAAAAGAAATTTTAATAAAATTAGGACATTGTATATTCAATGAGAATCATAAAAAGGAAAAGTAGGGTAAAATGAAATTAGAAAATTTTATAAAAAAATGTAGCTCAATTGCGGCTGGCTTAGTCGTTTTTTTCTTAGCTTTCGGTATGTATATGTCACTAAAAGGCTATGTTATGAATCCTGATGGCAGTATTGTTTTGGTTAAAAATGCTCAAGCATCCGAAAAAGTCGGCGCTGACGGAAAAATTGCCCCGAATCTGCTTATTCCTTGGGGACCTCAACTCGGTAGCAATAATGCTAAAGTTACCATTTATGAATTTTCTTCTTTCGGCTGTTATCATTGTGCTCAGTTCCAGTTGAAAACTTTGCCGAAATTACAGGAAAATTATATTAATAAAGGAACCGTTCGTTTGATTTTTGATGATTTTCCGCTCGATAAAAACTCTATGCAAGCTTCGTTGCTCGCACATTGCTTTTCCGGTAACAAATTTTTCCGTGTGGCCGATATGCTTTTTGATAAACAAAGAGAATGGGGCTCGGTATCAAATCCCAAAGAATTGTTCTTAAAATATGCTTATTTGAATGGTTTAAAGCAAGAAGATGCCGAAAAATGTTTGGCTGACAGAGAAAAAGCAGAAGAAATTATGCAAATTCGTCAATTCGGTATTGCCAATTTGGGAATCAGCGGCACACCTTCTTTTGTGATTTCAAGTATAAAAGGACGTGAAATTATTTATGGTGCGCCGGATTATGAAACTTTTGATGCTCTTATCCAGAAGTATATGCCGGAGAATAAAAAGTAAAAATATTAGCATTTCTTTAACTATGTCGGTAATATTTTAAGGGTAAGATATTATGCAGGAACTTCCTGAAGATTTGAAAAAATTGGATGAGCGGATAAAGTCTTTTAAGAAAAAAGATGCCGGTAGAAATTCGATTGCTGACGAATCTGATTTTTCTCGCTTTTCCAGAATCGGTTTTCGGGTGGGAACGGAAATGTTATCCGGTGTGTTGGCCGGTGGAGCTATCGGCTATTTTTTAGATGATTGCTTCCAGACAAAGCCGCTGTGGCTGGTCGTATTTTTGTTCTTAGGCGGTGCTGCCGGTGTCCTGAATGTGTATAGATTCGCTAAAAGCGAAGAAAAACAACGTGAGGAGTAGAAACTTTGTCTAACCCGATGGAACAATTTAATATCCAACCGATTATCCCGATTAAGGTCGGCGGATATGATATTTCTTTTACCAATTCTTCTTTGTTTATGGTGTTGGCGGTTGTCGTTTCAGTTTTGTTGTTTGCCATCTGTTTGCGTAAAAGAACTATTGTCCCTTCTTTATCACAGTCTGTTCCCGAAGCGCTTTATGAATTTATCAGCAATCTGCTGAAAGAAAATGCCGGTGCTGAAGCTTTACGCTATTTTTCTTTTATCTTTACAATTTTCTTATTTGTTGCTTTTGGTAATTTACTCGGTCTTTTTCCATATTCATTCACGTTTACTTCTCATGTGGCTGCCGTTGGCGGTTTGTCTTTGATTGCATTGTTGTTTAATATTTGTATCGGTATCAAAAAGAAAAAATGGGGCTATTGGAGAACTTTTATGCCAAACGGAATCCCGATGGCTTTGGCTCCACTTATTATGCCGATTGAGATGATTTCTTTCTTGTCCAAACCCTTCAGCTTGACAGTTCGTCTTGTGGCAAACATGACGGTTGGGCATATTATGCTGAAAATTATTGCCGGTTTTGTTTTGGCTTTGGGTGTGGGCGGTGTCGTGCCTGTATTATTTAACAGTTGCATCGTGGTCTTTGAAATTTTCATTGCCCTGTTGCAAGCGTTTATTTATACGGTTCTAAGCTGCATTTATTTGAGCGATGCTATTCATAGCCATTAAAATGCAGGCTTGATTATAATTATGTTTGTTGTTGGTTTGAAGCTGCTTGCAGCTCTAAAATATGGAGATATTAAATGGAACCTATGGCTTATATCGGCGCCGGTATGTGCGCTTTGTCAATGATGGTTGCTGCTTGGGGTGTGTCTCAAGTATGGACTACAATTATTTCTACTGTCGGTCGTAATCCGCAAGTTAAAAAAGATGTAGATATCTATGGTTGGGCAGGTTTTGCCGCCGTTGAAGCTATCGCATTGTATGCTTTGGTTATTGCCTTGGTTATGCTTACCGGTCAATAGTAGCTTATTTCTGGTTTTTGGCGGCGGTTCATCCGCTGCCAAAAAATAGAATTTATAAGGAGTTGTTATGCCTCAGTTAGATCCAACTTGGTTTATTTCTCAGTTCTTTTGGTTGTGTATTTGTTTCTTTTTTATGCTTTTTTTAATGAGCAAAATCTTTATTCCTAAGATTAAAGATATTTTGGAACAAAGACAGCGCAAAATTGATGACTATTTGGTTAAAGCGCATCAAATAAAAGAGCAGGCTGAAGAGTCTTTGAAAAAGTATAACGAAGCTTTGGTTAAAGCTACGGCTGATGCTAATGAGGCTTTGGAAAATGCTCGGAAAGAGATGAATGTCTATATTGCCAAAAAGCAGGATGAACTGACACAAAAGTTGAATACAAAACTTTTGGAAGGTGAGGCTCAAATTAAAGAAACCCGCGAAAAAGCCTTGAAAGAAGTGAAAAACATTTCTCAAGATTGGGCTTTGGATATTGTAAAAAAACTGGAATTGACCAAAATTGATGCCGAAGATATTAAAAAAGGTATTGAAAAAGTGGTTAATCATTAGGATAAAACAAGATGTCTGTTAATCAGGTTACTTCAGGAAAAGAGTTTATTGATATGACACAAAATGCCGTGGTTAATGCTACCGAAAATTTGATTTCTGATGTGAGTTTACCTGCTCATCATTATGGTGCTTTTTATGAAAATCCGGTCTTTTGGGTGGCTGTTTCTTTTATTTTGGTTGTTCTTTTGTTGGCTAGACCGGTTGGAAAAATTGCCAAGCAACTTTTACAAAATCGTGTCGATGCCATCATCAAGCGCATTGAAGATGCTGCTAATTTGAAAGATGATGCGCAAAAGTTGTTGGTTGAATATGAACGTAAATTTGTAAATGCTGAAGCTGAAGCTAATGGAATTTTGCAAAAATCCAAAAAAGAAATTGAACTTTTGAAAAAAGAAAGTTTGGAAAAACTAAAACTGGAAATGGCTGTTAAAGAAAAAGAAGCCGAAGAAAGATTGAATGCTTCTCAGGCAGAAGTTATGGATGAGATTGTGTCTATGACTTCTAATGTAACAATTGATGTTTTGAAAAAAGTTTTGTCTGAAAATTTGGATGCAAAAATGCAGAATGAATTAATTGAAAAATCTATTAATTCAATTGCTAAATTACCAAAAGCAGAATAAAGTTCTTAAGATTTAAAAAAACGCTCGATAATCTGTGATCGAGTGTTTTTTTTAGTTTTCTAAAGCTTTTAAAATATCATTTTTAACATTACGGTGTGAGTTAAATTCTTTATCAATTTGAATGCGCTTTTCAGAGTTCATCGAACTTAAATCTTTATCAATGTAATCTGTATTAACATTTCCGCTTTTGGCGATCGAATCCAAATCTTTTAAATAATCTTGATACATTTTTTGATAATTTGGTGTGTTTGTTTGTGTTTCCTGCTGAGAGAGAGGAGAACTTGTTTGGGCTGATGTTTCAGGCTCTATGGCAGACTGTGTTTGTTGAACGTTGTTTTTCTGGGTTTGATTTATCGGGGTGGGATTTGAAACTTGATATTGCGGTTGCGCTAATTGGCGTATTTCCGGTTCTTTAGATATGCGCTTTACCGTTGTCTTTCCTTGTCTGTATTGCGGCAAGCCAACTCTTTCCGGCTGACTTTCGGACAGAGCACCTTCGGGAATGAAAAAGTTGGGTTGTATTTTTTTTCGAACATAAGGTTGATTTATTTGAGACAGAGCTGTTCCTGCTATCAAACAAATACCAAAAGTTACAGAAAAAATTTTATACATAATCCTTCTCCATGTATATCGCAACGATAATTTAATAATTTATGTTTAACATAGTTTATATGAAAAAGATTTTATTTATGTTAATATTTTACTTTTCTTTATCTGCAATTGTTTCTGGGGCAGAAGCTGCGGATATGTGCCGTAATATCAAAGTTGAACCTGAAATCAAATTTTCTACTTCATACGGGCAATTGTCTTATGATTTTAGAAAAAATACCAAAGCCATTTCTCTGATTGCAGCCAGAATAGGCAGTAAGGAGCATGGTGCCTTTGCTACCGGTTTGGCAACCGTGAGCGTTGATAATGAATATGTTTTAGGCACCAAGGCTCTTCCTCTGCGTGGGGGAAAAGGTTACTGTGTGGTGCCGGAGAGTGTTCAAGTTTTTGTCGGTTTTTCTCGTCCGATAATTTATATTTCCAATGAGTTGCCGAAACAATCGTGTCAGTATAATTTGGTTTTGTTACACGAAAAAACTCATCAGCGCATTAACAAAGCGGCTTTGGATTATTTTGTTCCGTATTTTCAAGTCGCTGCTCAAAAAATAGGTTATGAATTGCAACCTATTTATATTCAAAAACTATCAGAAATTGATCGCGCCACTGACGAAATGACACAAATTTTTACGGATCGGTATGATAAGGTTTTAAATGTATTTAAAAAAGAGCTTGCCGTAGAACAGGGCAAGCTTGATAATCAGACTAATTATTCCATTGAGGATAATATCTGCAAAAAATTTAATGCAAAGCGTTTTCGCCGTTAGTTATAAGAGAATCAATAAAGGCATTGATTCCTTTGTATGCAGCGTCAATATATGTTTTATCTTTGGCGGAATTGTTGCCATAATAAATACGAACCGTGGTCATACCTATTTCTTTAGCAAATTCAAGGTTGGAATAACTATCATCAACAAAAATACAATCATGCGGGTCTTGTTGAATCTTTTGGCAAAATTGAGAATATACATCAGAACTTTCATTCTTTTTATAGACACCAAAATCTTCAACAGAATAAAATTTGCCTTTGAAAAATTCATACAGTCCGATACGTTTCAAAATACGTTCAGCAGCGTTACGGCTACTGGTTGTAAAGACATATTGGTTGTAGGAAAGCTTTTCCAAGCGGTTTAAAAGTCCGTCATAGGGTTCTATAACATCCACAGGTTTCCTTTCATGGTAAGCATCAAAAAGTGCTTTTGCATCAATGCCGTATTCTTTGATAAAGATTTCTCCGCCGTTACGATATTCTTTATAGGATTCTTTGACCATGGCTTTAGCTGTCGGAATATCCATTTTTAAGCCAAGATCTTTGACCAAAGCTATTGCCGTTGCTTCATCCAGCATATCTTTAAATTCGTCTGTTTCGACATAGAGCGTATTGTCTAAATCCCAAACGATAACTTTTTTGTTTTGCACTTTTTTCTCCGTTGTTTTTTTACTCTGCAACCCGTTAAGGGTAGCAATTTGTTCTTTGTTCGTCAATAGAGATTTTGTTTTTATTGCGCATTTTCAAGGGCAAAAATATCACTGACTTGCCAAAGATTATTGGTGTTTTGCAAAACGTAGATAATGTTGCCTTGGCAAAGACCAAACCAGTTGTTATTGCACCGGCTTTGGGTATGAATGTGTAAAAATCCACCGGAAATAGGCTTTATTTTGGTGATTTTATATTGTATTTCGGTCGGGCGTTGCAAGCTTTCATCTTCCATTAAGATAAATTTTGGTAGTTTACTTGATAAACAGCTTTGATCCTTTGGGTTTAGCGTGCATTTAATTGCCTCATTTACGGCATTGATGATTTCGTTTTTATTTTGAAAGGCAGAATCGGAGTCGTTGACCGAAAATGAAAATTGTTGGTTGATAATTTCGGCACCGGGAATTGTAAACATCTGAATTTCTTTGGCGGCAATTTCTTGTGATTGTTCCGTCGTGTTATTGGTTTCATCCGTGCAAGCATTTAAAAGCATCACTAAAGCTAAAAGTAATAAAATTTTTTTCATGATGTATCCTTATATTAAGTTTTCCCGTGTCGTAGTTTAAGCTCTTTCACTCTAATGGGCAATAAAAAAGGGAAGTATCTAACTTCCCTTTTTTGAAATTGCATCAACAAATTAGAAGTTGTATCTAGCACCGATAGAATATTCCATCATATCGTTAGAATTATCAATGCGATTGTCTAATTTGGTGTAACGAGCCAAAGCGCGTACGGCAATGTTGTCATTTACATTGTATTCCGCACCGGCACCTAAACGATAACCCCAAGTAGCTTCGTTATCGGTTCTTTCACCCATATCTTTGTAGGCAAAGTCATAGTAGCCTAAACCGGCAGTTCCTACCAATGCAACTTTTTGTTCACAGCCCAAAGGAAGGTAGCCTAATGCATCAATACCATAAGCTTGGTAGCTGAATTTATCACCGGCTTTTTTATCGGTGGTTGAACGTTGATAGAAAGCTTCAACACCAAAGTTTTCATTGTATTGAGAACCAACGAAAATTTTACCGGAATTGAAGTTATTTGAATCTTCCGCACCATTCAAGAATGAATAGCCATATTCAACACCGGCATACGGATTGTATTCCATAGCTTCTGCATTAGCAGCTAAAGCAATAGCTGATGCAGCAACCATCAATGCACCAATAGTTTTTTTCATCTAATTTTTCCTTTATAAAGTTTAACCTTTGTCAGATTTTGACAACTTATCAAAATCTATACAGAAACTACTTTACAACTTATTTTCTAAAAATAAAGTAAATTTATATTACAAAATTATTGTTTATGTAAATAAAACGTGATAATCTTAATAAATATAACGGTTTCGGGATATGAAAAAATGTTGAAAAATTGTCAAAAAGGCTCGTCAATGATTGAAGTTATCGGTGTTATGGGAATCGTAGCCATGATTACTGTCGGCATTTTTGCGACCGTTTCAAAAATTTATGATCGTTATCATCAAACAGCGATTGTTACTCAAATTCGAGATTTGCAAAAAAATATTCAAATGCGTTATGCAACGGCTTCCGATTATCGTGATTTGACTAAAAATAATATTGTTCAGACTTTGATTGATGAGCGGGTTATTCCTTTTGATATGGTCAGCGGCGGTAAAGTTTATCATGCTTATAACGGACCGGTGGATTTGGATGGGACGCAATATAATTATACCATTACTTTTTCTGACATAAAAAAACCGGGGTGTATCGATTTGGTTACCATGAATTGGACCGTAAATAATACTTCCGATTTGATTGAATTAAAGGTGGACGGCAAAACTTATACTTGGACGGGAGACGGTTCCGCTTTGCAATTGCCCGTATCATTAAAAGATGCAGCTTCCCTTTGTAAAGATGATCGAACGAAAAATGTGATTGAATGGACTTTTCAATAGATGAGGAATTTTATGAAAGTAAATGATATTAATAAAACCGGAGAAATTGCGTCAGGAAAAATTAAGAAAACCACCAGCGGGGCTGATTTTGCTTCTTTCCTTAAAAAAGCAGATGTTACACAATCTTCTCCTGTTTCCGGTATGGCTAACGTTTCTTCGCTCGAAGCTATCTTCGCAACACAAATGGTTGATGATGTTGAGGAAAAAGAACGACGCAAAAAAATTGTAAAACGTGCAAAAAATTTGTTGGAAAAATTGGAAGAAATCCGTTCGGCTTTGCTGGTGGGGTATATCGCAAAAGAAAAATTAATTGAAATTTCGCGCTTGGTTAAAGAACAGAAAACCGCTTGTAATGATGCTCGCTTGCTCGATATTATTGCCGAAATAGAGCTGCGTGTGGAAGTGGAACTGGCTAAATTGACAAATTAGCGGTTGAAAGTTGATTATTTAACTTGAAGTTAATTCTTTTACTTTATAATTTGCTAACAATAAATAACCAGTTCAATTATTTTGAAGGAGTATGAACATGGAACCTATTGCTATTTTACCTCCGGATTATCGTCCGTCTGCTGATGAGGAATATATGAACCCCGTCATGAAAGAATATTTCCGTCAGAAACTCTTAAACTGGAAAAAGTCTTTAATCAATCAATCTAAAGATACGTTGGATGATTTGAAACAAGGTGGTTTGAACCAACCTGACCAAATCGACAGAGCTTCCTTGGAAACAGATAAGGCTTTGGAATTGCGTACTCGCGATCGTGCACGTAAATTGATTTCTAAAATTGATGAGGCTATTAAGCGTATTGAAGACGGTGTTTATGGATATTGCGAAGAAACCGGAGAGCCTATAGGCGTTGAACGTTTGGAAGTTCGTCCGGTTGCAACTTTGTCTATTGAAGCTCAAGAACGCCACGAAAGAATGGAAAAAACTTACGACGACGAAGCTTAATTCTGATGAATGAAAAAAATTTTATTTTAGCTTCAGGTTCACCGCAAAGAAAGGCTTTGTTGGCTCAGGTCGGTCTTTCCCCAAAAGCTATAATTCCGGCTGATATTGATGAAAGCGAAAGAAAAAATGAAAAACCTTCCGCTTATGTGAAAAGAATGGCTCGGGAAAAAGCTCTCTCCGTTGCCGCTCGTTTCCCTCATGAAATTGTGCTTGGTGCCGATACCATTGTTGTGGTGGGAACAAAGATTTTACATAAATCTCAATCCGATGAAGGGCAACGCCACGTTATGCAATTGTTGTCCGGAAAAGCTCATCGTGTTATCAGTGCCGTTTGTGTGATTGATGCCAACGGAAAAGCTTCCGTAAGAGTTAATTCTACCAGAATTTTAATGAAACATCTTTCCGCCAAAGAGATTGATGATTATGTTGCTTCTCATGAATGGATGGGATGTTGCGGTTATAAAATTGAAGGTATGTTAGCGGCTTATGTTAAAAAAATGGTCGGATCTTATTCCGGCGTGGTCGGGCTTCCTCTTTATGAAACCCGAAATTTGTTGTTGGGAGTAGGTATAAAATGAGTATCGATACAATTGTTTATGAAGCAAAAAATAATGTTACTCGTATTGCCCTGTTGGGTAACGGAGATTTGAAAGAACTTGAAATTATTGAATCAAACCGAGCTCTCGAAGGTAATATTTATTTAGGAAAAATTGTACGTAAAGTAGAACTCGCTAATGGTAAACTCGGTTTTTTTGTCGAGCTTGGCGAAGGCCGTGAAGCTTTTTTGAATGCCGAAGAATATGGTTTGGATGAGCTCAAAATTTGTGAAGGTCAGAGTTTGGTCGTTCAAGTTGCTCAGGAAAAACGTGCCGAAAAAGGGCCTAAAGTTACCAGAGCTATCCAGTTTGTCGGTGAAAATTTGGTATATTGTCCTTATAAATTGACTGTTGAGGCTTCTTCTAAGATTAACGATCGAGCTAAAGCCGAAGCTTATCGTCAGCTTGTTTTGGAAAATGTGGTCGGACAAGAAGGTTGGATTGTTCGGACTTCAGCTGTCAATGAAACAGAAAAACAAATTTTAGAAGAGATGGCTTATTTGCGTTCTTTGTATGAGAATGTACGGCAAAATGCGCGTAAATTGTCTGCTCCGGCGTTGCTCTTAGCAAAGGCTAATCCGATGTTTGAATATGTCAGCAGATATTTGCTCGATTTGAAAAAAATTGTTCTCAATAATCGAAATGTGGAGGACGAACTCAAAATTCGTTTCGGGGATGAGGTTATAACAGAAATTGATGCTCAGCCTTTTGAGACCTTTGGTTTGGAAGACGCCATCGTTGAAGCTTTGGATAAAAATGTCAAACTTAAAAGCGGCGGTCGTGTTACTATTGAGGAAACCAAGGCTTTTGTAGCTGTGGATGTGGACAGCGGACATGATAACGGCAAGGGAAGCTTGTCTCATTTGAATGAAGAGGCTGCCGTAGAAATTGCCAAGCAGATACGTTTAAGAAACTTATCCGGTAAAATTATTATTGATTTTGCCGGTTCTTCCGATTATCGCTATTTGAAATCGGTTATTGAAGTTTTGGAAAAAGAAGTAGCTGAAGATCCTACTCGTACAACCGTGCTGGGTTTAAGCCGCGCCGGAAATGTCGAAGTGATTCGTGTGCGTAAACGTTCGAGTTTGCTCGATATGCTTTCGGTCGAATGTGAATCTTGTCAAGGAACGGGGAGAGTTCTTAAATGAAATGCCCCATCTGCAAGAAAGAATTTTCAGATATGAAATATCGGCCTTTTTGTTCCAAACGTTGTGCAGATATTGATTTGGGAAATTGGTTGAACGGAAGTTATGCTTTTCCGGCTGAAGAGCTCGATGATGAAGACATAAAAGAGTTGAATGAAGCCATGGAAAAAAAGCTTTATGATACTGAAGAAAGTTAAATTTATGACTTTATAAAAAATATCCCTTCTTAACTTTTGATTTAAGAAGGGATATTTTTTGATTTTGGAGATATATGCGTTATTGTTTATTAGAAGGTATAACGTAAACCGAAGTATACTTCATGAGCATTAACATTGGCATTTTCGATATCGCCCATATCCAAGTAGCGGTAACCGGCATCAATGTTCAAGCATCTGTTGACGCGGATGGTCATACCGGCACCTAAGCTCCATGTGAAGTTATCGGAGTCATTGTTTTCGGTAATTCTTTGTCCAAAGTTGGTGCTGAACACATCCATACTGATTTGAGACCAACCGATACCACCGCTGATGTAAGGGCTGATAACATAGTTAGGCAGAAAATCAAAGTAACCGTTTAACATTAAGTTTTGTGCACCAAACTCTGTTCCGCTGCCACCTCTGGCGCTGGTTTCTTCGTGGTCTTCGCGGTAAGTATATTCCAATTCAGCGCGGAAATATGAGTAGCGATAACCGATGGCACCGCTCATCATCCATACGTTATCAAAGTCAACAGTGGCTGTGGTTGTGGCGCTGTCATCTATATCATTAAGGTTAGAATTGGTAACACCACCACGGATTGCTGCGTACCAACCGTCGCGGGCTGCGGCTGTTCCGGCTATGACAGTTGAGAGCAACAATGCCGTAGCCATGGTTAAGATTTTTTTCTGCATATTTTTCTCCATTTTTTATAAAGTGTCTATATTTTTCTAAAATTTGTCTATTTTTATCATATTACTGTATATATTGCAAGTGTTTTTTTATGACATTTATGTTACATATATATCTTAAATTGATTAAAGTTGCGTTAATTTAAGCTTTGGACGAAAAAAAAGGTCGCATAAAATTTATGCGACCTTTTTGCGTATAATTTAGAACACTTCGCGGAACATTTCTTCACCGTTGAAGGTTACAATTACCATTGTGCGTTCACCATTTTTTGTGATTTGGTAAACATTGGCTTCACCGCCGGTTGCCAAGAACGGGCGTTCTTTATCAAAGCCTCCTTCAACCGTCATCTTGCTTGAATGTACGTCGGTTAATACACTACCGTTCTGGACATCAAGATATGACCAAGAGATGTTTGCGCCGGAGCCGTCGACATCAATGTATGCCGGAAACAGTGCTGAGCCGTTATAGGCATTACCAACCTTATCTGTTATTAAGTTGGTGTCCATGGCTGTGAACTGTTTATAACCATTCATAAAGGAGATAATTCCCTTTGTGGTTATGATTGTTCCGGTATGAATCGGCTTAAAGCTACCGCCGATTTGTTCCCATGAGATACCTACGGTTCCATATTTTGTGTTCTTTTCAACATCTATATCTCCCCATTCCGGATCAATAGTTGGATCCTGAGGGGCTAGAACATCTACATCAACCAAGGCTGTGGAAGTATAGTTTACGCCGTTATATTGTCCGCTGATATTAAATTCGGCGTTATAACGGTTATAATCACCAACCAAACCTTGCAGAGGAGCTGAATAGCCATTCGGCTGAATCATTTCCCAAGTGGCAGACTTGAACGGAATTTCAATTTCGCCATCCTTGTACACAGCAGTTTCAGAAACAAAAATGAACTCAGAACTTACCGCTTCGTTAGCCTTGTTGGTATATACCAAGTCGTAAGTGGCCTTTGTAACGGTTACCGTGATGTTTTGTTCGCTTCCCGTATAGCTTGATGCCGGAGCGCTGACCAAATTCAGAGAAGTGTAATCAAATTCGGCAGAATTTAATGGCAGTGTTCTCTTATCCGGTCCCAGAATGTAAACATTCAACAGTTGTTCTTTATATGTACTCTTATCGCTACCGTCACTAAATTTTTCATATAAAGTGAAGTAGCTCTTCCACTGTGTATCACTGATCCTTTCCAACCCTTCGTTCAAGGCTTTCCACTCGGTTCGAATGATTTCTGCCGGTTTAACGTACAAGTCAACCGTGTTGGTGAATGTTTCGGTCTTTCCGTCATACAGCTCTTTGTAAGAGTGGGTGTATGTGGTCAGATTGTATTTTTCACCGTTTTGGGTAACTTGTCCCTTATCTGCCGGAGTGCTGCCGGAATAAGTAATCGTACTGGTTTCCGGAGCCAAGAAGTCAATCCGTGTGCCTTGGAAGTACATATAAGCGGTGACATCCGTTGTTGTTACCTCATCAACATATTTGCTGCCGTTGACATCTGTGATATCATAGCTAAAGCGATTTGTTGTGGTGGTGGTCACATAGGTAACACCGTTTTTGGTTTCTTCCGAAGAGCGAACCGTCGGGGTGGCGTCGCTTAAGCTCAAACTATTGTCCTTGCAGAAGAACTTTTGCGCGGGAGCAACGGAGCGCGAGTGCGCTAAAGTTGCAATAATAGTTGAGTCTTTGCTTCCGCTTAACTTTCTGGTAATATGCAAAATCACCTTACTGTTAATGCCATCTCGCTCGCGGTCAAACGTCCAGTTGGTAACATCATCATTACCAACTTCAACGTACAAGTCAACGGTATTGGTTAAAGTTGTTGTCTTTCCGTCATACGTTACTTTATATGTATGCGTATAAGTGGTCAGATTGTACTTTTTGCCGTTTTTGATGACTTGTCCTTTGTTGCTTGCGGTGCTTCCCGAGTAAGTTACCTTACTTGTTTCCGGAGCCAAGAAATCAATTCTCGTTCCTTGGAAGGTGGTGTAGGCGGTTACGTCTGTTGTTGTTACTTCATCATAATAATCGTTTCCGTCGATATTGGAGATATCATATTTGAAACGATTGGTTGTGATGGTTGTTACATACGTAATGCCGTTTTTGGTTTCTTCCGAGGTGCGAACCGTTGCAGAGGCATCGGCTAATCTCAAGCCATTGTCTTGGCAGAAATATTCCTGCGCTTTGCTCATATTTTCTGCATGGCTCAGATTGGCGGTGGCTGTTGAATCTTTGGTTCCAGAGAGCTTACGCGTGATATGATATATAATATTGCTTATATATCCATCGCGTTCGCGATCGTAGGTCCAAGATGTGATGTCATCGGTTTCCGGTTTGCTGTTGTCCAGAACGTCGATATCAATCAACGGATAATACATGGCATTAAAGTTACCGTAGGTTTCCTTAAAGCTTAATGTATATTCGGTGCGATTGTACTTCGTTCCGTCGCCGGCGATGATTATTCCCATATCTTTGGGTTTCTGTCCGCTTAAGACAACGCTCGGCACAGGTGCCAAGAAGTTTAAACGTTCGCCCTTATACATTGTATAGGCGGTTTGATAAGTTTCTTCAATGTTGAAAGTGAAGAAATCAAAATCAAAACCGTGTCTGTTTACAATGGTTGAGATAACGTGTCCGGTGGTCTTATCTGTTGTTGTGTTTTCAGAAATCTTAACCGGATCTAATGTCTTGGTCAAATTCAACGTATTGTTCAATCTGACAAATTGTTTGTTACCATCAACTTTGGTTGAACGCGACAACGTCTGCGTAGCGACAGAATCTCTTTCTCCGGTAATGGAATACTTTCTACGGAAAATGATTTTGGAAATCCATTTTTCGTTGTTGTTCTCCAGTTCATAGATAATCTTTTCGGAGATTATCGAATCTTTCGGAGCAGGAGGTTCATTTCCGCCTTTTTCTACCAAAAATTCTTGATTCTGAGATAATTTATAATTATCGCCGTTATAGAGGGCGTTAAAATAAATTATGCTCGGATATGATAAATAAGTCGTTCCGTCAATAACTTTTTCGGTATAGTTATTGTAGGTATATTTATCATAATAGAATTCTTGAATATCCGAAGGCATTTCCACAATTTTGGCACCAAGATAGGTCTTCCATGCTTTTTCAGAAGAACCATGCACGCCGATTTGGTAGTTGTTGGCGTATGACCATGTTGCAACCCAGTCGGAGGTTGTTTTTTGGAAAACATAATCACTTACGTTTTCTTTAACATAATCTCCGGATGTGTTGTTTCCAAGCTCTTTGAAGTTCGGATAACCAAACTCAATGTTGGGCACTTTCCAAGGCTCTTTGGCATCATCTATCCAGCGCTTTACTTCCAATTCAGTTGAGTAAGTGACACGCTTTTTGCCGCTCACGGTCCAATATTCCCATACATCTACCTGTGAGGTGTAAATGTCGGTATTGGCATCTACCTTGCGGTTGAAGAACAACTTTTCTGTACCGGCGATAATTACCGCACCGTTGAAGATGTCTTCTCCGGGGTTGACAGATTCCGGTGCGCTGACAATGATATACGGCTTAAGTTGATCCGTATGTTTTTCATTGTTATGCGTGTGATGTCTGCAAACATCAAAAGTAAATGTAACTTTACTTTTGAGGAAAGGACGTTCACCTACATAATATCGCTCCAGTGTTTCTGCCTTTTGGTCAACATAAACAATGCTGTCTAAAACGCAGTTTGCCAAATCGATACCTTCATATTTGGAGGTTGCGGTTTGGTAATTGGTTTCGAATTTGAACTCCATACCATCAAACAAGAACGAAAAATCTTGTTCGAAGGTCTTTAAAGTTATGTTGTCATTGTTTTCGGTTGCCGTGAGGGTGGATTGTCCAAAGTTTTTTTCTTGGAGATTGAACACCTTAGAACCTCGCGTCATTTCAGCCGGTTGCGTCCATTTGATTTCAAATGGAAGCATCTGGTTGATTTGTTCTTCTTTTACGGTTTCGCCGTTGTCATGTTCCAAAGTGGCAATAGAGGTTACTACATCAGAAACAAGAGTGTTGGAATATTTCCACTCGTGTTTGATATCTGCACTACCTTCAACAAGAGTGACCTTGTCTTTGTCAGGATTGGGGTCGGGATCAGGATTTGGGGTGGGAGAATCTCCACCGTTAAAATGTTCATCCAAACAGCCTGTGAGGCCGAAGATTATTGTGGCTATCGCCAGCAATAATCTGAAAAAGTTTTTCTTTTCCATACTTACAAATTTAATTGGTTATTATTATTTTTTTGATTTTTTATCTTTGTACACAGGATGGTTGAGATGTTCCCTTGCGTGCGTGAGTTATCAAAAAGATAAGTCAGGCACATCCTGTTTAATAATAAAGTCTCTAATAAAATAAAATTATAATTATTCGAGTATATTTATAGCGCAAATTTATCTAAAAAGCAACCGGAATTAGACAAAAAAATGATTTTTTGCAAAATGTAACAAAACTGCAACAGAGGGGAGAAGGGAGGATTTTAATGTTTTAAAAAAGGAAAGAGCCGCAACCGAAGTTGCAGCTCTTTCGCGTATTTAATTTTTTATCAATGAGTGAGGCGGTAGTATTCGCCATAGCTCATTGATTTGCTCTTGTGTGTTTTTTTGAATTTCCACACAAGACCAATACTAAATTGGCCACGACCCAGATGTGCGGTCTGGGTGTGTTCGTATCCGGCTTTGATGCCGATTGAGTGACCAATTTTCAATCTTTTTAATAATTGTATACCACCCTCGTAGCTTAGGGTGTTGTGCTTAATCTTGTCGACAGCCCCTGCCTCAGTTGCCTGAGGGTAGTAAGATGTCATCCTTGTGTAACCTGCCCCCCCGTATATTGCAAATTGCCATGGTTTGTGCTTTGACAGTTGCAACACCAAGTTGGCACCTACGGTCGGCATATAGCCGGCTTTTGTGTAGGTGAGGTCTTTATAGACCAAGGTTGGCACCTTGGTTAGTTGTACTTTTGCCTCAACGGAGAGCGCAAAGTTGCGCGGGCTTACTCCGTCTTTGTGACCGGTACAGAAATCGTAGCCGATCACTATCTCGGCTTTCGGGCTGAAGCCCGAAGCAGATACCGACGTTGAAGCGTCGATATTCTGGGTCAAATTGGTGTACGACCCGTAAATGCCGGGTTGTAGATACCAACCCGAACATTTCTCAGCTACTTGGTGTAGCCGAGAGTTTTCTGACAACGGGGTCCATTCATTCTTCCCCGTTTTTTTCCAGTCCCGATCCTTGTTCTCCGGTACCAGTGCAGTGTATTTGCACTTTTTGGTACCGTATTCGAACACGCCTTGAGCGGCAGTGTTCAAAGTTATAAACAATGCAGATACAACTAACAAGAAAAAAATATTTGAAGGTTTCATAAGTTTTGATTTTTAATGGTTTATAAATTCTGGGCGCAGTCACCAATTATGAACACGTCATAAAGTGAGAGTTGGCCCTATAAGGATTTTTTTGTTTTAATTTGTAAGTTCTCGTCTACCTTACTTGGCGAAAACTTCGTTGCAGATAATTCCGTTGAAGGTTACAACAACGCGAACAACATTACCGTTTTCGGTAAATGTGTATACGCTGGCGTTGCCACCTTCAGCGACGAATGGTTTTTCAATGTCGATACCGCCTACGACGGTCATCTTTGAAGAATTAACGTCGGTTAACAGTGAACCGTCAACAACGCTAATATAACTCCAAGAGATGTTTGCTCCGCTTCGGTCTACCTCAATGTATGACGGGTACAGGCGAGAGCCGTCCCATGCATTACCAACCTTATCAGAGATAGAGGCGGTATTCATTGGGGTGAACTGTTCGTAACCATTCCGGAAGGAAACGATTCCTTTAGAAGTGATTACGGTGCCGGAGTAAATCGGCATGAAGGTTCCATTGCTCTGCAATTCCCAAGCGACACTGATGGTGCCGTAAGCCTTGGTCTTTGCAATATCGATGTTTCCCCATTCGTCCGGCACTGTAATTGCCGGAATTTCTTCAACAGGATCTTCCGGAGTTTCATCCGGAGTCACGTCCGGAGTCTCATCCGGAGTCTCAGGAGTTTCACCCGGATTTTCGTCCGGATTTTCGTCCGGATTTTCGTCCGGATTTTCGTCCGGAGTCTCAATGATTTCTTCATCAACCAATACGCTGGCTACTTTGTTACCCAGCACGTTGTGTGCGAAGGTAATTTCGTAAGCCTTGCGAGTATATTTTTTACCGTCTGCGTTTACTTCTGTTACCGTCGGGTTGCTTAAGCCCTTATATTCAACAGAAGTTTCTGCAAATTCGAAATATATTCTCTCATCTCTATATTCAACGTATGCTTTGTTATAGCTTGCAGTGGCTTTAACGTCACACAAGTTAAACTTAGCGGTATAAGTATCGGTTACAGTACTTACGTACTGATTTTCCTTTACTTCGTTGAATTCTGTTGCGTTGGTTGACTTAGTCAGACCGCTGATGAAGGACAAGCTTTCACCAAATACTCTCTGCTGCTCTGAAACAGCGAAAGAATAATTGGCCTCCTGAGAAAAGACAATTTCCTTATCTCCGGAAATGCTCCAATGCTCTGTTATAATAATTTGAGCATCTTGGTTGTTGTTTCCGGTGATAATTTCTTTGTCAAAGCCAAGGAACTCATCCTTAGCTTCTTCTTTTGCCACCCAGAATTCCTGAGCAACTTTCAAACCTTCAATCGGGTCGTTTACATTCCCTGTTGAAGATTTGTGGCTGCCAGAGAAGCTAACGATACCTTCCGGATAAGCTTCATACTTTTTGCCATTCTCAGACTTCTCAACTGAAGAACCAGCGTTGAAGTTTTTGAATGAAGTACTAGTTTCTCCGTAAGGCATTGCAACAGCTTTCCCTTCTTCGCGCATATAATAAAGTCTCTCGACTTCACTATATACTTTCTTACTGAAACCGTTTGCCCATGTATAAGTCCATGTGGTCTTATACATCTTAGCGTAAATATAACCTTCCTTCTTATAAAAATCATCTGAAACAGAAGTAGATACGCTAACGGTCGGGTTACCGATTTCAATAGAAGGCACGATCATTTTTGCTCCAGCTTCTTCCACCCAAGTTTTTACGGTAGCGATACCGGAAACAGTTTCCTGCTCCTTAATCTGCTTGCCGTCTTGGGTAAAGATGTGAGTCAGCTCTAATTCGGATCGGTAGCTTTCCTCAGAAGCTTTAACATAGCTTCCGTTTCCGGCGATTGATCCCTCATAGAATTTTTCTCCGGGTACAAACACAACCGGAACAAGGACAGAATATTCAATGTCCATTTGCTCCTTGTGAGTTGTTCCAGCCGGCATATCTGTGAAATGATTTAATGCCTTTGCTGTAACAACCACGCGGTTGTATTTTTTTCCGTCGAGATCGATCTCGATCTTGCTGCCGTTAACTTTGACAGTGTCCATTACCTGAGTGGCAATGGTTGTGCTATCGTAGCGGCAAGCAACCACGTTTGAGTTGTTGCCGAGGCTTGCTTCGTACCAGCTTCCCTTTAAAGAAACTTCCATACCTACGAATGAGAGCTTGCACTCTCTTTCATATTTAGAGAAGTTAACTTTTTGGTTGGTATGGTTTTCGATGAACTTGGCTTCGCTTGCGCTCTGACCAAGATACATCTTTTCAGCAGAAGCTGCGGTTGTCTCCTCGATCGGTGTCCACTCAATGCGCATGGGCGCATTCTCGTGGTCGATGAGGTCGGATTTAACAACCTGATCTTTCACCTTATACTCGACGTAGCCGTCGAAGAAAGGTTCAGAAGCGGCGAGACCGTTGCTGTATGACCAATCGCTGTGGTTCAGCGCGAAATCGCTGAACGATACGATTGTATCTCCAGCTACCGGAGTTTCATCCGGTTTGTTTATTTCTGGCTCTTCGCCAGAAATAAAATGTTCCTCGGTGCAAGCACCGAATAAAAATACAAATAAAACGGCCATGAGGCGGATGGCCATAGAGATCGCCTCTAAAATGTTCGTTTTCATATGATTGTTTTTTTTATTTGTTATACATATTCAGTGTTGGTCTGTCCGATTTCAAGAAGCTTTCCCCATTGCAAGAAGACGCATCCTTACTCATTTCAAGCAAAAATAAACCCTTATATTTGAATTTACTTTCCTTAAAAACCAACTTTATGAAATCTCTTTATTGATAATTATAAGGAGCCGTAGCTCTATAATTATTATATAGATCTACTACTCGGACAATGTAATAGAATAGAATAAGATGTTTGACAAAATTATAATAGCACGAATTGGTTAAAAATACAATAAAAAGATACAAAACCTTTTCTTTGCCGCAAAATTTAATAAAAGTGTCACAATGCTGTTTTTTGTCAAAGGAATCGGAAATCGGGGGAAGCCTTGGCAGGCGCGAATCTCGCCAGATTCGCTTTTTTTGTGTATAAAGAGTCGGTTAGAGAAATTTATTGCAATATTTTGCTTGCAAGAATCGGAATCACTGTTATATTTTTCAACCAGTATGAATTGGCTTTGGGGCGAATCTGCCCTTAAAGCTGTGTTTTTAACCTATGGCTGTTTTATTTTTCTGATAAAACGGTCAGCTTAAGGAGCTTATTATAACATGACTAAATGGGTATATACATTTGGAAACGGCAAAGCCGAAGGCGACGCCAGCATGCGTAATCTCCTTGGCGGTAAAGGTGCTAACCTTGCTGAAATGAACAAGGTCGGCTTGCCTGTGCCTCCGGGATTTACCGTAACTACCGAAGTTTGCACTTACTACTATGCAAACAACAACACTTATCCGGCTGATCTTAAAGATCAAGTCAGAGAAGCTGTTGCCGGCGTTGAAAAAATTATGGGCAAAAAATTTGCCGATGCCAACAACCCGTTACTCTTCTCCGTTCGTTCCGGTGCCAGAGTTTCTATGCCCGGTATGATGGATACAGTTTTGAACCTCGGTCTTAACGATGAAACCGTTAAAGCTTTGGCTAAAGCCAGCGGTTCCGAAAGATTTGCTTACGACTCTTATCGTCGTTTCTTGCAAATGTTCTCCGATGTGGTTTTGGGTGCCGATTTGGAACTCTATGAAGGCGCTTTGGAGAAAATGAAAGAATCTAAAGGTTATAAATCTGATACTGATTTAACTGCCGAAGATTTGAAAGAACTCGTTAATCAATATAAAGAAATCGGTCAAAAAACCGGAAAAATCGTTCCGCAAGATCCTTGGGATCAACTCTGGGCCGGTATCGGCGCCGTTTTCGGTTCTTGGATGTCTGCTCGTGCCATCACCTATCGTAAATTGAACAACATTCCGGGTGATTGGGGTACTGCCGTTAACGTTCAAACCATGGTATTCGGTAACGCCGGTGATGACTGCGCTACCGGTGTTTGCTTCTCTCGTGACCCGGCTACCGGTGAAAACAGATACTACGGTGAATACCTCGTCAACGCTCAAGGCGAAGACGTTGTTGCCGGTATCCGTACTCCGCAACCGATGGCATCTGAGGGCAAAGGAAACTCTTTGGAAGAATTGTGGCCGAACCTTTACAAAGAATTGGTTGACGCTAGAAACAACCTCGAAAATCACTACAAAGATATGCAAGATATGGAATTCACCATTGAACACGGTAAACTCTGGATGTTGCAATGCCGTAACGGTAAACGTACCGCTGCTGCTGCCGTTCGTATGGCTGTTGAAATGGTTGAAGAAGGCTTGCTCAATAAAGAAGAAGCTATTATGCGCGTTGGTGCTGACCAATTAGACCAATTGTTGCACCCGATGCTCGACCCGAAAGCTAAGAAAAACGTTATCGCTACCGGTTTGCCGGCTTCTCCGGGTGCTGCCGTCGGTCGCGCCGTATTCAATGCTGAAGACGCTGAAAACTGGGCTAACAAAGGTGAAAAAGTTATCCTTATCCGTAACGAAACATCTCCTGAAGATATCGGCGGTATGCACGCTTCTCAAGGTGTTATCACCGCTCGCGGCGGTATGACTTCTCACGCAGCCGTTGTTGCTCGCGGTATGGGTACTCCTTGCGTTTCCGGTTCTAACGATATTACTATCGACTATGCTAAGAAAACAATGACCACCAAATCCGGCGTCGTTATTAAAGAAGGCGACTGGGTATCTTTGGACGGTGCTAAAGGTCAAATCATTGAAGGTCAAATCCCGACCGTTAACGTTGAAATGACAGGTAACTTCGGTAAACTCATGAGCTGGGTTGATGAAATCCGCACTTTGAAAGTTCGTGCTAATGCTGAAACTCCGAAAGATGCTCAACAAGCTCTTGACTTCGGTGCTGAAGGTATTGGTTTGGCTCGTACAGAACACATGTTCTTTGATGCTGACCGTATTCCGGATATGCGCGCTATGATCTTGTCCGACAATGAAGAAGGTCGTCGTGCTGCTTTGGCTCGTTTGTTGCCTTACCAAAAACAAGACTTTAAAGATTTGTTCAAAATCATGAACGGCTTGCCGGTTACCATCCGCTTGCTCGATCCGCCTTTGCACGAATTCTTGCCGCACACCGATGCTGAAATGCAAGAATTGGCTGACAAAATGCGTATGTCTTTGGAACAAATTAAAGTTCGCGCCAACTCTTTGCACGAAGCTAACCCGATGCTTGGTCACCGTGGTTGCCGTTTGGCCGTTACATATCCTGAAATTGCCGAAATGCAAACTCGCGCTATCTTGGAAGCTGCTTTGGAATGCCAAGATGCAGGTATTAAAGTAATTCCTGAAATCGAAGTTCCTCTTATCGGTTCTAAGAAAGAGTTGGATATTGTTAAACATATTATCGACGAAACAGCTCAAAAAGTATTTGCTGAAAAAGGCAAGAAGATTGAATACCTCGTTGGTACCATGATTGAATTGCCGCGTGCCGCTTTGCAAGCCGAAAATATTGCCGAAACTGCCGGCTTCTTCGGCTTCGGTACAAACGACTTAACTCAAACAACTTTGGGTATGAGCCGTGATGATACCGGTGCAATCCTCGATGAATACCGTGCTAAAGGTGTTTATGTTGCTGATCCGTTCGCATCTATTGATGTTGAAGGTGTCGGTAAATTGGTTCGTCGCGCTTCTGTTGAAGGTCGCGCTACCAACCCTGATTTGCACTTGGGTGTTTGCGGTGAACACGGTGGTGATCCGAAATCTATCGAATTCTTTGATGAGGTTGGTTTGGATTATGTATCTTGCTCTCCGTTCCGTGTTCCTGTTGCTCGTTTGGCCGCAGCTCAAGCTGCCGTTAAACACAAAGGCCAAAAGAAGGCTGTTGACGGGGCTAAGCATGGTGGTTGCTGCAGCCAAAAATGCGCCTAAAAATTAGGGGCAACTTGCTAAATAACTTTCATGCTTGGAGATTTTTTCCTTATGTATGTTTTTATACACCGCGGAAAAAATCTCCGTCGCAGCAAAGTCATTAATCAAGTTGATTGCATTATAATTTGAAAAAAAATGCCTGATGAAAGTCAGGCATTTTTTTTATTATATAAAAGGTGTGTGGCTTGAAAATGTTTGCGTTGCATGGCTTTTTTCTTTGACTTTGTGTTATTTTTTATCTAAAACTTTATTAATTCACTTATATTTTGTTTAATTAAATACCTACTATTATGAAATTCAAAGATTTTATCAATGCGTATCAGAGTTTGTCTGTTCTGCAGAAACTTGATGTTCCGACTCCGGCCGTTGTAACGGAAAGTTATCATGATGCGATTTTGCGTCTCGGTGTGCGAGGAGAAAGCCCGAATGTTAAAGCAATTGCATCTTGGGATGAAATTGTTGATTATCAAATTTTTCAGCTCAAATTATATCTGCGTAATTTTTGGAAAAATATGCTTGATGATGATGCGGAAGATGTTGATGCTTTCTTGTCTTTTTTGCGACTCCATAAAGAGCTTTATCTTTTTATGGGAAAAGAGTTGCTCTTCTTTTTATCGGAGGTGGATAAGCGTTGCAAACTTTTTTATTTGACCGAAGATATTTTGCAAACTGATGTCGTGAAAAACTTTTTAGTTTATCATCGCTATGATGAAGATGTAAAAAATGTTTTTCAGAAAATGATGCTGCTTAAAATTCAATATGTTGATGCTTCTTCGGCTTATTGTATCAATTATCGAATTTTTATGAATTGGCTGCCTAGTTGGAAAGATATTTATCCAAATGTTTGGAATGGGGTTACTCAAAAGTTGATTGAGATGAAAGAAAATGTTTCTCTGAATTGTTGGGAAGTGCAGAGGTTGTATAAAGTTTATGGCCTTTTGTGATTTAAAAAAGCATCTGTATTTTTTTCAGATGCTTTTTTTTGACAAAATCTATTATTTGCGTTAAAATCTATTTTAAAAGATTTTAGGGAGTGGTGTCATGAATAAAGCCCAACAATTTTTTCAGAAAGAATATTTATCTCATAAACAGCGTCCTGTTTCTGTGCAGATTAATGGGAAAGATTTTGTTATTCCATATGCATATACTAAAACAAATCAGCCTAAATCTGTGATTACAAAGAGTTTTTTGAATGATTTCTTTGATGCTCAGCATAAAGAAAGTTCTATTTATGCAAAACATAATATTGAGCCTAGAAAAGTTGTGTGGGTCGATGATGATACCAAATATGTTTTTTTAGAACCTTTTGCACTAAGAAATAAAAATTTATCAAATAGTGAAATTATTTCTGCAGTTTTTAAAAAAGCTGAGAAAAGATATAATAATGCAGCAGTTTTGACGGAGCGTTTGCAGAAAGCTTATCCTGATGAAAAAAAGTCTTATACTATCTCATCTGCCGATGTAAAGTCTATGAAGTCTGAGTACCATAGATATCTATGGAATAAAACAAAAAGCAAGACAAAATACGGAGCTTCATTGGTTGCTGATTTTTTACGTAGAAGTATTGTTTCAACGTCCCATAAAATTGCTGATTTGACACCTGACAAGTTAAAAAGAGCGGCTAAAAAATATGCTCTTGCTGCATTGATTGGCAGTGCCACTATTGGCGGTGGGTATAAATTGGCTCAATCTGATATTTTTAATTCAGATAAAATTGAAAATATTGGTGATCAAAATGCTATTCAAAAACATAATGCAGAAGTTTTTGATGAAAGTCTTGATGATATAAAAACAGTATTATGTTTTATGGAAAATTTTTCTTCCAAAGCTTTCAAAGATGGAAAAGGTGTACCGACCATTGGGTATGGTTGTACATATTTGATTGATGAAAACGGACGTGGTAATCGTGAAATTTCTCCGATTAGAATGGGGATGAATATGACTATGGACGAAGCTGTGGAGCAGAAAGACAGATATCTTATTCATCGTGTTAAAAAACAGATTTTGGAAGATGTGAAAGTTCCTCTCGAAAAAAAAGATATTATCGCTTCTGCAACCTTTATGTATGTTATTGGTCCGAATGCCTTTAAAAAATCAGAATATTTAAAAGCAATGAATAATGGTGTTGAGGGTGAAGAATTAGCTCACTATATGCTCGGTTTTGCTAAAGATAAAGGTGTGGTTAAGCGTAATTGGTTTGCAGCTCAAATTATGTCCGGAAAATTAGAAACAGCGGATTTCTTGGATTTTCGTGCCGAGGGATGCTATTCTCTCGAGATGGAAGATTGTTGTGAAATGGATGGAAATCGTGTCAAACGTGATGAAAACGGAATGGGATGTTTTATTGATGACCATTTTGAAGAAAATATTGCTAAAGCAAAGAAAAAGCGTTCTTCAGTTATTGGTGAATGTAAAATCGTGCGTGAAATTTTGCCGCAAAAAGTGGTCAGTTCCGTTTTGGATAATAATCAAAAGAAGGACTTTAATTTAGCTCTTTGGCAAAAAGGCCAATCTCGGAACAGCTAATGTTTTTTATTTCTCAAAGCGGATTTTACTTTGCTGAAAAATCCGAGATTTTCCGTGATGTTATTAAAAGCATGAGTCGGGGCAACAGGTTGCGGGGTCGTCGGCGTGTTGCTGACGTAATTGACATCTTTAGTCGCAATTTGTCTGAATGTGAAAATAATAACCGCGCCGGTAACAATTGAAAATGACAACAAGAAGCAAATGTTGCCGAAAAACTGCATCATTGCCGAAATGATAATCGGTCCGATTATCAAGCCCATGCTTTGTAACAAAATCAGCATGCCACTGGCTTGCGTCCTTTCCGAATCTTCCAATTTGTCATTGGTGTGAGAAACACTTATCGGATACATGACAAAAATGCCGCAACCCAGCAATATGGCTGAGGCGGCTAAAATTATCATATTTTCATCCAGAAGAAATTGCATCCACGGAGCAATTAAGAATAAAAAGCCTGATGTCCACATCAAAACATAACGACGGTCAAATTTGTCTGATAATTTGCCGATGGGAAGTTGAGCCAACATACCGCCGAATATGCCGCAAAACATAAAGATTGAAGTCTGTTCTATGCTTAATCCCATGTTTTTGGCAAAAATCGCGCCCAAAGTATAAAATGCGCCGACCAAAAAGCCGCTGGCAAAACAACCAACCACGCCGACCGGAACTTTTTTATAAAGTTCTTTCAAGGGCATTGATTTATGTGCCGTAATATCGGGAGCAGGAAGGGCCGTTAAAGAAATCGGGACTAAGGCGATGGAAAAAAGTCCGGCAACGATGGCATAAACTATCATGCCGTTTCTATCCGGTACATTTAATAATAATTGTCCCAAGCTTGAACCAAAATAGGTGCTGAGCATGTATAAAGACATGATGATGCCGCGGTTCTTGTTATTGGCTCTGGTATTAAGCCAACTTTCCAAACATAAAAAGCAAGTGCCGATGCAGTAACCTTCAAACAGACGCAGTGCGCCCCAATATACGGCATTAATATCAATATAGTGCATGGGAACTATGGCTGAAAAAGTGGATATAAAAGCGCAAAAAGTGCGAATGTGTCCGACCTTGTTGATGATGCGATAAGAGGTGAGTGAGGCAACAACATAGCCCAGATAATATAAAGACAGAACAATACCGGCTTTGGCGGTATCAATGCCGTTTCCGGTCATGCGCAGAGCTAAAGTAGAGGATAAAAGCGAAAAAGCACAACAAGTTAAACCGGTGCCGGCAAAAAATGCCGATAACGGGCTAATAATAGTTTTGAATGATGAAAAAACAACTTTCAGGGCTGACATTTTTTTATCCTTTTCTTTATGTTCCTAGAGATAACGCATTCAGCATAATAGTCAAGTTTTAGGTTTTGGGTATGTATAAAAGAGGTTGACTTTTAGCTCATTCTGCATTGTTATAAAGGCAAGTCGACTTATATTTATAATTGGAAAGAGAATATGTTAAAGAAGATTATTTGGTTTCTTATCGGGGCAGGCATGATTGCTGCCGGTGCTTATTTTGCTTGGCAAAAATATTTGGTTTGGCAGGCAGAACAAGAAGCTCAGGAGCAGGCTAAATTAGCTGATGGTTTCAATAAAAAACAGCTCGTTGAAATTGCTAAAAATTTAGCGGAAAAAGCTTATGAAAAACCGGCCGATAATTTGCCCGAAGAACTCAAGAATCTGAATTATGATCAACATCGCGATATTCGTTTCGTGCGTGAAAATGGTCCGTGGTATAATAAAAAATTGCCGTTTGAAGTGCAATTTTTCCATTTGGGGTCCATGTTTCAAATTTCGGTGCCGATTAATGAAATCGTCAACGGAAAAGTTCAACCGATTAAATATTCTTCTGACTTTTTTAATTACGGAAAAAATAAACTTGATACGGATGCTTTAGAAAATGTCGGTTATGCCGGTTTTCGCCTTCATTATCCTTTAAACACACGCCAATATTATGACGAGTTGATTTCTTTTCTCGGCGCCAGCTATTTCAGAGCCCTTGCCGTGGGACAAAAATATGGAATCTCCGCACGCGGTTTGGCTATTGATACGGCTGTACAAACCGGTGAAGAATTCCCGATTTTTAAAGAATTTTGGTTGAAACGCCCTAAACACAATGACCAAAGTATTAAGGTTTATGCTTTGCTTGATAGTCCGAGTGTTACCGGGGCTTATGTTTTTGTCATCACTCCGGGGATGAATACGACCATTAAAGTTGATGCAACACTCTTTCCGCGTAAAGACATCAATAAGTTGGGGGTTGCGCCGTTGACATCCATGTATCTTTTTGGTGAAAACAGCAAAAACAAATTTGATGACCATCGTCCAGAAGTACATGACAGCGACGGTTTGTTGATTTGGAACGGTAATGATGAGTGGTTGTGGCGTCCTTTGGATAATTCTAAGTATTTGCGCATTAGTTCTTTTGTCGATAACAATCCCAAAGGTTTTGGTTTGATGCAACGCGACAGAAATCCGGAACATTATATGGATTTTGAAGCTATGTATGAACAGCGCCCGAGTGTGTGGGTTGAGCCATTGGCAAATTGGGGTAAAGGTGTGGTTCAGTTGGTGGAAATTCCTTCCATTCAAGAAATTCATGATAATATTGTTGCCTACTGGATTCCCGAAGAAAAAATCAAAGCCGGCAAAGAATATAATTTCAAATATATGTTGCACTGGGCTAACCGTTTGCCGATTGATAACGGATTGGCTAAAATAGAGGCAACTTATACCGGCGTGGGCGGCGTTTCCGGCATGCTTGAAAATGAAAAACGTAAGTTCGTGGTTGATTTTCAAAACGTTAAAGTTAAAAATTTGAAGCAAGCCATTGAAAAAGGTGAGGTTAAAGCAAATATTTCCGTGAGTGAAGGAAGCATTAAAGGACATCATTTGATGTATAATCCGCTTACGGGCGGCGCTTTGCTCTATATGGACTTTAAACCCAATGGCAAAACTTCTGAAATCAGAATGAATTTGGAAGATAAAAACGGAAAAAGACTTTCCGAAATTTGGAGTTATCAATGGTTGCCTTAAAAGTTCAAAGCCTTGACGGTATTGTGACGGCATATGCTCAAAGTTTGGGCTACCGTGGCGATGGTTTACAAAAAACAGTAAGCTTTTTGATGGATAATTATGCCGAAAAACTCAACCAGGAAGATGTGATTGCATCAATGGATGAGATTTTATATGCAATAGTAAAAAAATATATTCCGACACCGCGCGGAGAAAAAACACAGGCTTTGGCTATGTTCAAGGCTGTGTTCTTGTTGAATGAAGGTGCAGAAAAATGTGGCTTGGCTTTGTTCGAAAAAGGCAATATTACTTCTGATTTGCAGCAGATTTTAAAAGAAAACATGTTGCAATCGGCGCCGCAAATTAAACCTTCCGAAATGGATGCGCAGAAAATTGAAACAATCGATTTTTTTGCTTTTTTAGGTAAACTTTTTCATCTTTTCCGTAAAGGCTGATTATTAATGAGTGCTGATATTTTTGAGAATCTGATTAATCTTAATCCGGCAAGAGTGCGCCATCGCCGTATTAAAGTTTTTGGCTTGATGATTGTTTCAACAATGGTTGCTACCTTCAAATGGTTGTCATCCATTCCGACGGATAGCTTTTGGCTGACAAAAGTTTTGATGACGATTTTGTTCATTTTAACATTTGCGTGGATTGCATTGTTTTTCTGGTCCAGCATTTTTGGCTTTTTTGAGCTGATGAACAAGCGTAAAGTTCCGGGGATTAATTGGTTGCCGAAAGATGCACCGCTAACGACCAAAACCGCAATTTTGATGCCGGTGTATAACGAATCTTCGGTCAATGTTTTTGCCAATCTTTTGGCCATGGCGAAAAGTTTGCATGCCGCCGAGCAGGGTAAGCATTTTGATATTTTTGTTTTGAGCGATACGACTAACCCTAAAGTGTGGGTGGAAGAAGAGCGCGTTTGGTTGGAAGCTAAACAAAAGATGCCGCAAGAAATTAATCTTTATTATCGTCGTCGAGCTAAAAATACGGCTCGTAAAAGCGGAAATATTGAAGATTTTTGCACTAAGTGGGGTGCTTATTATGACTATATGATTGTTCTTGATGCCGATAGTTTGCTTGAAGGTGCGACCATGGTAAAAATGGTGCAACTTATGCAAGCTAACCCCAAAACAGGTATTATTCAAGCACCGCCGATGTGTTTGAACGGACATAGCTTGTTTGCACGCATTCAGCAGTTTGCCGGCAAAGTTTACGGTCCGATTGTTTCTGCCGGATTGGCTTATTGGCAAGTGGGCGATAGTAACTATTGGGGACATAATGCCATTATCCGCGTTAAAGCCTTTATGGAGTGTTGCGGTTTGCCTGTTTTGAAGGGAAAAGCCCCTTTCGGCGGTATGATTTTGAGCCATGACTTTGTTGAAGCGGCGCTTATTCGTCGCGGCGGTTGGGCGGCTTGGTTGTTGCCCGAACTCAAAGGCAGTTATGAAGAATGTCCGCCGACCATGATTGATTTTGCCATTCGCGACAGGCGCTGGTGTCAGGGAAATATGCAACACTTGAAGATTTTGATTTCTAAAGGTTTGCATCCGGTCAGCCGTGTGCATTTTACCATTGGTGTGATGTCATATTTATCATCACCTTTATGGTTGGCATTTTTGGTCGTTGGTACGGCGATTGTGCTCGGTCGCGGTATCTTTCCGCCGGTGTATTTTGAAGAAGTGCGCACACTTTTCCCCGTATGGCCGATTTTTGATAAACTCGGAACCATTACCTTGTTTGCACTTTCTATGTTTATGCTTATTTTCCCGAAATTTTTGGGTTTAATCGTGTATTTGCGCGATAACAAAAATAAAAAGAAAATCGGCGGGGTTTGGTCTGCGTTCAAAAGTGTGATTGCCGAGATTGCCATGAGTGTTTTGACAGCCCCGATTATGATGATGTTTCAAAGCAAATTTGTTTTTGATATTTTTGCCGGAAATTCGGTTTCATGGAATACACAAAACAGAGATGATACCGGAACATCTTTCAGCGAAGCGGTTGCGCGCCATTTATCGCATACCATTTTGGGGATTGTTTCCACAATCGTGATTTGGTTTTACGCGCATTCCATCTTTTGGTGGATGTTGCCGATTACGGTCGGATTGATGCTTTCTATTCCGATTTCAATGTTTACATCACGCGTGACAAGCGGTGAGTGGTTCAAAAAGCATAAATTCTTTTTGATTCCGGAAGAAACCGATGCTCCGAAAATTTTGCGTGAAGCCAAAGCTCATTTGAAAAAACTTGAAAGTAATGTTCCTTCTTTGCAAGGTGTTGCATTGCTCGTGGATAATAATGTTTTAAATGCTTTGCATATTTCCATGTTGCAAGTGAATGGTCCGGCTCCTGATTTTACCCGTGAAGTTTCACAAAATGCCGAAATCAAACTTGAAAACTATTTAACTTACGGTAAAGAGATGGATTTGAGCAAAGACGAAGAACTCTCCTTGCTCTATAATCCGAAATTGTTGTTACAAGCCAATGTCGGAAAGTTTTTAAAAGACTAAGTCGGTTTGTTCCAATTTTTCTACAATCGGCTTGTCTGCCGGTGGAAAGTCATAATCTTTGAGTTCGGAAATCTTGATCCAACGTGTTGCTTCGTGCGAATCCATGTAAGTGATGTCTCGGGTCGGACTTTCGGCAAAAAAAGCATTTAAACTGATGGTGCCGAAGTCGTATGTAAATTCCGATTTCATAAAAAACTTTTTAACCGTAACATCTAAATGCAATTCTTCTTGAATTTCTCTTTTGAGGCATTGTTCCATGGTTTCACCTTCTTCCAATTTACCTCCCGGAAATTCCCATAATCCACCCAAAGATTTGTTGAGTTTTCTTTGGGCAATTAAAATTTTGCCGTTATTATAAATTATACCTGCGGTTACAATTTTCATTTTACAAATTCTTCTTTCAGAGTGTATGATAATCTTGTTTATCGTTATAGGTCGTATTTAACCTGATAGCAAGAGGATTATTTATATGTTGAAATATGTACTGATGGCAGGCGTGGTTTCTGTTTTGACAGTTTCCGCAGCCAATGCACAAAATGTAACCGTTAAAGATGAAGTTTTCGGTGCTAATGATGAGATTGGAACCAAAAGTGTTCAGCCGACGGTTAATCGTGTGTATAAAATTGATAATGTTGCTAAGAAAAAAGCTGAGCTTGAAAAACAAAAAGAAGAGCAATTGAAAAATGAAAATTCTTCGTCAGAGAAATCTGAGGGCTCAAAAAAAAACACCGCAGAAAACGACACACCAGCCACCAGCTCTGGAGATGAAGCCCTAGAAAATAAAGAGTTTCAGCCTTATCTCGGAGGTTATCGCAAAAGAAGCCTCGAAGAGATTAAGGAAAATTTGAAACTATCTCCGCAAGAGCTTTTGGATAAAATAAGAAAAGAACGTCAGGAGGCAAAAGAAGCGGCTTCAAAACAACCGTTGGTGTCCAGAGATGAATATAATAAAAAATTGATAGATGCTAAAGAGGCTCGTCGAGAAGAACGGCGCAAAATGACAAAAGAAGAAAGACGCGCTATTAAAGAAGAATTGAAAATGCTTTATAAGGCCCGTCGGGAAGAAAGACGCAATATGACCAAGGCTGAACGTCGTGCTATAAAAGAAAAATTGAAAGCTAGGGATAAAGCTCAAAAGGAGCAGCAGAAAGCAGATAAAAAACAACGCAGAAAAATGCGTGATACGGATTAAAAAAAAGGCGGATTTGTTTCCGCCTTTTTTGTAATTTTCAGAAATAATAAGTTATAGAAAAAAGTCTTTTTTTAACTAATAATTTGCAAATTTTTTCCTATATTTTTCTTAGGTAAATTTTTATAGGAGTTTATAACGCATGAAAGAGAAGAAAACCGAGGATAAAGTTGCTCAAAGCCTTGATGATTTGAACGAGATTATTGCTCGCGTCCATAAGGCTCAGAAAGAGTTTGCAACTTATTCTCAAGAACAAGTTGATAAAATTTTTGAGGCCGTGGCCATTGCCGCCAACCAAAAACGAATCCCATTGGCTAAAATGGCAGTTGCCGAAACCGGTATGGGCGTGGTTGAAGATAAAGTGATTAAAAACCACTTTGCGGCAGAGGAAATTTATAATAAATATCGTCATGCCAAAACTTGCGGTGTGATCGAGCGCGATGCCACCAACGGTTTGACCAAAATTGCCGAGCCTTTGGGCGTGATTGCCGGTGTTATCCCGACAACGAATCCGACATCAACCGCAATTTTCAAAACCTTGATTGCCTTAAAAACCCGTAACGGTATTATCTTTTCTCCACACCCTAGAGCTAAAAAATGTACGGTTGAAACAGCGCGAATCTTGTTGAAAGCTGCCGAAGAAGCAGGTGCTCCGAAAGGTATTATCGGTTGGATTGAAGAACCGACCATTGAAGCTACGCAACATTTGATGAGCCATGAAGGCATTAACCTTATTTTGGCAACCGGTGGCCCGGGAATGGTGAAAGCTGCTTATTCTTCCGGAAAACCGGCTTTGGGCGTCGGTGCCGGTAATACCCCTGCCGTGATTGATGAAACAGCCGATATTAAAATGGCTGTCAGCTCTGTTTTGATGAGTAAGACTTTTGATAACGGTATGATTTGTGCTTCCGAACAATCAGTTGTCGTTCATAAAGATATTTATGATGAGGTTAAACAAGAATTTGAATACCGCGGTGCTTATATCTTGAACAAAAAAGAGAGAGAAAAAGTTGGTGCCACCATTATTCAAAACGGTAAACTCAATGCGGCCATTGTTGGGCAACCGGCTTATAAAATTGCCGAAATGGCCGGTCTAAAAGTTCCGGAAAACACAAAAGTTTTGATTGCCGAAGTGGAAAAAATCGGTCCCGAAGAGCCTTTCTCTTTTGAAAAGCTTTCTCCGGTTTTGGCTATGTATAAAGTTAAATCTTTTGAAGAAGGTGTTGACCATGCCGTTAAGTTAGTCAACTTTGCCGGTCCCGGACATACATCCGTTCTTTATACAGCTGACCATAATGCCGACAGAATTGCTTATTTCAGCAGTAAAGTCGAAACCGGTCGCGTACTTATCAATACTCCATCTTCTCAAGGCGGAATCGGCGATTTGTACAACTTCAGACTTGATCCGTCATTGACTTTGGGCTGCGGCTCTTGGGGCGGAAATGCCGCCAGTGAAAACGTTGGCGTTAAGCACTTGATGAATATTAAAAACGTTGCTGAAAGAAGAGAAAATATGTTGTGGTTCAGAGTTCCTCCAAAAATTTATTTCAAACAAGGCGCAACCGGCTTTGCTTTGAAAGAACTTATCGGTCATAAAAAAGCTTTTATTATTACCGATAAATCTTTGTTCAACTTAGGTTATACCGACAAAATTACATCCGTTTTGGATGAAATGGGAATTGCTTACCAAATTTTCTCAGATGTTAAACCTGATCCGGATACCGATACCATTGCCGATGCTTTGAAAATGGTTAAATCTATGGAACCTGATGTTATCATCGCTTTGGGTGGCGGCTCTCCGATGGATGCTGCCAAAATTGTTTGGTTGATGTATGAACATCCGGAAGTCAAATTTGATGATTTGGCAATGCGCTTTATGGATATCAGAAAACGTATTTGCATGTTCCCTGATTTGGGATCCAAAGCCTATATGGTTGCCATTCCGACAACATCAGGTACAGGTTCTGAAGTAACGCCTTTTGCGGTTATTACCGATTCAAGAACGCATATTAAATATCCGATTGCCGACTATGCTTTGACCCCGAATATGTCTATTATCGATCCGGATTTGGTTCTCTCCATGCCGCGCGGATTGGCTTCGGCTTCCGGTATTGATGCCTTAACACATGCTTTAGAAGCCTTGGCATCCATTTACGCAACTCCGTTTACCGATGGTATTGCCTATGAGGCTATTCGTTTGATTTTCGAAAATATTGAAAAATCAGTCAATGACGGCGCCAATAATCCGAAAGCAAGAGAAAATATGCACTATGCCGCAACACTTGCCGGTATGGCTTTCGCTCAAGCTTTCTTGGGCGTTTGCCACTCTATGGCTCATAAGCTCGGCGGTGAATATAATATTCCGCACGGTATTGCCAATGCCATGCTCATCTGCCAAGTGGTTAAGTATAATGCCAATGAAAAACCGGCTAAGCAAGGTACTTTCTCACAATATCATTATCCGGAAGGGCGCGCGCGTTATGCTCGTGTGGCCGACTTGTTGCACTTAGGCGGAAAATCTGATGAAGAGAAAGTTCAGAAATTGGTTGAGGCTGTCGCAAAACTCAAGAAAAGTATCGGTATTCCGGCTTCTATCAAAGAATGGGGCGTTGATGAAAAAGTGTTCTTAGATAATTTGGATAGTTTGTCAGAACGCGCATTCGATGACCAATGTACCGGTGCAAACCCAGTATATCCGTTGATTTCTGAAATCAAACAGATGTATTTGGATGCTTATTACGGGCGGATTTAGTCTGATTGCAAAAAAGCGCCGCTAAAAGCGGCGCTTTTTTGTTTTGACAAATTGTTTTTTCGTTATAAAATCATCTGTATGTGGATAACAATTTTACAAGAGGGGTTATCATGTTTAGCGTTATTAAAGAAAGTTATGTGTTGTTTATTAAAAAATTTCCGCTTTGGATTGCTTTTGTATTGCCTTTAGCTCTTTTTTCTTTTTTAGATGAAGAATTTGCCAGTGAAAATATTTATTTTTGGATGAAACTCGGCGGAATTTTGATTCTTACTTTAACTGAGTTAGGAATTTACAAATACATTGTAAAATTAAATTTTGGAAATGTTTGGCAGATTATTAAAAAAATAATCATTATCAGTGTTTATCAAGTTGTTATCGGTGTGATTATGATGTTACCGATTTATATTGCTATAAAAATCGGGCAACATCACCAGATTTTGTCTGCCGGTTATATTATGCTTTGTTTTGTTATCAATATCTTTTTGGGCGGTTGGTTCTTTGCTAAGTTTAATGCTGTTTTGCCATTGATTGCTGCCGGTGAAAAAAATGGATATAAAACTTATATTAAAGGAAAATATTTAGATTGGTGTTGGGTTTCTTTGTTGGTTTATTTTCCTTATGTTGCTTCTTTATATTTAATTGATTGTGCTTTAACAAGTATTGTGTTGAGTAGTTTGTTTGTGGCTGTGTTCAGCATTTTTAATATCAAACTTTATCAATCAAAAAAATAAAATTCGGTTCTTAATGCGGGCTCAAAGTGAAAAAAACTTTGAGCCTTGTTTTTTGTTATGAGGTTTTAATGGATAAGGATTTGGAATTGCGTTTGAACGAGATTGAAATGGCTTTGGCTCAGACTGAAAAGTATATTGATGAGTTGAATGCGGTTGTTATTGAACAAGGAAAGAAGATAGATTATCTATTGAAGCAAAATAAGTATCTTCTTTCCAGATTGGAGGATGAGGTTGTTAAGCCTCTTTCCGAAGAAACGCCTCCCCCGCATTATTGATAAAAAAAATCTCCGTTGTGGAGATTTTTTTTGAATTATTTAATATTATCAGGTGAGATTTTTTGATATTCTATCTCAACTTTGCGGTGAAAGCGGAGCTTGTAACTGAGCCATTTGATTTTGTGATATATCTTTTTGTTACGGATTTGTCGTAATGTATAGATATAGCCTAAAGAAACAACTATGGCAGCTCCTACCCATGAAATCGGGCTGGCATAGCATATCCCTAAATATCCCAGTTTTTCTGCCAAGTAAATTGCGGCAAAGGAACGTGTGAGCAATTCAACAATGCTTGCTAATAGCGGAATTATGGTTTTGCCCATGCCTTGTAAAGTATTCCTGAATATGAAAATTTGACCGAGAAAAATGTAAAACATGGTACTGATGTTTAAATAGTCATGACCGATTTGGATGATTTCTTCATTTTTTTCTTTTAAAAAGACATCAATAAAGTTTTCTCCGTAAAAACGTACCAAAACTGCCGCAAATATACTGAATATGATAGAGATGATTGAGGTTGATGCAACACCTTGGCGTATGCGTTTGATTTGTCCGGCGCCGTAATTTTGAGCTGAATAGGTGGCAAGAGCAAAGCCCAAGGCTAACAAAGGTTGGGTACTCATTTGTTCTATTCTTAATGCTGATGTAAATGCGGCAATGGTATTTTCTCCAAAAGAGTTACATACGGCTTGAATGATTAACAGACCTATCGCTAAAACGGAAAATTGTAATGACATCGGAACAGCTACATTTAAGTGGGTTTTCATAAAATCCCAGTTTAATTTCCAATCTTCTTTTTTTAATTTTAATATTGGAAACTTTTTGCCAATATAAAACATACAACAAATGACCGATATCGCCATGGCGACAATGGTTCCCAATGCCGAACCGATAATGCCGAGTTTTAAAACATAAATAAATAATAAGTTGAGAATGATATTCAAAATCGATGAAAAAATCAGAAAGTACAGTGGGGTTTTACTGTCTCCCAGCGCACGTATAAAGCCTGCCAAAAGATTATAACCTACTATTAATGAAAGTCCTAAAGTCAGTGTAAAGATGAATGTATGAGCATCTTCCATAATTTGTTCGGGAACGTTCATTTTTCTTAAAATTTCGTGCATATAAAAACAAAGTATTGTCGTTACAAAAAAACATAAAATAATGCTGGCAACAATGCTGTGCGTGACGGAACGTCTGACGCCGATTTCGTCTTTGGCGCCGAAACGCTGCGCTGTAATAACGCATAAGCCGGCTGTGAAGCCAAATGTAACCAGCAATATGGTAAAAAATATAGGAGCGGAGGCACCCGCTGCCGCTAAGGCATTGACTCCTAAAATGCGACCGACTATGATAATGTCTGATATGTTGTAAAGTTGTTGAAATAAGTTTCCTATCAATAAAGGAATCGCAAATTTTATTATTAAGCCGGTCGGGTTGCCGACGGTCATATCTTTTATCATTTTTGCCTCTTTTTATTTTTCTATTCGCGGTATTATGTAGTGCCGTTATTTTAAATTGTAAAGAGCTTTTTTACATACTTTGTTTTTATAAATTGAAATATCATGATTGAAATATTATCTTGAAAGTGTAAATATTTATGGAATAATATCTGACAAAGTTAATAAAAGTTTTGAAAGATAAAACGGTGCTTAAATTTGAGCAAAATGCTTCTGCCTTAACCATAGAAATCAGTGGTGATGTTCTTTGTTATGATGATGAAGCTCAAAAAGAAAAAATATATGCTTCGGCGCAAATTTTGCCACAGATTATCGTGACGGCAAAAGATTTGACGGCATGGGATTCAACATTATTGGCTCTTCTTTATGAGTTGGCTAAAATTGCGGCGCTAAACAATAAAAAAATTTCTTTTACCGGTCTGCCCGATAATTTGCAACATTTGGTCGATTTGGCATTAAAAGTTGACCGTAAACCGTCATTGCCCGATGATGACCGCGGACCATGGCTTGAGGCTTTGGGAAATTGGGGCTTAAATGTTTATTTGAGTGTGAAAAAGGCTTTTGCTTTTTGTCGGCAGGTTTTGTCTTCTTGCGGTCGGTTCCTGCGAGGCTCTGCCGTGATGCGCGGTGTGGATTTTTTGTTTGCTTTGGAAGGTTGCAGTTATAAAGCCGTTGGTATTATGTCGCTTGTGAGTTTTATGATTGGTTTGATTTTGGCTTTTGTCGGCGCCGTGCAACTCAAAACTTTCGGGGCGCAAATCTATGTGGCAAGCTTGGTAACCATCGGAATGACGCGAATCATGGGGGCGATTATGGCCGGCGTGATTATGTCGGGCCGAACCGGTGCTTCTTATGCCGCAACTATTGGTACCATGCAGGTGAATGAGGAAATAGACGCTCTTAAAACCATGGGAATCCCAACCATGGATTTTTTGGTTTTGCCGCGTATGCTCTCTTTGATGATTACTATGCCGCTGCTTACGATTTGGGCCGATTTTATGGGAATGTTCGGCGGCGCTTTTGTCGGTGTTGTGATGCTTGATATTTCTCCGCAAGAATATTGGAAATATTCTATCGATGCTATGAATTTGTCCAACTTCTTGGTCGGTGTTTTTCATGGTTTTGTTTTTGGTATCATCATTGCCCTATGCGGTTGCTACTATGGTGTGAATTGCGGACGTAATGCCGACAGTGTCGGTGTGGCAACAACCAAAGCCGTGGTTTCGGCAATCGTTTTGATGATTGTGGCAACAGGTATTATCACCATGTCTTTTGAGGTGCTGGGAATATGACGGAAGCCAAAATAAAAGTTGATGATTTAACCATCGCTTACGGCGATTTTGTGCTGATGCAACACGTCAGTTTTGAAGTCAAAAAAGGTGATGTCTTTATCATTATGGGCGGCAGCGGTTGCGGTAAAAGCAGTTTGTTGCGTGTGTTGACCGGTCTGGTGCCTCCGGCTCACGGCAATGTTTTTATTAATAACGTCAATTTTGCCAAAGCTTCGCAAAATCAAAAAGACGAAGTGATGAAAAAATGCGGTATCCTTTACCAAAGCGGGGCTTTGTTCAGTTCTATGACTTTGGCGGAAAATATTGCTTTGCCGTTGCAACAATATACCGATTATTCCGATAAATTGATTAAAGAGTTGGTATCGCTGAAATTGGCGCTGGTCGGTCTGACCGGATTTGAAGATTTTTACCCATCCGAAATCAGCGGCGGTATGAAAAAACGTGCCGGTTTGGCGCGCGCTTTGGCGCTTGATCCCGAAATTGTTTATTTTGACGAACCTTCCGCCGGACTTGACCCTATCAGTTCCAAGCTCCTTGATGACTTGATTATTGAAATAAACAAAAGTTTGGGAACAACAATCGTGGTGGTAACACACGAGTTGAGCTCCATTTTTGCCATTGGTACAAACTCAATCTTTTTAGATGCCGACAAGAAAGGGGTGGGGGGAATCGGAAATCCGAAAGAGCTTCTCAAAAATCCGCCGAATCAAAAAATTCTTAACTTCTTAACCCGTGGGGAAAAAGGAAATGCGTAAAAAACCAAATACCAAAATGATCGGCTTGTTTTTAGTCATCGGAATTGCCTTGTTTGCAATCGTGGTTTTAGACTTTGTTAAAGACAAGTTTGGGGGGAGCAAAAATGACCAAGTCGTGATGTTTTTTGAAGAATCCATTACCGGTCTGAATGTCGGTTCTCCGGTGGTGTTTAAAGGCGTGCAGGTCGGTCAGGTGTCTAAAATCGGGTTGTTTACCGATCCCGATACTTTGGATTTTAATATTCCCGTTTATGCTAAAATGAACCAACAGAGCATTTCTTCTTTTAAGGAATATAAAAATAAAAAATCTTTACTTGAAGAGCTTATCAAAAAAGGTTTGCGTGCGCGTTTGGCAACACAAAGTTTTGTGACCGGTCAGTTGATGATTGAATTTGAAATGCTACCCAATACGCCGATTGTGCTTTTGAGCAAAAATCCGAATGTGGTGGAAATTCCGACCGCGTTGTCTCAATTCGGCGAGCTTTCCAAAGGTATTCAAGATTTGCCCATTCGGCACAGCGTGGAAGCTTTTAATCTCTTTTTCGATAACCTTAATCAAGAAATGCCGAAGATTAATCAAATTATTACGCGCCTAGATAAGCTCGTAACACAAAATTCGCAGACTTCGGTTGATACCATTAATAACTTTAACAATGCCATGGTTAATATCGGTGAGGCGGCCAACTCCTTCCGCAATTTGGCCGATTATCTGGAACGTCATCCCGAATCTTTACTCAAAGGAAAAGGAAAATACTAAGATGAAAAAAATTGTTATTTGTGCTTGCTTTTTGTTGTTGTCCGGTTGTTTGAGCTTGGGTAGCAGTGCGCCTTCCAAATTTTTCAGTTTGCGTTCGGTTGATGCTTCTCAGGCAGAAGTTTTGAGCAAAAAGTCAACCAAAATCGGCATTGAGGAAATCAAAATTCCGCTTTATCTCGACAAACCGCAGATCGTCACGCGCGATGCTAATACCGTTGAGTTGAATATTTCCGAAGATAATCGTTGGAGTGAACCGCTTTCTTCAATGATGCAACGTGCGCTGGCCAATGATATGGCTCTTTATTTGCCTAACTCTTTAGTTAAAGCGCGGTATTTCGGTCGTGAAACCTTTGACTATTTGGTCTTTGTTGAGGTAGAGCGTTTTGACGGTGCGCTGGATGGTAACATCACGTTGACCGGCTGGTGGTATGTGATTAACAAAAACGGCAATATCATCACCACGCAAAGAATTGATATTGAGCAGCCGACCGGTTCAACCTACGAATCTCTCGTTCAAACAGATAGCAATATTGTAAATGCTTTGGCACGTCAGATTTCTACTTTCCTGAGCAAAGGCGTATAGCAAACGCAGCGCGTTTGATCGCATCAGTTAGACTGCCGTCCTTACGGTGCCCTGAAGCCCGCGATGCTCTTTTCTTTCTGGGCGGAGGTGATTGTGCCTAGTGTAGCTAAAATAAAAGCCAGCTTGATCGCATCAGTTAGACTGCCGTCCTTACGGTGCCCTGAAGCCCGCGATGCTCTCTTCTTTCTGGGCGGAGCATTAGTGCCTTGAAAATGTTTTTTTTCTTATTGTCACCCTGAACTTGTTTCAGGGTCTCTTTTTATCCTTATTGTCATTCCGAACTTGTTTCGGAATCTCTCGAGATGCTGAAACGAGTTCAGCATGACGGCTTATATATAGGGGATTATGTGTCTTTTTTTTCATTCGTTATTATCGCCTATCGATAGGCGATAATTTGTGTTATATCAATATGTTATAAATTAGATTCCGAAACAAGTTCGGAATGACCTCGTCGGCAGAGTATCTTGTTTATAGAGATGCTGAAACAAATTCAGCATGACGTTGGGGGGGGATTTTTTTCAAAAAATATTTGCAATTTTTTCTCAATTTCCCTACAATGACTCTCGCAGGTTAGAGATAATCTGTGGTGTCTGAAAAACATCTCTGAAATAACAATCCACATATGGTGGAGTGCTCGATATAAGCCTTTTAAGGTCGAATAAGTGCGTCTGTATTTCAGCAGTTTTTCAGCTCCACCGCCTTGAGATTCTCCTCTCGGCGGTTTCTTTTAACAAGCTGGCAGCAGCTTGACCCCGCAAACACAGCGTGTTTGACGGCATCAGCTGTTCCCTATAGAAACAGGAGTTGAAATATGCTTAACAAAAAACAAGCCCGTCTTAATCTCAAACAAACTCGTCTTAACCTCGCCGAGCAACTGACTTCCTTCCGGCGATTGCATAAAATGACTATTCTCGATTTATCTACGCAAACAGGTGTGCCGACTTCTTATTTGGAAAAGTTGGAACTCGGTCTTGCCGAACCTCATCTTGGTGTTTTGCACCAAATTGCCCGCGCTTTTGATATGAAAATTGATATTTCTTTTGAAGCATAAAATAAAAAACCTCTTCTTTCTCAAGAAGAGGTTTTTCTTTTCTTTATCCGACTGATTATTTTTCAACTTTTTTCTTGGTCGGTATCTTCTTTTTTGCCGGAGCCTTCTTGGTTACCGTTTTTTTCTTTTCTTTTTTTGTTTCTTCGGTTTTGACCGTTTTGGTTTTAACCGTTTTCTTTACCGGTTTCTTTTCAGCTTTGGTCTCTGCTGCGATTTCTTCTTTTGTTTCTGCTTTTTCATCAGAAATCTCTGTCGGCCAAATCTCTTCTTTTTCTTCTTCAACGATGACTTCATTCTTTACTGTCGGCAATTTGTAAATAATGGCTGATTGTAAAATTATCATGGTAATGAAGAAAATTAATTTGCCGCTTTCCAAACCGCACCAACTTAAGATAAAGTAAAAAACATATACTGCCAAAAAGCTGAGAACACTCATACGCATTCTCGTGTCAAAGCTATATTTTTTGCGGAATATAAGTTCCAACAGTTGGGCGCACAAAGCATAAAAAACGGCTAAAATAAAATAAGCGATGAATGTAAGTAAAATACCGATAAAAAATATGCTTACCGCCGTCCATGTTAAAACGGATTTAATATCATTGGTATAATCATCTTGAATGAGGTCAACATCTTCATCCAGCGTGTGCATTCTGACTTCATTGTCATTAATAACGTAAAAAGCGGTTCGAGTTAAATAAAGCCCTTTTTCCGCTTTTGTCGTGTCTAAAGTATCAATGGTGGTATCAAGAACAATCGGCAACGGTATTGCGACATTGCCGGACTTGAGATGTGCTACGCGGATGGTATTTTGCGGATCAACCACTACTCCGTTTTCTATCTTAAGAGGCAGCATCTGATTAATAATGTCATTGGCATAAGGTACCAAGTCGGCTCCGTTAATACGAATGAATAACGAAAAGATAAGCGAGATGATAAATGAGGCAAGTAATATATATTTTATACCTAAACCTTGTCCTTTAATAATATAGTTGAATATTTTTTGCATTGTTTTAAGTCCCGTAAAATTTTTGACTGAAGCCAGTTTAACTTGTTCGATTTTATTTGTAAATACTTATAAATGTATAATGCTCACACAGAAACCATTATCTTTATTTTCCAAATTGACCCGACAATGGTGTAAGCGAGCTATGCGTTCTACAATTGATAATCCCAGCCCACTGCCGTTTTGAGCTTGTCCGGGGGGGCGAAAAAAACGTTCTTTCAAATGCGGAATTAATGTTTCATCGACACTTACACCGCTGTTGTATACACTTAATTCTTTTTCATTCATGTTGATTTTAATTTTTGCGCCGAACGGACTGTAGCGAATGGCATTATCCAACAAATTACGCAATAGTAAGGACCATAGTAACGGCGCGCCTTCTTTAACGGCGAAATCTTTTTGCTGATTATATTCTATGCCGATATTTTGATGCTTGGCCGCAATCTCTTGTTCTTTAATTGCTCTTTCAATAATTTCTTGCCAGTTAAGCCATTTAAAATTGTGCTTGCCGCTGTCTTGATAAGCTTCCAAACGACTAAGTTCCAGCAGTTGTTCTACCAAACGGGAGGCTCGTTCAATACCAAGTCCAAGTTTTTGTAAACTTTCCCGACGTGTATTTTTGTCATCTCCCGATAATTCGGCAACCTCTAACTGCACTTTTAAGGCTGTGAGCGGGCTGCGTAATTCGTGTGCCGAATCTGATATAAAGCTGCGTTCTCTTTGCAGAGTTTCTTTTATTTTAGAAAATAAATTGTTTAAGGCATCAACCAGCGGTTTGATCTCGGTTGGCATATTGTCGTTATTCAAAGGTGATAAATCGTTTGAGCCGCGGTGGCGTAGTTCATGGGCGATTTTTTTTAACGGGCGAAACTCTCGGCTGACCATGTACACCGCGGCCAATAATAAAATACTTAATCCTGCGGCCCACGGAAGCAAAGTATCTTCAACTAAATCAAAAGCGGCATCTTCTCTGAAGTCTATTTCTTGTCCTATGGCTATGATGTAGCGCTTATCTATGCTTTCTATCCAAAATATGCGCCATGGTTCTTTGTCTTTTCCGATTTTTTGATTCTCAAATCCACTTGCATTATGATTGAAGCGAAAATATTTGCCCTCGTTGCCGTCATGAAAAAGCATTTTTCCCTCATGTGTGAAAACGGCAAAACCCAAAGCATCGTCTTCCTCTTCGCCGTCATCATCTAAATCTTTGATCAGTTTGTCTATTTTGCTTTGGCTTTCGGCATTGATATGCTGCCAGTCTAACGTGGAGAGTTTGCGACCCATTAAAATTTGGTAGGTATCAAAAAACTCATCCAGTTTTTCTTTACCTTCATACCACGATAAAATACCGGCAGTCAGAAAAACCGATCCAGATATTATGATAAAAAAGATAATCAGTCGTAATTGCAGGCTGAGTTTTTTCATGCTTCTCCTAACATGTAACCGATTTTGTTTATGGTTTTAATAATATTTTTGCCAAGTTTTTTGCGCAAATGGTGGATGTGCACCTCTACGGCATTGCTGGAAACTTCTTCACCCCATGAATAGATTTTATTTTCAATCGTTTCTTTCGACAAGACTTTATTTTTGTTATTTAATAATAATTCCAAAACCGTCAGCTCTTTCGGTGATAGTATGATTTCTTTTCCTTCAAGCTGAACAGTACGGGTATATGGATTAAAGGTGATGTTGCCATGCTTTATTATCGGCGTGATCGTATCATTATGTCTTCTTATCAGTGCTTTGATACGGGCGGCAACCTCTGCCAAAGCAAATGGTTTGGCCAAATAATCATCGGCTCCGCTTTCAAGTCCGATAATTCTTTGGTCAACATCGCCTCTGGCAGTTAAAATCAAAACCGGTTCTTTTTTACCTTGCATGCGCCATTCTTTTAATATACTCAGACCATCTATTCCGGGGAGACCTAAGTCGAGCACAACGGCATCATAAGGAGCTTGAAGCAGGGCTTCTCTGCCGTCCAGTCCGTTTTGAAACCAGTCAACGCTGAAGCCCAATTTGTTAAGCCCGATGTTTAAGCCATCACCTATCAGTTGGTCATCTTCTATTAAAAGAATGCGCATACTCAAGATTCCTTAATAATTATTGCTTGGTGACAATGTCAACATCAACAATGTTGGGTTCAAACATGTCTGAGTCAATTTCGCCTTGCAGTATAACCGTGTCATTCGGTCCAACGGTTACGCCGCGCCAGTCATCATCATCAATCTCAATAATGATGGTACCGCTGGCATCGCGGAACATATATTTTTCATCGCCTAAACTTTGCTCGATTTTTCCGGTTAAAATGACCGGCGTATCATCTGATAATTTAGAGGCTTCGGCAGTGGTAACGTTTAAATTCGGAGCTGTCGGACCGGTAAATCCACCGCCCAAATTTTGTTTTGCCATGGCAGCGCCAGAGAAAGCAACTGTCAATGCTAAGGCAGATACGGCTAAAAATTTATTCATCTTTTTTCTCCTATATTTAGGTTAAACTTTACATCTAATATATTTAATTTTTTATTTTCATTTTTTTAGGTTATCAGCTTTATAAAGGAAGTTTTTTAACTGATATCTACACTTCAACAAACCAAACTTAAGGAACGCTTAAGGGATAAAAATATTTTTGAAATATTTTGTAACATTTTGTTTTTACTTGTTAATTTGTAATAAAATGAAATTTTTTGTGGTTTGCCAATCTTAATTTTTATTGTCACGATAATTTTGTTTTATTGATTTTTTATAAGGAGAATAAATTATGAAATACGGAAAGAATTTTACTTTAGGCGAATATGTCATCTTAAAAAAACCGGATTTGATTGAGGTTGGAGATAATGTTCGCATTGCAGATTTTTGCCGTATTTCTTCGGCTTGTAAAATAGGTTCCGATTGTGAAATTGCTCCCGGTACATATATTGCCGGTGGGGACGGAAAATATAAATTTACCATGGGTGAATGTTCCAGTTTGGCTGCCGGTGTCAAAGTGTGGCTCAGTAGTAACGATTATGTTAACGAGCTTGTCACCCATTCCGTGCCGGAAGTGAAAGAAATTCAAGGAAACGTTACTTTGGGGAAATATACCGGCGTGGGTACAAACTCGGTGATTATGCCCAATAATGATATTCCCGAAGGTGTGGCTATCGGGGCATTGAGCTTTGTTCCATCTAATTATAAATTTGAGCCATGGACGGTTTATGCCGGTCGTCCGATACGTCCGATTAAAAAGAGAAACAAAGAAAATGTGATGAAAACACTCAAAAAAATTGGCTATATCAAAGGAGAATAAATATGTGCGGAATTGTCGGATATATCGGTAATAATGCCGTGGCGGATGAGCTTCTTAACGGTTTGAAAAATTTGGAATACCGCGGTTATGATTCTGCCGGAATCGCTTTGAACGATAATAAAAAAATTGCCGTGTTTAAGGCTTCGGGAAAACTTGCTAATCTTAAAGCCGTGTTGCATGAAAAAAATGCAAAAAATTGTTCTTCTTTTATGGGAATCGGTCATATTCGTTGGGCAACACACGGTGCTCCGACCATTGAAAATGCGCATCCGCATCTTTCAAATGACGGAAATTTGGTTTTGGTGCATAACGGTATTATTGAAAATTATAAAGAATTGCGCCAAAAATTGCAAAATCATGGTGTGCTTTTTCATTCGCAAACCGATACGGAAGCGGCCGTACATCTTTTTGCCGAAGAATATAAAAAATGCGGTTCTTTGGAGAAAGCCGTTCGTAACGCTTTGCCGCAACTGAAAGGTGCTTTTGCTTTTGTCATCATGCACCATGCCGAACCCGATAAGATTATTGCCGTACGCAAAAATGCTCCTTTGATTATCGGCTGCGGAAAAGGTGAAAATTATGTTGTCAGCGATATTCCGGCATTGCTTGGTAAAGTCAGCCGTATTATTCATTTGAATGATGATGAAATGGCAGTGGTAAAAAAAGATGAAGTGATTGTTAAAGATATTAATGGTCAAATCATTCAAAAAGAACTTGAAAAAGTGGATATGGTTGCCGATGTTATCAGTAAAAACGGCTATGCTCATTTTATGCTTAAAGAAATTTGTGAGCAACCGTCAATTTTGCGTAAAGTTATGCAGGCACATGTTCAGAAACAGAAAATTTGTCTTGATGATGCCAAAATAGTTGTCGATTTTGCTCAGGTGCAAAAAATTGTGATTGTTGCTTGCGGTACATCTTTGCATGCGGCTATGGTCGCCAAAAAAGTTTGGGAAGAATGGTTGCAGTTTCCGGTACAGATAGAAGCGGCAAGTGAATTTATTTATCAGACCAATTTATTGGATGAACATTCTTTGGTTATCGGCGTTTCTCAATCGGGAGAAACCGCAGATACAATTACGGCTCTAAAGTTGGCGCAAAAATATAAGGCGCAAATTATGGTTTTAACGAATCGAATCGACTCATCAATCGTGCGTTATGCCTCTTCAGTCGTGCCTTTGAATGCGGGTGTGGAAATCAGTGTTGCCGCAACCAAGTCTTATATGGCACAACTTGCTGCTTTTTATTGGCTCGGTTTGTTGATGGCGCAGAAATTGAATAAAATTTCTCATGATGATTGGCAACAGAAACTGCAATCTTTAATTCAGTTGCCGGAGAAAATTGAGGAAGTACTCAGTCATCAAGATAATATCAATTTGATTGCACAAAAGTTGGCCGATTATCCCGCTGTTGTTTTTATGGCGAGGGGCTTTAATTTGCCAACGGCTTATGAAGCGGCATTGAAACTCAAAGAGATAAGCTATATCAACGCCAATGCTTATCCGGCTGGGGAGCTTAAACATGGACCGATTGCTCTTTTGGATGAAAATATGCCGGTGCTGGCTTTGTTTGAAAAAGGAGAAACAGCACCGAAACTTCTTTCTAACTGCGAGGAAGCCAAAGCTCGTCATGCTCCGGTTATTGGAATCGGCGGTGCTAAATGTTCGGATATTTTTGATGCTTATATCGAAACGCCTGAAATTGAAGCTTGTTTCTCGCCGTTGCTTTTATGCGTACCGGTTCAACTTCTTGCTTACTTTACCGCTAAAGCGTTAAATTGTGAAATTGATCAGCCTCGAAATTTGGCTAAATCGGTAACCGTAGAATAGTTAATGATTTAGAAAGATACATACTTTATACTGAACTCATTCTAATATTTATGAGGAAATTTGATATGAGAAAATTTTTGTTCTTACTTGGACTTTCTACGGTATTTTCGGATATAGCCCACGCGGGAGGTTTTGAATTTTCTCAGTCAGGATTGGCCGGTCAGTATTACGGAATTATGGAAACAAAAAAACATGATAATTTGAATAATATGCCGAATCGTTTGGTTACTCGTGTCGATGGTGCCGTTTCCGGATTATATCGTTTTGTTGATGATTCTACTCTCGGAGCTTATGCCAACTATACATTTGTTTATCGTCAGCATGATAAAAATTATGATGAAGGTGATTGGCGTTTCTATCCGTATTTGCAAGGCGAATCGAAACAGCTCGGAAGGTTGAGTATCGGTTATACTTATGGGGCTGCCTTCCAGTTGCATCAAGGTGCTCAGGATATTACTTGGATTGGTATTCAAGATAGTAATTTGCCATATTTTTTAACTAGCGCCAACTGGACAAACGGTTTAAAAAGTGTGGGTTTTGCTACACCTAAATCAACCAGCATTTTAGATGATGGTCGTGCTGTTAAGTTTTCTTATTTCACACCGCAAATTTATAATACAATATTTGGTTTCAGCTATACACCGGATAATGCTAATCGTCGTGGTATGGTCAGCCGTTATGTTAATTATGACGGTCCGCAAGACGGTTACAGTGCTGCTATGAAAAATACATGGAATTTGGGAGAGAACAATAATTTATATACTTCCGTTTCTTATGGTCAGTTTAACGGTGATGATAAAGAATGGGCTTTCGGTACACGCTGGGTATATAATAAGTTTAATATCGGAGCTTCTTATAAGAAGGCTTATATAGACGGCAATAAAAATCCGATTACCGAAAAATCCAATAATCCGAACCTTCCTGATTATTTTGATAATTATCGCGAAGGTGAGGCTTGGGACTTTAGTATGGGATATGATTTTGGTCGTATCAAAACCAACATTGCTTATTTGCATACGGAAGCTAAAAATACGCGCCATAGTGATGATTTGATTATTCAGTCTAATGTTCTTGAGCTGAATGAATATTTCAATCTGTATGCAATCAATGCTTATATCAATTCTAAAGGGGATAAACGCGAATCTACCGATAACAATAAAGGTTATGCATTTATTACCGGTGTTGCGATTAAATATTGATTAATTCGCGAATCGATAAGAATTTTGCTAAAACCAATAATTGGTAAGTTACTGATATATTTATTTTATAAATAAAATATTTTTTTATCTTATTGATTTTTATGTCTTTTCGAAAAAAAGTGCAAAAAAGTCAAAAAAAAGTAAAAAAAGTTATTGACTTTAGGGAAAGGGCGGGATATAAACCGGTTTGTCGCCGCGATGAGGCACGGTTG
>CASFNB010000007.1 GCA_949295915.1 uncultured Pseudomonadota bacterium | reverse complement strand
GTCGAAAGCGGCAGCCGAATAAATCAATCCGCAGCTCAAAAGAGCCGAGAAGATAAAAAAGCTTAAGTTTTTCATGACACGCCTCCATGGATGATAAAGAATTAAAGCCTATACTATCCATGATAATCGTTTTTTTTTTTTTGCAACTAAAATTAAAGATGAATGTCAAAAAAATGATATAAATGATTGTTTTTATTTAATAACGACGTTGACGTTCGCTCAAAGGTTTTATGCGATTCTCTAAATCAGCTATTTTTAAAAGCAATGCCGGATTTCCTTTTGCATATTCTTTCGCTGCATCTAATTGTTTTAATGCTGTTTTATATTCTCCGATGGCAGAACTGTAACCAGCCGCGGCATAGGTGGAATAAGCTCGGTTGCCTTGCATGCCGTAAGCTCTGGAAAGCAACATCCAGCCCATAGAAGAAGGCTGCGATATGTTAGCTTTGTTCAAAATATTGATAATGTTTTTAAGCTCTGCGGGTGTCGGCTCGGTTTCTAAAGTTGCTTGCGCTAGAGAAATTTGCAAAGAAGCAGCAGTCGGAAGTAGTTTCAAAGCTTTTTGATATTCTGTTTTGGCTTGGTTGACATTTCCGGTTTCCATATACATTTGCGCTTTTAGTTCATGAAAAAACGGATTGTCTGGTTCTTTGGCAATTAAACCATTTATCAATCGGATCGCCTGATTCATATTTAATAACTTATAAAAGGCAATGGCTTGAGCATATTGCGCAGCAACAGATGTATTTTGCAAAGGATATTTTCTAAAAGTTTCTTTCGGTTCGGATAAAAAGGCAAACAGCTTGGCTTGAATGCGAGAAAACTCTTCTTGATGAGCTTTGTTTGCCGGATAAGGCGATTCTTTAACGGCTTTTTCCAAAAACTTTAATCGTTCTTGGTTCATGGGGTGCGTTCTGAAATAAGGTGTTTCTTCAACACCGCTCATCTCGTTATCGTGATTAATTTTTTTCATAAAACGATATAAGCCTGTTGGCGATTGTTGTGTTTTTTTCAAAAAAGTTACGGCACTTTCGTCAGCACTGCGCTCTTGCTCTGTGCGATAACGAAAATAGTTTGTCATCATGGAAGATTGGCTACCCAAGGCCACTGCCATAGCCACATTCCCGTCACCGCTGGCGGCAGCTGCTCCGCCAGCCAAAATCATGGAAGCAAGACTGACACGTTGCATCTCTTGTGCCTTGATTTTTTGTGTGATGATATGTCCTCCGGTAATATGTCCGGTTTCATGAGCAATAACGCCGCTCAATTCTTCTGCATCATCGGCGGCAACAATGGTTCCCGTATTGATAAAAAGATAGTTCCCGTCGCTGACAAAAGCGTTCAGTGTATCATCATTAACAATAAATACTTTGTTGCGATTATAGGGAAGACCGGCCGCCTTAAAAATAGGTGCGGTAATTTTTTGTAAAAAAAGTTCGGTTTCTTCATCAGAGATAAGGCTGATAGCCTGAGCATTATTGCTCATAAAAGCCAAAACGGCTAAAGGCAGAAAAAATCTGCACAATAGCCGTTTTATGAAACTTTGTTTTGACATGGTTTTAACTTTTAATCAGTTTTTTCCACCATGCGGTTTTCTTTTGCGGAGTTTCTTGGTTATCAGATTCTCCGCCCGAAGCTTTAGCATCATCATGACTGTCATACAAAATCACGGCTTCTTGCTTTTTTCCCTCGGTATTTTCTTTGTTGTCATAATCATTGTTATTGCGACGGCGATCTCTTCCGCGGCGGTTGCGCCTGTCACGACGGCGATTAATGCGTCTGTCGCGACGACTGTTATTTTCTTCGCCGGAATTATCGTCAGAAACATCAACTTCCGGTTCGTTATTGTCCTCTTGTTCTTCCCAAGAAGTATCATCGATATTTTCAACAACAGCTTTGGTCATTGCAGCTTCTTCTTTAACAATACCTTTAACTTTTTCAATTCTGTAATCGGTAATGTTCAAGATTGAATCATCGGCGCAGATAATAATGCTCATCTTGTATTTTTGTTCCAAATTAAGCAAAGTCTGACGCTTGTGGTTCAAAAGATGAATAGCCACATTGGAAGGAACATAAACATTAATTTGAGAAGAACGATTACGGATTCCTTCTTCTTCAATACCGCGCAAAACAAAAACGGTGCTGGATTCAAGTGTTCTGACCATGCCTTGACCGTGGCAATACGGACAAACTTGATAGTTACTTTCCATAAAGGAGGAGTGCATTCTTTGACGAGAAATTTCCAATAAGCCAAAGCAGCTCATTTTAGCAACCTGAATGCGTGAACGATCTTTTTTCAAGGCTTCTTTCATACGTTTTTCGACGGCATGATTGTTAGCCGGATCTTCCATATCAATGAAGTCCACCACAACCAAGCCTGCCAAGTTACGCAAACGGAGCTGACGAGCAATTTCATCGCAGGCTTCCAAGTTTGTTTTAAGCGCAGTTTCTTCCAAATCTTTTTCTTTGGTGGCACGACCGGAGTTCACATCAATGGAAACCAAAGCCTCGGTCGGATTAATCACCAAATATCCGCCGGATTCGAGTTGAGCATTGGCTTCATGAAGTTTATCTAATTGTCCTTCAACCTGAAAACGTTGGAACAAAGGCATATCGTTGTTACGATAGTTTTTAATCTTCTTCACATTATTTGGAGAAAGAATACGGCAAAAATCGCGAGCGGTTTTATAACCTTCATCACCGGCAACAATCACTTCGGAAATATCTTTGGTGTAAATATCGCGCAACGCACGTTTGATAAGGTTGCCTTCTTCATGAATCATGGAAGGCGTTTTACCTTTCAAGGCCGCTAAACGGATAAGATTCCAGCTGCGAATGAGGTAGTTATAGTCACGAACAATATCGGCGCGTGTTTTTTCTTCACCGGCAGTACGAACAATCAAAGACATATCGGTAGAAAGCGGCAATTCTTTAACAATGGCTTTAAGACGCTTACGGTCGGCAACATTGGTAATTTTGCGAGAAACGCCGCCGCTTTTGATGCGGTTTGGCATCAAAACGCAATAACGACCGGCCAAAGAAAGATAAGTTGTAAGTGCTGCGCCTTTGTTACCGCGTTCTTCTTTTACAACCTGAATGAGAAGGATTTGTCCTTCTTTGATAACATCTTGAATTTTGCTGGAATGATAAAGTTTACGTGCGCGAAGAAGTTTTCTTTGTAACTCAAAATCCATTTCCAACTCATCATCATCGTCGTCGTCGGTATCATCCTCATCATCGTCATCATCTTCATTGATGTTATCGTTGACGGAAGCAACTTTACTTGCGTTTGTTTCGGTTTGTGAGGTTTGAGATTCGCATTCTTCAACTTCATCAGAAATTTGTTCTTCATCAGCTAAGCCGGTATCTTCCGCCAAAACTTTGAGTTCTTCTTTTTTTTCTTCTTTTTTCTTGCGGATTCTTTTTTTGGCAACACGTTTTTTCAAGGGGTGTTTTTTACCACCTTCTTCAGCTTCGGCTGCAATTTCTTCATCGGTGATTTTGTCATTAACAACTTCAACAACGGCTTGCGCTTGTTCCGGTGTCAATTCGGGAGCAGCTCCGACAATTTCTGTTTGTTCAACAACTTCTTGAGCTTTAGCATCCGTATCTTCTGTGTTGACATGTTCAGATTCGTTTTCGGGTTGAACTTGAGCTGGCTCAACATTTGCTTGAGTTTCTTCACCGGCTTGCGCTTGAACTTCGGAATTGTTTTCGGAAGCATTTTGCTCTTCGGTCAGGCGTTGTTCTTCCAGAGCTTGCGCTTCAGCTTCAGCTTTGGCTTTTTCTGCCATTTTTTGAGCATAAGCGGTAGCTTTTTCGGCGCGAATACGCTCTCTTTCGGCTTCGCGTTCTTTCAAGGCTTGTTTTTTAGCCTCAATAATATCATTTACTTCTTTATCAATGGCATCAATTTGCTCTTGCGGTAAATTATAATAATCGGGATGAATTTCGCCAAAAGCCAAAAATCCGTGCTTGTTCCCGCCATAATCAACAAAACATGCTTGAAGAGAAGGCTCCACACGCATAACTTTGGCTAAATAGATATTACCTTTAATTTGTTTGCGGTGGCAAGTTTCAAACTCAACATCTTCGAGTTTATTTCCATCAATGACAACAACGCGGGTTTCTTCCTCTTGCGTGCTGTCAATCAACATTCTTTTAGTCATATATAATAACTCCGTCCGTTCACATATAATAATGTGAAATAAATTTATCCGCTGCCGGAGGAGAATGCCAAGAAATTTAGTATATATTTACGAGCGTAAGAAAAGTTTAAACTTTCCCCTCTATAAATTCGCTCAAAACTACAGCACTTCGCATATAAAAGCACGGCTGCATATATAAAAAACTCTTTTTTTCTGCTGGGCTTAAACTCTCAAACTCTTTTCCTACAAAGCCAGCAGGGCGGATATCATCCGGCAAAAAAAACTTTTCTTTTATCGGGTTTGGTTAAAATTTTTCAATGCGCCCATTTTTTTTATTGATTATTTACTTAAGGGCTGGCAAATATATAAAACCGTTCCGACATCATTAAAATATACGAAATGTTTTAAAACTCAACAACTAATTATTATTTTATTCCGATTTTTTTTAAGAGATTGGTAATAAGTAATCCCGTATAATAAATGATGTTAGCACTAGATAAGTTTTTTTTGAGAGCTCTGAATGTTATGTAATGTAAAAAAATATTTCGGACAGATTGGCTGCAATCTTGTATTGGCAGTCTTTTTCGTCGTATATGGAATGTTTTTTTATGTTTCAAATGCTTGTGCCGGAATCAACTCTTTGCGTGTTGGACAAGGAGTCGGAAGTGTGCGTCTGGTTTTTGATGCCGATCAAAGTTTTGACTATAAAGTTTTTCTGCTAAGCGAACCGCGCCGTTTGATAGTAGATACGCAAAACGTAAAGGTTAACCCAAAAATTGTCAAAGATTTGGATTCTAATGCTTTTGTAAAAAATTTGCGCTTAGGGACGGTTGGTGTTGATGACGTGCGCATTGCTTTTGATTTGCAAAAACCGGCCATTGTAAAAAAAGCTTTCTTACTTGCGCCGCAAAGTAGCTTCGGTTGGCGTTTTGTTATTGATTTAGAGCTTGTTTCCGAGCGCGAATTTGCTTCCAGATTGGGTAGCTCGCATGCTGTTACCAACAAAAATTATAAAGAAAGCAAAATGTCGCAAAAGGCATCATCCAATCGTCAATATATTAAAGAAGACAGTAATAAGAAAAAAATTATTGTTCTTGACCCGGGGCATGGCGGACACGACCCCGGAGCCATTGGCTATTCTGGTGTCTATGAGAAAAACATCACCTTGGCTTTTGGGCGAGAATTGAAAGCTTTGCTTGATAAAACCGGCAAATACAAGGTCTATTTAACGCGCAGTAGCGACAAATTCATTCCGTTGCGCGATCGCGTTAAAATTGCCCGTAAATATAAGGCGGATTTGTTCATGTCACTTCATGCCGATAGTGCCAAAAATCGCAGTGCAACGGGGTTGTCTGTTTATACTTTGTCCGAAACCGCGTCAGATAAGGAAGCAGCGGCTTTGGCTGAGCGTGAAAATAAAGCTGATGTTATAGCCGGACTTAATTTGGTTGAACATTCCAAAGAAGTTTCCGATATCCTTATCAACTTGGCGCAAAGAGAAACCATGAACCGCTCTTCGGAATTTGCCGGTTTTATGGTTGAAGAAATGAAGAAAAAAGTGAAACTTGTCAACAACACCCACCGTTTTGCCGGTTTTGCCGTTTTGAAAGGTCCTGATGTTCCGGCTGTTTTGCTGGAGATGGGTTATCTTTCCAACCGTCAGGAAGAAAAACAGCTGCAACAAAAAGCCTATCGCAAAAAGTTGGGTGAGGCTACGGTAAAAGCAATCAACCGTTATTTTGATAATATGCAACACGCATCCGTCTTTTAAGCAAACATTTCTTGTGTGTATTTCTGAATAAATAAAAAATTGCTTTGGCATTTTAAATTAAATGTTTTATAAGCATAAACTATACGTATATTAATAAGTTATCATGATAAACAGAGGTAAAATGTTAAAAACATTATCTTCATTGATAAGCACATGCTTTTTCTTTGCCGTAATAGCATTCATACTGGTCATTAGTTCTTTATGGGAATATTCGGAACAATTACCGGATTATCATCAGCTGGCAAAATATGAGCCTGCGGTTACAACGCGCTTGTATGCCGGCAATGGTCAATTGCTGAAAGAATATGCCAGCGAAAAACGTTTGTTTGTTCCGGTAGATAAGATTCCGGAAAGAGTCAAGCAGGCTTTCATTTCTGCAGAAGATAAAAACTTTTATCATCACTCCGGTGTCGATTTCTTGGGAATTGCACGTGCCATAATCGGCAATATCAAAAATATTGGAACCGGACGTCGTCCGGCCGGAGCATCCACCATTACGCAACAAGTGGCAAAAAACTTTTTGCTTTCTTCCGAATTGTCTTACACGCGCAAAATCAAAGAAGCCATTTTAGCCATGCGTATGGAACAAACCTTTACCAAAGATCATATTTTGGAATTATATTTAAATGAAATTTATTTAGGCAATCGTTCTTACGGTGTGGCTGCCGCCGCATTAAATTATTTCGGTAAACCGCTTGATAAGTTGGAAATTGAAGAAGTTGCATATTTGGCAGCATTACCGAAAGGACCGAATAATTATAATCCTAAAACCAAATATGATGCTGCCGTTGCTCGCCGCAATTGGGTGATTCAACGTATGTTTGAAGAAGGTTATATTACCGAAGAAGAAGCTGAAATTGCGCAAAGTAAACCACTCGTAACAATCGATCGCGATAATGAGTTCATTCAAGATGCTGAATATTTCAGTGAAGAAGTCAGACGTGAAATCAGTGAAAAATTTGGAAAAGAGGCTTTGTATGAAGGTGGTTTGATTGTCAGAACCACGGTTGATCCGCGTTTGCAAAAAATCGCTACCAAAGTTTTCCGTCAAGAAATTGAAAATTATGATACACGCCATGGATACCGAGGCGCATTAACTAATATTCCGCTTGATGAAAAATACAAAGAAGCCTTAGCTGAAATTAAAATTCCCGGAGGCGCCAAAAAAGGTTGGGAAAAAGCTGTTGTTTTGGAAGTGGTAACCGACAAAGCCGTTATTGAAACAGCTTTCGGAGAAAGAGGAATTATTCCTTTATCTATCGCCAAATGGGCACGTAAAACTTTGAAAAACCAAGGTATCACGGATGAGCCGAATAGCATGACGAAGGTCTTGACAAAAGGCGATGTTATTTTGGTTGAAAAAGTTTCGGAAAAAACGGCTCAGGCTAAAGGTCTGAGTGATAACAGCTATTATCTTCGCCAAATTCCGAACGTAGAAGGTGCTTTGCTTGCGCTAGATCCGCATACCGGTAAAGTTTTGGCGGCTGTTGGCGGATATGACTTCAAAAAATCGCAATACAACAGATCCACTCAGGCTTTGCGTCAAACCGGTTCGGCATTCAAACCGGTGGTCTATTTGGCCGCATTTGATAATGGCTATTCTCCCAATGATTTAATTTTGGATGCGCCCTTTGTTTTGGATCAAGGCCCGGGCTTGCCGAAATGGAAACCGGAAAACTATTCAAAAAAATTCTATGGTTTGATGACTTTGCGTCAAGGTGTAGAAAAATCTAAAAACCTGATGACGGTTCGGCTGGCTCAAGATTTAGGTATGGATAAGGTTGCCGAATATGCAAAAAAACTTGGTGTAAATGACCACTTGCCGCATTTATTGTCCATGTCTTTGGGGGCAGGTGAAACGCATGTTATAGATATGGCACGAGCCTATGGTATCATGGTTAATGGCGGTAAAGATATTAAGCCTTATTTTGTAGAGCAAATTCAAGATCGTTACGGCCGCAATATCTTAAAACAAGACAAACGCGAATGTGAAACTTGTAATGTTGATGCTTGGGGAGAAGGCCAAGAAATTCCGCAGTTGCCGGATGCTAGAGAACAAATTGTCGATCCTTTGAGTGCTTATCAAATCACCTCCATTTTGGAAGGTGTTGCCGTAAGAGGAACGGGTGCGCGTTTGCGTTCAATCAACAAACACTTGGGCGGTAAAACCGGTACGTCAAATGATAGCCAAGATGCGTGGTTTGTTGGTTTTTCACCGGATCTGGTTGTTGCCGCTTATGTTGGCTTTGACAATCCGCGTACTTTAGGTCGTTATGAAACCGGAGCTTCCGCAGCTTTGCCGATTTTCAAAAACTTTATGGCAGAGGCCTTGGCTAATCAACCGGATATTCCGTTCCGTATTCCGACCGGCATTAAATTGGTTCGTATTAATTATGATACGGGACGTCCGGCAACCCCGACCGATAAATCTGTTATCATAGAAGCATTAAAGCCCGATTATAGCTTCGATAAAAATAAGCAACGCGTAATCGGCGGTGGAACGGTAGGCGGAAATGAAGAGCCTGTAGTTACCGAGCCGGATATTTATCAGCCGAATGATGAAGATGAGTTTATGTTGGGAACAGAATATTAACGGAGAAGAAAATGCGTGCAGAAATAAGTAATATGATAGATGAGATTAAGCAGTCTTTAGCACTGCTGAGGAGGTCTCTTTGACTACGATAACGCTCTTCTTCGTTTGGAAGAATTGAATGCGCTTTCGACAGATGCCAATTTGTGGAACAATCCCGAAAAAGCACAAAAGCTGATGAGCGAAAAGACCAATTTGGAAGACAGTTTGGCAAACTTCCAAAATATGCAACAGAATTTGCAAGATAATGAAGAATTGGCAGAAATGGCTGAATCCGAAGGCGATGAAGCAATTTTGGATGAGGTGCAAAAACATTTATCCGAACTTCAACAACAAACCAAAAGAGGCGAGTTGGAGGCATTGCTTTCCGGCGAGGTCGATGGAAATGATGCCTTTTTGGAAATCCACTCCGGAAGCGGAGGAACCGAAGCTCAGGATTGGGCACAAATGCTGCTCAGAATGTATTGCCGCTGGGCTGAAGCTCATAAATATAAGGTGGAATATGTTGAAGAAGAAGAGGGAGATGTTGCCGGTATCAAGTCGGTTACCATCAAAATCATCGGTCACAATGCTTATGGCTGGCTCAAGTCAGAAACAGGGGTGCATCGTTTGGTGCGCATTTCCCCTTTTGACAGCGGCGCCAGACGTCATACCAGCTTTGCTTCTGTTGGTGTATATCCGGTAGTTGATGATAAGATAAATATTGAAATTAACGAGGCAGATTGTCGTGTTGATACCTATCGTTCATCCGGTGCCGGCGGACAACATATTAATAAAACAGATTCTGCGGTACGTATCACTCATATCCCGACCGGTATTGTGGTTCAGTGCCAAAACCAGCGTTCTCAGTTTCAAAACCGTGAAAGTGCATGGAATATGTTAAAAGCGCGTTTGTATGAAATGGAATTGAAGAAACGCGAAGCCAAAGCCGAAGAAGCCAGAGATAATCAAGGCGACAACGGTTGGGGGTATCAAATTCGCTCTTATGTTTTGCAGCCTTACAAGTTGGTCAAAGACTTGCGTACCGAGGTTGAAACTTCTGACACCAAAGCTGTGTTGGATGGTGATATAGACTTATTTTTAGCAGCATCTTTGGCTGCCAAAGTGGGGTAAAAAATGAAAAAGATGGGGCTTAAGGCATATCGTATGCACAAAATTTTAGATTTTGTTGGCGTGATATTTTTAGCCTTTTTCTTGCTTTTTTTGTGGCAGTTGTATCGCGGACCGGTTGAGGTTCCTTTTTTAAAGCCATATATCATCAAAGCCTTGAATCATGATGACAGCCAATATCAAGTGACCTTGGATAGTGTGAATATTGAGCTGGTTCGTTCCATCAAGCCCATAAAAATTATAGCCAATAATGTAGATTATCGCAAAGCAGACGGAAGTTTTGCCATCACAGCTCCAAGAACCTCCTTATCTTTCAGTATTCGAGCTTTGCTTCGAGGTATTATTGCGCCGAGTTCTATTGAAGTAAGCAAGCCGACGGTTTATGTCTTTACCGATTATGGCATTAAAGAAGAAAATAAAAACGAAGTTAACCAGAAAAAAATAGAATATTATTTTGATAGTTTTGAAGAGTTTATTGACCGCTTTAATTCGGAAGACAAAGTGTATCCGGAAAGTTATATTAATGATATAGCAATTGAAAATGCGTCGGTTGAGTTTCATGAGGTGGATTTAGGCAGAAAATGGGTGTTTTCAGATTTAAACTATCATTTTGAACGCAATTTTTCCAATATTGAAACCAGCTTTAATGCGTTAATCAAGGCCAACAATCATGAAGCATCCATCGGCTTGGATGCCGAGTATCGTCCTTTCAGAAATAAAGTAGGGGTGCAGTTCTATTTTTCTGAACTTCTCCCCAATGATATTATTGAAAGTTTATTTGGTGAAGAAGAAGCGCAAAAATTTATAAAAATTACGGTACCGGTCAGCGGCAGAGTAGATGCTTTGATTGATTTTGCCGAGGTTCTAAAAAACAAAGATGATGTTATCCAAAGTTTGGATTCCGCTATTGAAAAATTAAAGTTTAATTTTGAAGGTGGAAGCGGTACCATTCACTTTACCGATAAAGCAGATGAAGATTATAAAATTGATGGCTTTATGCTGACCGGAGATTTATCAGCCGGTTTGGATAAATTGCAAATTGAAAATGCTTCATTTGATTTGGGGGCGCAAAAAGCTTTGATAAGCGTTTATGTCGATGGTATGAAAGACTATTTGCTCAAACGCTCTATGGATAATTTGAAACTCAAATTAAAAACACATATTGATAGTGTTAAGTTTGATGAGCTCTATGACTACTGGCCGCGTTATGCCGGAACTTTGGCATGGGATTGGTGCAAGAGCAGTCTCTTTGGCGGAGAAATCAAAAATGCCGATTTCGAATTTAATTTCGGCTATGATAAAAAGAGCAAATCTTTTGCTTTTCAAACATTGTCAGGTGTTGGCTCGGTAGCCGATGTGAGCTTGGATTATTTAACCGGAATGCCGCGTGTGACCAATATGTATGGAACGGCACATTTTTCCAATGACACTATCAAAATAGATTTTGATAAAGCTGTATCGAACAACGTTTTAGTCAATAGCGGTTTTGTTCGCTTGTATGATTTGAATAAATATGATAATTTTGCCGAAATCAGTTTGCAAGCCGAATCAAGTATTTCCGATGCTTTGAAACTGATTGATCACAAGCCCTTAAATTATGCCACGGAAATGGGGATTAAGCCGGATTCTTTTAAGGGCAATGCAACTACCGATTTGTATTTGGATTTTGAATTAAAACGAGATTTGGCTCCGGATGAAGTCAAAGTGAAAGTTTCATCTGTTTTGACCGATGTTGAAATTCCCGATGTTTTGGATAAACAAGCAATCACATCTAAAAAGCTTTTGTTAAATGTTGATAACAATGGCTTGCTTGTAGAAGGAGATGCCAAACTTGACAATATTCCGCTCAAACTGTCTTGGAATGAAAATTTTGCCAATAAGCTTTATAAAAGTAAGTATAATTTGGGCTTTGTTTTTGATGATAATGTCAAGAAAAAAGCAGGCATTGATACCGAGTTTGTCAATCCGCCGTATATCAATGGCAAAACAATCGTTTTAGCCACAATCACCAAGTTTGACGATAAACACATACAAGTTGATTTAACCGCAGACATGACCGATGCTGAAGTGGATTATTCTTTCTTAGGTTTATATAAACCAAAACAACAAAATGGAGAGGCATCGGTACGTTTAGATTTCAAAAACGGAAAATTGACCGAAATTCCCAATTTAGGTTTTAAGAAAAAAGACTTTATCTTAAAAGGTCAAATAAGCGTGGATAAAAACGGAAAAATCAAAGTCATTGATATCACAGAAATCAAAGCGCCCAAAACCAATGCCAAAGCCAAAATAGAATTTGCCAACACGGCAAAGCAAAAAATCAAGATTAATGTATCGGGAAGCAGTTATGATTTATCCGAATTTTTTAAAGAAGATGAGGTTAAAACCATGCCGGACGGCAAGAAAAATACCGGCGTTAAAGAAGATGAAGATGCGCTGGAAAATGTAACCGATACGGATATATTTATTGCTGTAAATAACATATGGACCAACGAATATATTTCCGTTAAAAACTTTGCCGGTTCAGCCAAGTTGCGTAATGGTGTCGGTATAGAAGATATGCACTTGATTGGCAATTTTGACAGTTCACAAAAGAAATATTTGAAATTGGATTATTCTCCGCGTCCGAACAATGAATATCTGCTATCCATAGATAGTAATGATGCCGGCGGAACGTTAAAGTTCTTGCGTGCATATGACAACATGCGCGGTGGTCGATTGAGCATTAACGGCAAGCGGGAGAAGAACAAACAATTTATCGGTCATGCCCAGATAAGAGATTTCAATATTCATAATACACCGTTGTTAGCCAAACTTTTAACCGTGGCTTCTTTCAGCGGAATGGTGAATATGTTAACCGGTGAGGGAATAGCCTTTTCGCATTTAGACATTCCGTTCACTTACCAAAATCAAGTTTTGAGTTTCCATGAAGGAAAAGCCTTTGGTAATGTTATGGGAATTACGGTTAATGGCGATTTTGATCGTAATTCTGCAGAACTGAATATAAAAGGTGTTATTGCTCCGGCATACGGTCTAAATAATTTTATCGGAAAATTACCTATAGTTGGAAATATATTGAGCGGAAAAGACGGAACGGTATTTGCTGCCAATTACACCATAACGGGAGGCTTGGATGATCCGGCCATTAACATCAACCCGTTATCGGCATTGAGCCCGAGTTCATTAAAAGATTTAATGGGTTCAATATTCGGAGGAGATAAAGATGAATAACGAGCCGATTCGTATAGGTTTGGATTTTCACGGCGTTGTTGATAAATATCCTGAATACTTCAGTCGTTTTACGCATTTAGCTAAACAAAAAGGGATAGAAGTATATATCATTACGGGTGGTCCGAGGAAAGTTGTTGATAGATTTTTACAAGATCATAAAATAATATATAAAGAACTGTTTGCCATATTAGATTATTATGATGCGCAAGGGATGGTTGAATATTATAAAAACGGTGAATATAAAGTTCCGGATATGTTGTGGAACATGGCCAAAGGAGAATATTGTGCCGAGAAAAAAATCACCATTCATATTGATGATAGCAAAGAATATGCCGATTGGTTTTCAACCCCGTTTTGTTTTTATGATGCACAAAACCGAAAATGCACTTTAGGAAATAAAATATCTATAGATTTTACCGGAGATCCGGAACAAACATTAGAGCAAATTTATAAAACATTTCATCAAGAACAGCTTATTCGGGGCGAATAAAACGTTGCAAAATAGCTTGTTTACGCTTTTCAGCGAGGAGTTTTTCAGCTTTTTGAGTTTGTCTTTGCAGGGCATGAAGTCTGGCAATTCTGGCTGTTTCTTTTAAGCAAGATTTATCAAAAGACAATTCTAAATCATCAATTTCTTCTTCATTTGGAAGAAACTGATATTTATTTTCCAATTCGAGCAGTTTTTTATCACTTAATTGCAAATATTTTTTTATATTCAAAGAACATCTCCTATTGGCTTACCCATACAATGCGGTTAATGAGGTTAATATCAGCAATTGCGATAGTTTCTTCAACTTCTTTATGATTAATATCAACAACAATCAGTTTTGAGGGGGTTCTTCTGACAAATTCGCGCAATAAGATAGAATTGTTTTTCAGGTAGATAACCACGCGGTCATTTTTGCGAATATCAGAATTTTCGGAAACAATAATCAACGTACCATAACGATACATAGGCAGATAGTTTTCAGTATCAACTTCCACGGCATAAAGAGACTCTTTAAAATCAGGGAAAAGTACTTTACTCCAATTTTGAGAAGCAAGTTTAAAATCAACATAAAATTTTTGCGCATTTAATTCAGAAAGTTTAATAAAAGGAATGGAGCCGTTTTCTTTTTCTTCCGCGCCGGCACTGAGTGCATAAAATTGTTCAAAAGTAATATTAAATATTTCAAGCAGCCGATTAATACTATCAAGGGATGGCCAGCGCTTTTTGCCATCAGGGCGAATGCGTTTACTTTTATTAAAGGTAGTAGCGTCAAGACCGGCAAGTTTTGCCAAACCGGAAGGGGAAAGACCATGCTTTTGAGCTAACTTATCAACAGCATCCCAAACATTTTCATATTTCATTTTTTTTGCTTTCAGAAAGGGTTAAAGGCAATTTTTCCTATCATAACAAAAGACGAAATAGGAATCAATCCTTTTTGTGTTGAAATTCCTACAACCTAATGTATAAAACTTTATAGTTAATATTTAGTTAATTGTGCTAACAATTCAGGGGAGAAAGAAGGGAATGAAAGAATATTTTGAACCATTTGAAAATGCCGAAGAAGTTTGGTTTTGGTTTTGCACCTCGGTGCAAGCAAGAGCAGGGGGGCTGCGCTCTCGGTCAGATTATTGCGGTAAACCAAGATGTTGCGAAATAACAGATATCTCTCGGATAATAAAAAATATGAAACTTCATCATCATATCAGCAATAGGCATTTGCGTGTGATGACGGAGTGGGGAGAAAAGCAGTTGACGCCATGGGATGATAAGAGAGCTAAACGCAGTGAAATCCGCTTGTGGGAAGAAGGCTTACGCAATTTTGATGTTTATTTAAGATATTATAAAATTTTGTAGGAGAAACAAATGCGTAATTCTGGATTCCAAAGCGGATATTTTTTTAAAGGCTATGTGGTTTTTGAAAACAACACCAGTTTGTGGTGGTTAAGATTCTTAAAAAAAGGCTACAGACACTGTTATATGCTAATTTGCATATCAAAAGAACACAACCTATGGTTGGAACTTAATCCTATGTCGAATCAGTTGTATATCTTCAAACACGAATCTTTGTTGGGTTTGGATTATATAAATCACTTAAAAACAAGCAAAAATGTCAAAATTTTGCCGGTGAAGTTTCGCCAAGCGCCGTTAAAATGTGCACCGCTCGGCATTTTTACTTGTGTGGAATTTGTCAAAAGAATATTGGGAATTCATAAGGTTAGCATCATTACGCCGTATCAATTATATATTTTTTTAACAAACTCTTAAAAATGGTAGGAAAAAAGTCTTGACATTTCATTTTTTTTAATTTATAAGCATAATATCACTTGCTGGTAGTGTATCTAAAACAAAATAAGGCTCCGATGACGGAGCTTTTTTTTATGGGATATGCACATAATGCCAAGTAAAAAAATAAAAACACTAAAATCATTAAAAGCAAATTTGAAAAAAACATTACCACAAAAAATATCGGAGGTGATTGAAAGTTACGAAAATTTTGCCGAGCAACCGGCACCGGTCGATGCCAAAGGCTTTAGTGCGCATCACAGTGCATGCAAGTCGGCGGTGGTTCATGCCGAAACTTTGTTAAAACTCGCGCGTTGGACCGAAGACGAGCCGATGTCTTTGCCGCAGAATGATAATTTTGATATATCTTCCATTTTGGAAGAAGCACATGCTCAGGAGCAAGATGAAGATGATGAAAGCTGACTTAAACAAAAAAGTCAGCTTTTTTGATTTTGTATATGTCTGGATGCGTTTGCAGGGGCTGAAAGTACCCAAGCACCAAAACAAAATGGCACATTGGTTGTCAAAGTTGTTTACAACGTCTAAGCAAAGGCAAGGTTTGTTAATGGCGTTTCGCAACTCCGGCAAGTCAACGATTGTCGGTTTGTTTTGTGCTTGGGTTTTATATTATAAGCCCGAAACCAGAATTTTGGTCATGGCGGCAGATCATGCTTTGGCTAAAAAAATGGTTAGAAACGTCAAACGTATTATCGAACAGCATCCTTTGACCAAAGGATTGAAACCGCAAAAGTCGGATCAATGGGCGGCAGGGCAATTTACCATCAATCGTCCGCTTGAGCTCAGAGATCCGTCGATGTTAGCCAAAGGCTTAGGCGCAAACATTACCGGCCTGCGAGCAGATTTGATTATTTGTGATGACGTTGAGGTTCCGAAAAATTCGGATTCTCCTGCCAAAAGAGCCGATATGAGAGAAAAGCTCGAGGAGTTGGATTATATCTTAACACCGGAAGGCATGCAGCTTTATATCGGCACGCCGCATACGTTTTATACCATCTATCAGGTAGCGTACGATGATAAAAAGCCGGAGACCGAACCTTTTTTGCTTGGCTTTACCAAGTTGGAACTGCCGATTTTGAATAAAGAAGGCAAATCTGCTTGGCCGGAAAGGTTTAGCGAAGAAAAGATTGCATCAATCCGCATTCGCTCGGGAGAGAACAAATTTTTGTCACAAATGATGCTGACACCGGTCAACTTCAACGATAGCATTTTGAATCCGGATTGTTTGAAGCCTTATGAGGCCGAAATCAATATCGTTGCATCAAACGGGCGCGATTTTTTGAAAATCGGGGAGAAGAAAATGTTGTCGGCATCTTGCTGGTGGGATCCTTCTTTTGCATCTTCAAAGGGAGATAATTCGGTTATTGCCTGCGTCTTTACCGATGAAGACGGGCACTATTGGCTGCACGATTTGGAATATATCAAAATTGAAGATGAGGTCAGAGATAATGCGGCGTCATTACAATGTCAAAAAGTGGCAGCTTTTATCGAGCGCAATCATTTGAATGCCGTTCGGGTAGAAGCCAACGGTATCGGTAAGTTTTTGCCGGGGATATTAAAACAGGTTTTGGCGCAAAAAAATATGCGTGTTGCTGTTTTGGAAATGTATTCAAGCAAAAACAAAGTCGAGAGGATAATTTCGGCATTTGAGGTGCTGCTGGCGGAAAGGGCATTGAATGTTCATAAAAAAATTTGGAACACGCCGTTTGTTGAAGAAATGCGCGAGTTCTCGGTTGACGGAACCGGACATGATGATGCTCTAGATGCCGTTGCCGGTTGCCTGAGCAGCGAACCTTTGCGCTTGAATGTTAGTTTTGTCGGCAACACACCGCCAAAATATAACAAATGGCAGGGCAGTAACAAGCAATTTTCGGCACAAACAACTTTTACAATAGATTAGGAAAAACAATGTTTAACGAACTGACAAACTGGATAGCAATGGTTGAGCTGCCGGTTTTTGCCGCGTTATTTAGATTGGTCAACCGTAACAAAAAAGAAGCGGATACGGGCATAGAACATTTGAAAGAAGCACACGATGCTCATGTTTCAAATTTGAAAGATGCGCTGGCTGATTTCAAACTTCATGTCGCCCGCAATTATGTTTCGGTCAACTATTTGAAAGATGTGGAAAACCGCTTAACTGACCATTTGCTGAGAATTGAAAAAAAATTAGATGGGGTGGGAAGAAATACATGACAGATTTAACAACGGACATCTTTGCCAAAACCATTTTCGGTGAGGCAAGGGGAGAACCATTATCCGGACAAGAAGCGGTTGCCAACGTGATAATGAACCGCGTCGCTTTGAGTGAGAAGAAAGGCAGCTATTGGTGGGGTAATGACGTCGCAAGCGTCTGCCAAAAGGACAAACAATTTTCTTGTTGGAATTTGGACGATGTCAACTATCGGCTTTTGCTGCGTGTGGATGAGAGCAATCCTATTTATGCTACCTGCAAGCGAATAGCCAAAAGGGCGATGGCAGGATTATTGCCGGACAGAACTTACGGTGCGACGCATTATCACACCAAAAAAGTGCGTCCACGCTGGTCCATTGGTAAAATTCCTTGTGCCGAAATCGGCAATCATGTCTTTTACAACGACGTGGAGAGATAAATGCTGATAAAACTTTTAAGCCAATTCGGACTGCCGTTTTTGATTAAAATGGTGCGGTCGGGATTAGAAAAAATCGGCGGAGATACGGCTCTCAAAGCTAATTTGGCTTTGGGTGAAGTGAGCTCGGATATTGAAAAACAAAAAATATCCAATGCCGCGGTGAGTGAAGCCAATCGACATTTGGAAAAAATGAAAGAACTGGAAAATGAGCTTGATAACAATACGTTATCGCAGATTCATCAGACCATACGTCAAGAGTTGAATGCCGAAGACAAATTTGTGCGTTTTTGGCGTCCGGCGTTTGGTTATTCGGTTGCTTTGGCGTGGTTTGGTATGATCGGCACAATTTGCTATGTCATTTTGAGCAAATATGAAAATGCCGAAAACATAATCAATGCTTTGGTTGAAACCACTTCACTTTGGAGCGTGGCTTTGGGTGTATTAGGCATTCAGGTTGTCAAAAGCGGAACCGAAAAGCCAAACAAAAAACAATAACTTTAACTTAAACAAGAACCGGCTCGAATAAAAAATTCGGGCTTTTTTTATATCAACATGAAAGGAGAAAACATGGGAGGCGTATTTAGTAGTGAACCCAAAATTAAAGTGGTAGAAGACACTTCGGCACAAGATGCAGAAAAGGCAAGACAAGAAGCTTTGGCACGTCAACGCCGAGGTTTGGAAAGCACAATCCGCACATCTTATACCGGAACATTTGACCCTACCAATCGCGATTTAAATCGTAAAAAACTATTGGGAGAGTGAAAATGGATAATAAAATTGAAAAGCTAATCAAACGTTATCAAAAGGCTGTAGAAAGAAAACAGCTGTGGGAGCCCCATTGGCAGGAATGTTATGAATATGCTTTTCCCCAAAGAGAAAATGTCTGTAATTCAATGTTTCAAAATGTGGAAGGCGCCAAGAAAAATCTGCATTTGTTTGATGCCACGGCGCCCGATGCGGTTGATCAATTAGCATCTTCTTTGCTGGCGGAATTAACCCCACCATGGTCAAAATGGTTTGGTTTGACGGCAGGACCGGAGTTGTTGCCGGAAGAAGCTTCACAAGTGGCAGAAACTTTGAGCAAAACTTCGGATATTATGTTGCAGCATTTTGAACATTCTAATTTTGCGGTGGAAATTCATCAATGTTATCTGGATTTAATTACGGTCGGCACGGCTTGTTTGATGTTTGAAGAAGCACCGGTAGGAGAGGCTTCGGCGTTCAGATTCTATGCCGTGCCTTTGCGCGAAATTGCATTGGAAGAAAGTGCCGACGGAAAGTTGGATACCACATTTCGCTGTTCGCAAGTCAGTATAGATGACATTCGCCTGCGTTTTCCCGAGGCAGAGTTGCAAGACGGCTGGCTCGACCAAGCTCAAAATCCGGATTTCCGCCTGAGTTTGATTGAAGCGGTTATTCCGCAAAACGGCAAGTTCGGTGCGGCAGGGTATGAATACACGGCTTTTGTTTGGGATGAAAACAGCGGAGTTGAAGATAATGTCGTTTTGAAAGAAGGCGTATTTTCTTCTTCACCGTTCATCAATTTTCGTTGGCTTAAAGCCCCCGGAGAGATTTATGGTCGCTCTCCGGTAATGAAGGCTTTACCGGATATCAAAACCGCTAATAAAGTTGTGGAGTTGATATTGAAAAACGCTTCCATTTCCGTCACCGGCATTTGGCAGGCTGATGATGACGGGGTTCTAAATCCGGCAAATATCAAACTCGTCCCCGGTGCAATTATTCCAAAGGCGGTCGGTTCAAAAGGCTTAACCCCATTGGAAGCCCCCGGAAAATTTGATGTTTCGCAGCTGATTTTGGAAAATCTGCAAAAGAATATCAATCATGCCTTGCTGGCAGATAGATTATCGCAAGTCAATGCGCCGAACATGACAGCAACCGAAGTTTTGGAAAGAACGGCAGAGATAGCACGCATTTTGGGAGCAAGTTTCGGACGCTTGCAGTCCGAGTTGCTGACACCCTTGCTCAAGCGCGCATTTCTGATTTTGCGTCGTCGCGGCGATATTATGAATTTTGACTTAGACGGTAAGATTGTCGATTTGCAGTATAAATCGCCGTTAGCCATGCTCAAAGCCAGAGAAGACGTCAACAATATCAGTCAATGGGTGACATTGGTATCATCTTTGGGTGCACTGGGTATGGGCGCAGTCAATGCTTTTGAAGCAGCCAAAACTTTAGGCAAAATTTTGAACGTGCCCGACAAACTGATAAACGAAAAAATCATCGATGAAAATCTGTTGCAAGGTTTAATCGGCGGAGGCGAAGAAAATGCCGCCGCATGAGGAATATGACACCCGACAAATGAGCGATGAAGAAATCAAAAAAGCTTTTGTCCGGTGCTTCATAAGTAAAGAGGGCAAAATTGTCCTCTCATATTTGCGCCGCCAAACCATAGAGAGATGTTTAGGTGCGGATGCAGAAGACCGTTACCTGCGCGATTTGGAAGGACAAAGAAGATTAGTCCGTCAAATTGAGCAGTTAAGTAACATCAATTAATTTTTTACATGAAAGGAAAATACATGCAACCAAAAGCAAAAACAGAAAATCTTTTGGAAACATCCGCTATTTCTCAAAATGGCGGATATTCTAACAAACCGCAAGGCTTACCCGAACAATTTTGGGACGAGCAAAACGGAGAGGTCAGATTGGAAGAGTTGATTGCCTCTTATAACGATTTGGCAAGAAGAGATGATAATCTGATTGAAACCAATTTGCGCAACATGCCGCAAAATTATACGCAATATCAAATCAAAAGTCCGTCACCGGTTTTGGAAGTGGATGAAGATTTGATGAAACGTTTTTATGAAAAAGGCTTCACCAACGATCAAGCTCAGTTTGTTTATGACTTGGCAGGCGAGAGAGTTTTGCCGGTATTAGATGAAATGGCCGTCAATTTTGAAGCCGAAAAACAACTTGAAAAACTATCTCGCTACTTTGGCGGCAGAGATAAGTTTAATGAGGTTTCACGTTCACTTTCCAACTGGGCCAAACAAAATGTCAATCCGGAAGTTTATGAAGCGCTGGGCTCCACATCAGAAGGTGTAATTGCCCTTTACAAAATGATGAGTTCATCGGAACCGTTGTTGAACAAAAACGACGGCGAGATGAGCAATATAAGTGAAGCCGGACTTCGTAAAATGATGGAAGACCCGCGTTATTGGCGTGATAAGGATAGCGCCTATATCGCCAAAATCACTCGTGGTTTTGAAAAGCTTTATCCTGAAAAATAAACCTAAAACATTAACATTTAACATGAAAAGGAAAATAAAAATATGTCAACAGAAGTAAGTAAGTCCTTTATTAAAAACTTTGAAGCAGATGTTCATTTGGCATACCAACAAATGGGCTCAAAATTGAGAAATGCCGTTCGTTACAAAGGCAATATTGTCGGCGCCACCACCGTATTTCAAAAGGTTGGCAAAGGCATTGCCTCCGGCAAGGCTCGTCATGGTTTGGTTCCGGTCATGAGCATTGACCACACGCCGGTTGAATGCGAATTGCTCGACTACTATGCCGGTGATTGGGTAGATGCTTTGGATGAGCTCAAAATGAGCATTGATGAACGCCGTGTGGTTGCCAGTGCCGGTGCTTATGCTTTGGGCAGAAAAACCGATGAATTGATTATCGGTGCATTGAGCCAAGCACCAGAGGAAAATGATGTTGGTGATTATTCTCAAGTTTTGAGCAAAGACACTATATTGCAAGCTTTTGCTAAATTGAACAGCAACGATGTGCCCGATGATGGACAACGCTTTGGCATTGTTGGTCCTTTGCAATGGAATGCTTTGTTGAACATTGATGAGTTTTCCAACTCTGACTATGCCGGTGACAATTTGCCGTTCTTAAAAGGCACGGAAAGCCGCAAATGGTTGGGCATCAACTGGATTATGCACACAGGTTTACCGCTTGACGGCACCAATCGCGATTGCTTCATTTTCCACAAAACCGCAGTCGGACATGCTTCCGGTCAAGATGTAAAATCAGACATCACATGGCACGGCGACCATGCCGCTCACTTTGTTAATAACATGATGAGCCAAGGCGCATGCTTAATTGACGGTACCGGCGTTATCCGCATCAAATGCAAAGAAGAATAATTGATAGAAGAAAGGAATTAAAAATATGGCTTATAATTCAAAAAATTTCAGCGTAATGGCTTATGCCAATGGTTTTACTTTGTGGAACTATTCATCTGAAGATGATTTAAATACCGTTAAAGGAAGCGGTTATTTCAACGATATTGCTCCGTTTGCTCGCAAAGGCGATATGATTTTAGCAAATGCCGGAACGGCAAGTACTTTAGAACCGGCAGTTTTGTCCGTGTCTTCAATTGAAGACGGAACAGTGACTGTTGCTGCTTTGGCAACACCTGCCGCCGCATAACGGGAATAATTTATACCTTTCGTAGTATTGTAGGTTTTTAAATAAAAAAGATACACTTTAAGCAAATGATAGGGAGCCTGTAGAAATGCAGGCTCCTTTTTTTGAGAGGGGAAAAGAATACATGAGTAACACCAGTATCAATATCTGTTCACAGGCTCTGTTAAAAATAGGTGCTTCAAGCATAACAAGTTTTGAAGACGGAACGGCAGAAGCCGAAGTCGCCGGCAATTTATATCCCTATATTCGCGATGCCTTATTATCATCATATCCATGGAGCTTTGCTCTAACTCAAACCAAGTTGGCGCGTTTGGAAAATACGCCGATAGCTGATTTTAGCTATGCTTATTTACTTCCGTCCGATTTTTTGCGGATTGTTTCGGCAGGGTATGGAAATAAGGGGCGGGGGACGGAATATAAAATTGTCAAAGATTGCATTTACACAAATTTACCGCAACTAAATTTAACTTATCTGTGCCGACCGGATGAAAGCAATTTTCCGGCATATTTCTGCGAGGCTTTAATTAACAAATTGGCATATGAATTTTGCATTCCGTTAACCGAGAGCACAACCAGAGCGGAATTTTTAAGCAAAATCGCCGAAGACAGCGTTAATCGTGCGCGTTCAGTGGATGCCCAACAATCAACACCTTCTTGTTTTGAAGACTTTACGCTTGTGGAGGTAAGAGGATGAATCAAATATACGTCAAAACCAATTTTACCTCAGGTCAGTTGTCTGACAAACTTTATGGTCGCGGCGATTTGCGCATTTTTGAAAATGGTGCAAGCAAACTGCAGAATGTGCAAATTCATCCGACCGGAGGCATTTCCAGAAGAAAAGGTTTGGTTTGTGTGGATGAGGTAGGAGAAGCGGGTAGATTAATTTCTTTTGAGTTCAACACGGAACAAACCTATTTATTGTGTTTTGTTGATAAAAAAGTCAAAATTTATAAAAATAAAGAGTTGATTTCAACATTAGAAACGCCATGGACGCAAGAACAGCTCAAAAAAATCAATTGGACACAAAGTGCTGATACGTTGCTGATTGTTCATCCTGATGTACCGCCGCAAGAAATCAGCCGTAATCAAAACGAGGTCTGGAAAATTGCAGCATGGTCATTCTATCAAAAAGACGGACAGGTTTTTTGCCCATATTATAATTTTTATCAAAACACATTGACAATGAAACCAAGTGACAGAGTAGGAGCCATCACTCTCAATGTCAGTTCTCCGATGTTTAAGGCAGAACACCGAGGAGTCAGAATAAGAATAAATGGCGGAGAAGTTGTTGTAACATCGGTAACAAATTCCAGCGAAGCCAGTGCAAATGTAGTCAAAGAACTTGAAAATACAAATAATAGTACGGAATGGGAAGAACAAGCATTTTCTGCAGTCAGAGGCTATCCGAATTCGGTAACTTTTCACCAAGACAGAATGGTCATAGGCGGTTCCAAATCGTTACCCAATCATCTATGGTTATCAAAGTCATCCGACTTATTTAATTTTGACATTGGTACGGGGTTAGATGATGAGTCAATAGATTTTGCCATTTTATCAGATCAGGTTAACGCTGTTACCAATGTGGTATCAACGAGGCACTTATTGGTTTTTACTACCGGAGCAGAATGGATGGTTTCAGGCGAACCGTTAACCCCCACAAGTATTAAACTCAATCGTCAAACCAATATAGGAACCTATGCAAAATGTTCTTTACCGCCGCAAAATGTAGATGGAGCAACTTTGTTTATATCTCAAAACGGCAAACAACTGCGAGAGTTTTTGTACGCAGATGTAGAGCAAGCCTATCAAGCCAAAGATTTGACCTTGTTGTCGGATGAAATTATCAACAAACCGGTAGATTGTGTTTATTTCCAAGATGACAGTATTTTATATCTGATATTGGAAGACGGTAGCATTTCATGCTTAACATCTTATCGCACAGAAGAAGTTAATGCTTGGAGTAAATATGTGACGAATGGTAAATTTATATCCTGTTCCGTAATCGGCAATGAAATATATTTTCTCATCCAAAGAGGAGATACATATTTTTTAGAAACGTTTTCTGATGATATGTATGTCGATTGCGGCAAAATTTTTACCTCTGAAATACCAAAAAAAGAATGGGACGGTTTAGAGCAATGGGAAGGGAAAAAAGTTTCTATAGTTGCAGATGATTTTCCGATAGAAGATATGTTAGTTGAAAATGGCAAAATAATGCTTCAAAACGAGACAAGCAAAATCATAGTCGGTCTGCCATATGAACACATCATAGAACCGTTGCCTTTTATGGTAGATTCTTCTCGCCCATATCCTCCTAAAGCGTATCGTTTGATTCACGGAATTTTTCGGATAATCGAATCAAAATCGTTAAGGCTTAATTTTGGCAATGGCTATTTTGATGTTCCGTTAAAGAAAATGCACAAGGACCAAATTTTAGATTCTCCGCCGGATGAGTTTAGCGGAGATGTTGAATTGCGCTCAATCGGCTGGATAAGAGATGTCCAAAAGCCGATGTGGAGTATCAGAAGCAGTGTGCCGAACGCATTTATGCTTTTATCGGTAGCCAATGAAATAAAAACCAAAGATTAAAGAAAGGAGAAAATAATGGGAGGAATTGAAACTGCCGTTGGTGTTGGCATGACCGCAGTCAACTTGTTAAACGAGGCAAACAATCAAAATAAACAATTAAAACAAATGCAAAAAGAATATCAATACAATCAAACCAAACGCAAAAATTTGTTAAATGAGCAGCTGGCAAGCAGAAGAGCCGGTCTGAGCGCCATGGGTTTGAGTTCAAGCAAATCGGCGGCGGCAGCTCAACAACGAGAGGCCAAAGAAGGTTATGATGAGCTGGCATATAATAATGATAATTTTGAGTATAATTACAAACAAAAATATCGTGAGAAAGAAAACTCTCTGACCAGTGGTTTGCTAGATTCAATTGTAGATACAACCGGAAAAATCATCAAATAGGAGAGAAAAATGCCAAGAAAAAAAATGACATATAAAGAAAAAAGACAAAAAGCCTATGAGAAAAGTTTGCCGATTGGAGAGCAGCTTGATGCTATTTTAAAAGCCTTTGACATGGTTTTGCAAGAAGGAGGCGATTTGCCTTATGAGCTGATTGATGTGATTGAAAAATGGCAAGCGATTAAGTTTAAATATCCCAAACAATTATAAAGGAAAAAACAATGAATAAAATAATAGAAGTAGGAAAAATAGCATTAAAGAAGGTCAAAAATAAAAGTATAAATAAAGTAATGGAAAAAGCTAGTGAAACTTACAAAAAAATAAAAAATGAAGCCTTTGGAATTAAAACTCTTAATGTTGGCGAAAAAGAAACAATAAAATGTTTAAAAAATTCAAGAAATAGCGTAAGTAAATGTAAAGACATTGGAAATAAAGCGAGAAAAAGTTATCATAAAAACAAGAATATATAAACAATATAAAAAAAGGGCAATATTTTTATATTGCCTTTTTTTAAATTTTTATTATCTTGAAACAAAAGAGGATATCATGAAGAAGATAATATTTTTCATAATTGGTTTTTTTGTTGTTCCCATGATGATGGGCGGCATAACTGCATTTATTTTTACCCCGCAAGATTATGAGCTTTTTGTCGGTTTTTGGGGAAGTGTTTATCTTTTGGTATATATTTTATTCCCGCTCTTGTATCGCCCAAAAATCAAACAAAAAATGGGTAAAATGGCTTTTTATACGTTGATATATGCTGTGTTGTTTTTAATCACATCACTTTCCTTAATTTATTTCAATTAAATTCCTTACGAGGCGCTTTTGCCTCGCCAAAAAATGAGACCGTTCTCGGCACTGACCGAGAAGCTATCAATCGGTGCGGTCAAGCTGACTCAGCTTGACCGCCGTGTTCGCCGGCGGCAACCCAACATCCCACACTGTCATGCTGAACTTGTTTCAGCATCTCATGAGACCCTGAAATAAATTCAAGGTGACGATAAGGGTGTGTTCGGGATGAGAATGACGAATGAGCAAGGCGCAAAAGCTCCGCCAAGAACAAAAAGAGCATCGCGGACACGAGGCACTGTCTGTTCGGCAATCAACCGATGGGGTTAAGCTACCTCATTTTTATCTGAACGAGTTACAAACTTTCCGCCTTGCACGTTGATAGCATCGCGGTTTCTAGCCCCGATTGGTGCGGCAATCAGTTGTTGCGATCGAACGCGCTGCGTTCGCGTTTGAGCATAACTTCGGGAGCTTCAATGCCGAGGAGATAGAGCAGTTGCACCAAAATATCTCTGACCAGACGCGACATTTTGAGACGAGAGGAGGCGAGCTCAGCAGATTCGGCATTCATAATCGAAGAAGCATTATAGAAAGTGCTGAATGTTTGCGCCAAGGTGTAAACATAATCAGAGATAATGCTCGGTTCATGCTCGGTATGTGCACGCATTATGGTATTGCTGAGCTGAGAAATTTTGAGAGCCAAGTCCTTTTCTTCGCGATTGGAAATTATGATATTTCCTTCTTTAATGCCGGCAGCATTGGCCTTACGAATAATAGAGTTAATGCGTGCTACGGCATATTGAATATATGGACCGGTTTTACCTTCAAATTTAGCAAAATCTTCGAGTTCAAAAATATAACCCGAGGCAATATTATTTTTGAGGTCTTGGAATTTGATAGCCGCCATGGCAATTTGGGTGACCATTTTTTCAATTTCCTTTTCGCCGTAACCTTCAACTTCATTCGGGAGAGGGAGCGATTCGCGCACTTTATCTTTAGAAAGTTTGATAAGGTCTTCCAAATTCATCACGCCGCCGTCACGCGTTTTGAAGGGTTTGCCGTCAGGCCCGTTAACGGTACCAAAGCCGATATGCAAAAATTTGACATTCGGTGCGAGGTTAAGTTTTTCGGCCACTTCAAAAACTTGTTCAAAGTGCAAGGATTGACGTTTATCCACCACATAGATAATTTCATCGGCGTGGAGATCATCATAACGCATTTTAATGGTGGCAATATCGGTGAGTTGATAGCCGAAACCGCCGTCGCTTTTAACGAGAATAACCGGCGGGCGTTGACTTTTTGTTTCATCAAGACGGATGATTGTAGCCCCGTCATCAACTTCCGCTATGCCACGTTCTTGAGCAATTTTGACAACTTCTTTACAAGTTTCATGCGCATCGCTTTCGCCGAGCCAAAGGTCAAAATGAGCCTCAAGTTCAGCATAATTTTTCTTCACGTCATCAACCGAAACCTTGCGCAAATGTTGCCAAGCTTTGTAAAATTCGGGCTCTTTATCTTGAATTTTGGTGGTAATCAGCCGAGCTTCTTCTTTAGCCGATTCGTCTTCTTTACAACGAATATTGGCTTGTTTGTAGAAAGCAGAAATTTGTTTGATGTCATAGGTTTCAACTTTTGCAAGGTTACCATCTTGACGGATGATTTCTGACAAAATCATACCCATCGGCGTACCCCAATCGCCGAAGTGAACATCGGAAACGGTTTCGTTGCCGACAAAATTTTCGATTCGGCGGATGGATTCTCCGACAACGGCAGAACGCAAGTGACCAACGTGCAAGGCTTTGGCAACGTTAGGACCGCCAAAATCCATCACCACGCGATTCGGTTTATCTACTTTTGCGCAACCAAAGTTTTTATCGGCGGCAATGGCATCAATATTATGCGCAAGAAACTTATCTGCTAAAGAAAGATTGATAAAGCCCGGACCATCAATGGAAATTTTGGCAAAATCGGCATCTTTTTCAAGCTCACCAACAATTAAAGCAGCAATTTCGCGAGGATTTTTACGCTCAGACTTTGCCAGAGCCAAAGCACCGTTGCATTGAAAGTCGCTTAAATCGGGACGGTCTGAAACTTTAACGACGGCAAATTTTTTATCCAAATTCAAAACATCAAAAACATGAGCCAATTTTTGATTAATCAAATATTCCAAAGACAGATTCATAACAAAATTCCTAAATTTTCAAATTGATTGAAGCCTAATTTATAAAATAAAATCAAGAAATACAACCCAAATTATTTCTTCTCATCCATGATAGGAATATCCACCACTTTTTCTTTTGGCGGAACGGCTCCTGCACATTTGAAATAAAAATGATTGGGAATAAACAAACGGCAAGTAAAAGAAGTTTGTTTTTCGGGCACGGCGTAAGTTCCCGTTTTTTGCTTAATACATTCTTGATTAGCCAAAGCTAAAACATCGGCATAAGGGGTTGTGAGAGCGTTATAGCAGATTGCGGGGCGAGAGGGAGTCGATTTGCCGACATAAAGCTTATCTGCAGTCGAAGCGCCGGCCTCGCGTCTGCGATCAACAAAGGGTGCGGTAAAAGAACAGGCATTGATAAACAAGCTCAAAAGCACGAGAAAAAATAAATTTCTGCTGGACAATTCCCAAAACTCCACTAAATTACACTTAAATTTGCTTTATATATAAACGAAGAAGATTAAAATGAAAAGTGAAAATAAATATATTGGTGATGAAGGTTTTAAAAAACTTTTGGAACATTATAATTGCGAAACACCGTTAGACGTAATAAAAATGCGTTTTGCCGGAGCAATATGCTCGCCCAATTTGGAATTGCGCCCGTCAGATGTCATTTCTTCATTTTGGCAACAAGGACAAGAGCCGAGGTTGCAAACCAAAGAAGAAGCCGACTTATTTTTCAAATTTTTCATGGGTTTATGGGATGAAATTTTTGAAGAAGTCAAAGAAAATAAAATTGGGTTGCCTTTTGTAAAAAAAGAAAAAGATAATTTGGCAGCATATTGTGAAGCCCGATATCACCAAATAGAGTGGGGCTATGTTGAAGGCTTTTGGGGCGGCAAGCAAGATTTGAAAATTCCGGCATATTTGGCGGAAGTTATAGATTCGCTCAGTGATTTAGCGGGAGTTTATGCCACATTGGAAAAAAAATTAACCAATCGCAGTGATTTGGATGAAGTTTCAAAATCATTAGAGCATACGGATAAAATGGCAGAAAAAGCAATCGCTTTTATAATTGAAAATTCAGTCCTGCCGAGAATAGAAAGTATCGCACGAGTGGTTAATTAACCAAAGATTAGAATTTATGATGCAAAAATAAACCATTAAAAAAACAAATTAAGGAGAAATCTGATGGAAATGATGGAAGGTTTGTTAACCAGACGCTCGGTACGCAAGTTTGATACTTCTAAAAAAATTTCTAAAGAAACCATAAAAGAGTTGATAAAAGCGGCACAATACGCTCCGTCAGCACACAATACCCAGCCATGGGAGTTTTTGGTCATTGAAAATCCGGAAGTTTTGAAACAGTTTCGCCATATTCAGCGCTCGGCCTTATTTGCAGAATCTGCCACGGCGGTAATTTTGGTCTGCGGAAATACGGATAAATCATTCAGCCGCGAAAAAGAAGGTTGGAGCTATGTGGATATTGATTGTTCTGCCGCAACGGAGAATTTGCTTCTTGCCGCACATGCCAAAGGTTTGGGCGGATGCTGGTGCGGGGCTTCGCCGATGACGGGACCGATGGCAAGTTTGAAAGAATATTTCAAATTACCGGAAAATATCAAACCGTTTTCGATTGTGGTTTTGGGATATCCTGCGGAAGAGCCGAAACAGCCGGAGGGCAGGTATAATGAAAGCGCCATTCACTGGGAAAAATGGTAAATAAAAAAGCGGGGTTTGTAAAAACCTCGCTTTTTCTTTAATCAGAAGAGCCTCTCTAAAGCTCTTCGATGAACAAAATTTCAAACGCTTCTGACAACTGATTACCTTCAACGAGGTAATAGTTGACATTTTCCTCTCCGCGGAATTTGTAAACGCGAAGAGCACTCTCCCCATAGAGTTCTTCATAGATTTTATCTGCCTTTTCAAAGGCTTTTTGTGTTCCGGCCGACCAATCTTTACGTTTCTGATTGTAAAGATAGCACCGATTTTTCTCGTTAGCCGTTGCTGCAATTTTTTTCAGAGCGGCAACCAGCATACCGGCAAACACCTTTTCATGACGAACCGGATGCTCGCATCTCTTGGTGATATACTCAGCAGTAGCCTGTGGTGAACGCCCTTCACATTTTAAATTTAAAGAATTAAAATTTTTCATAATAAATTTTTTTTAGGTTAATAATATCTCTTTAATATCAAATCTGAGCAAGAAATATCATTAATGGACAAAAAGTCAAGAGCTTTTTTCTAAAAAAAACGATAAGTTGTCAATGAAACAAGATTTGACTTGAAAAAAAAAGAATTAATGATACATTAACGACGATAAAATTTAGATAAAAGCCAGTGCGGGGCTGTCCGCATAATAAATTAAAGGAAGGAAATTAATATGACAATTCGCGTCGGTATTAACGGCTTTGGTCGTATTGGCCGTTTGGTATTTCGTGCCGCTCAAGCAAGAAATGATATTGAAATCGTCGGTATCAATGACTTGATTGATGTTGAATATATGGCTTATATGTTGCGTTATGATACAATGCACGGCAAATTCAACGGTACTGTAGAAGTTAAAGACGGTAAATTGGTTGTCAACGGCAAAGCTATCCGCGTTACTGCAGAAAAGAACCCTGCTGATTTGAAATGGGGCGAAATCAATGCAGACTATGTTGTTGAATCAACAGGTTTGTTCTTGACCAAAGAAAAAGCACAAGGTCACCTCGATGCCGGTGCTAAATATGTTGTAATGTCTGCTCCCTCAAAAGACGACACGCCGATGTTTGTTTGCGGTGTTAACACCGATTCTTATGTAAAAGGCACACAATTTGTTTCTAACGCATCTTGCACCACCAACTGCTTGGCTCCGATTGCCAAAGTTTTGAATGATGCTTTCGGTATTGAAGATGGTTTGATGACAACCGTTCACTCTACCACGGCTACTCAAAAAACCGTTGATGGTCCGTCTGTAAAAGACTGGAGAGGCGGTCGTGCCGCATCAGGCAACATTATCCCTTCTTCAACCGGTGCCGCCAAAGCCGTCGGTAAAGTAATTCCGACATTAAACGGCAAATTGACGGGTATGTCTTTCCGCGTTCCGACTTTGGATGTTTCTGTTGTTGACTTGACGGTTAACTTGAAAAAAGCTGCTTCTTATGAAGACATTTGCGCAGCTATGAAGAAAGCTTCTGAAGGCGAATTGAAAGGTATTTTGGGTTACACCGAAGATGATGTTGTTTCTTCAGACTTCTTGGGTGATGCTCGCACCTCTATCTTTGATGCAAAAGCCGGTATTCAATTGACTCCGACTTTTGTTAAAGTTGTTAGCTGGTATGATAACGAATGGGGTTATTCTAACAAAGTTCTCGACCTCATCGCTCACATGGCTAAAGTAAACGGCTAATACTTAAAATTTCCCCGCCCTTCCGAGGAGAAAATGTTTTGTGCATTTTGAAAAAAACTCGGGGCGGGGATTTTGCTTTTTTTATAGGAAAATAATTATGACCGAATATAAAACAATTAAAGATTTGGGTGATTTGAACGGTAAAGTCGTTATGCTTCGCGCCGACTTGAACGTTCCGGTTGATGAAAATTTGAAAGTTACCAATACCGCACGTATTGACCGCACGGTTCCGACCATCAAATTGTTGATGGAAAAAGGTGCCAAAGTTGTCGTAATTTCGCACTTTGGTCGTCCGGAAGGCAAAGGAGACATGCGCAACTCTTTGAGTCATATCGTTGCCGATTTGGAAAAATCTTTGGGGAAACATGTTGTTTTTGTTGATGACTGCATTGGTGAAAAAGTTGAACAAGCTGTTAAAAACATGAAACAAGATGAAGTTTTGTTGCTTGAAAACCTCCGTTTCTATAATGAAGAGAAAAAAGGCGATGAAGCTTTTGCCAAAGAGTTGGTTAAAGTTGCCGATGCTTATGTATCTGACGCTTTCTCAACCGCGCACCGTGCTCATGCTTCTATGGTTGCCGCTGCTAAAGAAAAGCCGGCTGCTTTTGGCTTGTTGATGGAAGAAGAAGTTAATGCTTTGTCTAAAGGCTTGAATAATCCGGAACGTCCGTTAATGGCTATTGTCGGCGGTTCTAAAGTTTCTACCAAGTTAGACCTTTTGAACAACTTGGTTAAAAAAGTTGATAAATTGGTCATCTCCGGCGGTATGGCTCATACCTTTATGAAAGCCAGCGGTGTTGATACCGTTAATGAAGCAAACTCTCTTGTTCAAATGGATATGATTGAAACCGCAAAAGAAATTATGGCAACAGCCAAAGCAAACGGTTGCGAAATCATTTTACCCAAGGACGTTGTTGTTTCTAAAGAGTTTAAAGCCGAAGCTGAACACAAAACCGTTGATTTGGAGCATATTCCGGCCGAAGGTTGGATTTTGATGGATGTCGGCGCCAAAACCATTGCTTCTATCAATGCCAAATTGGATGAATGCAAAACTTTAGTTTGGAACGGACCTTTGGGTGTGTTTGAATTGAAACCGTTTGATACGGCAACCAACGAGGTTGCAGCTCATGCGGCCGAATTAACTCAAGCCGGTAAATTATTAACCGTTGCCGGAGGTGGTGATACGGTTTCTGCTTTGGCAAATGCCGGAGTTGAAAAGAAATTCAGCTACATATCAACCGCGGGCGGTGCTTTTCTTGAATGGATGGAAGGTAAAGAACTCCCCGGAGTAGTTGTTTTAAAAAAATAAACAAGCTTAAGATAAAGCCCGCCTTTTGGTGGGCTTTGTCGTTATTAAGGAAGGAAAAAAATGAAAATAAATAATGAATTGGATCAAGACGGGTGTCTGAATGTAGAATTAATAGAAAATAGTGTAGAATGGCATAAAGAAAAGGGTGGTGATAATATTCTTTTGCAATATATTAACGGCGGAGAAAGTATGCGTATTATTGAGCGTTTTCCGGAAAGTGTTGATATAGAGGAAGTTCATCATCATGGTAAGAGTTTGACGCTAAAATTTGCAAACGGCAATGCACAGGGCTATTATCAAGATAAAATGGGAAATTATAAGCGCTTAAAAGATTTGAATGGTAAAAATTTATCTCAGGTCAGAGTGGTTGAAGAAAATGGACAAAAGAAAAACACCTCTTACAAATCAAAAAATAAAGAAAATGCAATAAATATGGCTGTGTATAGAAATTTAGGTCGAATGACATATTAATATTTTTTTGTCAAAAAATGTTGTTTTTATTTCAAAATGTGCTATGATGTACTTAAAATAATAATAAAGTACGAGGCTTAATTATGGCATATAATGGTAATAAATTCTTATTTCAACAAATAAAACCCGACAGTTCCGTGTTGCCGGAAGAAAATCCGCAACCGTTAACGGCAGAAGAACAAATGGAGCTTCTGGGTGAGCGTTTGCAAGAATATTCCGAAGGTTGGAATCCGGACTATAAATTAACTTATGAAAAAACGCAAGAGAACGGAAAAGAGGGTTATAATATCCATTTGCCATATGGTGTGGATTTTCGCATTGAACATGGAAATATTACCTTTAGCAAATTCGGCTTAAGCAAAGATGAGCTCAAAAATGTTTATGCTTATTTATCTCAACTTGGAATATCCGGCTTGAGTTTTGATCCGAACGAAAGAGATGCCGCCTTTGAACAAGCAGCCAAAGAAGCCGAAAAAGAACTAAAGAATGAAGACGGGGGCTATGAAACGAGATTTGCACAAGCCCATGAACAGCCACATCCGTACCCAACCGCGGCCAATGCAAATGAAGCGCCGGTAACAATGCCGGATACAACGGGATTAAGTGACGAAGAAGCATTAAAAGCACGTCGCGATATGGCAAAGCAAATCAGAAAAAATATTTATACAACAAATAAAGAAGATAATAAAAAAGAAGAAATACACCCCTCAAAAGAAGATATTGAAAAGTACATTGCCGGTCATGTGAAAGCCACGCAAAAAGACAAATCCAATAATTATCGAAAAGTAAATATCGGTAATGGTTATAAGTTAATGTGGTACAAGGATGCTGATCAAAAAAGGGAAGGTCCTAAAGTAGATAAAAGCGGAAAGGTGACACCGAATTTTGATGCCGGATTAAAAGCAACCATAGATACTATTGATGGCAAGCCCCATCTTAATGTCTCGATATTGACGCCGAAATACGGAGATGCACCGGATTGGGCTATGGATGAATCGGTTGCCGTAGCTGCCGCTTGCAAATGTACGCATATGCGTTTTAATGCAGCGGCAGCATTTAGAGGAAAATTTTTGAATTCATGTATCAAAAAAATGATAGTTCCAACAGGTGTAAAGCTAAAAGAAAAAGACTTTAATGCCCTGATAAAATTGGTCAAAGAAAACAATGACGATCCTGCCAAGCGTGCGGAATTTTATGAGCGCTGGGCTGAACAATTGGAAGACGATTTGATTGAGATGTGGCAAAATGATAAAAGCGCCAATAATCCATATATAAAAATGATTAAGACGTTAAAGATTCAAATTGCCGTAGAAAACAGTGAAGAAAAATATAAGCGCTTTAATAATTTTTTTGAGAAGAATGTACAGGGTAAAATATATCCGGATAAGAGTGATGTTCCAATGGATTTGTATGAGCTAAAAGATAAAGGACAAGGAACCAACGCCGCAATGGAAATGGCCTCGGGAATGGCGTATGTAGATTTATTGGCGCAATATATCAAAGATCCGAATATGAAAGAAATGAGTGATGAACAATTACAGAAAATGTATTTGGAATCATATAATAAAAATTTATATCTGACGCACAAAAACTTACGCAAAAAACTTGATGGCGTAACGTCATCAAAAGATGTAAAAGAGGTTTTGAATCGAGAGTATCAAAAAATTCAAAAAAGCATCTTCTCCATTAAATCAAAAGTCGGCTATGAAGGTTTTAGTAATTTAACACTTCCGCAGATGGATAAGCTTACATATTATAATGTAGAAGAAGCTGAAAGAAACATGAGAAACCGCTTAAAAGAGGGAAGAGAGATTGCTCTTAAAGAGCATAACGCAATGCCGCTTCCGCAAAGAGACGGTAGAGAATAAAAAAATAAACGCCTCTGAATTCAGAGGCGTTTATTTTTATGAAAGTTAATAAAACTTAACAGGGTTTAATATGCCAAATGTTTTTAGCATATTCTTCCACAGCACGGTCGCTGGTGAAATATCCCATGTTAGCAACATTGATAATGGCTTTTTTAGCCCATTTCTTTTTGTCTTGAAAATCGGTTTCTGCTTTTTTAATTGTTTCATCAAAAGAAGGTAAATCAGCCAAAACAAAGAAGTAGTCCCTATTGACCAATTCTTCAAAAATCGGCTTAAAGAGCAGGAGGAAATCTTTTTCGCAGAACATATTTGAATTGATTGCATTCAAAATACGTTTGATATAATTGTTGTTATCATACAAAGAACGGGGATTATAAGTTGCTCTTTGCCGCTGGATTTCTTCTTCAGTCAAACCAAAGAGGTAGAAATTCTCATCTCCGACGTTTTGACGTATTTCGATATTGGCACCATCAAGTGTACCGATAGTTAAGGCTCCGTTTAGGGCAAACTTCATGTTTCCGGTGCCGCTGGCCTCAAAACCAGCGGTAGAGGATTGAACGCTCAAGTCTGCGGCAGGCATTAAAGATTCGGCAAGAGAAACTTTATAATCGGGGATAAAGACGACTTTAATCATATCTTTAACTTGAGGATCATTATTGATAACATCAGCCACATTGTTGATGAGTTTGATAATGAGTTTGGCAAAGTTGTATGATGGAGCGGCTTTTCCGGCAAAAATATAAGTTTTTGCATGTTTGGGTTTGTAGTTATCTTTAATGATGGCCAAATATTCTCCGATAACCTGCAAAATGGTCATGAGTTGACGTTTGTATTCATGAATACGTTTAGCGTGAACAATGAACATACTTTCGGGATTAACCATAACACCGGTTGTTCTAAAGATAATTTTTGCCAATTTTTCTTTGTTAGCTTTTTTAATTTCAGAAAATTTAGTTACAAATTTTGTGTCGTTGGCAAAGTCTTGAATTTTTTTCAAATCGGCAAGTTGCGTAACCCAATCAAGACCGATTTTAGACGATATAAGGTCAGCCAAAGCGGTATTGGCATGCAAGAGCCAACGACGAGGAGTAATACCGTTGGTTACATTGCAGAATTTTTCAGGCCAGAGTTCGTAAAACTCAGGAACAAGTTTTGTCTTAATCAAATTTGAATGGATTTGAGCCACCCCGTTGACGGAGAAAGAACCAACAATGGAGAGGTTGGCCATACGAATAATTTGATTATTACCTTCACCGGAAACAATAGAAACTTTGGCAAGTTTTTCAGAGTTATCACCGAATTTTTCACGCGCAAAATCCATAAAACGACGGTTAATCTCATAAATGATTTGCAGGTGTCTGGGCAAAAGTTCTTGGAAAATTCGTGCCGGCCACGTTTCCAGAGCTTCTGGTAATAAGGTATGGTTGGTATAAGCAAATGTACGAGTAACAATATCCCAAGCGGTATCCCATTCTTGACCGTGAATATCTACAAGCAATCGCATCATTTCGGCAATGGCGATGGCCGGGTGTGTGTCGTTTAATTGAATGCACACCATATCGGGCAATTTTTGGAAGTCATTACTCTTTTCCAAGAAACGACGGATAATATCTTGCATGGCGCAAGAAACAAAGAAGTATTGTTGAGTTAAGCGCAGTTTCTTACCAGATTCGACAGCATCGGAAGGATACAAAACTTTAGAAATGGTTTCGGTAGCAATTTTGTCTTTAACGGCGTCAATATAACCACCTTCGTTAAAGATGTTGATGTCGAGTTCATCGTCGGTTTTTGCTGAGAACAAGCGCAAATAGTTGACCGATTTACCATTGTATCCGACAATCGGAAAGTCATACGGAACACCGTAAATATTTTGTGTGTTCATCCAAATAAAGTTTTTATGTCCGGTTCCATCATCAATAACTTCGACTTGTCCTTTGATTGGAATTTTAACGGTTCTGTCCGGACGAGCAAACTGCCAAGGAGAGTCTTCCCCAAGCCAGCTGTCTGCTTGCTCTACTTGATAACCGTTTTCAAATTTTTGTTTGAACAAGCCAAATTGGTAGTTAATACCATAACCGAACCCGGGAATTCCGAGTGAAGCCATTGAATCCAAATAACAAGCAGCCAAACGACCGAGACCGCCGTTTCCGAGTGCGGGATCATATTCGGTATCAAAAATTTCTTGCAAGCTGAAATCGGGCATGCCATCGATTTTAATATCTTGCATAATGTGATATAAACCCAAGTTATGTAGATTATTTTCCAAAGAGCGACCGATAAGATATTCAACTGAAAGATAATAGATTCTTTTAGTGTTAACCTTATTATAGCGAGCCATGGTTTCATACATTTTATCCATGGCAAATTCTCTGACAGCCAATGCAATTGCGTTCAGCGCCTCATCTTTGTTGATTTCACTGGTTCTTTTACCGATAAAATATTTAATATAATGCTCAATGGAAAGTTTTAAGCGAGCTTTATCAATTTCGTTGATAATCACAGAATTACTTTTTGTCAATTTCATTTCCTCCCATGGCTTACATACTGACTTATCCAAGTTATAGAAAAAAATGTTTGAAATATGGTTAATAAGATGAAACATTTAAGAAAAATAATCGTTAAATAGTTATAGGTTTTTTAATAAAATCCGTTGCAAAATTATGATAATAACATATAATCAAAACAATTTAGAATGCAAGTTTTAGAGGTAACGTTAATGAAAAAAACTTTTGTGGCAGGATTGCTTGTGGCGAGTGCCATAACGACGCCTGCGTCGGCAACAACAATATTTGAAGCTTTAAGTGAAACATATAAATCTAATCCGACTTTGCAAGCTCAAAGAGCTTATTTACGCTCGGTTGATGAAAATGTAGCTATAGCTCGTTCGGGATATCGTCCAAGTATAGCATTGACTGCAGGATACAGCCAAGCCAGCGGTTCTACGGAAAATCCCGGAGGAAATCCGCTTCTGGATGATGCAGATACGGACGGAAGCACAACCAGCTATGGAGCAACATTGTCACAGCCGATATTTAACGGATTCCAAACCGTAAATGCCGTAAAGAAAGCCGATAGCTCGGTTAAAGCAGAACAAAATAATTTGTATAGTGTTGAACAAACCGTGTTTTTGGATGCTGCAACAGCCTACATGGATGTTTTACAAAATCAGGCAATCGTAAAATTACAGATGAATAACGAAAAATTGCTGAAAAAACGTCTTGATGAAACCATCCAGCGTTTCAATGTCGGTGAGGTGACCAGAACCGACGTTTCTCAGGCCAGAGCTCGTCATGCACAAGCTGTTTCTGATAGAATTTCATCAGAAGGAACATTGGCAGCCTCAAAGGCTGTTTATAAAGAGGTAATAGGAAGTGAACCCGAAGATTTGACCGAACCGAAAGATATATCGGGAATGTTGCCGAAAAGCATGGATGAAGCCATGAATTATGCCTTGGAAAATAATTACAGCATAAAAACGGCACAACATTCATTTGACGCTGCAAACTATAATGTTTCCTACAATACGGGAGCCTTACTGCCGTCTGTTTCTTTAGATGCGTCAGCCATGAATGTTGAAAATGACATGGATGCCAATGAGGCTAAAATAAAAAATAATAGTGTTGAAGTCGGAGTAAATATGACCGTTCCGTTGTATGAAGCTGGCAAAAATAGAGCCGAAATTCGCCAAAGTAAGTATTTGAAATGGCAATCTCAAGAAAAATTACTGGAAACGGAACGTTCCGTAAAATCTCTGGTATCAAGTGCATGGGAGTATATGGTCTCTAACGATTCGAAAATCAAATCTATCAAAGAACAAGTTAAAGCCAATGAAATTGCTCTTGACGGCGTTCAAAAAGAAGAGGCTTTGGGAAACCGCACCATTTTGGATGTGTTGGATGCTTATCAAGAACTTTTGAACTCAAATGTAGAAGAAGTAAAAGCCAGAAGAAACTACTATGTATCAAGCTTAAATCTTTTGCTTGCCATGGGTAAATTAACGGCAGCGGATTTGAAGTTGGATGTTGATTTGTATGATGCCGATAAATATTATCAAGACACAAAAGGCAAATGGTTCTCAATATCTGTTGATTAATGAGTTGAATAATAAAAAAAACTTGTTAAGCTATATGTCAGGTAATAATTAAAATTGGTGGAAAAATTAATGAGTCCCGAAGAACAACAGAATGATATGTCCATGGAAGATATATTATCTTCAATCAAAGATATTCTAGAAAATGATGGTCAAGAAAAAACGACAGCGGAAACAATGCCTTCAGAACCTGAGGATGTTACACCTGCAGTTCCGACAGAGTTTCAGTCTGTCGAACCAAATAAGGAAGATGATGTCTTTGATTTATCAAAAGCGATGATTGTTGATGATGCCTCACAAGAAGGCGATTCTAAAATTGAGCTGGACGAAATCGGTCCTGATTTTGATATAACACCGAAAGAAGATGAGCCTCTCTTAGCTCCCGATGATATGGTTTTGCCCGATTTTAAAAATGAAGCTTTTGATGAAGATAATGAAAAATCTGTTGTTCAAGAGGATGTTATGGCATCTTCTGAATCGGAAAAAATGCCTGAGGATGATTTTTCATTTAACATAGATGAAATATTGCAATCAGCCTCAGAGGCAATGTCTGAAGATTCCGAAATGTCATCAAATGAAAATATTGAACAAAGCGGAAGCGACAATATTGAGGATAATATTTTTGATGTTTCGGATATAGATATTACTTCGGATCCGATTTTTGAACAAGAAAATAATAGTTTTATGGATTTTGTTTCAGAAGAACAAACAGATGCGGAAAATATTTTAACCGCGGAAGATGATATTCAGCAAAGCGAATTTGACGATTCTTTTCTTGAAGAGAAAACGGAAGATATTTCTTCCGTTAGTCAGATAAACGAAATTCCAGCCGCTGTTGATGAAGATCCGCAAGAGATTCCCGAAGCCGAGTTCAGTGAAGTGGAAGAAATATCAATTCCCGAAGAAGAGCCATCCGAAGTGCCGGAAGAACAATCGGTTGATAACAATATTCAGGAAGAACAGATTGTAGAAATTCCGGTTGAGGAAGATGTAACCATAGAAGAAAATGGTAAAGAAAAAGAAGATGCAACAGATGTTTCGGCAGATATCATTAACAATTTTGCCAAAATGTTTGCCGAGCAAGCACAAGAACATTCGGAAAAAACAGAAGAACCCGCACCCGAAATTTCCACCGCTGTTTCCGGTATGGGTAATGCTAACAAGACCATTGAACAAGTTGTTGAAGGTGTAATCCAAGGCATTGTAGCCTCTTCAGTTAATGCGGAAATGGCCAAGAATGTAGATATTGTTGCTTATGCGCAAAAAGAAATTCATGCTCAAACCAGAGCTTGGTTGGAAGCCAATTTACCGACTATTGTTGAAGCCGCAGTTCAGAAAGAAATTGAACGAGTGATGGCAAAGGTCGGCAAATAGCTTGACCTTATAGTGTGCCGACCTGCAATTTTTTGCCCCCAAACAGGTTAAATTCTGTTGAGGGCATTTTGCGGTTTATAAGATAACTTTAAATTAATCAGGTATGTTTTTGAATAAATTAACAATTAGTTTTTAATATATAACTATCTATTTTAGAATAGTTATAATTATGTTTTTGTGGTTTTTCTAATTTTAATGCTTTTATTCCGTGTCTTTCTAAAATGGGCTGAGCAACTTCTGCTGCAAATTCATAAAGAGGACAGGAATAATCATCTTTAGCAAAAAAACTACCATGTAATTCCCAAGCCATTTTTCTGCAGCCGCCTCCGCAGTATTGTCTAATTTTACAATCTTTACAATCTGAAAGTTTTAGTGGAAAATTTTTAACAGCTTGTGTCGCATCAGAATACCAAATATCAGATAATTTTTCTTTTTTAATATTACCTAAAATCAAATTGTCAAAAGCAGTGCAAGGAGTAACATTTCCATTTGGTTTAACGACAATGGACCAACGTTTATATTCACAACAACTATTGCCATCATTATACAAATAATATTCCGGTTCTTCTAAAAGTTCTGATTTAAAAATAGAACCAATTTGAACTTTCATTTTTGATTTTTTTACCAAGCAATATTCTAACAATTGCTTATAAGATGCGAAAACATCATTCCATTCAGGCATAATTAAATCTTTATGCAAAATAGCTTCACCTTGTTCTCTTGGAACAGTTAGTCTCCAACGGTTAATATTTTTACCTTCAAGAAAATGGCAGAATTCCATTAAGGAATTAACATTTTGTTTTGTAACCATTGTATTAATAATTACGGGAAAACCTAGCTGATTAATTTTATCAATAAAGTCAAGAGTTTTATCATAAGTATTGGAACCACGCATAAACTCATGTACTTCCTTTGTATATCCATCTAAACTGATAAAGAAAAATGTTTTATAATGAGCATCAATTAATGCATTAAGAACATCCTCTCGATAATTCGTTCCATTTGTAAATAGACCAATTAAATGGATATTATTTTCAGATAAAGCTTTAATAATTTTTGGAAGGTCTGGTCTTAAAAAAGGCTCACCACCTGAAATAACACAATCTGCAACCCCCATTTCTCCCATTTGATTAACAAGAGTTAATAATTCATCAGTGGTCAATTCATCTCTATGACTGTTTTGTAAATTTTGTCGTCCATAACAATGCTTACAACGTCCAAATAAATTACAAACTCCCGTAATATCAATGTGAACCTCTCTTAAAAAGGGTGCTTTGTTATTCCAACGTAGATTGATTTCTTGTTTGGGACAAGAATTATATTTAAGCAGATTTTCATTCTTAAATATATTCAGAAAATCTTGAATTTCAGATACAGATATATTTACAGATAATGATATATCATCGAGTGAATGCAAACCATTACACATATTTAATATATTTGCATGTAACTTTTCTATCGAATATTCTTTTCCGGTTTTGAAATTATGTAAATATATATCTCCTGATGCTCCACGGACACAACAATTAATACAGGATATTCCATTAGATTTTTCCTTATTTTTTATCTAAAAAGTAAAGGTATTGAAAAAACAATACCTTTACTTATTTGTTTAGGTTATTCATAAGAATCTGCGTCAACAGAAGCTTTCATTGTGCGAGCATAAGCATGCTTGCGTCTTGTTAATTTAAAGTCTTTTAACATAGATAATCCTTTCTAAAAAATACTATACATTAAAATAATAGTTGTGTTTTTTTAGTTGTCAATTTTCTTTTTAGAAGACAATAATAAATTAATGAGCAAATATTGACTTTTTCAATCTGATTTAATATAACAAAAAAAATTAAATGGAGATAAAAGATGCAATTTAAAGAAAATAAAAAACTTGATGATCGCATGGATTTGCAGGCAATAGAAGCCAGATGCAAAAAATATTGGTCAGAAAATGGTACATATGCTTATGATAATAATAGATCAAGAGAGGAAACATTTGTCATAGATACTCCTCCTCCAACAGTTTCAGGATCATTGCATATTGGACATATATTTAGTTATACACAAACAGACGTTATTGCCCGGTATCAAAGAATGAAAGGAAAAACAGTTTTCTATCCTATTGGGTGGGATGATAATGGTTTACCTACAGAAAGACGTGTTCAAAATTACTATAATATCACATGTGATCCGACATTAAGTTATGTAGAGAATATGCAGTTTGAACATAAAGAAAATGACGAAAATCCTAAAAAGTCAGTATCTCGTAAAAATTTTATAGAAGCATGTGAACTTTTGACGGCTTCAGATGAAGGTGTCTTTGAAAACGTGTTTAGAAATATTGGGCATTCTTATGATTGGAATATTAAATATACAACCATAAGTCCTGAAAGTATAAAAATTTCTCAAGCATCTTTTATTGATTTATATAATAAAGGATTAGTCAAGTCAGTTGAATCCCCTACAATGTGGGATGTGACATTTCAGTCAGCAGTAGCTCAAGCAGAAATAGAAGATAAAGAAATATCAAGTTTCTTCCATGACATAAATTTCAAACTAGAAGATAGTGATGAAACAATAACTATTGCAACCACAAGACCGGAATTTTTGCCGGCATGTATTGCAATTGTAGCACATCCCGATGATGAACGATATAAGAAATTTTTTGGAAAAAAAGCAATAGTTCCGTTATTTGAAACGCCTGTAGAAATAATCCCCTCAGAGCATGCGGAAAAGGATAAAGGTACTGGAATAATGATGGTATGTACATTTGGTGATGCTGCCGATGTCGCATGGTGGAAAGCCTCAGGATTACCTTTAAAACAAATTATAGGTTTAGATGGGTGTCTATTGAATATAACATTCGGTCAAGAACCATTTGTTTCAAAAAATGCCGAAAAAGCCAATAGGTTTTATAGCCAATTAGTTGGCTTGAGCGCAAAACAGGCTCGAGAAAAAATTGTTAGTATGCTTCGACAAGAAGGATGTTTAAAATGTGAACCTCGCCCCATTAAACATATGGTTAAATTTTACGAGAAAGGCAATCGCCCTCTTGAATTCGTTACTTCACGTCAATGGTTCGTAAAACTTCAAGATAAAAAAGATTTATTAATAGAGGCCGGTAGAAAAATTAAATGGAAACCCCAACATATGCAGACCAGATATGAAGAATGGGTAAAAGGGCTAAATCAAGATTGGTGCATATCTCGTCAAAGATTTTTTGGCGTTCCATTTCCTGTATGGTATAAGATAGATGAAAATGGAAAAGTTGATTATACTCAGCCTATAATAGCAAAAATAGAACAGTTACCGGTAGATCCAATGACTGATGTTCCTGAGGGCTATGAAGAAACGCAAAGAAATAAGCCTAATGGTTTTGTGGGGGATAAAGATGTAATGGATACATGGGCAACATCTGCACTTACCCCGCAAATTGCTCTAAACTATAATCAAAATAAAACAATTAAGCTTCCATTTGATATCAGACCTCAAGCACATGATATTATAAGGACTTGGGCCTTTTATACAATAGCTAAGTCTTTAATGCATGAAAATACTATTCCTTGGAATGAAATCCTAATAAGTGGATTTATTTTAGATCCGGATAGAAAAAAAATGTCCAAGTCTAAAGGAAATGTTGTAACCCCACAACATCTAATAGATAACTATGGTGCGGATTCTGTTAGATATTGGGCAAGTAGAGCTAAATTAGGTGTCGATACAGCATTTGAAGAAAAGGTAATGGCTCAAGGAAAGAAGCTCATTAACAAAATTTTTAATGCATGTAAATTTGTCTTTAATATAGTGGATGTTAGTCAGTTTAAGGACTATAAAAATTATATAAAGCATATAACAGAGGCAACAGATATATCATGGCAGCAAAAAATGAATGAGAGCGTAAAACAGGCCAGTAAATATTTTGAAGCATATGATTATGCTGGTGCATTAGAAGTAATAGAAAAAAGATTTTGGGATTTTTGTGATAATTATTTAGAAATTGTCAAAAAAAGAGCCTATTCTTCAGAAGATAATTCTGCTGTAGCTTCTTTAATTTATACAATAGATACTTTCTTAAAAGTATTTGCGCCATTCTGTCCATTTATAACAGAGGAAATATATCAGGTAAGGCCGTGGGGGAGAGAAAAGAATTCAATCCACTTAAATCAATGGCCTGATAAAAATTTATTTGAAGAAAGTTCTATTGATAGTCAATTATATGATTATATTTCAGAAGTAACAAGTTATATAAGAAAAGCTAAAACAGAAGCAAATGTATCTCAAAAAACAGAAGTGAAAAAAGTTGAGATATCTGCTCCTAAAGAGATATTGAATAAAATTATGCAAGGAATTAAAGACATTGAGAATGTCGGTAGCTTATTAGATTCATCTCTTACGTTAACTGAAGCTAAAGAGCTGTCTGTTTCTAATATAGTTTTAAATATAGAACAATCAGGAATAGCCAATTTCTAAGGCAAAAGATAAAAACAAAAAAAGGCATCTTGAGAAAAGATGCCTTTTTTGATTAATCTCTATCAACGGAGAAATATTTAATAAATAATTTTTCCGTATCAAAATAAAAATTTATCAGGAAGAAATTTCCAATCATATTGAGGATGAAAGGATACATCAGATTATCGAGCTGTTGTTGCGTTCGTACTTTTACTAAACGAGACCGAAATTTTTGCGTTTCCAAAAAGACCAAGCATAATCCGTACAAGCTAATAAGCAAGTTTACAATAAAAGCTAAAGTATCATTGATAAGCAAAGATATTAAGAATAAAGTCCATAAAAGTATCAATACAAATCTGACGCTTTTATAATTAGGTTTTAATTTTATCTTGAGTAAGGTTGCGGAGAATATAAGAATTCCCATAGCAATTAAAGCTGCAAGATAATAACCTAAAATAAATTCCCAACCTAGTTTCAGCATGTGCTTATGCGTATAAACAGCAAGAGAAATGACAAGCAAGTTGATGAATGTCATTTTAAAAGTATGTCCGATTTGCCTAAAAGTATAAACAATCATCAGAAAAAAGGGCATAAGGCTCAAGAAATGAGCTAACGGCGTAAAAGCCCAAGGTACATTTTCTTGAGTATAATCATCAAACCAAATACTGATATTATCGACATAGGTCATTAGCCAAGCAATAACAAAGTTAACAGCAACCAGTTGCACAATCAGAAAATAAATTTTCCAATAGATGGCACGACAATCTTTTCGTGATAAAACAAAACTTTCCATAATTTATTTATGATTAACGTTAAAAAGATGCAAAAATTGAAAATAAATTAAAACCACAATTCTACTGCAATCAATAAAAGGAGCCAGAGCCATAAAATTTAAGAAAAAGAAGATCACAAATTTATGATAAGCTCGCTTTTCTTGAGAAGATAGCAGTTCTGAGATAATCTGCTCTTTTTTGGAGCAAACGTAAATCAGATGCAGCCAAGCCAGCAGAGAAAAAGCCAAGTATGCGGGGTGATAAATTAAAAATGTTCCAGATTTATAAACAGAAAAGATGTAAAGCAAAAACATCAAAATAAAAATGGCAGCAACAATTTTGATGAACAGAGATGCCGATATTTTATTTTGACAATAATTTCCGATTAAAATCCCGCCAAACAAACCGAGATTAGTAATAGCAAAAGCAAACAAGCAATTTGCAAAGCCAAAAAACATGAGTAAGATTGAGCAAAAAATTCCGCCTAAAAACGAAATAAATACCAATCCCCAATTTTTTTGACAAATAAACTTTGGATAAACAAGGAGCCACCCGAAGAGCAAAATGCCTGCCACGGATATTTTGGCCGAGAACAAGAAATCGAGCTCAATCCAATCCGGAAATAAGTTAAGAATTATCCAACCGCACACAAAAGAGGTACAGAACATGCAAAAACTTTTAAACAACATCAACCAAAAAATAGGAAGAGATTTGTTTTGATTAATAATTTCCATAAGCTTAAATTTTATAATTATACAATAGCAAAAGACTTTATAATATTTTTTTGTCTAAAAGGCAATAAAAAAAAGTTGTTTCGTTAAGAAACAACTTTTTGAGAAGATTGAGGCAGAACAACTTTTTTGTCAGGCGTAACGTAAATCATTTTTGCCACCAGACGAACTGCCTCGGCAAAACAAATCATTCCGAGGAAATTGATAAAAATATCAAAACACCAATCATCGGTCATTTTTTTTATATCTTCTTTTGTTAATCCGTATTGCAGATCTTTATCCATTTGTTTGAGCTCATAGGCATTAAACAGCATAAAGCCGAAACAAAAGGCAAAGGAGGCAAAACGACAAGCAAAATCTCCGTTAAATGAGTTTATAAAATCAATTCCCAATGCCAAAATTATCAAAATCCAAATAGTAAACATTATCCTTTCTTTAGATAACTTAAACGGCAGATAATTAAGAAACGGAGAAATGAAAAACAAGACCAATGCCAGACTTAACAAAATTCCCAATTTCGGTAAACCGAGGGCAATCAACATCCAAAACAAAATGATGCCGGTAGCAGCCGTATAAGATGCCCGAAAAAGAAAGATATTTTTCTTTTTGAGTTTATCTTTATATTTGACCACGGCAAATAAGCTGAGCGAAGTCAACAAAGATAAAAAAGCATTAAAATGGGAGGCTTTTAAAATGTCATACAATAAAAAATACCCCAATCCGGCAACGATCAAAGAAGGAAGTGTCCATTTCCAAGATTTTACAAATGTCCGTAACAAAATTTTTTTTCTGCTAAATGCAGACAACCAAAAATAATAATTTTCCATATACTTAAAATTTAATGATAAATATTTCGTCAAGAATATACGTAATCCTCAAGAAAAAAGCAACAAAAAAAGCAGGGAGAAAATTTTTGCCCTGCTTTTAGGAGTTGAAATTTTTAGATAAAACTATTTTTTCAAAATAGATTTACCGGCATAAACAGCCATATCACCCAATTCTTCTTCAATACGGATGAGTTGGTTGTATTTTGCCATACGGTCGGTTCTGGACATAGAGCCGGTTTTGATTTGACCGCAGTTTGTCGCAACGGCAATATCAGCGATTGTTGCATCTTCGGTTTCACCGGAACGGTGAGAAAGAACGGCGGTATATTTGTTACGTTGAGCAAGGTCAACAGCTTTCATGGTTTCAGTCAAAGTACCGATTTGGTTAACTTTAACAAGTATTGAGTTAGCAACGCCTTTTTCAATACCCATAGCCAAGCGTTTCGGATTAGTAACGAACAAGTCATCACCAACAAGTTGGATTTTGTCGCCCAAAGCATCGGTCAACATTTTCCAACCTTCCCAGTCATCTTCAGCCATACCGTCTTCAATAGAGAAGATTGGGAATTTAGCGCACAAATCTTTGTAGAACTCAACCATTTGAGCATTGGTATAAGATTTGCCTTCGCCTTTCATTTCATATTTGCCGTTCTCATAGAATTCGGAAGAAGCAGCGTCCATGGCCAAGACAACATCTTCGCCGGGTTTGAAGCCGGCAGCTTTAATAGCATCGACGATGAAAGTCAAAGCTTCTTCGGCAGATTTGAGGTTCGGAGCAAAACCGCCTTCATCACCGACATTGGTGTTATGACCGGCAGCTTTCAAGTTTTTTTGCAAGGTGTGGAAGATTTCGGCACCCATGCGGATAGCTTCACGAACAGAAGATGCGGAAACCGGCATAATCATAAATTCTTGAATATCAATCGGGTTATCGGCGTGTTTACCACCGTTCAAGATGTTCATCATCGGAACGGGAAGAGTGCGAGCCATGGTACCACCCAAATAACGATACAAAGGAAGACCGGCTTCTTCGGCTTGAGCTTTGGCAACAGCCAAAGAAACAGCGAGGATAGCGTTTGCACCGAGTTTGCCTTTATTTTCGGTACCGTCCAAGTCAATCATAGCTTGGTCAATGGCAATTTGGTCATCGGCATCTAAACCGGCAAGAGCGTCATAAATTTTTTCATTAACGTTTTCAACGGCTTTCAAAACACCTTTGCCGCCGAAACGTTTTTTGTCACCGTCGCGCAATTCAACAGCTTCATGAACACCGGTAGAAGCACCGGAAGGAACAGCTGCGCGACCGAAAGCGCCGCTTTGCAAAACAACATCGGCTTCAACTGTCGGATTACCGCGAGAGTCAATAATTTCTCTTGCATGAATATCAACAATAGCACTCATTTTTTTCTCCTAATAAATTATAAAATGCACTGGGTATAAAGTGGGGTATTTTAGCCCGAATGTCAAGAGAAAGACTCGCTTTTTTTAAGATTTTTATTGCCAAATGTGGAAAAAAAATTATCATAAAGACAATAAGTAAAACAGGAGAAAAAAAGATGTTTTCGGAAAAATGGCACAGACGTTTTATGGAAGTGGCTTTTTTGGTCGCTTCATGGTCTAAAGATACATCAACCAAAACCGGCGCCGTAGTAGTTGGTCCGGATAGAGAAATCAGAGCCACGGGATACAACGGTTTGGTCCGAGGTGTATATGATGATAAGCCGGAACGTATGGAACGTCCGACGAAATATGACTTTTTTGAACATGCCGAAAGAAACGCCATTTACAATGCTTGCTTGACCGGTACATCACTCAAAGGCTGCGTTTTATATGCCACCCACACACCTTGCACCGATTGTGCCCGAGCCATTATTCAATCCGGCATTAAAATGGTTGTGACCAATCCTCTGGAAAAAAGAAACGATATCAAAGACAATACTTGGCGCGATAAGTTGGAATATTCTCGTCAGATGTTTGAAGAAGCCGGCGTGGAATATATTGAGTTACCACATTTAAAATAGCTTAATAAAGATTATATATTTTCAAAAAAAACAGAGGGAAAAATGAAAATATTGATAACCGATGACCATGCCTTATTTCGCGATGGCTTAAAACTGACATTGGAACAGTTGGATAACAAGGCGCAAATTATCCAAGCCGAGAGTTATATACAAGCAGAAAAGCAGCTTGAAGAAAATTCGGAGGTTGCATTAGTGTTGGTTGATTTAGATATGCCGGACAAAAACTGGCAGGAAGGTTTGGCCGACTTAATGACAAAAGCACCGCAAGCCCATTTTGTTGTCATATCGGCAACAGAAGATTCCAAAGTGGTTCGTCAGGCGCTGGAAAGAGGAGTGAGTGGTTATATTCCCAAACGCTCAGAGAGCAAAATCATATCAGCGGCCTTGAAATTGGTTTTGGACGGAGGAACATATTTACCTCCGATTTTGTTGGAAAGTTTGGGAACATCCAAAGTGCCGAATGAAAATAAAAACGGAAATCTGACAACAAGACAATTTGAAGTTTTGCAATATATATCCAAAGGGCTGTCCAACAAGCAGATTGCTTATGAAATGGGCGTTAGTGAAGCTACAATAAAATTGCATATCAATGCAATGCTTAAAGCCTTAAATGCCACTAATCGCACCCAAGCGCTGGTCAATGCACAAAAAATTGGGATAATATGAGCTGCTTAAAATTGAATAACCGGACGAACGGGATGAGTATCCCTCTTATAAGGGACGTAACCCCAAAAACTACCGTATCTACTATCGTAAGTCATATCCCAAGCATAATCTGTAGACATTTCGTTAGAAGACCAATAAGAATTATACAGACGCGTGCTTCCTTCGATTAAAGATAAACTTGAATTTAAAACACTTATATTAACAGACATAGCTTCTAATTCGCCTGCTGCCGGTAAATACCAATCACCGGCTTTAGTACCTTCCGTTGTATATGAATAAGCATATTCAGCAGCTGGGCAACTATAACCATTAGCTCGGCAATAATCGATAATTATCTTGGTATTACTTTTTCCCGACCAATCAGATATTACTTCTTTGCCTCTGTCCGTATCACTAGCTATCTCTATATTTGGTAATTCGGGAATATCAAATAGTTGTGATGACCAAGAAGCACTCTTTGAGTTTAAAGCAATCGCTAAACGGTGTTCTGTATCAAAAATAATCCCGATTACGGTTTTACTCTTATCTAAGGAGATGGAGCAATTCATATCAGAGTAAAGAAATGCACCGATAGGTGGATTATCATAAAATCCAAAACTTCCGCTACCGGAGTCACAATAATCGACACTGGTGTCAAACGGACATTTAAGAAAATTATGCCCTTCACAATCAGTTTCTGTCAGTGTATATCCCAAGCTTTCGCAAGTTGGCGGGGTGACACAGGTTTGAGCTTTAGCGTAGGGTATAAAGGAGAAAGCCGCGAGCGCGAGACTTGCTCCCAAAATTCTTTTAAGTATTATATTCATATTCTTTCTCCTTTCGTTTTTTTTTCTTCACAGTCATGCTGAACTTGTTTCAGCATCTCATGAGACCCTGAAATAAATTCAGGGTGACGATAAGTGTGTGTTCGGGATGACAAAGAAGAATGAACAAGGCACAAACTCTCCGCTTTGCACATAGACAGCAACGCGGCTTCTGGGCACGGACAGCGCGGCTGTCAATTAGTGCGGTCAAGCCGGCTCGGCTTGGCGATCGAACGCGCTGCGTTCGGCCGGCGGCAGCTAAACATTCCACACTGTCATGCTGAACTTGTTTCAGCATCACATTTTTTGTCATTCCGATACCCCACACAGTCATGCTGAACTTGTTTCAGCATCTCATGAGACCCTGAAATAAATTCAGGGTGACGATAAGGGTGTGTTCGGGATGACAAAGAAGAATGAACAAGGCACGGAAGATACGCCTTGCACATAGACAGCATCGCGGCTTCTTTTCCCAGACAGCGCGGCAATCTAACTTTGGGGATCAAACGTCCTCACGTTTGGCTGGCTCCAGCTTGTTAGTGGACGGAGGCTAAATCATCCCAAGAGGTGGTAAAATTGCGCGATTTGTGGTTGCGCCGAATAAAATATTGCACACCGCTTTTTTGAATCCCAAAATAGACGCTTTTTTTGCCGATTTTGCGGTTGATTTCATCAAAAGCCGCCATCAGCTTGCGCTCTTTGCCGTTTTCTTCTTGCGGACGTAAGAGATCATATTGCGGCAGGTTTTCATCTTGAATCTCGGTAAGAGTTACACCGGCGCGTTTGTAAGAAACATCGGCACGATAAATTTGTTGCAAGCCGAGTTTCATTGCTTTTAGAAACTTAGCCGTATTGTTGCTGGGTGCGGCAAGTGAGATGAGAATGGAGTTTTGATAAGGAGTTTGATTTTGGTTAAAACGATTGGAAGCGATATATGTGATAATGCCCGAAGCCAATGATTTTTGCTTGCGCAAACGCAGGCATGCACCATCAACAAATTCAGATATAATTTGCTCGAGCTGGTTAAAATCAGAAATTTCTTTTTCAAAACTGCGCGAGGATATAATTGTCTTTTGACGGGTGTCATTTTCTGCTTCCAAGCAAGGAAAGCCATTAAGCTCTAATGCAGTTTTTTCGGCGTTGATACCCATGCTTTTGCGCAAGATTGTACGAGGAGCAAGGCGCAGGTCTTCTCCGGTAAATATGCCCATAAAATTGAGCTTTCGTGCACTATGTTTGCCAATTCCCCAAATTTGCTCGACATCGGTTCGGCTGAGCATTTGCGAGATGAGATCTTGCTCGGTAAGAACAAAAACTTTGCCATGGGTTTTGGCAAATTCTCCGGCAAGTTTACAAAGTGTTTTGGTCGGGGCCACCCCGATAGAAACCGAAACCCCGATATATTTAAGAATTTTGTTATGAAAATTTTGCGCTATTTTGCAATAATCGCCTTTTTCGGGAAGATGAACAAAGGCTTCATCAATAGAGTAAATTTCCAAATTTTGAAATTCATCACGAATAAGGCTCATAATGCGCTGAGAAATATCGGCATAAAGCTCATAGTTTGAGGAGAGGGCGATACCGCCTGCAGCTTTGAACTGTTTTTCAATTTTGAAAAACGGCGCCGCCATGGGGATTCCGAGGGCTTTGGCTTCGTATGAGCGTGCAACCACACAGCCGTCATTGTTGGACAACACGACCACCGGACGATTCTTTAAGTTTGGCTGAAAGATTCGTTCGCAAGAAACAAAAAAGTTGTCGCAATCAATAAGGGCAAACATGAGCTTAGAGTTTTCTAAATACGGCAGAAACACCGCCCCAGATGACGAGTTCGTCATTTTCGCGCAGAAAACGCGGGGCATATTTTTCGTTTTCGGGCATCAGGCAGATTTGGTTGTTTTGTTTTTTGAAGCGTCTGACCACGAGTTCGCCGTCTTGTTCAACCACAATAATTTGATTGTGGCAAATTTCCAAAGAGCGGTCGACCACCAAAAAATCGCCGTCAAGAATACCGGCATTTTTCATCGCATCGCCGCTGACTTTCAAGAAATATGTGGCAGCTTTGTGCGGAACCAAAAATTGGTTTAAGTCGAGGTTGTTTTGTACATAATCACTTGCGGGAGAACCAAAACTCATTTTCATACCTTTCTAAAATGTTCTACTTTTGTTCTTATGATAAAAGCGGGAAAATAAAAATCAAGAATTTTTTTTATCCTTTTTAAAATTTTTGCATTAAGCTATAAAACAATTAGATTCGCATAAGGAGAAAAACATGCAAAAAATTATTCCTGCAAAATTGCAAAAAGGTGATGAAGTACGCATTGTCGCACCGGCACGCAGCTTTAAGATTATCGGACAAGACAGTCGCGAATGGGCAGCCAAACGCTTTGCCGACATGGGCTTAAAAGTAAGCTTCGGTAAATATATGGAAACCGAGGAAATGGATTTGATGGGTTCTTCCACGGTTGAACACCGTGTTTCCGATATGATGGATGCTTTTAAGGACAAGAACGTCAAAGCCATTTTCACTATTATCGGGGGCTCTAACTCTAACCAGATTTTACCTTATTTGGATTATGACGTAATTAAAAATAATCCTAAAATTTTCTGCGGATTCTCTGATATTACGGCTTTGTTGAACGCTATTTACGCCAAAACCGGCTTAGTAACTTTTCACGGACCGCATTATAGCTCTATCGGCTGCATAAAGGGAAGTGAATATACTTTGGAAAACTTGCAAATTATGTTAATGGGCGAACAAAAAAATCAACTCCAACCGTCAAAAGAATGGAGTGATGACTTGTGGTTCATCAATCAAGAAGACAGAAACTTCATCAAGAACGAGGGCTGGTGGATAATCAACGAAGGCAAAGCCGAAGGTACGATTATCGGCGGTAATATCGGTACTTTTGATTTGCTGTTGGGCTCATCCTATCGTCCCAAATTTGAAAAAGATACGATTCTTTTTATCGAAGATTGTTTCACTTCCGCAGGCGATGCCGGTGCATTTGACCGCCACTTGCAAGCGCTGATGTATCAAGATGATTTCAAAAACGTCAAAGGCATGGTTATCGGTCGTTTCCAAAAAGCCTCCGAAGTCAGCCATGAAAAATTGGAATTTATTTTGAATAAGCCGGAATTGAAAAACATGCCGATAATCGCCAATGTCGATTTTGGGCACACTACGCCGTTGACCACATTCCCGATCGGCGGCATGGCAAAAATAGAAAATAATCAAATTCTTGTTGAAATTTAGATTAAACAAAAAGAGCTTTCCAAGCGGAAAGCTCTTTTTTCATGCCTGCATATAAAGCCACATCCGATTCCAGAAAGTTCCGTCCCAGATAAAAATAAAGGCTTTTTTACCGGCAAAAATAAGATGCCGCCGAGGTCTATTCTTTTCTCTAAACAAAAAGAATAGATAAATAATGGCAGAAACGATAAAACCGACGGCGGCAATTAAAAAACAGGCAAAAAAACTGATAAACAATGTCTCAATAATGGCCTGATTTGCATTTCCGCTTCGGTAAGCGTCAACAAAAAAATCCCAATGTTTTTCCAAACAAAGACTTCCACTGACACCGAAGATAAGAAAAAAAGCAACAGTTATGAGATTAAAAATCCCAAATAAAAACTTTTTCATAAACAAAAAAATTAAATATAATACTTAAAAATACTAACCAAAATATAGATTGTTTTGGCAATATAATCAAGAAAATAGTACAAAAAAAAGCCTCCCAAAAGAGAGGCTTTGAAAACAATAAATGCTAAAAGTTTATTTGCATTCACCGATATACATACCCAAAGCTTGAGCTGCTTTAACATAATCGCTGTGAGTATTGAGTTTGGTTGTGCCTTCTTTAACAATCTCGTCAAAAGAAGCAGACTCAACGTGACCGGCTTTCCAAATAACCATATGACGGTTAACACCTTTTTCCAAAAGTTCAACGGCTTTAGCTCCGTAAAGGTAAGCGAGCAAGCGGTCAAAAGCAACCGGAGTACCGGAACGTTGAATATGTCCCAAAGTGGTAGAACGAATTTGGAATTCATTGTAACGAGAGCTGATTTCATTTACCAGATATTGGCTGATACCGCCATAAACGGCTTCCCCAACCAAATTTTTCTTGTTAGACATATGTTCGCCGCTTTCGGTTTTAATACCTTCGGAAACAACGATAATGGCATTGTTGCGACCGCTGGCTTTAACGGCTTTGAGTTTGTTGATAATGCCGTCAATGGTGTAAGGAATTTCGGGAACCAAACAAACATCGGCGGCACCGGCAATAGCAGAGTGCATAGCCAAGTGACCGGCATCGCGTCCCATAACTTCCATGATGATGGCACGATTGTGAGAACGTGCGGTTAAATACAAGTCATCAACAGCTTTGGTGCAAACTTGAACGGCAGTTTGGAAGCCAACGGAAAATTCTGTAACCGGAGTATCATTATCAATGGTCTTTGGAATACCGATAACTTGAACATCCAAACCTTTGCAGTAGTTAGAAACAATATTCATACTACCGTCACCGCCGACGACCACAACGGCGTCAAGTTTCAAATCTTTCACCCCTTGAGCAAACTTTTGGCTCATGGCTTCCAAAGATTCCATTTTAACACCTTTATTTAAAGAGCCTAAGTAAGAACCGCTCAATCTCGGCCACGGAGAATCAGAAAAATTATGAACGGTGAGTTCTTCATAGCTATGAGGTGTTTCGGTTATGCCATCGGTACCGTTATGAATACCCAAAACTTCCCAACCTTTTTGCGAAGCAGCTTGTACAACGGAACTGATAACGGCATTAAGACCGGCGCAGTCGCCGCCGCTGGTTAAAATACCAATTCTTTTTTTCATATAAATCTCCTAATTTTTTTTACTTTAGAACTTTTAATTATTGCATTTAATGTCATTTTGTTGTATACTAATACAAATTTTATGGAAAGATTTCCAGTAAAAAATTTTATTTTCAGCTTTTTTTTAATAACAATGAGGGAATTTGGTTTTATGAATAATCAAAATAACATGAACAAACTTTACCAACAGCTCTGTGAGCTGAAGCTTGAAGAGCGCCGCGTTTGTTCAGATATCAGACATTTGGTTTCTAAAAATAAAACTATAGATTTTTTTCAGGCAAAGCAACTTAATTCTCAAAGAAACGGCATAAAAAGCAAAATCAAAACGGTTGAAGCTTCAATTATGCCAAATATTATAGCCTAAAACATATTTCTCATTTATTTTTGCCTTTTTATTTAGGCTTGCCAAAATAAAAAGTCTGTGATAAATGTGTTAGCCAACAGGGAAACCTGTATTTTGTAATAACCTTTAGAGAACATGAAAAGGGGTGATTTAAGTGGTTCAAGTTACTGTTATCGGTAATGATGTTGCTCAATCTTTGAAAGTTTTGAAGAAAAAGATGCAAAGAGAAGGTATCTTCCGTGAAATGAAATTGCGTCGTTGTCATGAAAAAGCTTCTGAGAAAAAAGCTCGTCGTCAAGCTGAAGCTGTTAGACGCGCTCGTAAGCAACTTAGAAAACGCTTAGATACTGAAGGATTCTAGTTTTATACGGAATGCTTAAACAAAAAAAACCCGCCTTCGGTGGGTTTTTTTTATGAGCAATTTAATTTTACAAGCAGCTGAATAGATAGTATTTGTTTACGTTTTTTTTAGAAAATATACATTAAATTAACGCGGAAGTTAAGAATCGGATTCATAAAAATGTTAAATGCCATAAATGAAGAGATTGTTTATGTTAACGGTCAACCGCAAAGATTGATAATATTTTTGCATGGTTACATTGATAGTGCCGACTATCTTGAGGGAAAACTACAAAATTTTATCAAAACCTTTGATAATACGGCAATTCATTTACCGCAAGCTCCGATTTGTTGTGAGGTTTTGGAAGACAAACGTCAGTGGTATTCCATGCACCGCTTTGACCCTAATGATGACAGAAAAACCGTTCCGACTTTTGCTGAATGTGTTGAAATCTACAACAAAATGACATTGGGCTTGGAAGAAGCTTTTTCTTATCTTAATGATTATATTGACCAATGTTTGAATGAATATCAGTTGGAAGATAAAGATTTATATTTATGCGGTTTTTCTCAAGGAGCAATGTTGGCTATATATACTTCTTTGATGAGAGAAAAGAAAATTGCCGGATGTATCAGCTTCAGTGGCATTATGGCCGGACATAAGTTTTTGGAGCGTCATGCTCAATCTACACCGGATACACTTTTGATTCACGGTAATGCTGACAATTTAGTGCGTTTTGAGGCATTGAATTTTACAAAAAATGAGTTGAAAAAGCTGGGATCTCACGTTGAAAGCTATGTTGTAAACGGTGGACAACACCGTATAACCCCCGACGGGTTGGAAGTTGCCGCCGATTTTATAGTAAAGCACCACCTCAACCAAAGGAAAATTGCTTAATAAAAAGATTGAGACCCGATTAAACCGCCGTTTTCAATCAGGTTATTTTTTCCACGTTCGATTTTCAGCTCAGAAATAGAACCTAGATTTTTCTCATAAATTTCGCCATAATTTCCAAGCTCGGTAATAGTGGAGCGTACCCATGTTGGGTTAAGTTCAAATTTGTTCCATAAATCAGGATTAACACCGAGCAAGTTTTTGACGGAACCATCTTTCAAACCGATGAATATATCTACGTTTTTAGAGTTAATGCCTCTTTTTTCAGCCAAAGTGAGAGCATTAATAATCCATTTAACGGAAGTGCGCAATTTTTGATTGTCTTTAAGAACTTGAGCATAAACCGGTTTTTCTGCAATAACTTCCGGTAAAATTTCAATTTGCAGGGAAGTATCGGTCATATTATCGATAATTCCTTTTAAGTATAATTCATTGCCGGTATAAAGGTCGCAACGTTTAAGCAAAAAAGCATTTTTTGCATCATTGGCATTTTGAAAGAAGAGCGGGCGCAAATTAAGTTTATATTTATCGCTGAAATCTTGTAAATTATAATAATCGTCTGTACCGGAGATGACGCAAACTTTTTTACCTTTAAAATCATCCATGGAAGTTGCATTTTCATTTTTGTGAGTCAAGATCATTTGACGGATATAATAAAGTAATGCAGCCTGAGTGGATCGCCCGCTAATATCTTGAGATGCGGTTCCGGGCGCATTTCCGAGCATAATATCAATTTTATTGTTGGCAATGGCGGCATTGGCCTGATTTGCTTTAACATCAACCAATTTAAACCTGTCGGAGCGACCGAATATGGCTGTAGAGAAAACTCGACAAAGATCTGCATCAATACCGCGCCAATAACCGGCTTCATCTTTATGAGCAAAAGTTCCTGCGTTTAAATCAGTTCCGCACAGAACCTCACCACGCGTTTTAATAAACCGAAACCCGGCATCCGTTGCCCAGGCATTAGCAGAGAATAAACAGGTCAAAAGATATAAAAAGCAAATTTTTTGTTTCATTTTTTTTAACCAATTGATGTTATAATCAAAATAAATTTAAGAACAATATAGGATATATTTAAATGAAAAGTAAGCAATTTTTGCAACTTATTATCGTTTGTTTTTCGCTGATGAGTTTTTCGGTGCATGCTGCCGCGCCGCAACCGCAAAAAGCAATCTCTTGGGCAGAAGATAAGGGAAATTTGTTGCTAGAAACTTTCCAAGAAAAGGATTTGGCGCAAAAATATCAAAATTTGGACGATTTATTTCTCAAATATGTTGATTTGGATTATATCGGAAAATTTGTAATAGGCAAACATTGGCGCGAAATGGATAAGAGCCAGCAACAAGAGTATTTGGCTTTGTTCAGACGCTATGCCTTGGCTGTATACAAAGGGTTTCCGCTCACGTTTCAATATCCGATAACATTCAGAATCAATAATGCCATAGCCTCCAAAACATATACCGATGTTTTTGCCACGATTGACCTAGGCGGCAATTTTCAGAATAAAGAAAATCAGCCTCAAAAAATCAATGTCATTTTTCGTTTGGTAGAAAATAAAGACGACATCAAAATCATTGATTTAACCTTGGCTGAAAGCAGCTTAATTTTGTCATATCGCAATCGTTTCTATCAGATGGTAGCGGAAGATGAGGGAGATATGAGCTGGTTTTTGGAAGACTTTGCCACCATAGTCAGCTCCACGGAAAAGACAAATCAGCAAAAATTAGAGAAAATAGAGCAATAAAAAGCGAGATTTTTGTAAAATAACCTTGAATTTATAAACATAAACTTATAATATCCACTTTAGTTTTTTTAATAATAAAGTGGATATTTTAGTTATGAGTGAAATAAAAGTCAGATTTGCACCATCGCCGACCGGTTATATGCACATCGGCAACACCAGAACGGCATTGTTTAACTGGTTGTTGGCAAAGAAGTTGGGCGGCAGGTTTATGCTCCGTATTGATGATACCGATAAGTTGCGTTCTAAAGAAGAATATGAGCTTTCTTTGAGAGATTCGTTAAAATGGCTCGGACTTGTTTGGGAAGAAGAAGCCAGACAATCGGCAAGATTTGACAGATATAACGAAGTTGTCGAACAATTAAAGAAGGAAGGCAGAATATATGCTTGCTACGAAACGGCGGAAGAATTGGAGTTTATGCGCAAACGACTGATGAACAAAGGTCTGCCGCCGATTTATGATCGCTCCGCCTTGAAGTTGACGGCAGAGCAAATTGCCGCATATGAAAAAGAAGGCCGCAAACCGCACTATCGTTTCAAACTTGTTGATGGTGAAATTAAGTGGAATGATATGGTTAGAGGCGAAGTAAAATATGATGCCAAAAATTTGAGCGACCCGATTATCATTCGTGAAGACGGCAGCTTTTTGTACCACTTGCCATCGGTTATTGATGACCATGATTTCGGAATCACCCATATTATCCGCGGTGAAGACCACGTTACCAACACCGCATCACAAGTTCAAATGTTTGAAGCTTTGGGCGGCGATGTGCCGACTTTCGGACACTTGCCGTTATTGACCGGTAAAGAAGGAAAATTGTCCAAACGCTTGGGCAGCTTGGGTGTCAGAGAATTGAAGGCCGAAGGCATTGAAGCCATGGCCATCAGCTCTTTCTTGGCAAAATTAGGTACGTCTGAAAGCATTGAACCGTTTTATGATTTGGAAAGTTTGGCAAAATCTTTGGATCTGAGCAAAATCGGCAGAGCACAACCCAAATTTGATGTTGAAGAATTGGAAATGTTCAATACCAAATTTATTCACGGTGCACCGTATGAATATGTCAAAGGTCGTATTGATGCCGATGAAAACTTCTGGAATGCCGTTAAAGGTAATTTGACTTTTGTAACAGATATTACGGCATGGGAAGACATTTGCCACAAAGAAGTTAAACCGATAATTGAAGATTCTGTTTTGACCGAAACCGCAGCCGATTTGCTGCCGGCAGAACCCTGGAATGAAGAAACCTTCAATCTTTGGGTTAATGAAGTTAAAGCCAAAACCGGCAAAAAAGGCAAAGATTTGTTTCACCCGATTAGAAAAGCTTTAACCGCTCAAGAAAACGGACCGGAACTCAAAATCTTGATGCCTTTGATGGGTAGAGCCAAAGCCTATAAGAGATTAAAAGGCGAAGCTGCATAATTTAACATAACTGGAATAGAGGAGAAAAATCGTGGTAGACATATACTTGCATAACACATTAACACGTCGCAAAGAAAAGTTTGTTCCGATAGACTGTAACAATGTGCGCATGTATGTCTGTGGTCCCACGGTGTATGATAAAGCCCATTTGGGCAATGGTAAAACGCCGGTGTCTTATGACGTGCTTTATCGTCTGCTCCGTTATGTTTACGGTGCCGACCATGTGACTTATGTTTCAAACATCACCGATGTTGATGACAAGATTTTAAATAAACACAAAGAAACCGGCAAGCCGATTCGCGAGATTACCGAAGAAACTTATAATTGGTATATTGAAGATATGAAAAAGCTCGGTAACTTGGAGCCGAACTATCGCCCGAGAGCCACGGACTATATCAACGAGATGATAGAGTTGGTCAAACGCTTGCTAGAGAATGGACACGCTTATGAAGCGGAAGGGCATGTATTGTTTTCGGTTGATTCGATGCCGGATTACGGTTGCTTGTCAGGCAGAAGCATGAAAGAGATGTTGGCAGGCGCCAGAGTGGAAGTGGCTGATTATAAGAAAAATCCGGCAGACTTTGTACTTTGGAAACCATCGGAAGCGACGGAGCCGGGTTGGAACAGTCCGTGGGGATACGGTCGCCCCGGTTGGCATTTGGAATGCTCTGCCATGAGTTCTAAGTTGCTCGGAAATGACTTTGACATTCACGGTGGCGGTTCAGATTTGATTTTCCCGCACCACGAAAATGAGTGCGCTCAATCAAGATGTGCATTTGAAGGGACTAAGTTTGCGCATTATTGGGTCCATGCCGGTATGTTGATGGTCGATGGCGTGAAGATGTCAAAGTCTTTGGGAAACTTTTATATCTTGGATGATGTTTTGGCAAAAGCTCCGGCAGAAGCTTTAAGATTGTTGTTCTTGAGCTCTCACTATCACCAACCGTTTAACTTCACTTTTGAAGGCTTAAGCAATGCCAAAGCCACTTTGGATAAGTTCTATAATGCCTTGTTAAGAGTTAAAGATGTTAAGGCAGAAAAAGTTGAGCCGGATGCAAGAGTTGTCGAGGCTTTGGCAGATGACTTGAACACTCCGTTGGCACTGACTTATCTGCATGAAAATGTCAATAATTTGAACAAAGCCGAGAGTGAAGAAGATAAGGTTAAATATAAATCCGAGTTGCTGGCAAATGCTTATCTGTTGGGCTTGTTGTGGCAAGATGCCGAAAACTGGTTCAAAGGCGGAGATAAGGAAGATGATTCTGAGATTGAAGCCAAAATCCAAGCGCGTACTGAAGCCAAAAAGAACAAAGATTGGGCAACGGCTGATAAAATTCGCAATGAGTTAAAAGAGCAGGGCATTATCTTGGAAGACGGTCCCAACGGCACCACTTGGAAAAAGATGTAAGAAAATCCCCTTTGAAAAAAATTTTCAAAGGGGATTTTGATTAGTACAGATTAATTACCGTGAAATATTTTTAATTTGCCTGCACGGAAGTAATGCAGGAGTTGTAAAATGTATAACGTGAATCCGTACATTTGAGATTACGATTAAGTCCTGCTGTATCTACACAACCCGGAGATGTATTAATTCTTAAAAATGCTAGACTATCTTTGTATGTTCCTTTAAAAATCTTAAATATTTTTACGGCAAGATCAGTACTATCCGGAGCTATCCAAACACCTGGTGATAAATTGTCACAATAATCAGTAATTTCTGAAGAACTTACTTTAAGTGTAGATGCAACCTTTATTATATTACCTTTAATTTCTAGAACTCTTCCTATGTTATATCCGGCCATAAAATAATCATCCCCAACTTTATAAGATGTAATGTTTGATTCTTCATTGTTTCCGGGGCAATAAACCTGAGAGGTATCAAACGGGCATTTGAGGATGGTTTTTCCTTCGCAATCGGCAGTGGTTTTATTATATCCCAAACTTTCGCAGGTTGGGGGAGTAACGTAGGTTTGAGCCGCTACCTGCGTTGCGGTGATAAAGGAGAAAGCCGCGAGCGCGAGACTTGCTTCCAAAATTTTGTCAGTTCTTGTATTCATATTCTTTCTCCTTTCGTTTTTTCCGAAATAAATTCGGGATGACAATGATGAATGAACAAGGCACAAACTCTCCGCCTTGCACATGGAAAGCAACGCGGTTTCAGGGCACGAACAGCGCGGCAATCGATTAGGGCGGTCAAGCTGGCTAAGCTTGTCAAACTTTTGCCGTCAAACACGCCGTGTTTAGCCGGTGGCAACCAAAAAAAGACCTCATTGAGGTCATCCCGAACTCGTTTTGGGATTTCATAAAAGAAAAAGCCTTCCTAAAAAGGAAGGCTGTCGAAAACACTAAATATACTTTTGCTTAAAACTCTGTTTCTTGCAGTTGGAAGAAATAAGCTTGCGGGTGATCACAAACCGGGCATTTTTCGGGCGCTTTCGGAGATTCTACACGGTGACCGCAGTTGCCGCATTCCCAAATAACTTTTGTCGGGCGTTCAAAAATTTTGCCTTCGCACAAAGAATCCAAGAGAGCTTGATATCTTTCTTCGTGACCTTTTTCAATTTGAGCAACAGCCTTGAAGAGGTAAGCAATTTTGGTAAAACCTTCTTCTTCGGCTTCTTTAGCCATGCGTGCGTACATATCGGTCCATTCATAGTTTTCACCGGCAGCAGCATCTTTGAGGTTGGTGATTGTGTCGGCAATTTCCCCGTCATGCAAGAGTTTGAACCACAATTTAGCGTGTTCTTTTTCGTTATTTGCGGTTTGTTCAAATTTTTCAGCGATGATATTGTAACCTTCTTTTTTAGCTTTAGAAGCGTAATAGGTGTATTTGTTGCGAGCCATAGATTCGCCGGCAAATGCGTCCATAAGGTTTTTTTCGGTTTTAGAGCCTTTTAATTGCATGTAATCTCTCCAATAAATAGGTTAATGAAACTCTTTTTTATGACATTCCGGACAAATACCTTTGAAGGAAATATCATAATTTTCAATGATTAATCCGGTTTTTGACAGAACTTTATCGGCCAAATCCGGAGCAACATCATAAGGTACATCATATACCTTATTACATTTTGTGCAAATGAAATGATAATGATTGGAAAGATTGTGGTCAAAATGTACGGAGCCATCTAATCCTTCAATTTTTTTTACCATTCCGTTTTCTGCCAATTGGTTTAAGTTGCGATAAACCGTAGCCAAGCTTATGGAAGGAAGTTCTTTTTTTAAAACTTCGTAGATATAGTCTGCCGTAGGGTGGACCATATGTTCCTGCAAAGTTTTTAAAATCAGTTCTCGTTGTTTTGAATATTTCATCTTTCTTCCATAAAATTGATAATCATTCTTATTATTGTTTATATGATGAAATACATCTTGTCAATCACAATTTTAGATATTATCTATATAGGCAATAGTTCAAATTTTTAAATAGGAGAAAAAATATGAATGGTGTAGAAATCAAAAAAGATGTCTACTGGGTAGGCGCTAAAGATTGGAACTTGAAAGAATTTCATGGTTATACAACACCGCGCGGCTCAACTTATAACTCATATCTGATTATGGATGAAAAAATTACTTTGGTCGATGGCGTAAAACACTATATGACTGAAGAACAATTAGCTCGTGTCAGAAGTTTGGTAGATTTTTCTAAGATTGATTATGTTATCGCCAATCATATTGAACAAGACCACTCCGGCAGCATTCCGGCTATTATGAAATTAGCTCCGCAAGCAAAAATAGTTACCAACGCCATGGGTAAAAAAGCTTTGGAAGACCACTATGATACGCAAGGTTGGGAATATGTCATTGTTAAAACCGGCGATACGTTGAATATCGGTAAACGCAATTTATCTTTTGTAACCACACCGATGTTGCACTGGCCCGATTCTATGATGACTTATGATAAGGAAGATAAATTGTTGTTGTCTAACGATGGCTTCGGTCAGCACTATTGCACCGATGCTTTGTTTGTTAAAGAAGCCCCGTTTGACGTAATTATGCGTGAAGCTCAAAGCTACTATGCCAATATATTGTATCCTTACGGCGCACAAGCTGAAAAGGCTTTGAATACCGCAACCGATTTGAAATTGGATATTGAGATGATTGCACCGTCACATGGTTGCATCTGGAGTGGAGAAAAAGAAGTTAAGGCCATTTTGAGCGCTTATGACAAATGGGCAAGCGGTAAAGATGAAGGCAAAGCCGTTATTGTTTATGATACCATGTGGGGCGCTACCGCAACTTTGGCTAATGCTGTTATGTCTGTTTTCCAAGATGCCGGTATTCCGGTTGTTAAATATTGCTTGACTCATCATGACATTTCTGAAGTTATGGTTGACTTTTTGGATGCCAAATACATCTGCATCGGTACACCGACTTTGAACAATGAAATGTTCCCGAGAGTAGCTGCTTTCGTAACTTATATGAAAGGTTTGCAACCTAAAAACAAGAAAGGTTTTGCATTTGGTTCATATGGTTGGAAACCGGGCGTTGTTAACCAAATCCAAGCCGTATTTGAGGCTTTGGGTTGGGAAACGGTTGCTCCGTTTGAAGAAAAATACACACCGAAATCAGATGTTGTAGAAAAAATCAAAGAGCGTGTTAAAGAAATGATTGCTTAATTTTAGAAAATAAGCAAAGACCAAAAAAGCAGTGAGAACGAATCTCACTGCTTTTTTACAATTTCACCCCAATAGGTTAGGGGGATAAGAGTGCTGTCTCGGAATACGACAGGATAATAAAACCCATCTACGCCCTTAGAAATTTCAATTTTTCCCGTTAAAGAAGAAGGTTCAATTTCCAAAGTGGCTTTATGGAAGAAAGAATAGCGATTTTTACGATAAATCGCCAGTCCGTTTTCATAAAGAATGACGGTGTTGGGTTTTGCCCCATAGCTATCCGTTAAGCGTTTTCCCCAAGCATGTTGCGGACGAAGGTAGCGATGACGTGAAGTTTTAATCATCTCCATACGCATTTCCGCCACACGCATACGAGCTTGCGCAATGGAAGCGTCTTCGGGGGCAGATTCCAAAAAGACTTTTGTTGCCTCCAAGTCTCCGTTTGCCATTTTTTCGCAAAAAAGCCAAGATTGGTTCTTATGGATAACGGTATTGGGAAGAAATACGGCAGATTCGGACGGAATCGGTCTGGTCCAAGAATAGCTGTATTCATAAACTTTTTGCGTCTCTTTGATTCCTTGTTCACGCCCGAGAAAAAAACTGATAATTGTTAAAATAATTATCAAAACAACGGTCCAAAATTGAAATTTTGACAGCTGAATTTCCGTTAATTTTTTTATTCTTTTCATATCTTAATAATTTTTGTTCTGAAAAGAATATAGCAGTTTTTGAGGGTGGAAGCAACAGTTATTTTTGCTCTTTGAGCCAATGCGGACTTTGCCCGTATCCGTTTCCGACAGTTCGTCCGAGGGCATGAATTTTATCAATTACTTTTTTGAGCGAGTCATCAGGAGTATAACCGGTGGTGGTTTTTCCCGGATAAAGCTGATACAATTTACGAAAATCCGTGAGGGTAACATTCGGCATAATCACATTAGCGCCGCCGTTTAAGGCTTTGGCTTGACCGTCGGGAGCAAGGGTTTCCATAGCGGTTGTTGCCGGAATATTAATGTCAGGCAACAACAGACGCGTAAGAGCCATAACTTTAAGTGAAAGATTAAGTTCTCTTCCTTTGGCATTTTTCAAGGGTGTATCGGGGTGAGGGATAAACGGACCGATTCCTATCATATCGCAATCGGTTTCTTTGAAAAAGAGAATATCGTCAGCCAAGGAAGAAAGCGTTTGGTTAGGCAAACCGACCAAACAACCCGAGCCGAGTTCAAAGCCGAGAGCTTTGAGATTGCGAATACACTCTGCGCGCTCTTCCCAGCTCATGTCGGGATCGTTGTCGGCATAGAGCTTTTTGTCGGTTGTTTCAATCCGGATGAGATAACGATCGGCACCGGCTTTTTTGTAGGCGGCATATTCTTCTTTTGATTTTTCGCCGATACTCAAGGTTAATGCCAAGCCAAGCGCTTTGATACCGCGGATAATACGGCACATTCGCTCGGTGTTAAAATGTAAATCTTCGCCGGACTGCAATACAATCGTTTTTAGTCCCATATTTTTTGCGTGTTCGGCAAGGGAGATAATGTCTTTTTCCTCCATGCGATAGCGAGTAAGATTCTTATTATCGCGGCGCAAACCGCAGTAGAGACAATTATTTTTGCAAAAATTGGAAAATTCGATTAAGCCGCGTAGATGAATTTCATCGCCGACATATTTTTTACGTACCAGATTTGCGGCAGCTAATAAATCTTCAAGATTATCTTTATCTTCAAGCAAAAAGAGTAATTCTTCTTTTGTCAGTTGATGGGTATGAATAGCTTTTTCAATTAAATATTGCATGAGACTTACCTTTCTTAATATAGAAGAAATAGAGCAAAAGAGAGATACGTTCAAGATTAAAAAAATATTTGTAAAAAAATCCTTGTAGTCACTTGACATACAAAAGAAAAGTAGTATTGATAGCCGCGGATAAAAAATCAAAAAATATACAGAAGAAAGAAGAAAAGAAATGATAGCGTTGTTAAATCGCTTTACCAATTTCTATGGCAAAAATTTTGCGCCCAAATTGGTAGAAGTTTTGAAAAAAGGCTATGGAAAAAATGAGTTTAGAAGAGATGCCGTCGCCGGCTTGACCGTAGCCGTTATTTCCATTCCGTTAGCCTTAGCTTTGGCAATTGCCTCAGGTGTAACACCGGCTCAGGGTTTATATACGGCAATCGTTGCCGGATTTTTCATTGCCTTTTTAGGCGGAAGTCGTTATCAAATCGGCGGACCGACCGGAGCCTTTGTTGTGGTCATTTTTGGCGTTATGCAACAATTTGGTTATGCCGGTTTGGCTATGACCATGTTGGTGGCAGGTTTGGCATTGATAATTGCCGGTTTGTTAAGATTCGGTACTTATATTAAATATATTCCGTATCCGGTCGTAATTGGTTTTACGGCAGGTATCGGTTTATTGTTAATTACCACCCAAATCAAAGATTTATTAGGCTTACAAATTGAAAATTTGCCGTCGGCATTCTTGCCCAAATGGCGCGCCTATTTAAGCAATCTCGGAACATTTAGCTGGAGCTCTTTGCTGATTGCCGTTTTGTCTTTCGGAATTATCTTTTATTGCAAAGCCAAACATCCAAAATTGCCGGCATATTTATTGAGCGTGGTCGGAAGCACCGTGTTTGTCGGAGTTGTAAGCATTTTTGGTGTAGATGTAGTGACAATCGGTAGCCAGTTTGGTGGTATTCCGCATTTCTTGCCGTCACCGCATATTCCGAATTTTGATTTGGATTTATTCTTAAAAGTAATTCCGAGCGGTTTGACCATTGCCTTTTTGGCCGGTGTTGAATCTTTGTTGAGCGCAACCGTGGTCGATGGTATGAGCGGTGATAATCACAATTCTAATGCCGAGCTGATAGGTGAGGGAATTGCCAACATCATTTGTTCTTTCTTTATGGGTGTTCCGGCAACCGGTGCTATCGCTCGTACAGCAACCAACTTCAAAGCCAATGCTTATTCTCCGATTGCGGGAATGATGCAATCCGTATTTTTGGTTTTGTTCATGTTGTTGTTGTCTCCTTTGGCAAAATACATTCCTCTGTCTTGCTTGTCTTCCATTTTGATTTTGATTGGTTGGAACATGCTTGGCTTGGATAAAATGTATAAATTGATTTTGGGCCCGAAAGGTGACCGTTATACATTGATTATTACCGTTTTGTTGACCTTGTTGGTAGATTTGAATACGGCAATCAGTGTCGGCTTCATTATGTCGAGCGTCATCTTCATGCACCGTATGAGCCGTGAGATGGAAATTGAAACCGATGAAACCTCTTTGGAATATATTGGCGGTGGTCGCGATTTGACAGAAGTTTTGCACGAGCAAGGCGTTGTGTCTTTTCGTTTCTCCGGTCCGTTATTCTTTGGTGTTGCATCGCAGATTTCAAGCTTTTTCAAAAAAATGAACTTGCCGCATCAACATCCGAAAGTCGTAATCTTGCGTATGGGCTATGTTCCTGTGGTTGATGCAACCGGTGCCAATATCATTGTAGAATTTGTGAAAAAGTTGCAACAAACCGATACCAAAATCATTTTCTCCAATGTGAAAAAACAACCGCGCCGTGTTTTGCACGATGCTTTCACAAAAGAAGGAATTGATATTCATGGTATTTCCGTAGCTTCAACTTTTGAAAATGCTTTGAAGATGACCAGACGTTATCTCAAATTGCAAGAAGAACCGGAAACCAAAAAGGAAACCGCTGAATAAAACAATATAGCTGTTGCTTTTTTGAACTAAAAGGCGATAATAAACAAAAAAAATAGTGCATTAACTTCGAATTTAATTCGATTTTAAATATTTGACAATTTTAATACATTACATATATAATATGTGTTGAAATTTGAATAAAAAGGATAAAGAAATGATTTTTGCATTAGTTTTATTGTTTGTTACCGCCTTTAGTTTACCTGCATTAGCCAATCCGGCTTGTGCCGTTTGTACTGTTGCCGTGGGTGCATCTTTGGAAATTGCCCGCCAGTTTGGAGTTGATGACAGTGTCGTCGGCGTTTGGGGCGGTGCTTTTATGGCTCTGTTGGGCTTTTGGCTGGTTAAATGGTTTGATAAAAAAGGCTGGAATTTCAAAGGTCGTGATTTTTTGCTGATTAGCTTGAGCATTGCCATGATCGGTTTTATGTATATGGGAGAGTTGATCTATACCCCGAAACCGATTCTCATTTTTTATCTGGATCCATTTTTATTTAGCGCGATTTTAGGAGCATTAGTTTTAATCTGGGCTTCCGATTTTTATCAATGGATGAAAGCAAGAAACGGCGGACATGCTCATTTCCCGTTTGAAAAAGTAGTTGTTCCGGTTGTGGCCTTGGCTCTTGTCAGCACTTGGTTTTATTACAATCCGTTGTGCACACCGACACCTGCTGCCAATGCTGAAGATTTGCTGAGTTTTATGGAGTAAAATAAATGAACAAAGCCAAAAGTGTTAAAGAATTTGTTGAAAGAATAGATAGTTCCAAAAAGGTCAATCCCAAAGATTTGTCTTCTGATCAAGATTTAACCATTGCGATTATGAATTTGATTTCCATTGAAGAGCATTTGGTTTTTTCGGGTGCTAAAACCGGTAAAACCGCGTTTTATGATTTGATAGAAGAAGTCAGAGAAAAAAGAAAAAATCTGATGCAAAAAATCATTCCTTCTTATGAAGGAGAGGTATGGTGCATTTCCAAACACTTGTTGGCATCTTCCATGCGCTTGATGGAAGTCGGCACCAAGCAACAAAGCTTAGGGCATAAAGAACAAGCTTATGACTTGTTCAATCAAGCTTATGAGCTTTATTGCTTGTTCTGGGGCTTGAATATGAATATGCTGAATGTAGCTGATGTCAAATGGGTTGAAGACAGTGTTGAAGAGGTGAAAAAACTCACCTCAAAAGTCAATGAAAATTTGGCGGCGGCAGCTCCAATAGCAGAAGAAAAAGAACCGCAAGGTGCTTTGGCAAAGATGAAAGCTTTTGTCAGAAAGGCTGTCGATTGCTGCATAGAATAGGATATAAAACAACAAAAGAGCTCGCAATCAAAAGCGAGCTTTTTTGTTGCATTTTTAACAATTCAATGCTATATGAATGCAGAATTAGAAATAATTATGTATATTAGTAACTAAAAATATAAAATTATGGTAACAGAAATTCCTGTATTTTTAAATCTGACAAGAGAAATGAGTTTGTCCGATTTTAGAAACAAGTTACAAACTTGCGGGTTGGGTGAAATAACGCCGTATGAGGCGGTCTATCTTGACAAAGATCATTGTAAAAAATGTTTTGCGTTTAATGTTGAAGGCGCAAATCAAGATGAAATTCTGCAAAAGTTGCAACAGATATTGTCATTAGATATGGGACATATTGACTTTGCCAGTATCAAATTTTGCGGCAAGGGAGCTTATTGCTGTTTTTCAGTTGTAGAAATGCCGTTTAGAGATTTGTCTGCTCTATTAATGGGATATATTAACGATACAGATTTTTCTACTTATATCATGAAAAGAAAAGAAAGTATCTGTTATGTTATCTCAATTCTTTCTCCAAATTTTTTAAATAGCTTGGATTATCCTGAGCAGTTTAAAGAAATAAATGCGTGGAAAGATGAAGCAAAATATATTTTAGATTATCTGAATGCCGGCTCAATAGATTTTTTGCAGGTCGGGTATCATAGTATTTCTTAAATATTACATAAAAAAGGCGCTTCCCTCATATATGGGAAACGCCTTTAATTTTATTTTCCGTATAAGCTATTGATTTGAATGGAAAAATGGTTATATATCGCCCAATCCGGCTTCTTTATAATCCACTTTTACATCATAATGAGCGCTGTATGCTTCGACAAGTTGATTAGCGGTTTCTTGAGAAATTTCGGCAGAAGCTTTCATCAACAAAGCATTAGCTTCGTCATTAGAGAGCTTTTTGTTAGCGTCAACCACTTTATCGGCAACGGCAATAATTGTAATGTTGTCCAAATTATAAACTTTAGCACTGTTCAACGGTTCTTGGAACATTTCTTTCATTTGGATTCCGTTGAGGTTAGCAAAGTTTTCGTTTCTCTTCAAAGGCTTTGTTGTATTAAGTTTGAGCTTGAAACGGGCAGCCACTTCATTAATACTATCGCCGTTTTCCAAGTCATGAGTAACATCATTGACAATTTCTTGCGCAATGGCGGAACGTTCATTTTCAGCCCACATTTTATCAATTTCAGGTTTTACATCATTAATATCCATCGGGTGAGCATCAACAATTTTATCAACATTAACGATAACAAAGCCATCATCTTCTTCAATTACTTGGCTGATTTCGTCAACATTATAAGAGAAAACGGCATCGATAAAATCGTTTGATTTCAAGAGTTTTTCATGCCCTAGGCTGATTGATTTTGCCCTACCTTGGTCATCGATTCCTTTAACGGAATAAATGGTGGCATTATTTTCTTTGGCAATATCGGCAAAGGCTTTTCCGGCACCGATTTCATCTTCAATTTTTGCCATTTTTTCATAAGCAATATCGTAAGCTTGTTCTTTACGCAACTCGCTGATGATTTTTTTATCAGCGGCAGTGCGCGGCATTTCAGACTTGGGCTGAACTCCAATAAGCTTCATAATATGCCAACCCATTTCAGATTTAACCGGACCTGCAACTTCATTTTTTTTAGCCTCAAACATTCTGTCGCCCATATCGGCAATGAGTTGATCTTTGGCAACCCAACCGAGTTCGGTATCTTCTTTATTTTGGTTGGCCATTTCTTTGGCAACGGTATAGAAGTCTTGACCGGCATTGAGTTTTTGCATGGCGGCAAAAGCATCATCTTCTTTATCAAAGACCATTTGCAAAATGTTGCGTTTTTCTGGAGTGACAAATTGGTCGATATGTTCATCATAATAAGCCTGAATTTCATCTTGAGATGGAGTATATTGAGCAGCCATATCATTGAGGTTTAACACAATGAAAGAGGCATCACGTTTTTCGGGTTCGGTAAATTGAGCGGAAAAGTCTTGATAATATTGTTCCAATTCCTCCTGAGAGATTTTGCGATCGATCGGCAATTTGTCTGCATCAACAGAGATATATTTGAACACTTTTTGTTGGTTGGCAATTTTTTCCAAGTAAGGAGTCATAAAGGTAGGAACATAAAAGCCGGTAACCAAACCTTGAACAAGGTGTTGTTTGATAATATCCAACTTTAAGGTTTGAATATATTTATCTTCAGTCCAGCCGGAGAGGGCAAGCAAGCGAGAAAATTTCTCATGGCTGAATTGTCCGTTGGCATCTAAGAACTCAGCTTGAGAGAAGATGATTTTGCGAATATAATCATCACTGATGCTGACCCCCAAGTCTTGAGCGGTAGCTTGCATAATGGAGTTAATGAGCTCTTTTTGCATAATATTTTGCAAAATGGCCACTTTCATAGCTTCATTAATATCAAGATTTTCGCCAAAGAGGTTCTGAGCCATTTGCAATTCATGAGCATATTCGGCATTCACTTCTGCTTTGGTAACTTTGATATCATCAACTTCAATCACGGGATTATTTTTTCCGGCACTGCCGATATAGCTGGTAATACCGAACAAAGAAACAAAGCTCAATGCGGTTAAAGTCAATAGAATCTTGATAATCCAAGAATCTTTAAATTTGGATAATTTGGTAATCATTTTCATCCACCTTAAAACAAACATTTAAAATTGTGCCAATTATAAAACATTTTTGGCGGATGTCTTTATAATATTTAAAATAATACACGAAAATCTTTATAAAATAATGGTGTTAAAAAGTTTTTTTAGCTGGAAAATTAAAATTTGTTATGCTAAATAGAAGGCAAACGTGTTTTTATTAAGAAAAAAGGATAAAAAAATGGCCAGAAAAATAATGATTGCCGGCAACTGGAAGATGAATGGTCTTTTGGAAGACGGTGTAGCTTTGGCAAAAGGTGTTGCCGCTGAAGTCAAAAAAATGGGAAAACCGGAATGCGAATTTTTGGTATGCCCTCCGTTCACATTGTTAACTTCGGTAAAAAAAGCTTTGCGCGGAGCAAAAGTTGCTTTGGGCGCACAAGATTGCCATTTTACAGAAAAAGGTGCTCACACCGGTGATATTAGTCCGGTTATGTTGAAAGATGCCGGTTGTCAATATGTTATAACCGGTCACTCAGAAAGAAGAGCCGACCATGGTGAAAGCAATGAACTCATTTGCAAAAAATCACAAGCAGCATACAATGCCGGCTTGAAGGTTATTATTTGTATCGGTGAAACCTTGGCAGAACGCGATGCCGGCAAAACCATTGATGTTTGTTCTAAACAAATTTTGGGCTCTGTTCCGGAAACAGCCACAGCATCCAATACCGTGATTGCTTATGAGCCTGTTTGGGCTATTGGCACCGGAAAAACGCCAACGGCAAAAGATGTAGAAGAAGTCCATGCTGCTGTTAGAAAAGTTTTGGCAAAGAAATTAGGTAAAGGCAATGCTAACAAAATGCGCATTTTGTATGGTGGTTCCGTAAAGCCCTCAAATGCTAAAGAATTTTTATCTTTACCGGATGTTGACGGAGCATTAATTGGCGGTGCAAGCTTGAAAGTTGAAGACTTTATTGCTATTGCCAAAAATGCCGGATTTTAGTTGAAGAAAAGGATAAGAATATGGGAACAGTTTTATTGGTTGTCCATTTGATTGTTGCAATTTTTTTAGTTGCTGTTATTTTATTGCAACGTTCAACGGGTGGCGCCTTGGATGGTTTAGGCGGCGGAAGCGGTGCCAGCAATTTTTTAACGGCTCGCGGTAAAGGCAACTTTTTAACCAGATTAACGGCTATTTTGGCAACAATTTTTATTATTACCAGTATCTCATTGTCTATATATCACAAAGGAAGTGAACGTCCGTCCAACTCCATTTTGGATGTAGAAACTTCCGCACCTGCCACTCAAAATACAGAGCCACAGGCTCCGGTAGCGGCAGATTAATGAACAACTTAATTAACATAGAGGCACCTTTTTTAAGGAAGGTGCCTCTCTCACTTTAAATTTTAAGGAAAAGATATGTCAGAAAAAACAAAATTTATCTTTATCACCGGCGGCGTTGTTTCTTCATTAGGTAAAGGATTAGCATCAGCTTCCTTGGCATCTATTTTACAATCCCGCGGTTTCAAAGTTCGTATGAGAAAGTTGGATCCGTATTTGAACGTTGACCCCGGAACAATGAGCCCGTATCAACATGGTGAAGTCTATGTAACCGATGATGGCGCCGAAACCGACTTGGATTTAGGTCACTATGAGCGTTTCTCCGGCGTTTCTTGCCACAAGACAGATAGCATTACCACCGGTAAAATTTATCAACGCGTTATTGATAAAGAACGTCATGGCGACTATTTGGGCGCTACCATTCAGGTTATTCCTCATGTCACTAATGAAATTAAAGATTTCATTTTATCTGATATTAGTGATGAAGACTTTGTTTTGTGCGAAATCGGCGGTACTGTTGGTGATATTGAAGGTCAACCTTACTTGGAAGCCATCCGTCAAGTTGCTTATGACTTGGGGCGTGAAAGAGCCATGTTCATTCACGTTACCTTGTTGCCATATATTCCGGCAGCGGGTGAATTGAAAACCAAACCGACACAGCACTCTGTTAAAAAATTGCAAGAATACGGTATTCAGCCGGATATGTTGCTCTGCCGTTCTCAATGCCCGATTCCGCAAAATGAAAAGAAAAAAATTGCTTTGTTCTGTAACATCAGAGAAGAAAATGTTATCGCAGCATTGGATGTAGATAACATTTACCAAGTACCGATTGCATATTCTCACGAAGGAATGGATAAGCAAGTGTGCAAACACTTCGGCATTGATTGTGACGGAGAACCCGATTTAAGTAAATGGGAAAAAATTGTTGATATTATCCGCCATCCGGAAGGAGAAGTTAAAATTGCCGTTGTCGGAAAATATATGCAATTATTGGAAGCTTATAAATCCATTCACGAGGCTTTGGTTCATGGCGGAATTGCCAATAAGTACAAAGTAAAAATCAAATGGGTTGATTCTGAGTTGTTGGAAAAAAGCGAGCCCGATATTTATTTGTCTGACGTATCAGCCATTTTGGTTCCGGGTGGCTTTGGTCAACGCGGTACAAATGGTAAAATTGAAGCAGTTAAATATGCTCGCGAAAACAACATTCCGTTCTTAGGTATTTGTTACGGTATGCAAATGGCCGTTATTGAAACCATGCGCGATGTAGCAGGCGTTGCCAATGCTTATACCACAGAATTGAATCCTAACTGTGAACCGGTTGTGGGCTTGATGACGGAATGGGAGAAAGACGGTGATAAGGAAAAACGTTCCCAAGACGGAGATTTAGGAGGTACCATGCGTTTGGGGGCATACCCTTGCGTTTTGACTAAAGATTCTTTGGCTCGTAAAGTTTATGGTACGGATAAAATTTCCGAACGCCACCGTCACCGTTATGAAGTCAATATTAAATATGAAAAACAATTAAATGATGCCGGTATGTTCATCACGGGAAAATCTCCGGACGGCAGATTACCTGAAATTGTTGAAATTCCGAATCATCCATGGTTTATCGGTGTTCAGTTCCACCCCGAGCTGAAGTCAAAACCGTTTGATCCGCATCCGCTGTTTGTATCTTTTGTCGAAGCGGCAATCGAAAAACAAAATAAGAAATAAAGAAAACAAAGCCTTTCAAAAAATTTTGGAGGGCTTTGTTTTTAAGTTGAGGAAAATCGTTGCGAAGATTAGAGTTTTTTGCTATGACAAATATAATGATTAATATTAAGGGAAATAAGAATGGAACAAAGAACAATCAAAATCGGAAAATTTGCAATTGCCAATAATTTGCCTTTGACCATAATTGCCGGTCCGTGCCAGATTGAGAGCCACGACCACGCCATGATGATAGCTGAAGAAATGGTCAAAATCACGAAAGAATTGGGAATTAATTACATATTCAAGGCATCTTTTGATAAAGCCAACAGAACTTCAATTAATGGAGCCAGAGGTGTCGGTTTGGAAGAAGGAATGCGTACTTTTGATGATATAAAGAAAAAATATCCCGATTTGCCGATTGTAACGGATGTTCATGAAAAAGAACAGTGCGAAGAAGTTGCCAAACACGTTGATATGCTGCAAATTCCGGCGTTTTTGTGCCGTCAGACCGATTTGGTTGTTGCCGCCGCTAAAACAGGTAAGGTTGTTAATATCAAAAAAGGGCAGTTTTTGGCACCTTGGGACATGAAGAATATCGTAAAAAAATGTGATGATTCGGGTAACCGTAATGTTTGCTTAACCGAAAGAGGTGCATCATTTGGTTATAATACTCTGGTTACGGATATGAGAGGTTTTCCGCAAATGGCAAACGACACCGGCTGTCCGGTGATTATGGATGCCACCCATGCCGTTCAACAACCCGGAGGCTTGGGCGGAAGTACCGGCGGACAAAGAGAATTTGCGCCGGTTTTGGCGAGAGCTGCGGTTGCTGTCGGTATTGCCGCCGTATTTATGGAAACTCACGATAATCCGGACAAAGCTTTGTCGGATGGACCGAATACCATAGCTCTGAAAGATATGAAAAAAGTCATTTCCGAGCTCATGGCTTATGATAAAATCACCAAAGAGATGGTAAAACCTTATTAGTAAGATGAAGTTCAACGACGAGGGGTATATCATCAATGTCAAAAAGCACGGCGAAAGCTCGGCAATTTTAAGCATTGTCAGCAAAGAGCACGGCAAGGTCGTCGGCTATGTTAAAAACGCATTGAGTAAAAAAAACTTAGGCGTATATCAGCTGGGTAATAAGGTTGGTTTTGAGGCATATGCCCGCGTTGATGAAAATATGCTGAGCCTGAAAGTTGAGTTGATAAGTCCCGATGCCGTTAATTTCATTTCCGAAATGCCAAAGTTAGAGGCTTTGGCGGCATTATGCGGTCTGTGTAATGTCTGCATGCCCGAGCAGTTGGCCTTGGATAGGTTATATTACTATATCGAGAGCTTTTTCGGGCTGATAAATCAAAAAAATTGGCTGGCGAATTATGCTTTTTTTGAGTTCCACCTGTTAGACTTCTTGGGTATATCGCTTGATTTGAGTGAGTGTTCGGCAACCGGCACGACCGAAAATTTGAAATATGTTTCACCCAAAACCGGCAAGGCTGTTTGTGCCGAAGCCGGAGAGCCTTATAAGGACAGATTGTTTAGTTTTCCACAGTTTATCGTAGAGCAAAATTATGAGCCAAGCCCAGAAGAAATAAGAGATTTGCTCAAAATGACGGAGTTTTTCTTGCAGAAGAACTTTTTTCAAACTCACGGCTTGAAATTACCGCCGAACCGTGCTAATTTGCTTGAAAATCTAGAGATATAACGGAAAAAATTATGGAAGCAGTTGAAGAAAAAATCAAAGATGTTCACTTAGCGGAAGAGTTAAGCAGCCGCTATTTGTCTTATGCCATGTCAACCATTGTTGATCGTGCTTTGCCGGATGTCAGGGATGGCTTGAAACCGGTACACAGACGTTTGCTTTATGCCATGCGCCAACTGCACCTAGACCCTAAGTCTGGTTTTAAGAAATGCGCACGTGTGGTCGGTGATGTTATCGGTAAATATCACCCGCACGGCGATACGGCGGTTTATGGCGCTATGGTGCGTTTGGCACAAGATTTTTCGGTGCGATATCCGCTGGTAGACGGGCAGGGAAACTTTGGTAATATTGACGGAGACGGCGCCGCCGCCATGCGTTATACCGAAGCCAGATTAACCGAATTTGCCATCGCCATGATGGAAGGCTTGAACGAAGATGCCGTCGATTTTCGCGACACTTATGATGGCGAGGAGAGTGAACCTGTGGTTATGCCTTCCATGGTGCCGAATTTGTTGTGCAACGGTTCGGTCGGTATTGCCGTCGGTATGGCCACCAACATTCCGCCGCACAACTTGAGCGAAGTCTGCGATGCTTTGCTTTATTTGATTGAAAATCCCGATTGCGGTATGGAGCCTTTGGTAAAAAGAATCAAAGGTCCCGATTTTCCGACCGGTGGCGTGATTATTGATAAGTTTTCTACCATTTTGGATGCTTATACGCAAGGAAAGGGTACGTTCCGCATTCGTGCCAAATGGGAGAAAGAAGACTTAGGTCACGGTCAATATCAAATCGTGGTAACCGAAATTCCGTATCAAGTTATTAAGTCAAAGCTGATTGAAAAAATTGCTTCTTTACTGATGGAAAAGAAGCTTCCGATGTTGAATGACGTCAGAGATGAATCTTCTCATGATGTTCGTATTGTGTTGGAACCAAAGAACAGAAGTGTTGATGCCGCTTTGTTAATGGAACATCTGTTCAAGCAAACCGATTTGGAAGTTCGCTTCACCATGAACATGAACGTGCTTGATTCCGATACTGTTCCGAGAGTGATGAGCATCAAAGAAGTTTTGTCGGAATTTCTAAATCATAGACACAATGTCTTAAAGCGTCGCGTTAACTTCCGCTTAAATAAAATTTTGGCTCGTATGGAGCTTTTGAGTGGCTATTTAATTGCTTATCTCAATTTGGATGAAGTGATTAGAATTATCCGTGAGGAAGAAGACCCTAAAGCTGAATTAATGAAAAAATTTGAGCTGACCGATAATCAGGCTGAAGCCATTTTGAATATGAAATTGCGTTCTTTGCGTAAATTGGAAGAAATGGAAATCCGCAAAGAATATGATGATTTGTCAGCAGAAAAAGGCGAGTTGGAGGCGTTGCTCTCTGATGAACACAAACGCTGGGAAGCGATAGCGAACGAGATAAAGCTGACAAGAGAAAAATTCGGCAAGAAAACGGCATTGGGCAAACGTCGTACCGAATTTGCCGAGGTTTCCGAAGAAATTGATGTGCCGGTTGAAGCCTTTATCGAAAAAGAGCCGATTACCGTGATTTTGTCACAAAAGGGTTGGATTAGAGCCTTGAAAGGTTACAGCAATTTGAACGAAGACTTCAAGTTCAAAGATGATGATGCCTTGTTGACGGCAATTCATGCCCAAACAACCGATAAAATCATTTTGTTTGATACATCAGGCAAATTTTTTACCATTCCCGCCAACGAAATTCCTTGCGGACGTGGATTTGGGCAGCCGTTAAGATTGATGATAGATTTAGGTATCAATGACAATATTACCGAAATGTTTGTCTTTGATTCTAAAGCAAAATATTTGATTGCTTCCAACAGTGGCCGAGGTTTTGTGGTTGATGAAAATCATATTTTGGCACAAACCCGCAACGGTCGAAAGATTATGAATTTGGAAGACGGCGAATATACCAAGTTCTGTAAGAGAATGGACGGAGATATGGTTGCTGTTATCGGTGATAACCGTAAGTTGTTAGTCTTTAAAGCAGAGGAAGTTCCAAGCATGGCTCGAGGCAGAGGTGTTTCTTTGCAAAAATACAAAGACGGCGGTTTGAGCGATATTCAAATCTTTAACGAGAGTGAAGGCTTCAGCTATAATCGTGCCGGCGGGACCAAGACCGAAACCGAACTTTTAACATGGTTGGGACACCGTGCGCAAGTTGGTAAGCTTGCCCCGTTTGGTTTCCCGAAAAACAATAAATTTTTGAAAGAAAACAAGGAGTGAGCAAGGCAGGCTTAAAGCCTGCTTTTGCTTTTTTGGTAAAAATGTCTGAGATACTGTTTGAATATGTCCGTCAGGGACAATATATAAAAGTAAGTGCGATAGAGCCGGAAACCAAAACCGAGGTTTGCGTTGTCGTTCCTGTGGGTTTGAGTGAAAAAGAAATGCAAATTCAGGCATTAAAAAAACTGCAATATGTTTTAAAGAAAAAAGAGGAAGAATAAAGATGTTAAGCGATATTGAAATTTCTCAGCAAACAGAATTGGAACCGATTGAAAAAATTGCGGAATCAATTGGTTTAACAGCAGATGATATTGAATCCTATGGAAAATATAAAGCCAAAATCAGTTATAAAAAACTGCAAGAAATTCAAAATTCTCCTCTGGATGACGGAAAATTGATTTTGGTAACTGCCATTACACCGACAGCGGCAGGAGAGGGAAAGTCAACTGTTTCCATAGGGTTGGGAGATGCTCTTCATCTTTTGCGTAAAAATGTAATCATTGCATTGAGAGAACCTTCTTTAGGCCCGTGTTTCGGAGCCAAAGGTGGAGCAACGGGTGGCGGATATTCGCAAATTGCACCGATGGAAGAAATAAACTTACATTTCACCGGAGATATTCACGCCGTGACCACGGCTGCCAATTTGCTGGCGACCATAATTGATAATCACATTTATCAAGGAAACAAACTGAGTATTGATGAAAAAACAATCACTTGGAAACGTTGCGTCGATTTGAATGACAGAACTTTGCGAGACATTACCATTGCTCAGGGGGCAAAAATCAATGGTGTAGAACGCAAAGCAAAATTCTGTATTAGTGTTGCCAGTGAGATAATGGCTGTTTTGTGCTTGGCAGAAAATATAAAAGATATGAAAGAACGTTTGGCAAGAATAGTCATTGGTAAAAACACAAAAGGAGAATACGTTACTGCGGCAGATTTGAATGCCGTCGGTGCTTTGGCGGCTGTTTTGAAAGATGCCATAAAGCCAAATTTGGTGCAGACTTTGGAACATACACCGGCGTTGGTGCATGGCGGACCATTTGCCAACATTGCACATGGCTGCAATAGTTTAATAGCCACAAAGACAGCTTTGAAATTAGCCGATTATGTCGTAACGGAAGCCGGATTTGGTGCTGATTTGGGAGCTGAGAAATTTATGGATATCAAGTGTCGGCAAGGACATATTGCACCCTCAGCCGTAGTGATAGTGGCAACTGTTCGCGCTTTAAAAATGCACGGCGGTGTTGAAAAAGATAATCTTAACCAAGAAAATTTGGTCGCTTTGAGTGATGGATTCGATAATTTGAAAACGCATATTGAAAATATGCAAAAATTTGGCGTTCCGGTTGTTGTCGCAATCAATAAATTTGTCAGTGATACTAAAGAAGAATTATCATTATTACAATACAAATGTAAAGAAAAGGGAGTTGATGCCGTAGTCTGTGAAGGTTGGGAAAAAGGCGGCTCGGGCGTAGAAGACTTAGCTGAAGTAGTCTTAAAATTATGTGATGAAGCCAATGAATTTCATTATCTGTATCAAACGGAAGAACCGTTGGAAGATAAAATCAGTCAGGTCGCCAAAGAAATTTATCGTGCTAAATATGCCGATTTTTCAGATTTGGCCATGGAAAAACTCAGAGCCTATTCAGAAAGAGGATATGGTAGCTTGTGTGTCTGTATTGCCAAAACGCAAAACTCCATTTCGCATGATAAAGCTCTGCGCAATGCGCCCAAAGATTATCCTTTGCCGATAAGAGACGTTTCTTTATCGGCAGGAGCGGGCTTTGTTGTAGCATATGCCGGTAATATTTTAGATATGCCGGGGCTGCCCGAACGTCCGGCGGCTGAAGATATTGATGTTGATGAAAACGGAAAAATAGCAGGTTTGTTTTAAGTTTAAAAAGCTGTTGTGGATAACTCTTAAACCCAAACTTTAATATTTAAAAATCAAAAAAAATAATATAAACTCATTCCGGCAAATGTTGCTATGGGGATAACGCATTTGTCTTTATTGGGAAAATCAAAAAAATTAGGGAATATATTTATGTCAAATCAACAAGTTGATACGACCGATCAGCAAAAAAAGAATGTAGCTCTTCCCGGCTTTATGTCAGAAATGAGCAAAATTAATTATAATGAAGAACCTCAAGCCTCTACTTGGTTGGCAAATAATTTGAACCGTTTAATGATAGGCATTTCAGTACTTTGGTTTATCATTGTTTTAATTTATATAACTCAGTTTTTCGGTTGGTCAAATTTGTTTTTGATGATGCCTGATGAGTTTGGCGGATTCTTAGCCGGTGTCACTTTGCCGTTAGCTATCATTTGGGTTGTAATGGCATATATTGATCGTGGTACAAGTTTTAAGAATGAAGCCAAGTTTTTGCGCGCATATATGAACCAACTTGTATATCCGGAAGAAGGCGGGGCTCAAACCGCCAAAGCCATGGCAGACGCCATTCGCTCACAAGTGGGTGAGTTGCAAGCCGTAACCAAACATGCCATGCAACAAACCGAAATTATTAAGAAAGAATTGAGCGAAAGAGTAAATGATTTTTCCAAATTAGTCGGTACATTAGATAATTATTCTTCCCATACGATAGTCGAATTGACAAATGGCGTAAAAACTTTGGTTGAAAATTTTGATTATGTGACAGCCAGAGCTCAAGCTTCATCAGAGACGTTTAAAGGCTATGTCGGAGACTTTTCTTCTTCGGCACAAGTGATGGAACAAAATTGCCAAAGACTATTTGAAAAAATCACCCCGAATGTAATGGAATTAAAACAATCATCACAAATGTTCCAAAATTTGATGGAAGGAAATGCGGCAAAAATCAGTAAAGCCAATCAAACTTTGGCAGATTTTGGTGATTTGACCGTTAAGAGCGTTGAAAATGTTGCTCGATTGTTGGATGCACAAACGGCAAAGCTTCAAGAAACGGCACAAGAAGCGGTGGATGCTTGTGATTCTATCAGCCAAAAAATAGATGGAAGTGTCAATAAAATAGAAGATGTTTTAAACACACAAACAGCAACTGTTGAGGAATATTTAGGCAAAATTGACGATGTGGCAGGAAGTTTAAGTGAAAGTTTTGGCAACCATAGTCGTGCTTTGTCTGCAGAAGTGGAAAAAGTTGTCTCTCGCGCGAATTTGATTGATGAAACTGTGGCCATTCAGGTAAAACAGTTGCAAGGTGTTTCCGAAAAGATTTCGGAAGAAATCAAATCCGTTGAGAAAAATATGTTCAACAGCGTAAATAATGTTGAAAATGACGCAGGCAAAATTATAAAAGAGCTGACAGCGGTTGTATCCAAAGGAGAAGAAAGTAGCGCACGCCTTAATACCTTGTCGGAACAACATATAGCCAATGCCGGAGCTGTTGCGACAGATATCAATAATCACAGTGAAAATTTACAGAAAATAAGTGATGGAATAGTTTTAAATTTCAAATTGTTGATGCAAGAATTTAAAAATAATATTACTTCATTACAAGAACAAACAGACGTTGCAAAAGTTAAACTTGATGATGTTTCCGGTGTCGTTAAGAAAAATATTGATAATTTGAACGAAGCATCATCCCTTGTTGTTGCACAAAGTAAAGTCGGTGAAAATGCCATTGTTCAACAACAAAACAGCATTGAAGAAATGGTTAAGAAGATCGATGGAATCAAAACCGAATTAAAATACCAAATAGATGAGTTGATGCGTACATCTTCATTCTTGGGACATGAATCCGGTAACATGGTTGAAAGTTTAAAGAAACAATTATCGGAAACCTATGATGTTTGCAATAATATAGTTTCAAAAACTCAATTAGTAAACAGTAGCTTAAACGAACAAGCCGGACAATTTAACGAAAAAGCCGATATAGCTCTGGGTAAAGTTTCACGAATGGAAAGCATTTTAAATAGCCAAGCCCAAGAGATGGAAAAATTGATCAAATCTGTAGCCGAACGTTCCGTAACAGTGGCAGAAACCATGGAAAGACATGCCGCAAACGTCAATATTGCCACGGCCAACTCAGAAACGACATTGCAGAAACTGAGCAATTCTTTTGCTGTTCAAAATGAAAACATCGGTAAAATTGCCGAAGCCACGGTTAAATATGTTGCAGATGTTGTTCAAGCCATGGATGAAAAAGCAGAAAATATCAGCTTACTGTTTAAGCAACAAGAAAATGAGTTTTTCAATATTTGCGATCGCTTAACGGAAAATACCGACAATATGGGTAATACCTTGAAAAAACAAGTTTCGGTTATCGAACAAAGTGCCGATAAGGTCTTTTCAAGAATGACCTTGCTGGAAGAAGATGTAAACAAACGAGTTGATGCCGTTGTTGCCAATACGATCAAATCAATTGATAAGTTGGCTGAAGTAAATCAATCCATTTCGGTTCAAAACAACGATGTCAGCAAGTTTATTCAGGAAATCACCGATAAATTAGCTCTGATATCGGGAACATTCAGAGATAATTTCCAAATTTTTAATGATACGGTAAAAGATTTAACCTTAAGCTCAGACGGATTTACCGCATCAATCATGGGTAATTGCGACAAAATCAATCAAGCCAATCAAAATCTGGTACAAGAGAGCAAAAACACAATTACAATGTTAGATTCTCATGCTCAAAACATTGATTCTCTTTTGAGTAAAACAATTACACAATCAGATTTGATTAAAGATAGCTTTGAAAGACAAGGAGAAACTTTGGCCGATATTGCCAATACCGTTGCCGCTCAAACGCGTTTGGGTGAAGCATCTTTAGCGCAGCAATATAAATATTTGTCTGATGCTTCAACGGAAGTTGCCGAAAAAATTAATGAAATCAATAAGAATATGAAAGATGGCACGGATAACATTTTGGAAAATTCGGCAAAAATTGCCTATGAGTTCAATGTTTTAGGCGACAGATTGTTGAAAGTAAATGAAGATATTAACAAATCTTCAAGAGATTCCATTAAAAATGTTGAACAAATGAACATGGCTTTAAGTCAATTGGTGGATGATTTTGGTGCCAATGTCAATAAATCAAGTGCCAAAATTGCAACGGCAATGAGTGATTATGAAAAATATATTGCCAACTTCAATACGGTTACGGCAGAAGCCAGCAGCGGGGTTTTTGAAATTAATAATCTTATTTCATCACAAAGTGATAAGATGATAAAAATTTCCGAAGATACCAAACAACTGGTAGAATGCTTTAATACGGTATTGAACGATACGTCGGTACAATTGTCAAATCGAGCCAATTTTGCCTATGAAAAAGTCAAAGGTTTGGGAGAAAACTTAAAAACTTTAAGCCTGCAAATGGATGAAGCTTCTAAGATGACAACAACCAACTTTGAAAATACCGGCAATAAGTTGCGCGCCACAATTACGGAAATTGCAAGCAATGCGGAGCGCATATCAAACGAAATTCGTTCATCAGGTGAAGTTTTCTTGAAGCAATCCGGAGTTTTGGTTGCTGCCGGAGATGATACTTTGAAAAAAGTAACCGATGTGATGAATGTTTTGAATAACAGTAGTTCTGATTTCTCAGCCAGCGGTGATGAATTGATTAAAAAATCAGTTGCTTTCAGCGATATTATTGAAAAACAGTTGAAGGTATTAACCGAAACTGCTCAAAAAGCTGAGAAAAACTTGACCGATATGGAAAAACGCTACGAAAACGCACAAATTGATACATTCTTGAAAGATGCGGCTTATATTATTGAAAAACTTGAAACTTCTTCCGTTGATATTAACCGCATTTTCAATCCCAATGCCGAAGAGGAAATTTGGAAGAAGTATTATAACGGCGATACATCTGCCTTCGTGCGCTATTTGGCAAAGAACATGACCAAACAACAAATATTGGAAATTCGCAAACTTTATGAAAAGAATATGGATTTCCGAAATATGGTAACCAAATATTTGAGCGATTTTGAAACTTTGGTCGCCAGAGCCCGCATGAATGAACATGCCGGCGTGTTGTTGTCTGTCATTTCCGGAGCAGATATCGGTAAAGTATATTATATTTTAGCCAAAGCTTTAGATAAATTGAACTAGTAGGAATAAATAATGGTTGTTATGACGGCAACAGATAAACTTGGTGGTCTATACGCCGATTTAACATCGCAAATAAAACATTCTGTTGATGTTATAAAAAATAAATCGGCGTTTTCTGCTGAGGTTAAGGAAAGCAAAACATCTGAGCCCCAAACAAGCAATATCGGGAGTTTTGCTTTTAGCTATCTGGAACCGTCAACGGCATATAATATACATGTCGTTTCTGCGCAAATATCCGATACAAACAACTTAAAGAAAGAGCAAACGCCGCAACACCAAATTGATGATAATACAGAGGATTCCGCACCGGTTCTTGAAGCGGAAATTGAAGGAACATCTTTTTGGGAAGAATTGCAAAATCACATTTCGATAGATGCCAAAAATGTCAGCCGATTGTACCAAAAAAATGAGTTGGGCGGATATTCCGAAATGCCGCTCTTTTTAGAAGGCGAAAAGTTCACGGTTTATGATTCGGGCTATGCGGCACAAGCCTATGCTTTTACGTTTAATATAAATAAAGAGCCGGATAGCCGCATTGAATATATGTATAAATATGATAAATCTTTTGATTATAGGGTGTAATGAAAATATTAAATTTTGACAGCCGCGTATTTTTGGCGCCGATGGCCGGAATTACCGATCGTCCGATGCGCCGTCTTGTAAAAAGTTTTGGGCAAGGGCAAATGGTTTCGGAAATGGTTGCCATCAATGCCATTCAACGAAAAAATCCCAAAAGTTATAAAATTGCCGATGTTAGGGAAGAAAAATATCCGGTTGTGGTGCAGCTTGTCGGTGGAGAACCGGAGCTTTTTGCCGACGTTTGCCCTTTGGTAGAAGAGTTGGGCGCTTGCTCAATTGACATTAATATGGGCTGCCCGGTTAAAAAAATTGTCAATAACAATTCCGGTTCCTATTTGATGAAAGATATTCCGTTGGCGCAAAAAATCATCAAAATGACCGTCAAATCAACCAATCTTCCGGTAAGCGTAAAGTTTCGAAAAGGCTGGGACAATAATCATATAAATGCGGTGGAATTTGCCAAAATGTGTGAAGACTGCGGTGCCGCATATATCACCGTGCATGGGAGAACCCGCAGTGATTTTTACTCGGGAGAAGCCGATTGGCAAACCATAGCCGAAGTCAAAAATGCCGTTAAAATACCGGTCATCGGCAACGGAGATATTACCAGCGCGCAGTTAGCCAAAAAAATGATTGATGAAACCGGCGTAGATGCAGTGATGGTGGGAAGAGGGGCATTAGGTGCGCCCTGGCTGATTTCGCAAATTCACAATTATTTGGAAGAAGGGGGTGAGCCTCAACCCATTGCCATAGACGTGGTAAAGCAAGCCTTGTTAACCCATATTAAAGAATTGATAGAATATTATGGAGAAAGATTAGCATTAGGCATATCTCGCAAATATGTCTGTTGGTATTGTAAAAATTGCCGTGATGCACGTAAGTTCAGAGAAAATTATGTGAAGATAAACAATTTTCAAGATGCTTATGCAGAGATAGAACGCTATTTCGGCAGTTTGCAAGAAGAACAATAAGGAATGTAACATGAAGATTATTGTTTGCGGCGCAGGTTCTGTCGGTAGAAGTATCGTTAGCTATTTGGTAAAGGGTAACAATGACGTAACGGTTATTGATAACAATCAAAAGCGTTTGGATGATTTAGCGCAAGAGTTTGATATTTTGCCGATTTTTGGATCGTCATCGCATCCGTCCGTTCTGGAAAAAGCAGATGCGGCAAAAGCCAAATTGCTGATTGCCGCTACCAATGATGATGAAGTCAATTTAGTCACTTGTTCCGTGGCGCAGGCTTTGTTTGGCGTGCCTCGAAAAATTGCCCGCATCAATTCTCGCGAGTTTCAAAACCCGTTATGGTCAACTTTATACAGTGACAAAAACATTCCGGTTGATTTAGTCATTTCTCCGGATGAAGAGATTGGAAAATATATATACAATATGCTCAAAATTCCCGGAACATCGGAAGCGCGTCCGTTGGTCGGCGGAAAAATGTATTTGATTGCCTTTAAGGTTCCGGAAAACAGTCCGTTTGTCAGAGTTCCGTTGCTTAATTTGAAGCAAATAGATAATGATATTGATATAGAAATCGTTTGTATCAACCGCAAAAATAACATTTTTATTCCGTATAAAAGTGATGCTTTGGAAGCAGGAGATGAAATTTATGTTTTAACGGCAACGGATAAAATAGGTTTAACAATGTCAGCCTTCGGAGCTGAGCATTCGGCAATCGAAAGAATGATAGTTTATGGCGGTAATGCTGTTTCGCGCTGTATTGGTCGAATGATTGAAAAAGATGACAATATAATCAGCTGTAAAATTATAGAAGAAGATATAGAAAAAGCAGATGAAACCGCACGCGAATTAAATGATACGATAGTTATGCAAGGTCCGATGATGAGCGACAAGATTTTGAGCGAAGCCGGCATCTATGGAGCCGATGCGGCTGTAGCCGTCACCTCAGAAGATGAAGATAATTTGCTCGCCTCTATGCTTTCTAAAAAATGCGGGGTAAAAAATACCATTGCCTTGCTCAATTCTCCGGCATATAACAGCTTGGTAGATATTGCCGGCAGCAATATTTTGGTTGACAGATCTTCCGTTACCATATCTCACATATTGCATGAATTGCGAAAGACCGAAGTCCAAAGTGCATATTCTTTGGGACGAGGCTTTGCCGAAATCTGGGAAATTCCGCTAACGGAAAATTCTAAAATTGTTGGTCAAAGCATAAAAAAAATAGATTTACCGGCCAGTAGCAAAATTTGTGCAATTATAAGAAATTCAGAAACAATATATCCGTCAGAAACAGAAATATTGAATGTTGGTGATGACATAATAATGTATGTGGATTCAGCCTCAATTCGTAAAGTTGAAAAAATATTGGACTAAAGTTACAACTGAAATTTGTGTCAGAGTATAAATCAAGACTTTACTAATAAAAAAATCGGGTTAATATTAAGATCATTGAATAAAAATAAATAAAAAGGCAAAAAAATGACACAAAATGTTCAAGACGATTTTTTAAATAACCTTCGTGACAATAAAATTTCCGTTACCGTATTCTTGGTAAACGGCGTAAAATTGCAAGGTTTGATTACTTGGTTTGATAGTTTTTCTTTGTTGTTGCGCCGTGATGGTCATACACAATTGATTTACAAGCATGCTATCTCCACCATTATGCCGAGTGCTGCCGTAGATATTGAAATTGAAGAAGAAAAAGGTAGCCCAGAAGAATAATCTTGAAAGAAAATCAATCTAAATCAAATTCACAAAAGGCTTGCGTTATTTTTCCTTCCGTGCAAGGGAAGACTGTTTCTTTGTCTCCCGAAGCCAGATTGGAAGAAGCAGTGCGTTTGGCGCAAGCCATTTGGCTGGATGTTGCTTATAGTGAAATTGTCAAAGTCAGAGAGATAAAACCGGCCATTTTTTTCGGTAATGGTTTTTTAGAGCAACTTCAGCAAAAAATTTCGGAAAACAATATAGAATTAGTCATTGTTGACACATCTCTGACACCAATTCAGCAACGCAATCTGGAGAAAAAACTCAAAATCAATGTCATTGACCGCACTGCCTTGATTCTGGAAATTTTTGGTGAAAGAGCAAACACCAAAGAAGGCAATTTGCAGGTTGAGTTGGCTCATTTAACCTATCAACGAAGCCGTTTGGTCAGAAGCTGGACACACTTGGAAAGACAACGCGGCGGTGCCGGATTTTTGGGCGGCCCCGGAGAAACGCAAATTGAGTTGGACAGACGTATCATTGATGATAAAATTGTCCGCATCAAAAAAGATTTGGAAAAAGTCAAACGCACGCGAGAGTTGCAACGCGGCGCCCGCAAAAAAGTTCCGTATCCCGTAGTGGCTTTGGTCGGTTATACCAACGCCGGTAAATCTACGTTGTTTAATTTGTTGTCCAAAGCCAATGTTTTTGCACAAGATTTGTTGTTTGCGACCTTAGATCCGACCATGCGTAAAATCAATTTACCTTCGGGAAAAGAAGTTATTTTGTCCGATACGGTTGGTTTTATTTCTGATTTGCCGCACGAGTTAGTCATGTCTTTCCGCGCCACATTGGAAGAAGTTTTGTCTGCGGATATTGTGGTTCATGTGCGCGATTTGTCTAACCCGGACCATCAGCAACAAAAACAAGATGTATTGGATGTTTTGCATCACTTAGGCTTGGAACATATTGAAAATAAAGATAATTATATCGAACTTTGGAACAAGACGGATTTGCTGAGCGAAGAAGATAAACAATATGTTTGGGAAAATGCCAAACGCAATGCAAATATTATTCCGACTTCAGCCGTAAGCGGAGAGGGGTGCAAACGTTTTTTGCAAACCTTGGATGACAAATTAAGTCAGCATCATCAAATGATAATGGTTAAAATTCCGTCATCAGATGGTAAAGAATTGGCTTGGTTGCACCAAAATGCACAAGTTCAATCCATTGAAAATCATGATGATTATCAGTTGGTTTATGCCAAAATTGATAAGGTAAATATGGCAAAATTAAATGCTCGCATGAAAATAAATCTCATAAGTTGAGTTGATATTGTCAAAACAGAGCATAAATATTGATTGTTAAAAACAACAAAGAAGGAGAAGATTTATGAAAAAAGCAATATTTTCTTTAGCCTTTTTAGTTTCTGCCTGTGCCACACAAAACGGTGCCATAGAATATCAAGAAAGTTTGCAACAGTGGATAGGCATGCCGGAGTTGAGTTTATATGATTCATGGGGCACGCCGACCAATGTGTGGAATGTTGATCCCCAAACCAAAGTAGTTACCTATATTACTCAAGAAAACACGCCGATAAACGGAAATACAGATCCCTATAATGGAGTAGGAGTTGATGAAAACGGCATTTCGATGGAAAATTTCGGAGAAAATTTATGGGATGACCAAAATAATGACTATTATTGCAAAACCTCATTTACCATCACGAACGGAGAAGTAGTAAATTATAATTTTAATGGTGATGATTGTGTAGTCCCGACCAAATGGTAAAGTTGAATTTCAAACGCTTGTCTTTGCAAGACAAAAACAAATATGATGAATATTATCAGACCTGCATGGAAAAGAGTTCTGATACATCGTTTATCAATCTTTGGGCATGGGATAACAAATATCAAACTGAAATCGCTTTTGCCGAAAACTTGTGTTGGCTGCGTTTTAGAAAAGCAGATGATTATGTTTATGGTCCGCCGTTCGGGGATTATAAGTCGATAGATTGGCAAAAAACATTTGCTCAATATTTACCCAAGCAAGTTATGTTTAGAAGTGTTACGGAAAATTTGGCACAAACACTGCAAAAAGTTTTTGGTAAAAATATGGAAATTGTGGAAGACCGAGATAATTGGGAATATTTGTATCATATTGCCGATTTAGTGACTTTAAGTGGCGAAAAATATCGAAATCAGCGCAAGTTATCCAACCAATTTTTGCAGAATAATAATTATAAACTCGTGCCTATAGATGAAAATAATATAGATAAAGTCAAAAATTTTCAGCAATCATGGTTGAGACAAAACAAAGAAAATACAATAGGCTTAGAACAAGAAAATAAAGCAGTTCTTGAGGTTTTGACAAATTGGACGGAATTTGAAAGCAAGATTTTTGGCTATGTTTTGTTGGTAGATGATAATGTAGTCGGCTATACCATCGGAGAAAAACAAGATGAAGAACATATTATCGTTCATTTTGAAAAAGCTTTATACCATGTCAGAGGCGCATATCCGGCTTTAAACAAGCTCACTTTAGAAAATTTTACCGACTATAAATACGTCAATCGTGAGCAAGATTTGGGCTTGGCAGGGTTAAGACGTGCTAAAGAAGAATATAATCCGTTTGGTTTTGTGAAAAAATATCAATTATTTTTGCGGCAAAACTAAACCCGAGTGGGTAACAATCATTCCGCGACGCAAATTTTTTGCTTTTGCCACACCGGCGTTGAGTTCAATAACCGCAATTGTATGTGCCGGAGAATAAATCAATTTTTCACTCAAGGGTTTTGCATTTTCAACAATACCGCTGATTTGGTGCTTATCATTTACAAAAATCATATCCAAAGGCAAATATGTATTTTTCATCCAAAAAGCGGTTTGCCGAGGAGAAGGAAAAAGAAAAATCATACCTTGGTTTTCAGGCATTGATTTTCTGTACATTAAACCCAGAGCAAGCTCTTGCGGCGATTTAGATGTTTCTACTTTAAAATCAATTTGTTGAGGACCACTTCCGAATGTCAAACTAGAAAGTTCTCTCTGCGGATTTTTTTCACTTTCAAAACAAGCAGAAAGTAAAAATAAAAAGCAAGTAGCAACAAGTATTTTTTTCATGAACTTAATCCTGTTTATTAACTTTTCTGGGTTTCCATTGAGAAATCATTACCGGACCGTGTTGTGACATACGAATGCGGCTTGTCGGTGTCTTTTCATTTTCGGGAGTGAAAAGCTCGGCAATTTGTTGCATATCCACTGCTATCAGATTCTTTTTATCATAACAAGATTGAAAAGCCTGGCTTTGTATAACGGTAGAGCGTAAGTCTAAAAGAGGCAAGTTTGCGTATTTATTCCAAATTTGTTCTAAGAAAGAGGCTGTTTTATCATTAATCTTAATATTGGGCATATAGGGATGTCCCTGTGCAAAAACCTTAAGCAAATTTGGCTCTAAAAAGCCTTTTTCGGTGGCAATAAACATGGAGGGAAATAAAATTTCGCTTCCGTGGCGCTGCATATAGATAATTTGCGCTAAAAATAACAAATGATGTAATTTTTCATCTTCAATAAAAAATTGTTTTTTTTCGGCATATTGCAAAAACCAATAAGCCACATCAAAAGCCGAAGGGGTAGCGATTTTAGGCATTTTTCTATCCTTAATATTTATTTTTTGCCGTATTATACGCATTTAATTGCAAAACAAAAATATTAAAATATGCCTGTTGATTATTTTTTATTTCTTGTTTTATCGGAGGTAATATTATATTTATATAAAAGAAATAATCAGAATAAAGATTTTATTGGGATTCAAAAATATGAAAGCGCTTCAAGATATCAAATTATATTGTGGAATTTTCGGTCTGGCCGCATTGTTAAGTTCATGTTCATCAGCAGTTTTTCCGGATATAACCGAAGATGAAGAGGATACAATAGTCAGCCAAGATGAAGAAGACAGCTCTTTTATCGGTCGCAAAAGTAAAAAGATAGAACTTTCCATGCCTGAAGAAGGAGAAAGTTTGAAGTCAGATACCCAAAACGTTGCCTATGATAAAGAAAAGCAGGATATTCCTTTCGCGGCTAAAACCAAGCCTGTAAAAAAAGAAGAACTGAAAGAAAGCAAGGCGGAAGCAGAAAAAGCTTTGTCAGAAAATGCAAATAAAAAAGCTGAAAAAGCTAAAAAAATAGAAATACCGCAAAAACCGATCGTTGCCGCCGCCGATTTTACTCCGGCAGAAGAAGAAAATACGATTCCGAGTGTGAGCTATAGGTTAGATACATTCTATTTTGCCAACGGCAGTTCAGTACTCGATTCTCAATATAACAAACAAATCAGAAACATTGTAAAATTGGCAAAATCTAAGAAAAACGCCATTGTAACGGTTAAAGGCTTTGCTTCCAGTCGCACACGCAATACCGATCCGGTTAGCCACAAATTGGCAAACTTCAAAGTTTCAGCCGCTCGCGCGCAAAGCGTTGCCGATGCGTTGAAGAGATATGGTTTGTCTGCAAACAAAATTCAAACCGAAGCCTTGTCCGATTCAATGCCGGCTTATCAGGAAGTTATGCCTGAAGGCGAGCGTTTGAACCGTCGAGTTGAAGTTTATATTGCTTACTAAGCTCAGGTGATTGAGTGGAAGAAGCTCTTGAAAATGAAAAATCGTTAGGGGGCAACCTGTGGAAGGTTGTCCCTGTTAATGAGCGTCTGATAGAAAGCATTAGCCAAAAATATCAATTGCCGTACCTGATTGCTCGTCTTTTATATTTGCGCGGCGTTCAAGAACAAGATATCAAAAATTTTATTGATCCCAAATTGCAAACTTTGTTGCCGGATCCTTCTTGCTTAAAAGATATGGACAAAGCGGCAGCGCGTATCGCAGATGCCATCGTCAATAAAGAACGCGTTGCCATAATCGGCGACTATGATGTTGACGGTGCCACGTCATCTTCTGTTTTGCGCTTGTTTTTAGAAAGCGTGGGCATCAATCCACAAGTGCATATTCCGGATAGAGAAGAGGGTTATGGTCCTAGCAAAATGGCAATAGATGAGTTTATTGCTTCAGGCGTGGATTTGGTCATTACCACCGATTGCGGCACCACGGCTTTTGATACGTTTGAATATGCCAAAGAAAAAAATATTCCCGTCATCGTTTTAGATCACCACGAAGCCGAGGTTTTACTGCCTCCGGTTTATGCTTTGGTTAATCCCAAGCGCTTGGATGAAACCTGCGAGGTCGAATATTTGAAGTATATGGCAGCGGTCGGCGTGGTTTTTGTAACGATTGTTGCCATCAACCGCGAATTGCGACGCCGCGGTTTCTTTACCAAAGACAATCCGGAACCAAATTTGCTTCAATGGCTCGATTTGGTGGCTTTGGGTACGGTTTGCGATGTTGTGCCGCTCAAAGGCTTAAACAGAGCATTTGTCAGACAAGGACTGAAAGTTATGTCCCGCCGCACCAATCTGGGAATCCGTGCTTTGGTTGATAAAGCAGGTATCAACGAAGCGCCGACGGCTTTTCATTTGGGCTATGTGTTGGGACCAAGAATTAATGCTTGCGGCCGCGTTGGTGATTCGGCTCTAGGTAATAAACTCTTATGTATGAAAGATGAAAAGCAAGCTGAAATGCTTGCTGACAAGTTGGGTGAGTTTAACCAACAGCGAAAAGAAATTGAAAACTATGTTTTGCTCAACGCCATTGAAATGTTGGAAGGCACGCCGCAAACATATCCGATTGCTTTTGTTGCCGGACACGATTGGCACCAAGGTGTTATCGGAATTGTTGCAGGAAAGCTGAAGGAAAGATACAATTTGCCTTCTTTTGTCATGTCGATAGAGGCAGATGAGGTCAAAGGCTCCGCGCGTTCCATTCCGCAGGTGGATTTAGGTGCTTTAATCATCTCAGCCAAAGAAAAGGGCTTGTTAACCAAAGGCGGTGGACACACCATGGCGGCAGGCTTCTCCTTAAATGAAGATAAAATAGAAGATTTTAAAAAGTTTGTCGGCGAATATGTCAGTGAAAAAATCGGCGGCGAAGCCATTGTTCCTGTCATTGATATTGATGGCGAGCTGGAGTTATCCGGTGCAACGTTAGATTTAGCAGAAAATTTGGAAATGCTAGAGCCTTATGGTTCCGGTAACGGCGAGCCGAAATTATTGTTGCATCGCGTTCGTATTAATAAAGCCTCAATCATCGGCAGCGGACACGTAAAATGCTTTTTAGGCTCAGATAACGGCAGCTCGGTTAAAGCAATAGCATTTCGTGTGGCAGATAATGACATCGGACAAGCCATGCTCAATGCTAAAGGCGAAGTTTTTGATGTCGTCGGAGTCTTAAGAAAAGATAGTTGGCAAGGGCGCAATTTTGTTCAGTTTATGATAGAAGATATCAAGAGGTGCTAAATGAAAAACGAAAAAAATGCAAAAAAACGTGCGCAACATATCAAAAAAATCAGATTAGAAAGAGAAAAAGCCGTATTTATGCAAGTCGGTGCTAAGATAAGAGCTTATCTTTTTACCGGTATTTTGGTAACGGCACCGGTCGCCATCACTTTTTATATGGCATATAAATTTATATACTGGATTGACGGAATTGTCGGTAAAATGATGCCGCCGCAAGTCAGAGAATATTTCATAATGTATGATATTCCGATGATACCGGGATTGGGGCTGATTGTCCTGATTGCTGCTTTAATTTTGGTAGGTATGTTTGCCGCCGGTTTTTTAGGCAAGTTTTTCATGCGTTTGGGGGAATGGATTGTTTATAAACTACCGGTCATCTCAAGTGTCTATTCTTTGTTAAAACAAGTTTTTGAAACATTTTTTTCCAACAAAACTCAGTCTTTTAATAAAGTTGTGATGCTGGAATATCCGCGTAAAGGAATATGGATATTGGGTTTTGTCAGCTCAGATACCAAAGGCGAAGTAAAACAATATTTTGGAGGAGAAGAAATGCTCAACATTTTTATTCCGACCACACCGAACCCGACTTCCGGTTTTTTAATCTTTGTTCCTAAAAAAGATACGGTTGAGTTAAATATGACGGTGGAAGAGGGCTTAAAGTTTGTCATTTCATGCGGAATTGCCGAACCGGATGCCGAAAAACTCAAGAAAAAATAAAAAACACACTTTTTTTGTTATTTTTTTGAGAAAAGACTTGATTATTTTTTAAGAGTATTTTATACAAGCTTTAGTTTTTGATTTGCGGCCATGGCGGAATTGGTAGACGCGTAACGTTGAGGTCGTTATGGGAGGTATCCCGTGGAAGTTCAAGTCTTCTTGGCCGCACCAATTAAAAATTAAAAAGTATTACCACCCGCTGATAAAGAGTTAAGCGGGTTTTTTTATTGGATGAAATCGGGGGGTAGCATGAGTAAGCGTAATAAGCGGGTTGTATTGCTTCCTAAGAGCAGAAAATTTTCCAAAAAGAAAAAGAAAGCCGAGCAGATTCTGGGAATTGGTCCCAGAATGATAAGTTCTGTTATCAAAGCTCTGGAGAATGACAATACCAAATATATTCGCAAAGTTGCCGACGGCTTGAGCGAATATGAATTGGCACGCTTGCTCGAATCCTTAGATAATGACCAACGTATAAAGTTGGTCGATATCTTGGGCGATAAAATCAATCCGGATGTTTTTCCGGAATTAAACGAGGTTGTCCAAGAGCAAATCATTGACAATTTGGATGCCGATAAGGTGGTCAAAATTGTTAATGAGTTGGATTCTGATGATGCGGTTGAAATTTTGGAACATATGGATGATGACGAACAAGCACAAATCATCAATCAGTTGGATCCGGAATTAAAATATCAGGTCAAATCATCATTTGCATATCCGGAAGATTCGGCCGGACGTATCATGTCACGAGATTTTGTTGCCGTTCCCGATGACTGGACGGTCAAAGAAACCAGACAGTTTTTGCTCAAAGACCAAGACTTACCCGATGAGTTTTATGAAATTTTTATCACCGATTCTTTGTATCATCCGGTCGGACAAATCAGTTTGGACAAGCTCATTCGCTCCAAGCCGTCAGAGGCTTTGTCAGATATTATGGATGGCGAGGTATGCCCGATAGATGCTTATACAGACCAAGAAGAAGTTGCCCACATGTTCCGCGAATATGGCTGGAAATCAGCCATGGTTGTTGACAACAAAGGCCGTTTGGTCGGCTCAATTATGGTGGATGACATTGTGCACATTGTGCATGAAGAAGCCAGTGAAGATATCATGCACTTGTCCGGAACCGAAGAGGGTGATGTTTATAAATCCGTATTCAATATTTTTCGTTCTCGAGCCATATGGCTGGTCACAAACCTGTTTGCCACCATCATGGCGGCTTCCGTTGTCAAAGGTTTTCAAGATATCATTGCCGAAGTTTCTACTTTGGCTGTTTTGATGCCGATTGTGGCCTCAATGGGCGGCACCACGGGACAACAAACCTTGGCTGTTGTCGTCAGAGCATTGGCAACAAAAGAGCTCACTTCGCGCAATACAATCAAAGTGATTGGCAAAGAGTTTGCCGTAGGCTTATGTAACGGAATGTTATTTGCCGGCATGATATGGGGCGTAACGCATATAATGTTTCCGGATAAAATTATGATAAGCAACATCATTGCCGTTGCCATGCTTTGCAATTTGATGATAGCCAGCCTTGCCGGTATTTTAATTCCGCTGACCTTAAACAAATTGAAAGTAGATCCGGCCATATCATCAGGTGTTTTTCTCATAGCTTTGACCGATTCGGGCGGATTTTTTATCTTCTTAGGCTTGGCCAAACTCTTACTGTTCTGAAATTTTACTTGAATATCTTTGAGTTTTAGCTTTTTATCTGAACAAAACTAGAGTAGTGTAAACTTAGATTAATGTATATATAAACATGGAGTAAAATAATGTTATTGGGATTGGCTTGTGCCTTGGTAATCATCATTTTGGATCAGCTTTCCAAATATTATATCATGGAGCATGTTCTCAATGAATATGGCGCAATCAGCTTCACCTCATTTTTCAATTTAGTCAGAGCTTGGAATACGGGGGTTAGCTTTTCCATGTTTAATGACGGCGGACAAACTGGAGTTATCTTGTTGTCGCTCATGTCGTTAACAATTGTTTGCTTTTTAATTTATTGGTTGTATAAAGAGAAAGAAAAAATTATCCAAATTTCATTAGGTTTTATCATCGGCGGCGCTATTGGAAATGTAATAGACAGAGTGAGCAGAGGTGCCGTATTTGACTTTTTGGATTTTCACATTGGGGATCATCATTGGCCCGCATTTAATGTGGCAGATAGTTTTATTTGTATCGGAGCAACCATCATCATTATTCATGGTTTGTTTTTTGCTCACAAAAAAGAAGAGGAAAAAAAATGAAAAAACAAATAGCATCAGTTTTATCTGTTTTGTTGGTCTTAAGTGCTTGCGGAAGTATCAATAAAGAAACATTGGGTATGGATAAAAAAAGTCCCAATGAGTTTATGGTCTCTACCAAAGCTCCGTTAACCATGCCTCCGACAGTAGACTTAAATCCGGTTCGTCCGGCACCTTCGGTTCAGCCCAAAATCACATTAGAAAATGTCAGCAAAGAAGAGGCAAATTTTGTTTCTAACTTTGATGAACCGTCAGTCATCACTAAAATTGATGAAATTGATAATGCCATTGATAAAGAACTCCAAAGATTGAAACGTAATGGCTAAAATCAAATACATCATTTTTTCTTGGCTTGCTTTATGCCTGAGCTATTCCTCCGTCCAAGCAAAATTGTTCGGAGCGCAAAGCTTTACGCTTGATAATGGGTTGCAGGTCGTTGTTGCCGAAAATCACAAAGCACCTGTAATCAAACACATGTTATGGTATAAAGCCGGAGGCGTTGATGAAAAAGTCGGAAAGGGCGGAACGGCACATCTGTTGGAACATTTAATGTTTCGCGGTACCTCAAAAGTGAGCGGAGAATCGTTTAATGAAATATTAAAACAAAACGGTGTAGAGAGTAATGCTTTTACCTCGTTAGATTTTACGGCATATCATCATATTTTGGATATTTCAAAATTAGAACTCGTTATGGCGTTGGAAGCGGACCGTATGCAAAATTTGCAAATATCTCCCGAAAATTTTGCTTTGGAAAGGGATATTGTTTATCAAGAACGTAAGCAAGTTGTAGATAATAATCCTTCTGCGCCTTTTACCGAGAGTCTTCGTAAAGTTTTGTGGCAAGAGCATCCGTACGGTCGTTCGGTCAGTGGTACCGAAGAGGAAATAAAATCTTTAACTTTGCAAGATGTTGAAGATTTTTATAACGGATTTTATACTCCCGACAACGCGGTCTTAGTACTTGCGGGAGATATTGACATACAAACGGCCAAAGATTTAGCCCAAAAATATTATGGAACAATTCCCCAACGTCAGATGGCTGAAAAAGCAAAATTTACAAAAATAAACCCCAATGTTGCTGCAAGATTGGAAATGAGTTTACCACAAATAAACACCCCTCGTTTGATAAAAAACTATATTGCCCCTTCATATAATACAGAAAAAGAAGATATTTATAATTTGCTGGTATTTTCAAAATATATCGGAGAAGGAGAAACTTCGGAGCTATATAAAGATTTGGTCTTAGAACAAAAGAAAGCATTAGGGATTTCTTCTTCATATGATTATGCTTCAAGAAGTTATGGTGTTTTTCGCATTACGGCATTGCCTGCAGAAAATGTCTCGCCGCAAGAATTAGAACAAGCTATTGATAAATCTGTTAAAAAAGCAATAAACAAACTGAATATAGACAGAATCAACAATACCAAAGATAAAATGCTTTCCGGTTTGGTTTATTTGCAAGATAATCCTTTCAATGCGGCCAATACTCTCGGAATGATGACCTCATTAGGAATGAGTACGGAAGATATAGAAAATATTGATGAGAAAATTCGTCATGTACAATATCAAGATGTAAAAAAAGCAGCAAACAAGCTATTATCTCAAATGGCCGTTGTCACAGGAATCTTAAACCCGAAAGGAGAAAATTGATGCCGTATCGTCGTCGCAGATCCAAAAGTTCGGGCATAATGACAAACATTTTAAAATGGCTAACGTTTTCCTTTTTACTTTTCGGAGGATGTTGGTATTTTTATAAGCAATATTTAAGCTTTAATCCTGAAAAAATTTTATCGGAATCTACCTTAAAGGAAAAAACTTTTTCTTCAAAGCCGATAGAAGTTATTTCACCGCGACATAAAATCAAGGCTTATTTAATAGAAGAAAACCATGCCCCGATAATAAGTTTTAGTTTTATGTTTAGTGGAGCAGGGCGCGCCTCTGATAACAAAAATCAACAGGGAATATCAGGCATTACGGCAACAATGCTTACGGAAGGAACACAAAATTTAACCTCGCAGCAATTTAAAGAAAAACTTGAAGATTATGCGATAGGTATTTCTTTTTCGTCAAATTTGGATAATTTTAGCGGATCAATGATTACTACCGGTGAGCATCAGGAGCAAGCTTATAGATTGCTGAAAGATGTGCTGACGGCGCCTCGTTTTGATGAAACGGATTTAAATCGAATCAAACAACAAATGCAAAAAGCCTTTTTACTGCAAAAAGAGCATCCGCAAAGTATTTTAAATTTAAAATTTGCCGAATATCTTTATGGTGATCATCCTTACGGACGAAATCCTTTAGGAAAATTGGAAGACATAAATAAATTAAAACGGCAGGATTTGTTAAAATATATGCAAAATCATTTGGCACAAAACAATTTGCTGATTGGTGTTGCCGGTGATATAACTCCCGAAACGTTAGGTCGGGTTTTGGATGAGGTCTTTGGCGCATTGCCGCAAACTACCGCTATAGATTTTGTCCGTAATCCGAATGTCGATTTTAAAAAGTCAGACAAAAATATTGAGTTTGCATCAGGAGGGCAAAATATCAGCCGCTTTGCCGCCAAAGGTGTTTCTCGAAATGATGAAGATTTTTATCCTTTATACGTTGCCAACCACATTTTCGGCGGTTCGGGCTTAAGCTCACGCTTGTCAAAAGCCGCACGAGAAGAAAAAGGGTTAACGTATAGCATTTATACTTATATGAGCATGGCCGAAAAATCACCGTTACTTCAGGGTAAATTTTCTTCTACGGCAGATAAATATCAAGAAGTTGAAGATATTTTGCACAGAGAATGGAATAAATTTGGGCAAAAAGGAGCTACAGAAGAGGAAGTTGAAAGCGCAAAAAAATATTTGCTGGCATCATATAATTTGCGTTTTGCGTCAGTGGCCAATTTATCAGAAATTTTATTATATATGCAAAAAGACAATTTAGGGTTAGACTTTTTGCAAAACAGAAATCAAAATATCAAAAAAATAAGTACTGAGGAAGTAAATAAAGCTGCTCAGAAATACTTTAAGCCGAACGGCTTTGTTTCGGTTAATATTGGCAGTTTTACTCAAAATAAGGAGAAGTAGAAGAATGACTGGTACTGTTAATAAATTACGCGCATGGAAAAGATTGGAACGTCATGCCAAAAAAATGAAAAAAATTGAAATGAGAGACATGTTTGAGCAAGATAACAAACGTGCTTCCAAATTCAGTTTGCAGTTAGAATCCATGCTGGTAGATTTTTCTAAAAACCGCATTAGTGAAAAGACTATGGTTTATTTATTGGAACTTGCACGTGTTCGCGGAGTTGAAGATAAAATTCAAGCCATGTTCAGCGGTGAAAAAATTAACTTTACCGAAAACCGTGCCGTTTTGCATACAGCATTAAGAAATCGAGATAACACTCCGGTTTATGTAGACGGCAAAAACATCATGCCGCAAATCAATGAAGTTTTGGCAAAAATGCGTAAATTTTCTGAAGCAGTACGGTTGGGAAAATTTGTCGGATATACCGGTAAAAAACTGACAGATATTGTCAACATAGGTATTGGGGGTTCCGATTTAGGACCGGTAATGGCCAATGAAGCTTTGAAAAAATATAAAGCCAAAGACATCAATACTTATTTTATCTCAAATATTGACGGTACGGCTTGTGTTGAGGTTTTGAATAAGCTCAATCCGGAAACAACCTTGTTTATTGTGGCTTCTAAAACTTTCACGACCATTGAAACATTAACCAATGCCAAGACCTGCCGCAAATGGTTGGTTGATGCTTTGGGTGAGCATGCCGTAGCTAAACACTTTGTTGCGTTATCAACCAATGCCGAAAAAGTGAAAGAGTTTGGTATTGATACCGAAAATATGTTTGAATTTTGGGATTTTGTCGGTGGCAGATATTCCATGTGGTCAGCCATAGGCCTGTCCATTGCCATTGCAGTTGGTATGGATAACTTTGAGAAAATATTGGAAGGTGCACACACTATGGACTTGCACTTCCGCCATACAGATTTAGCCCACAACATTCCGGTTATGCTGGCTTTGATTGGCATTTGGAACAACAACTTTTTAGGTCTGCATAGTCAAGCCATTGTACCTTATGACCAATATCTGCGCCTTCTTCCGGCATATTTGCAACAATTGGAGATGGAAAGCAACGGCAAGTTTGTCAGTGCCGATAATGAATTTGTCAAATATGATACCGGAAATGTTATTTTTGGCGGTGCCGGTACCGATGTTCAACACTCATTCTTCCAAATGTTGCATCAGGGCACGACTCCAATTCCGGTAGATTTTATTATTCCGGCAATTTCGCATAATGAAATAGGCGCTCATCATGAGATTTTAATAGCCAATGTTTTGGCTCAGGCCGAAGCTTTGATGCAAGGCAAAACCGTTAAAAAAGCTGCCGAGGAATTAGCAAAAGCCGGAAAAGATAAAGAAACCATAGATTCTTTAAAAAAATATAAAAGCTTTCCCGGAAATAATCCAAGTAATATGATTATTTGTAAAAAAATAGATCCGTACACACTGGGTATGTTGGTTGCCATGTATGAACATAAAGTTTTTGTTCAAGGCGTTATCTGGAACATTAACTCCTTTGATCAATTTGGCGTTGAATTGGGCAAAAAAATGGCTTTGGATATTCTGCCGGAATTGCAGGATAATGCCTCAAGCATTCATCACGACAGTTCAACGGCAGCTTTAATCAGATATATCAAAAATTTAAGAAAGTAAGTTCATGGGAATCAGAATCTTACCGTCAAACTTAGTCAACCAAATTGCCGCCGGTGAGGTGATTGAACGTCCTTCATCGGTTATCAAAGAGTTGGTCGAAAACTCAATCGATGCCGGCGCGACCTCAGTTGAAGTCACTTTGGTTGATGGCGGTAAGAGCCTGATAATAGTATCTGATAACGGCAAAGGCATGACGGCAGAAGAGTTGGAGCTGGCCGTGGAAAGGCATGCCACTTCCAAATTGCCGGATGATAATTTGTTTAATATCAATTTCTTAGGTTTTAGAGGCGAGGCGCTACCATCCATTTCTTCCGTTGCCAGATTGAGCATCATCTCGCGCCCCAAAGATGCCGATAGCGCGTGGAAAATCGAAGTCAACGGCGGAGAAAAAAGCAAACCCGTTCCGGCATCACATCCGTTTGGCACCAGAATAGAAGTCAGAGATTTGTTCTATGCCACACCTGCCAGATTGAAGTTTTTGAAAGCCTCAACTTCAGAAACCAATGCCTGTGTTGATATATTAACCCGCATCGCCATGGCCAACCCGCATATTTCTTTTTATTTGAAGGATGGTGATAAAAAGAAGCTGAGCTTGAATGCCGAGCAAGGTGAGCTTTTTGATGCCAGATTAAAGCGCTTGTCAGATGTCATGGGAAAAGAATTTGGCGAAAACTCGGTTTTGATAGATGCTTTCAGAGAAAATTTGCATATTTCAGGCTATGTGAGCTTGCCGACATTAAATAAAGCCAATTCTTTATCGCAATATTTGTTTGTCAACAATCGTCCGGTGCGTGATAAATTATTGTTAGGTGCCATCAAAGGGGCATATATGGATGTTTTGGCAAGCAACCGCTATCCGATGTGTGCTTTGTTTTTTGATATTGATCCGGCATATGTTGATGTAAATGTTCATCCGGCTAAGGCAGAAGTTCGCTTTTATGACAATGCTTTGGTCAGAGGCTTACTTGTAAGCGCAATTAGAAACGCTTTAACGGTTGAGAGCCGACGTTCTTCCAACACATTAGACATCAACGAGTTTGTTCGCGACACCATTCCCGAGTTCGGCGTTCCGCGCACAGAAACGGAGCAAGAGCAAGTTCTTGTTCACGATATTCCCGAAACAGTAGAGTTGAGAGAACATAATCCGCAACCATCTTTACGTCCGCAAGGTTTTAACTTCCAAAGTGCCGTTGTTGCGCCGAGCCGTCGTTCTCAAGTTGAGCTGCCGGAACTGGAGCACAAGTTTTCGGTTAAGGTGGAATCTCCGTCTGCTTATGAAAATCTACCGACGGCAGAAAGCGGACCTTTAGGTATTCCGAAGGCACAATTCCACAACACCTATATCATTTCTCAAACCGAAGACAGTATCGTTATTATTGATCAGCATGCCTCTCATGAACGCATTGTCATGGAGCGCATGAAAGCCAATTTGCAAAAGAATGGACGTCTGGCATCACAAATGCTGCTTATACCCGAAGTTGTTGATTTAGATGCTTCGGCCAAAGAAAGAATTTTAAGTTTGACGGCGGAATTAAACCAGCTCGGCTTGGTCGTTGAAGAATTTGGCACCACCGCAGTGATTGTGCGCGAAGTTCCGGCATTGATAAAAGATTGCGATGTCAAACAGCTTATCACCGACTTAGCAGAAGAAATCGCCGAATGGGGCGGTGAATATGCTTTGACCGACAAATTGCACCATATCTGCGCCACCTTTGCCTGCCATGGTTCAGTCAGAGCAGGGCGTGCTTTGAATTTTGATGAGATGAATCGTCTGCTCAGAGATATGGAAAAAACCGACCATTCCGGACAATGCAATCACGGGCGCCCGACATATATTGAGCTCAAGCTCAAAGATATTGAAAAACTTTTCAATCGCCGTTAAAAACTTACAAATTTTTATACATATTCCAAGTAGAGGAGATAATATTTTCCAAATCGGAATGTGTTGCTTCCCAACCCAAAACTTCTTTTGCTTTGTCTGCTTTGGCAGTCAGTTCGGCGGGGTCTCCGGCGCGACGCGGCGCAAATTCATACGGAATTTTTTTACCGATGATCTCTTCTGTTTTGTTGACCATTTCCAATACACTGCTGCCGATAGAAGTTCCCAAGTTCAAAATTTGGCTTTCGCCGCCATTATCAAGATATTCCAAAGCAAGAGCGTGCGCAGAACCCAAATCTGTTACATGAATATAGTCGCGGATACATGTGCCGTCGCGCGTTGGATAGTCATTACCAAAAATTTTGAGCTTTTCTCTTTTCCCGATAGCCGCTTCCATAACAATCGGCAATAAGTTTTGCGGATTTTCTTCCAAGCCTTTAACATCGCCGGCTTCATCATAGCCAACAGCATTAAAATAGCGCAAAGACACGAACTTGATTCCTTTAAGTTGGTCATACCATTTTAAGAAGCGTTCGGTTTCAAGCTTGGTAAAACCATAAAAGCTCATTGGATTAACCGGATGTTCTTCATCAAGAGGCAAATATTGCGGCATACCGTATACTGCGGCAGATGAAGAGAAAATGGCTTTTTTAACATTGGCTTCAACCATGGCGTTTAAGACATTAATCACGCCGTTAATGTTGTTCAAAGCATATTTCATCGGGTTTTCCATAGATTCTCCGACAGCTTTTTTACCGGCAAGAAGCACAATTCCGTCCACATTTTGCTTTAATGCAGTAAGAATTTGGTCGTAATTAAGAATATCTCCTTCAATAAAATTGGCTTGCGGAAATAAGTTGAGCTTTGTTCCTGTAGAAAGATTATCCAATACAGTTACTTCCATGTTGCGTTTTAACAAAGCCTTTACAACATGAGAACCAATATAGCCGGCACCGCCGATAACTAAAATATGCATCACATTTCTCCTCATTTAAATTTAAAAAAAATAATAAATCGGAAAAGTAAAAATTATCTTTATTGACAACAAAAAATGGCAATGCTAAAAGCGCTTTTGCAACAATAAACAAAAAGGAAAATTTATCATGACGCAAGATTTTTTCTGCGGCATAGATTTTGGCACGTCCAATTCATCTATTGCCGTCGCTTCAACAACACAAAAGCCAAAGATGGTTGCCGTTGAAGATGAACATATCACCATTCCCTCAGCCATATTCTATGAAAACAACAAATCTCAGCCGGTTTTTGGGCGTCTTGCTCTGCAAAAATATATGAGCGGAGAAGAGGGGCGCTTAATGCGTTCCCTAAAACGTGTTTTAGGCACGGATTTAATGCAAAACGGCACGATTTTGCACGGAAAATCAGTCAAATTTGAAAATATATTGGCTCAATATATAAAATTCATAAAAGGAAAAGCCGAAACTTTTGTTCATGAAAATATTGAAAAAGTTGTTATGGGCAGACCCGTCCATTTTCGTGATAATGACAGAAAGGGAGATATTGAAGCAGAAAAACAGTTGCAAGATATTGCGATGAAGGCTGGTTTTAAGGAAATATATTTTCAATACGAGCCGATTGCCGCTGCCTATGCCCATGAAGAAAATATTAAAGGTGAAAAACTGGCTTGTGTCATCGATATTGGGGGCGGAACATCAGATTTTAGCATTATCAGGTTGGGCGAAAAATTAAAAAATAAGAAAAATAGACAAGATGATATTTTGGCAGATTCCGGCATCAGAATTGGCGGAAATGATTTTGATAAAGACTTATCAATCAAATCATTCATGCCGGAATTAGGTATGTACACGACCTATGGCCAAAAGAATCTTTTTGTGCCGACATCTCAATATTTTGATATGTCGGAGTGGAGCAAAATAAATATGGCTTACACTTATCAAAACAAAAAGATAATCAATGAGGTTTTAACAGAGGCTCATAATCCGGAAAAATATATACGCTTATTAGAGTTGTATGAACAAGAAGCCGGACACAAACTTTTGTGGTTGGTTGAAAATACCAAAATAAAATTATCAAATCAGCCTCAAGTCAAGACGATTCTGGATTTTCTGAGTGGAAAACCGCAAATTCAATCAACGGAGCCGGTTCTGAATGAGGCTGTAAAAAATGACTTATCCAAAGTCAAAAACTCGGTACAAGAATGTTTGTATCAAGCTCAAATAAAAGCCGAAAAAATCGATTTAATCATTCTAACCGGTGGTTCAACCGAAATTCCGATTGTGAAAAATGAACTATGCCAAGTTTTCCCAAATGCAGAAATTTCTGCCAAAGACAAACTGACATCGGTAGGTTTGGGATTATCTTATGACGGCTATCATTATTTTTAAAAAAAATTTTGATGAGAGGGGTGTTTTTTTGTTTTTATGATTATATGAAAAAATGTTTAGAAAAAATGCTATAAGATTTTATGCAATCAAAATTAGAATAAATTAATGCTTGACAAGCTAATTTGAGTTGTTAAAATCAAGCTGTCTCAATTAGAGATAATCATACAGGAGTTTAAAAATGAAAAAATATTTATTATTGGCCGGAGTGGCTTCTATTATGAGTTTTAATGCCAACGCAATGGAAATGAGACCATATGTTGGTTTGGATTATGTCTATTCTATGATTGATGCAGATGAAATAGACGGTATCGGCGGTGTTGAAGAAGATTTGAACGCCTATTCCATCAATGCCGGTGTAAGAATGCACAAAAACTTTGGTGTTGAAGCATTCTTCCAACAAACCGAAGAAGGTGAGAAAAAACACGGAGTCGTCAAATTGAAAGATAAATATCATGCCTATGGTGTAGATTTGATGGGATATATGCCTTTGGGTTGCGAAGAAAAAGTAGAATTGCTGGGATCCTTGGGTTTAGGCTATTATGATGCCGAAGTCAAAGGAGAAACATTAGGTGTAAGAGAGAAAGATACCGATGATGGTTGGGGTTGGAGAATTGGTGCCGGTGCACAATACAACTTCACAGAAAACATGGCTGCACGTGTAATGGTTCGTTATGCCGATGTTGATATAGAAGGCGTTGATAATATTGTTGATTTGACAGCCGGTGTTAGATACAGCTTCTAAGATAATATAAAGTTTAAAGCCTTTGTAAAAAGAGAGAGCGGAAATCCGTTCTCTCTTTTTTTATTTAGCGTACGTTGTCAAACAGTTCTTTGGTCATATTAAACGAATTTTGCGCTTGATTTTGCTTAATAACCGGACGAGGTCCATCCGATGATAAAATGCCTTGTTTTTGCAAAATCAATTTTCCGATGGGAATGTTTTTGTCAATATCTTCCGTTTTCTCAGTTTTAATGTTTGAGTTATCTAAAGATTTTTGTAAAGTTTCTTGGCGTTTTTGAATGAAATCAGAAGATCGCGCTTGATGATGTTCTCCTTGGTAAAATTCTGTTTTTTGTGTTTCCATACGTTTTAAAACATCTTGTCGACAATTATGATTAAATGTATTTTTCATATCAGCCTGACGAGTGTTTAAAATATATTTCATAATTTCATCTGTTTTTTCCGGTACTTGCATATAATAATCGTGATCGACACCGGAATTATCTTTCCAAGACATATGCATAATTTTTGCTTTTAACGGATTTTTATCCGGAGTAACATAAGTTTCGGCATCAAGAGAAACGGGAAAATATGTTTGATTATTGAAAGTAAAATCGGAGGATCTCCCAACATAACCGTTAATAGCTTGATCTTTTGTTAAAATTTTATTAAAAGCTGTTTGGGCTTGTTTTTGTGTTGGAACCATTTGTCCGTTTTGAACTTCGCACACATTGTAAATTTTCTCTTCGGCAATATTTTTTCGATTTTGTAAATAATCTTCCATTCCGAAGTTTCCAAAATATTTATCGGTAGGATTTTGTTCATAGACATTAATGAAGCCGATTTTCACATCGCTTCCGAAAGCTTGTCCCATAGTTTCGGAAACATATTTATCGCCGGTTGCGGTACCTCCGGTAATGGATCCGACATTTGTAACTCCATCATATTTTGCGGCATAGTCAAGATGAGGTGTTGCATAGACAATTCCGTTTCGTCCGACGCGAGCACTAAGTAATGTATAATCATCGGAAGCGGTTGAACCGGAAAATAGATATTGGTCTTTAGGAAATGAATCTTTCAAATCATCCAAAGAAGAACAAGATTTAGGCATTTCATCAAAAGAATTAATTTTCAGATGTTGCATAATTTTTTCATATGGTCTAATAACGTTATTTTTCTTATCTTCTTGTATTTTTGCCATAAGGATTAATTTTTCCAATCCATGGTTAATTTGTTCTTGAGACAAACTGTCTTGTTGCGAATTTGGTGTTTTAAACCAGTCTTGAGCTTTTATTGGAACAATCAAGCCACTGGTAAAGTTTGCTTTTTCCAAATCATCAATCAGCTTGGGCATAATTTCTTTTGCTTCTTTAACAGATAAAAGAGGCGAAAATATTTCAAATTTTCCATTGTCTCCATTATTAATATTTTCCTTGCGAATAAACCATTGTTGAGATTCCGTTCCGCTTTGAAGACCGTTATGTTTTAAAATATTACTGATAGCATACTCTGTACCTTTATCATTCAAGCCAATATTCAACAAAATTTGTTCATCATCATTCATAGAGTTCAAACCTTCAATGTAATGTTCAACATTTAAAGATTTAGGATAAAGAATTTCATCTTGTTTTTCTTGTACAAAATCATGAATGAGTGCAGTTTCTTTTTTTAGATATTGGCTTTCAGAAAAGCTGGTTTCAAAATCATCCATATGGGATGATAATTGTTTCGATTGTTTTTGAAAATCCTGTAATTGAGTTTCCAGTTTGTTATCATATTGCTGAGCATCAACATGTAAGTCAGCGGATTTTTTATTATTTAAATCGATTATGGCTTCAAATCTGGCTTTCAAATTATAAGAGATAAAAGAGGTATTTTCGTTTTCAGGAAAAGTATCAATTAATGATTTTAAATCCTTGCTTTTATATTTGGTAATAAAATTATCAAGAGTTTCATTATTTTTTTTAATTTTTTTACCATTCAATAATTTATCAAAAAAATTTTTGGGCTTTTGCTGTAATCTTTTTGTAGAAAATTCTTGATCAAATGTTCCTGTAGTATAATAATCCGCAAGCATATATTTAATATTTTTTTGCTGTTCGGGAGGAAAAGCAAGAATCAAATTTTGAACATCATGTTCAAATTCGGATAAATCTTTTTGAATATTTCTGGACTGATTTAAGCTATCTTCGGTTATAGCAATTTTTGCTTCAAGATCAGACTTTTGTTTTTTTAGAGGAGCTTGTTTTTCTTCAATATAAGCGTCGTGAAGTTTTTTATTTTTATCGGCAATAAAATCATCAATATTACCATTATGTTCAATGACGTTTAAAAGATCATTCACCCAAGGCATTTTCCATATTTCTTGAGAGTCAATATGAAAAACTTTTGGAGTATCCAAATTATGTCCTAAATTGTTTTTTGTGGCCCAAGTATCAAAATCGCTCATTTTATAAATTCCTTTTTTTTCACTATATCATAATTTTTATCAAATATCAATTTTTATGAGAGCGACAGCCGACGAGCAAGCTTTAGACGAATTGCAAGCTCTGCCCGCAGAAAACAAGCAAAGCGCAGTTTGATGCGTATCTCCGCCGCAAAAGGCATAAAAAAAGCACCTCGACATGAGATGCTTAAAACAAAGGTTCTACGTCAAAGATGGGGGCAAAAGCAGTACTCAAGATTATAAAAGTATTATAATCAGTTCACCACAAACCTATTTTGGAGGACTGCTTATGCCTGTGGATATGATACTAACAAACAATGCAAACATCAAGATAAAAGAAGCGAATAAAGGCAATAAAATTATTTTAGAATGTGAAGATGAAACCGAATATTACTGTCCCAAGTGCGGGAGTTATCATCTACGTTGTAAAGATACATTTATACGCAATATTAAGAATATAAGTATTGGTGAGAAAGCCAGTATTTTACGATTTAAGACCCATAAATACCGTTGCCAAGACTGTGGCTGTTATTTTAATTCCACGCCACAAGGATTATTAAAATATCAACAAACAATGGAAAGTTTGAAGCGAGAGGTATTTCACAAACATTGTGAAGGTGTGTCTAAAAAGGATTTAAGCCGAGATTTCGGGGTCAGCGATTCGAGTATAGAACGGTGGTTTCAGCAAGGTTATGTCAGGAAGAACAAAGAATTGCAAAATGCGAGATGTCCGATGGTTTTAGGTATAGATGAGCATTATTTTTCCAAGAAAAAGCGTTATGCCACAACATTGGTTAATTTAAGCAAACACAAGGTATTTGATGTCGTTTTAGGACGTTCGGAAAATGATTTAATCACCTATTTGCACCAGCTCAAAGGCAAGGACAAAGTCCGCGTTATAGTCATGGATTTAAGCTCCAATTATCGTTCCCTTGCCAAGAAATATTTTCCCAATGCAATGATAGTCAGCGATAGATTTCATGTAATAAAATTAGTTTTGGACAGCTTTATCAAAACAGCATATAGCTTGGATAAGGACTTAAAAAAGAGGTTTGGATTAGGGCGGTTGCTGAGAAAAAAAGAAGCGGATTTAGATTCCACGCAAAGGCTGAAATTAGAGAGTTATTTTAAGGAAAATCCAACGATTAAAATACTTTAT
>CASFNB010000006.1 GCA_949295915.1 uncultured Pseudomonadota bacterium | reverse complement strand
CGCCGATATGGATATCGATAGCTATATCTTAGGACTTTATCACCGCTATGATGAAGGACGCAAATGGATGATGAGTCAAATCTTCCTCGGTTATCAAGACGTGTCGATGAGTTCGGATGACGGTGTCTCCTCCTCAACCGACGGCATTGAGTTCGGTGCGGCAATTGAGGGTGGTTTAATCTTTAACCCGATGACAAACCTCACCATCGAGCCGATTATCCGTTTGGCTTATACGCAAATCAATTATGATGATGCTACCGATAACTATGGTAAAACCGCAAAATACGGTGATGTTCGTAACATAGAAGTTGAAGCCGGTGTTAAAGTTGAAAAGACATATCTGCGCAAAAACGGCTATGCCAAACTTTACGTCAAACCGAGTATTATTCAAAATATCGGCAGCGGTGATGTTCAAGTTACCTCATTACGCAAGGTTGATGGTTTAGAGAACTCTACACTTGGACGTATCGAGGTTGGCGGCTCTATGAGCTTTGATGACCAATGGAGCGGCTATGCTAACGCAGCTTACACGTTTGGCTCAGACTATACGAATGCTGCCGTTAATGCAGGTTTGAACTACGCGTTCTAAGAAAAAATGGATTCTACGGGAACCTAATACAGATTTTGCGGATAAATTGTTCGGTCATGTACGCTCAATGTACACTCCCTCGCAATTTTCCTTAAATCTTATTATCTTCCTCGTATAATCCATTTTTCGGGTGCCTTGAAGAACTTTTTGAAAATTCTATCTTCCTTATATAACGCCTTTTTATTGTGCCATGAGGAACTATTCGGAGAAAATCTTATTACCTTCCTCGTATAATCCATTTTTCGGGTGCCTTGAAGAACTTTTTGAAAATTCTATCTTCCTTATATAACACCTTTTTCGGTGCCATGTGGCGCTTGCTTTATTTTTTTGTGTAATTGAAAAAAATGCTGGATTTTTAAAAACTTTTATGATATAGGTCTTTACAGAATTGATAATATTAGATGAGGCGGGGTCAAAAACCCCGCTTCTTTGTTAAGGAAAATATAATGCAGATTAAACACCCTTTATACGACTTGATTGAGCCTATTGTTGAAGGTTTGGGCTATGAGTTGGTGCGAATCACAACTATCGGTCAAAAGAATCCTACCTTGCAGATTATGATTGATCGCAAAGACGGTACGGAAATTAATGTTGATGATTGTGCTACCGTTAGCCGCAAAATCTCTGAAATGATGGATGAAAAAGATCCGATTAAAGAGCAATATTCTTTGGAAGTTAGTTCTCCGGGGCTTGACAGACCTTTGACCAAGCCTGAACATTTCAAAAGATTTTTGGGTTATGAAACCAAAATTGAAACATCTGAAGAAGTGAACGGTCGTAAACGTTTTAAGGGTAAAACAAAATCTGTTGATGCCGAGAATAACATTGTTTTGGATATGGACGGAACGGAATATAGCATTCCGTTTGAGGCCGTTTCTAAAGCAAAAATTGTATTAACTGACGAACTTTTGGCTGAATATATGGCTGCTCATGAAAATGATGAAGCCGTTGAGCTTGATGAAGAATAATTTTTTTATAAAATATTTTTAGCAAAGGATTAAAAATGCAAAATATTGAAAGTATGCCGAGACCTGAAATCATTTTGGTTGCAGATACCGTAGCTCGCGAAAAAAATATTGATCGTGACGATGTTTTGGAAGCAATGGAAATTGCCATTCAAAAAGCCGGTCGTTCTAAATATGGTTTTGAACATGATATCAGAGCTCATATTGACCGCAAAACCGGTGCCATCACTTTGGCTCGCTATCGTGAAGTGGTTGAATCTGAAGACCAAATTGAAAACGAAGTTACGCAAATGACTTTGAAACAAGCAAAAGCCTATGATAAAAATATTAAAGTCGGTGAGTTTATTGTTGATAACTTGCCGCCGATTGACTTTGGTCGTATTGCCGCTCAAACCGCTAAACAAGTTATTGTTCAAAAAGTTCGTGATGCTGAACGCAATAAACAATTTGAAGAATATAAAGAAAAAGTCGGCACTATTGTTAACGGTACCGTGAAACGTGTTGAGTTCGGTAACGTTATTTTGGATATTGGTAAAGCCGAAGCCATTTTGCGTCGTGATGAAATTATCCCGAGAGAAAAATTCAAAAACGGTGATCGCGTTCGTGCTTATGTTTTGGATGTTCGTAAAGAAAATAAAGGTCCGCAGATTTTCTTGTCTCGTACTTGTCCTGAATTTTTGGCGAAACTCTTTACTTCCGAAGTTCCGGAAATTTATGACGGCATTGTCAAAATCGTCTCCGTTGCTCGTGATCCGGGGTCTAAGGCAAAAATCGCCGTTAAAACCGATGATGTAACTGTTGACGCCGTTGGTGCCTGCGTTGGTTTGCGCGGTATTCGTGTTCAAGCCGTTGTTACCGAATTGCAAGGCGAGAAAATTGATATTGTCCCCTATTCAGAAGATAAGGCTCAATTCATTGTTGCCGCTCTTGCTCCGGCCGAAGTTACCAAAGTGGTTTTGGATGAAGAAAATAATCGTATTGAAGTGGTGGTTCCGCAAGAGCAATTCTCCGTTGCTATCGGTCGCCGCGGTCAAAACGTTAAACTTGCTTCTCAACTCATTGGCTCCGATATCGATGTGTTGACCGAAGAACAAGAGCAAGAACGTCGCTCTAACGAGAATAAGGTTCGTTCTCAACGCTTTATGGAAGCCTTGGATGTTGATGAAATGATTGCTCACCTCCTCATTGCCGAAGGTTTTGCTACCATTGATGAAGTGGCTCTTGTGCCGTTGCAAGAATTGGCCGAAATCGAAGGTTTTGATGAAGATGTTGCCAAAGAATTGCAAAGCAGAGCTAAGGCTTTTGTTGAAAAACGTAACAAAGAATTTGAGGAAAAGAGCAAGTCTTTGGGTATTGATGAAGCTATCCAAAATATTGAAGGTTTAGACCGAGATATGATTTTGACTATGGCTGACAAAGGCGTTAAAACCATTGATGATTTGGCTGATTTGGCCGCTGATGAATTGATTGAAATTTTGGGTGAAAATACAATTTCCGTCAATGAAGCAAACAAAATCATTATGGCGGCTCGTCAACATTGGTTTGATGATGAAAATAAGGATGCCGAGTAGGTCAAATGAAGGCTGAAGAAACAAGAAAATGTATCGTCTGTGGTGAAGTGCTGCCAAAAGAAAAGTTGCTGCGCTTCACCCTGACACCCGACAATCAGATTGTTCCGGATTTTAAGAAAAAATTGCCGGGGAAAGGGATTTGGGTTTCAAACTCTAAAAAAACATTGACGATTGCGGTGGAAAAAAACTTGTTTGCCAAAGCCGCAAAGAAAAATATAAAAGTAGATGCAGAGTTGGTGAATATGGCAGAAAAGATTTTGCACAAACGTGCTCTTGACGCCATATCTCTCGCTCGCAAAGCCGGAGCTCTTGTGTCCGGTTTTGAAAAGGTTTGTGAAGCAATTAAAAAAAATAAGGCCGCTTTTGTCTTGGAAGCAAAAGATGCCGGTGCCGATGGTCATAATAAAATTATGAATCTGGCTAAGAATTTGGAGGTTTTCCATACGTTTAACGTTGAGGAGTTGGACAAAGAACTAGATAGAGTAAATACCGTACATATTGCTTTGTTGCATGGTGAAATGGCTAAAGCAGTTCAAATTGAAATTTCCCGCTTGGAAGATTTCTTAAATTCTTGAGACAAAAGTATAAAACAGTGAAGGAATTATAATGACAGAAGATAATGCAAAAGGAAAATTAACATTATCAGGTAAATCTACTCTGACGCTTAAGCTCGGCGATAAAGCCAAAGCTTCTGCCGAAGGTAAAAAAGTTGTGCAAGTTGAAGTGCGCAAAAAAAGAGTGTTGAACCAAAGCAACACCGTTGCTCATGAGCCCAAAGTTCAGATCGATGAGGCTACTGCCGCTAAATTGCGTTTGATTGCCGAGGCTAAAGAGCATGAAGCAAAACGCAGACAAGAAGAGGAAGAAAAAGCTCTTCTTCGCCAAAAGCAAATGGAAGAACAAAAGGCTAAAGAAGAAGCCGAAGCTGCAAAATTGGCAGAAGCTCAAGCTTCTGTAGCAAAGACAGCTGCCGAGGAAAAAGCAAAAAAAGCGGAAGTTGTAACCGAACCTGAAGAAAAATCTTTTGAAGATAAATCTTATAAGACTAAAAAGAATCGTGAATATGATGACGATGATGATGACGATGATGATATGCCTCGTCATAAAAAAGTTTCTTCTTCACGTAATGATAATTTTGAAGAAGACAGAAGAAAAGTAACCAAACGTAGTTTTGAACCGCAAAAACGCGGTGGCAAATTTAATGTTAATAACTATATGGGCGGTGATGATGATGATGATGATGATTATGGCTTTGGGGCTCCCCGTCGTCGTTACAAGAAAAAACAACCGAAACCACAACAGCAAGCTCCGCAACAACCTCAAGAAAAAATTATTCGCGAAGTTGTGATTCCCGAAGTTATTACCGTTCAAGAATTGGCTAACCGTATGGCTGAAAAAGGCGCTGATGTTATTAAAAAATTGATGTCTTTGGGTGTAATGGCTACCATTAACCAACCTATCGATGCCGATACGGCACAAATCGTAGTTGAAGAATTTGGTCACAAATTTAAACGCGTTGCAGATAGTGATGTCGAGCTCGGTTTAGGCGGCAGTGAAGATAAACCCGAAGATTTGTTGCCAAGACCTCCGGTCGTAACCGTTATGGGACACGTTGACCACGGTAAAACTTCTTTGCTAGATGCCTTGCGCGAAACTAATGTTGCCGCCAAAGAAGCCGGCGGTATTACTCAGCATATCGGTGCTTATCAAATTACGGTTAAAACCGGCGATAAAATCACCTTTATTGATACTCCGGGACATGAAGCCTTTTCCGAAATGCGTGCACGTGGTGCCAAAGTTACCGATATTGTAGTTTTGGTGGTGGCTGCCAATGACGGTATTATGCCGCAAACCGTGGAAGCTATCCGCCACGCTCAAGCCGCAGAGGTGCCAATCGTTGTAGCCATTAACAAAATTGATTTGCCGGGTGCTGATCCGATGAAAGTTAAAACCGCTTTGTTGCAACATGGTATTGCCGTTGAAGAGATGGGTGGCGATTGCTTGTGTGCCGAAGTTTCTGCCAAAAAACGCATCAATATTGATAAATTGGTCGAAGCTATTTTGTTACAAGCCGAAATTTTGGATTTGAAAGCCAATCCGAATCGTGCTGCTGAAGGTGCCGTTATTGAAGCAAAAATGGAAAAAGGACGCGGTTCCGTTGCTACCGTTTTGGTTCAAAAGGGAACACTCAAAGTCGGAGACATTATAATCGCCGGTAAAGAATGGGGACACGTTCGCGCCATGTTTAACGAAAACGGCAAGAAAGTGTTTGAAGCAGATCCTGCTACTCCGGTTGAGGTTTTAGGCTTGCAAGGAACTCCCGCCGCCGGTGATGACTTTATTGTTGTTGCCGATGAAACTCAAGCAAAACAAGTTACTAACTATCGCATTTGCAAAGAACGCGATGCTAAGATTGTAAAATCTGCCAAATCTGCCATGGAACAAATGCTTGATAAAATTAAGTCCGGCGAATCCAAGCACCTGCCGATTATTATCAAAGCAGATGTTCAAGGTTCTATTGAGGCTTTGGAAGGCACATTGAACAAACTTTCAACTGATGAAGTTTCCGTACAGATTTTGCACTCTGCCGTCGGACCGATTTCAGAATCTGATATTTCTTTGGCCAAAGCATCTCATGCTTTGATTATCGGCTTTAACGTACGTGCAATTCCGCAAGCCCGTGATGCTGCTCGTCGTGACGGTGTGGAAATTAAATATTATTCCATTATTTATGATGTGGCAGATGACGTTAAAAAAGGTTTGGAAGGTATGCTTTCACCCGAGTTGCGTGAAAAACTTTTGGGTTATGCCGAAATCCGTGAGGTTTATAATATTACCGGTGTGGGTAAAGTTGCCGGTTGTATGATTACCGAAGGTATGGTCAAACGTGGTGCTAAAATCCGCTTGTTGCGTGATAACGTGGTTATCCATGACGGCTCAATCGGACAACTCAAACGCTTCAAAGAAGACGTTAAAGAAGTTCGTGAAGGCTATGAATGCGGTATCAGTTTTGAAAACTATAATGACATTCAAAAAGGCGACTTTATTGAATGTTATGAAATCGAAGAAATCGCCGCCAAGTTATAAAAAATCGTATAATGGGGAACTAATACAGATTTTGCGGATAAATTGTTCAGTCATGTACTTCTATGTACACTCCTTCACAATTTTCCTTAAATCTTATTATTTCCCGCATTCTCCGATTTTTTAGTAAAAGTCGTATAAGGGGTGATTGAACAACATTTTGGCAAATTAATTGATAAGAGAGAAGATTATGCCTAATAAAGAACCATCACAAAGACAACTTCGCGTTAGTCAGGAAATCAGAAAAATTATCACTTCTGAAATTGAGCGCGGTGAAGTCAGAAATTTGCAAGGGATTAATACAATCGTAACTATCACAGATGTTACCGTATCTCCCGATTTGAAATATTCTACCGTCTATTTTATGACCTTGAACGGAACTTTTCTCAAGGAAGTTTTGGAAGGTTTGAAGTTGGCGGCAAATCACTTTAGAAAAAGTGTGGCGCGTAATACCAGTTTGCGTTATGTACCGGAAATTATTTTCAAAATTGATAATACTTTTGCCGAAGTTGATAAAATTGAAAAACTGCTTCATGATCCGAAAGTTCAACAAGATTTGAAATAAGCTTTAAGAAAAAAGACCTCCGTAAGGAGGTTTTTTTATTGATTTTATGATAACTTTTCTGTAACTTGTCCTTATCGTTTTATTATTAATCTTTAAGCTTATGAAAAGACTAGAACCTTATGCTTATTTTGAGAAAGAAAATAAAATTTATTTATTAGAATTTTCTTTAGACAAGGGAAGGTATGACATCGTCGGAGTTTATGATAATCTTTTTGACGGAAAAAATTATGTTGTTTTAACAAACTATAATAATCCGTACTTCGCGGCGGTTTTTGTAAAACCCCAAAAAATATATAAGGCAATTCAAGGAAACTTTGTTGGTTTTGGTAATGGCTTTATTTATTTTGAAGATGAAAATAAAGGATTATTTACGCTTTCTGAAAACCGCAGCATAACAGAAGTTGCTCATTTTTGTTCTTTGGACAAGTGGGAAAATGAGTATTTGATTTTTAAGTTATCGGATAAAATGAAAGTGGAAATTTGCAGAAAATAAAAATAAAAAGCGATTGGAAATGAACTCCAACCGCTTTTTTGTTTAGAAAATTTATTTGCCTATCTGTTTGGGTAGCCAATTATAAATTTCTTGCATCTCTTTGTGCCCTTCGGCAGCGAAATCTTCAGGATGCCATTGAACACAAAGAATCTTTTTTTCTTCACTTCCCCATGCTTCGGGGATTCCGTCTTCGGCAACGGCATAAAGCGCTAAGCCGAAAGGAATGTTGGGATTTAACGCTTCTCTATGTCGAGAGTTGGTTACAATCCGTTTTTTTGTGAAAATGTGGGAAAGCGGGTTCCCCGGTAAGATTGTAACTCCGTGTGCCTTATGTTCTTTGGTCTTGTGGGCAACATTCGTATATTCTGCAACGTTACGGTATAAACGACCGCCGAGAATGGCGGCGATCATCTGAGCTCCGGCACAAATTCCGAGCATTGGAATATTTTTTTGCCGTGCATAGATTATTGCCGTTTCATATGCTTCATATCTGGAGTTTTGTTTGTATTCTTTTTTTCCGTCATTGTAATACAAATCCGGTGAGGAAAAAGCTCCGCCGGGGAGAATCAGTCCGTCTAATCCAAGCATTTGCCTGGAAACTTTTTCATAGGTTAAAAGTCTTAGCTTTACTCCCGTTTTTGCTATGCTTTTGGCATAGTTGTAATCAATGGAATAATAGCCGCTTTCTCTGCCCATTAAAAAACCAATAATGGAACCATTGGCAGAATTTCCGCCCAGTGAAGAATAATCTTCGTCTTTGAGCAAAATTTCCGGTGTTTTCCCTGTTGCCAAAGCTTCGGCAACACTTTTATCACTCACGCAATAAGCGTTAAATTTCGGCATGTATGCCGCATAAATCTTAATTGTACCCATAAACTAATAATTTAGAAATTCTGTTTCTTTATATTCTATTTTAGACGTTTTGTCCAGAAAAAAGCGTTTACATTTCAAATGTAAACGCTTTTTGTTTAAGGCACAGGAAGCAACACGAAATTGTTTTGTTGTTCCTCGATTCTGTACGGCTTGCCGCCTAAATAGAGTTTGTCTAAAATGCGGCTGGCCGTTTCAAACGGTTTTTTTATAATGTTTTTGGCAAAAGCATCTATGCTGTATACTTTGCCGCTTTGCGTATCTGTTCCCGACCAGCGTACACTCGGTTGATTTTGTAAATCAAAAACAAGATAGACTTGTTGTAAAAAAATATTTTTTTTTGCCAGGTATTCTAATGCCTGTTGTGAAGACATCAATATCGGCTCCTTGTTTTTTTCGGAAAAAGACAAGGGATTGTAGAGAATTGAACATCCGTAAAACGGAAGTATCAGAACCGTCAGCGTCATAAAAAAGACCGCTTTTAAAATAGTAATTGTTTTCATAATATTAAAAATTATAGGTTATTGATTCTATGTTAAAAGTTTGAAATTCTTTCGTCAAGGACGCAAAAAATAAGTCACAGTTTTTTTATTGTTTTTATTTTTGTTTTTTGATATATTTAACAAAGTTTAAATCTTATTGTTTCTCTATTAAATCTTATTTTTATGAAAAAGTTAAAAAATCATTATTTGAAACAATCACAAAAATATGCGCAACTTCATAATGCTCAAGGCAAGGTTGTGTTTGAAGGAATGTTTTTGAAAAGGTATCACGTTTCCGGATCTTCTTCCTTTGTGTGGTTGTTGAAAGGCAGTGATGGTCGGGTACATTCTTTTATTGAACTTAGTTTTGACTATGCCGTTGTGGTCGGACCTCTCGGCATTTCTCAAGCTAAAGCTTTGGATAATTATTTGCTGTTTGAGAAAAACGGTAGATGGTACGGGCAATATTTCAATAAGGATGAAAAAATTTTTCTTGGTAAGCCGATTTGTCTTAACGGACGAACAGCTATTGAAAGCTTTTTGTTTTATCAGTCAAAAGTGTTGTATTTTGCAGATAATAATCAGCTTAAGAGGTATGATTGTCTGAGTTATGAGAAAGTCGACTCCATATATGATGTTGATGAATTTCTGTTGGTTAAAGATTGTCAAGGCAGAGTTTTTTTGTTTGATGATAGAGGAATGCTTAAGACAATATTTAATATTCTGTTTTACCAAAAGGCCGGAGGTGGGGTAATTTTACGCAAACTTAAAGGTAAATACAAAATTCTGTATGAAGGTAAGTTCCTGCAAGAATATAATGTTGACGAATATTATCTTGACGGAGAAAAAAGAGAAGCAGGTATTGAACCTTGGTATTCCGAAAATATGTTTATTGTGCCGGATGATGACGATGCCGTAACGGGGACTTTGTATAAGATTGAGAAAAACAAGGTTAAAAAGTTGGCTTCGGGAAAATTGCGGTTTATCTTCAAACGAACATCTCGGAAAAAGTTACTTCCGCTGGAAGAAGGATTTGTTCAGATTGGTGATGAAACCTATCAATTTGATTAATTGAAAAAACAGGGCAAGATTTTTTCTTGCCCTGTTTTTTTGTGTTGACGAATTAAGCTTTTTTCTTATCCTAAACAAAAAGATGAGGAAAAAATGTCCAGACGTAAAAAAGGTGAAAATATTAACGGTTGGTTGGTGATTGATAAAGACAGAGATATGGGTTCAACCGATGTCGTCAACTTTACCAGACGCTTTTTTAATGCCAAAAAAAACGGGCATACCGGCACGCTCGATCCGTTTGCCACCGGCGTGTTGCCGATTGCTTTCGGTGAAGCGACCAAGCTCGTGCCTTTTGTAACCGATGGTGAAAAAGAATATGAATTTATCATTCAATGGGGAGCGGAAACCTCAAGCGGAGATACCGAAAGCGAAGTTATTGCCACCACGGATGTTTACCCGACCAAAGAAGAAATTTTAGCTGCTATTCCTCAGTTTATCGGCGAAATCAAGCAAGTGCCGCCGGCTTATTCCGCCATCAAAATCAATGGACAGCGTGCTTATGATTTGGTGCGTAAAGGCGAGACCGTGGAAATTCCCGAACGAATCGTCAAAATTTATGATTTGTCTTTGTTGGAAGAGTTGCCGAATCATCAAGCCAAGTTTAGGGTTCGTTGCTCAAAGGGCACTTATGTTCGTACTTTGGGTATGGATTTGGCTAAAGCTCTCCACACCAAAGGCTATTTATTGGAGCTTCGACGCACCAAATGCGGTAAATTTTCTCTTGATGATACGATTTTGCTGGAAAATTTGAAAAAAATGGTGCATAGTGAAAATGCAAAGAAAGTTTTGCTTCCGGTAATAACTGCTCTGCGCGACATCGCGGAGCTAGCTCTAACCGAGGCAGATGCAGCTAAACTCCGTCAAGGACAGGCAATTTCTCCACGCTCTTATCAAGACCAAAACTTGAAAGAGGGTGTGGCTGTCACTTCTTTTGACGGTGAGTTGGTTGCAGTAGTGCGAATCGAGGAAAAACGAATTTCTCCTCAACGCGTTTTTAATTTTAACTCCGATGCGGAAATTTCCGTATCTTAAATAAAAGGAAAATATTGATGTCGATTTCTAATGAAAACAAACAAGATTTGATTAAAACTTATGCTATTAATCCGAACGATACCGGTTCTCCGGAAGTTCAAATCGCTATTTGGACCGCTCGTATTAACAGCCTTATCGAACACTTCAACACCCACCCGAAAGATAAACACTCTCGTTTGGGTTTGATGAAAATGGTTTCTCGCCGTCGTCACCTTTTGGACTACCTCAAAGGCAAGAGCGAAAGCCGTTATCAGGAAATCATCAAAAAACTCGATTTGAGAAAATAATTTTATGCGGCATCTAGAGCAAAAAATGCAAGACAGAAAAAATTCACGTAGGTCTAACTACGCTAAAATTTTTTCCGCTCTGTTTTTCACTCTATCTGCCAGCCTAAAATCATTTTCTGAAAATGTGCGGCATCTAGAGCAAAAAATGCAAGACAGAAAAAATTCACTTAAGGTTAACTACGCTAAAATTTTTTCTGCTCTGTTTTTCACTCTATCTGCCAGCCTAAAATCATTTTCTGGAAATGTGCGGCACCTAGAGCAAAAAATGCAAGACAGAAAAAATTCACGTAGGTCTAACTACGCTAAAATTTTTTCTGCTCTGTTTTTCACTCTATCTGCCAGCCTAAAATCATTTTCTGGAAATGTGCGGCACCTAGAGCAAAAAATGCTCAATGTTGGAGTTTTTTCTATTGCTTTTTTAGGTGTGCCTAAATAAGTTTATAACGAGTGCGGAGATTAAACGCTTCGCACTCGTTATTTATAAAATCCTCTGGCTTTTCAGAGGTGAGATGTGTGGACTTAACTCTTAGGTAAAAATCTTGGAAAAGGTCTTTATCTAAGAGGTAAGTCCGAAAAGAAATATATATTATGAAAGGATATTGTATGATTGATTTTAAAGTTTCTCGTCGAGAAATGGAGTGGGGCGGCAGAAAACTGGTGCTCGAAACCGGTAAAATTGCTCGTCAGGCTGAAGGCGCCGTTGTCGCATCTTATGGCGAAACCGTTGTTGTTGCCACAGTTTGCGCTGCTAAAGAAGTTGCCGCTGACCAAGATTTCTTTCCGTTGACCGTAAACTATCAAGAAAAATATTATGCTTCCGGTAAAATTCCCGGCGGCTTTATGAAACGCGAAGGCAAACCTTCCGAACGTGAAGTTCTTATCTCTCGTTTGATTGACCGTCCAATCCGTCCGCTCTTTCCGGATGCTTTCAAAAATGAAGTTCAAGTTGTCTGCACCGTTTTGTCTCATGACAAACAAACCGACTCCGATATCATTTCCATGATTGCCGCTTCCGCTGCTTTGAGCTTGTCCGGTATTCCGTTCTTAGGTCCTATCGGTGCGGCTAAAATCGGTTACAAAGACGGACAATACATTTTGAATCCTACCATTGAACAACAAAAAGAATCGTTGTTGGAACTTTCCGTTGCCGGTACGAAGGAAGGCGTTTTGATGGTTGAATCCGAAGCACAAGAACTTTCCGAAGAAGTTATGCTCGGTGCGGTTATGTTTGGTTTTGAAAACTTCCAACCGGTTATTCAAATGATTGAAGATTTGACTAAAGAAGCCGGTAAACCGCGCTGGGAAATGCCAACTTTCCCGAAAGAGTTTGATGAACTCTATGAGAAAGTTGCCAAACAATTCCGCGCTAAATATGAAGAAGCTTTCAAAGAAACCGATAAACTCAAACGCGGCGAAAACTTGGGCGCTTTGGCTGAAGAGGTTAAAGCTACCATCGATCCCGAAAATGAGATAGAAGTTAAATATGTTAACGATGTAATTGAAAAATTGATGCATCGTGTTATGCGTGAAGGCGTTTTGAATACCGGTCGTCGTATTGATGGTCGTGATACCAAAACCGTTCGTCCGATTGCTTGCCAAGTTGATGTTTTGCCGATGGCTCACGGTTCTGCTTTGTTCACTCGTGGTGAAACTCAAGCCTTGGTTGTTACTACTTTGGGTACCGGTGATGATGCGCAAATCGTTGACGGCTTGTTGGATGAATATAAAGAAGACTTTATGCTCAACTACAACTTTCCGCCGTTCTCGGTTGGTGAATGCGGTCGTTTGGGTAGCCCCGGACGTCGTGAAATCGGTCACGGAAAGCTCGCTTGGCGCGCTATTCACCCGATGATGCCGAAAAACAGCGATACTTTCCCATATACCGTTCGTGTCGTTTCCGATATTATGGAATCTAACGGTTCTTCTTCCATGGCTACCGTTTGTGGTACAACCATGTCTTTGGAAGCTGCCGGTGTTCCCTTGAAAAAGCCGGTTGCCGGTATTGCTATGGGCTTGATTAAAGAAGATGATGGTCGTGTTGCCATTTTGACTGATATCTTGGGTGATGAAGACCACTTGGGCGATATGGACTTTAAGGTTGCCGGTACTAAAGACGGTGTTACCGCTTTGCAAATGGATATTAAAATTACTTCCATTACCAAAGAAATTATGGAAAAAGCTTTGGCTCAGGCTCATGAAGGTCGTATCCACATTATGGGTGAGATGGCAAAAGCTATTTCTGCACCGCGTCCGCATGTTTCCGATAAAGCACCGCGCATTGTATCAATCAAAATTCCGGTCGATAAAATTCGTGAAGTTATCGGAACCGGTGGTAAAGTTATTCGTGAAATTACCGAAAAAACAAATACCAAAATTGAAATTACCGATGACGGTATTGTCAAAATCGCTTCTCTCAAAAAAGAAGACGGTGATGCCGCTCTTGAATGGGTAATGGGTATTGTCGCTGAACCGGAAGAAGGTAAAATCTATAAAGGTGTTATCACCAAAATTATGGATTTCGGTGCTTTTGTTCGCTTCCTTGGTACAACCGAAGGCTTGGTTCATATTTCAGAAGTTAAGAACGAACGTATTGCTTCCGTTTCTGACTTCTATAAAGAAGGTGATACCTTGTGGGTTAAATGCCTCGGTACCGATAATCGCGGTAAGATTAAACTTTCGGCTAAGAGAGTTAACCAAGAAACAGGTGAAGATTTGGAAAAATAGTTCCGTGATTACTTCAAAAAAGGCACTCACAGGGAGTGCCTTTTTTTTGTTTCTGCTTGACCTTTGGTTAAAAAAGTTATTTACTACCTCCCATATAAAATCTTATTTATTTTTTATTATCATGAAAACAGGTTTATTTATTGTGGCATTTCTTTTATTTTATGTATGGTATGTCTATAACGAAATAAAGATTGCGAGAAAAAAAAGAAAACTGATGCGGTGCAAAAATTATACTGTTACCGCTCGGTTAAAAAAAGAAGAAAGCGGGCGTTGGCTTTGTAAGTTTTATTTTTGCGGAGATCATTTGGGCTATTTTGAAAAAAAGCCTTCTTCGGAAAGAGTAAAAGCCATTGTTACCGAGTATAACAAAAATATCGGGCTTTACAAACTTGAAGAGCTTGACGAAAATTGATTGTAAAAGACTCGTTTTTTTTAGAAACGAGTCTTTTTTTGTCTGTATGTTGACTACTATGTGTTTGTGTGTTACTTTTTGCTCAATTAAATAATTATTGATTCAAAATTATAAGAATATGGAAAAATATTTTTTTATCGTAGCGTTAGCTGCCGTTATTTTGATTTTTATCGAAAGTATTTTTTCTTTGATAAAAAAAATTAAACTAAAAAATGCAGAACAGATTAATGCCGCACAAAAAAAAGGAAGCGAAGCAGAAAGTGTCTCCGGTTTTTATTTCTTTTTATCAACGGTTTTATTGGTTCTTTTTTGGGAAAAATTACAACATTCTCTTTTCTGGAGAGTAATTGCGTGGGAAGGTATCCTTATTGCCGTAGTTGCCTTTATTAATTATATTTTGGCTCGGTATATAATGTATAGAGGTGATAAATAAGAATAGAAGACTCGTTTTTTAGGAAAAGACGGGTCTTTTTTTTTGCCTATCAGATTGACAAACAATAAAAATATGCTATTTTCTATGAGGTTTATTAAATTATTAATTTTCTAAAATTTAAGCATTATGGATTATGTTATTTTTATTGTCTCGGCGGCTTTTCTGATGTTTGTAAATTATGTCTTTTCTTTTCCAAAGCAGGCAAAAGAAGTTTTTAATTTGTTTTGGCGGGAAAAGAATTTAAAAGACTTAAAGATGCTTGCATTCATGAGTAAGCTTTTAATGAGCTTCTCTTTGGCTTTGTTTTTTATTTTTTGCTTTGTAATTTGGGTCGTGTGGGATGACCTACAACAAAATATGATACAAAAATTGAGTTTGCTTATTTTTAGTGTTTCGGCAGTTTATTTGCTTGTTTTGGTGAGAAAAACGTATTTGATTAAGCGAAGTGCATTAAATATTTCTCATTCAATTTGTGAAAATATAATTACGGACGCAACGGTTGAAGAACAGAAAAAAGGACTGTGGATTTGCAAATTTAATATGTATCATGAAGGCCTGTTTGGCTATCTTGATGAAAAGCCTTCGGCAAATGTCATTAATGTTGTGGTGCTGAAATATGACAACAGAAAGAAAATGTATCTGTTGCAGGAGTTGCATTAATGTCTAACATTTAAAATCTTTAAATTATGTTATTGATTTTAATTGCTTTCGTTATCGGGTGTCTGGCTTTGAATATATATGGTGTTTGCGCATTAAAAAAGTGTGATAAGAACGTCAAATATGTTCAACAACAATCGCATCGCGTTATCGGTAAGGTTCAACTGGTTCGAAAAATCCATGAAATCGGGGCTTTTCTCGGTTTTGGATTTTTTGTGACATTGAGTGTGATATTTATGTGGTTTTGGGCATTGGAAGCTCAAGTATCAAACATTATCGGTGATATCATTACCGTAGTTTTGGTTGTCGCTGATGTTTTGTTTGGTGCGCTTTTTATTTGGTGCATAAATATGTATCAAACAATAGGTGAGTTGTAAAAAATAAAAAACTCGTTTTCTTGAAAAAAAAGAAAGCGAGTTTTTTTGTTGCTTTTTTCTTGCTAAAAAAATACTTGAAATATCTGAAAAATCGGTGTATTAGTCAGCTTAATCGTTTGAACACCCCTGGAGGTTTGAACGATGTTGGTTAAAATTTTTTATAAGGAAGTAATAAAATGTCTAAAATTACATTTAATGCTTTGGTTCGTGAACAAGCAGGTAAGGGGGCAGCTCGCGCATGTCGTAAAGAAGGTCGTGTTCCTGCCGTTATTTATGGTAACAAAAAAGATCCGCAAATGATTAGTTTGCATCCGGTTGAATTGGAAAAAGCTTTGAATATGGCTGATTTTTACAGCTCTGATATTGAAATTGTCATCAATGGCAAAGCCGAAAAAGTTTCTTGCCAAGATGTTCAGTTTCATCCGGTATCGGACATGCCGATTCACGTCGACTTCTTGAGAAAATAAGTCGTATCTTGGCTTATTAATACAGAAATTGCGGGAGAAAGTTTCCTCATGTACGTCTATGTACACTGCGGTACTTTCTCCCTTATTTCTTATTACTAAGCTCAAACTCCGCCTTATTTTAATGGCTCCTTTTTTGATGAGGGTATAGATATGTTTTTGATTGTTGGTTTGGGCAACCCCGGTGCAGAATATGATAAAACGCGTCACAACATGGGTTTTATGACCGCTGATGCTTTACACTCTGTCTACAAGTTTTCTCCCTTTAAATCTAAATTTGATGGGTTGATTGCCGAAGGAAATATTAATGGTGAAAAAGTCTATCTCTTGAAACCCCAAACCTATATGAATCTTTCCGGTAACTCGGTTGTTAAGGCTGCTAATTTCTATAAAATCTTACCACAGAATATAATTGTTATTCATGATGATATGGATTTGCCGGTCGGCAAAATCAAGGCTAAAATCGGCGGCGGTGCCGGTGGGCATAACGGACTAAAATCTATTGATGCCGCCATAACTCCTGATTATAATCGAATTAGAATCGGGGTCGGTCATCCGCAAGGCAATGGTGAGACGGTGGTCAACCATGTGCTCTCACGCTTTTCCAAAGCCGATGCCGAAGTGATTGAAAAAAATATTCAAATTATTTGCGAAACTTTGCCAATTTTGCTTAAAGATGGTATGGCGAAGTTTTCCGGTCAACTCGGGATGATGAAGTGAAATATGGAAATACTGAAATTATTTAGAAAAAGACCACGCTGTAAGCTTTTGGGAAAACATATTGAAATCAGGAACTCAAAAGTCGACAAATATACTTCCGTTGGTGATTATACGTATATCGGAGATAGATGTACTGTTACAAAAGCTCAGATTGGAAGATATGTTTCTATCGGAAATAATGTTACAATTGGTCCCGGTGAGCATGATTTAGCAATGTTTTCTACTTCGGGTTGGTTTTATGATAGTCCTTTTGATATTTTATGCGAGAAAGATTGTGTTATCGGAAATGATGTCTGGATTGGCGTGGATAGTATTATCAGAAGAGGAGTTAAAATCGGAAACGGTGCCGTTGTCGGAGCAAATTCTTTTGTTAATAAAGATGTGCCCGATTTTGCTATTGTAGCAGGAAATCCTGCTAAAATTATTCGTTATCGTTTTGAGCCCGAAGTGCAGAAGAGAATTATAGCTTCCGATTGGTGAAATAAAGATTTGGATGAAGCCAAACTTATTTTTCAAAAATTAATTCAAAAAATTGGGAAAAAATAGATGAGGATTTTTGCTGATGTCTTATATTGAAGATTCTATATATCAGTTTTCTAAGGCTTTGTTCTTTTATATTCCTAAAAGACGTTTGCGCGTCGAGCTTCGTAGTAAAACTGATGCATTTTTGAATAAGCTTTTTCATACGCATAAAGGTGCAACTATCAGGCGTTTCGAAAAAGTGTTTGCTGGTTTGCTTGAATATTTGCAAAAAATGCGGGAAGGCAGACCATTTAAATTGTTTGTTATTAATTATGGCAATACCGATATCTCCGTTCCTGAAAATGTGGTTCTGTATTCTCATAAAATTGAAACGGAATTAGAAAAAGATTATATGAAACCAAATTTGCAATATTCGGAAGAAGGCTTTAATTTTGAATATCCTTTGGTTTTGAAAATACGTAAAGCATTGGGTGATTTAATGCAAAATATTGCTTGAAAAAGGCTGTTTTATCATATAAAACTCTGTTTAAGTTATTTAATTTAAACGGAGTTTTTTTATGGGTTTTAATTGTGGTATCGTCGGTTTGCCTAATGTCGGGAAATCGACCCTCTTTAATGCTTTAACACAAACCATTGCCGCTCAGGCTGCAAACTTTCCTTTCTGTACCATCGAGCCGAATACCGGTCGCGTGGCGGTGCCGGACAAACGTTTGGATAAGTTGGTAGAGTTGGTTAAGCCAAAATCTGTGGTGCCGACTCAGCTTGAATTTGTGGATATTGCCGGTCTGGTGCAAGGCGCATCCAAAGGTGAGGGCTTGGGCAACCAATTCTTGGCAAATATTCGGGAAACCGATGCCATTATTCATGTTTTGCGTTGCTTCAAAGATGATAATATTACCCATGTTATCGGTTCGGTTGACCCAATTCGCGATGCCGAGATTGTGGAGACTGAGTTGATGATTGCCGATTTGGACTCTTTGGAAAAACGCTTTGACCAAGTGAATAAAAAAGCTAAAGGCGGGGACAAAGACGCCATTGTCAATGTGCAAGTCATGACACCGATTATTGAGGCTTTGCGCGAGGGTAAGCCTGCTCGCGTGGCTGCTCCCGATGTTTCTAACAAAGATGCTTGGAAGGCTTATAAAATGTTGCAACTTTTGACTTCAAAGCCGGTTCTTTATGTTTGCAACGTGGATGAAGCTTCTGCCGCAACCGGTAATGATTTTTCTAAGCGCGTATTTGAAAAAGCTACCGAAGAAAACGCCAAAGCGGTAATTATTTCTGCCGAAATCGAATCGGAGGTAGCTCAGCTTGAAACCGAAGAAGAAAAGAAAGAGTTTCTTTCTTCTTTAGGATTGGAAGAATCGGGTTTATCAAAAATCATCCGTGCCGGATATGATCTCTTGGGTTTGCAAACTTATTTTACTTGTGGTCCCAAAGAAGTCCATGCTTGGACATTTTTGAAAGGCTCTAAAGCTCCGCAATGTGCCGGAATCATCCATACCGATTTTGAACGCGGTTTCATCCGTGCCGAAACTATCTCTTATGATGATTATGTATCCTTAGGCGGAGAACAAGCTTGTAAAGAAGCCGGCAAAATGCGCTCCGAAGGCAAAGACTACGTCGTTCAAGATGGGGATATATTGGAGTTCCTTTTCAACGTATAGAAAAAAGTTCGTATAACGGGAAACTAGAGCGATTTGTTGTCGTCTCGAAAAATTCATGTACCCTTTTGTACATTAGGATTTTTCTCGCTCCTAAAATCACTCTATTTTCCGCGTTCTCCGAACTTTTTAGTGCCTCGTTTTGCCTTGAGCAAATGTTTGTATAATGGGCGATTAGGGCAGAAACTGCGAATAAAATTTCCAGTCATTTACTAATATGTAAACTCCTTCAAATTTTTTCTGGTTTCTTACTACTCGCCACATTCTCCAAGCCTTTATAAAAGCTCGTTCTGTGGAAAGCTAATACAGATTTTGCGGATAAATTACTCTGTCATGTACCAATATGTACACTCTATCGTAATTTTCCTGAAATCTTATTATCTTTCTCACATAACAACCTTTTTGCAAAAATTCGTATAACGGGAAACTAGAGCGATTTGTTGTCGTCTCGAAAAATTCATGTACTCTTTTGTACATTAGAATTTTTCTCGCTCCTAAAATCACTCTATTTTCCCAATTCCGACTAGGCTTTGCCCTGAAAGCTGTCGCATTCTGCCAAAGCCAAGTCTCATTGCGTCTCCTTAAAGAAAGCACATTCAAGTGCTTTCTTTTTCGGCCGTCTCCGAACTTTTTTAGCGCCTCGTGTTGCCTTGAGCAAATGTTTGTATAATGGGCGATTAGGGCAGAAACTGCGAATAAAATTTTCAGTCATTTTTTATGAGATGCTGAAACAAGTTCAGCATGACAGTGTGGAATGTTTGGCTGCCGCCGGCCGAACGCAGCGCGTTCGATCGCATCGGTTTGACTGCCGAGCTGTTCGTGCCTAGTGTAAACTCCGTCATTGGCGTCTCTTTTGTGCCTCGCCCCATCTCACATTCTTGCCGTTCCTTGTTTCCTTGTGAAATTTTCTGCAAATATTTTTTGACAAAAAATTGACAATAAGAAATTTCTGTGTTATATGGAGTCGCAGAGAATATATTATTTATTGTTTAACTATTAAAAATTATTTAGCTATGGGTATAAGAGAAAACCAAGAATGGCTGTTGGATTTAGTCTGTGAAAAATTTTCTGATGTTTCCGGAATCAGAACAGGGATTGAGGAGGACATGGTTGTTTACGCCAAAAATGGTACGAACTTGTGGATGAAGATTTGTGATGAATTGAAAATTCGGGCGAATTTCGTTCCGCATTTGATGACTATTGAAGATTTCGTTCATGAATGGTCTTCTATCATTGCAAAGCACAATGAGGCAAGAGCCATTTTCGTGGAAAGATTGCAGAAGTTCATTACAGATAAAACAGGGCATGTGTATCAGCCGGATGAACTGTTATGTTCAGAATTGCTGCCAAAGCCGATTGATGAGGCAAAAGCAACCAAGTTGGAAAAAGACCAATATCTTCGCGAAGAAATGGCTTTCGCTCTTGCCGTGGGAAAACTCAAAAATACCATTCGCAATCGTTATGGTTATTTTAAATATAATGCCTCTTTTTATGAGGCAAAAACCATAAGTCAACTTGCTGACGTTCTCTTTGGCAAGGCGTACGGTAAGTTCTAATTTGCCACATTTATTTTAGAGCAGGTTTCATCGTGATGATGAGACCTGTTTTTTTTTGCTTGATTTTGCTTCTTCTTGGTTGTATTTGAATCCTATAATTTTAAGGAGAACATAGATGAGATTGGCACTTTTTCAACCGGATATTCCGCAAAATACCGGAACCTTGCTCCGTTTGGGAGCTTGTTTGGATGTTGAGTTGGATATTATAGAACCTTGCGGTTTTGTTTTTTCGGAACATACACTTAAACGCTCCGGTATGGATTATTTACACTTGGTGAAATATCGCCGTCATAATTCTTGGTATGATTTTTTGAACTACCGTGAGGAACATCCGGAAGAGTATGGGCGTATAGTTTTGCTCACAACCCATGCAACAGAGCCCTATTATAATTTTGAGTTCAAACCCAATGACATTATTTTGATGGGGCGTGAGAGTGCCGGTGTGCCGCAAGAAGTGCATGAAATGGTTGATGCCCGCTTACTGATACCGATGAACGAAAATGCGCGCTCTATCAATGTTGCGGTGTCTGCCGTGATGGTGGTGGGAGAATGTTTGCGCCAGACCAATGGTTTTCCAAAAATTTCTAAGTAATAATTAAGCCCGCTTTTGACGGGCTTCGGTTTAGTGGGTTAAATTATTTCCTGCTTTGGCTAAGAAAGCTTTGTAGGCATCTGATTTTATTTTTTTACCTTTGTCGTCGGTTTCGTAGATGTAGTTACCATTGTCGTCTTTTACAAAAACCTCTTTACCATTTTCTTCTTTGGTCAATCTTTTATATTTGAACTCGTCCGTCATGGTGTTATAGCGACGTGTATCAAGTTCATGTCCTGCTTTTTTATCTCCGGCTTTGGCTTGTCCGCGGAGCTCGCGCAATTTGATTTCTTCTGCGCTCATGCCTTCTTGTTCAATGGCCTTTTGTTCTTCTGCAGATAAGGTTTTTCCTTCTTTTGTCGCGTCTTCAAGTTTGCTTTGTCTGGTCTCAATTTGTTTTCTTAATTCTGCAATACGTTTCATTGCCGGTGTCATTTCCGGTTGTGGCGGCGTTTGCTCTTGCGGTTGTTGTGTTTGTTCTTGTGTCGGAGGAGTTTGTTGCTGGCTGGCAGCTTGGGCATCAGCTACCATTTTCTTTAGTTCATCCGGCCATTTTGACATTTCTTCTTCTGTCGGACCATTGATAATTTGAGCATTGCCTTGTTTGTAGCAGGCGGCTAATAATTTTGCTTTAAATTCCGGTGAAGATATATTACCAAACTCAATCGCAGTGCCGTTATTAACAGCCATGCTTACTGCTTTTTCAAAGTATTTGCTGTCCGGAATTTGTCCGTTGCTGCCGCGCAGGCTTATGTTATAAGGCGAGCTGTAGGTGATTTCGGCTGCGTAGTCTTTGCTTTTTCCTTCATAAAAACGAAAACTTAAAGCATTATCTCTTGTCGGAATCGAGGCATCTTTAAATTCAAGGTGATTATAGTCTCCCCATAGTTTCCATTCTTTAGCATAAGCTTCTTTCCATGAAACATCTTGTGAGTTTGCATTTTCTTCCTCAGCAGCTAAGTCTTCGCTGACGCGGGTGACCTTTTTATCTTTTTGGTCTTTATTATTTTCTTCGTGTTTTTGAGAATCTTTTTCAGGTTTGGCAAAATCTTGTTCGTTTATTTTTTCACCTTTATCAAATGCCTCTTTTAATTTATCCATTTTATCTTCATCCAAAATATAACCTTTGGGAAGCTTATCTTGTATTTCTTTTTTATATTCTTCAAAAGTTTGAGCCATCTGTGTTCTCCGTGTGAAATTTTAATCTTACATATAATATAACACTATTTTTCGATTTTGTCTATTTTTTTGTTTATAAAAGTTGTTGCAATTCTGTTAAATTGTTGGCTCGTAAGTATGGATTGCATTTTTTTTCAACTCCTAACGATACCGGAGCTACCGGCAAGCCTTGATTTAAGCGTTTTTGTGCGCGGTCGATATATTCTGCCAATTCTACGGAAGGTGCTAAGACGAAGGCTTCTTTGGCAAAGTGCATGGTGTATTCGTGTCCGGGGTAAAACTCAACATCGTCAGGTAATGCTTTTATTTTTTGCAAAGCCGTAAACATTTCTTCCGCCGTACCTTCAAAAAGTCCTCCGACACAAAGATTGAATAAGGTATCTCCGGTAAAAACAACCTTGTCTTCCGGAAAATACCATAAGATGTGTCCTTGAGTGTGAGCCGAAACATCTATGATTTCTGCTTTACTTGCTCCGAGTGAAAAACTTTTTCCGTCTTCTACGCCTATGTCAAATTCGGGAATGCGAGATGAATCTTTAATGTTTCCGACAACTTGACATTGATATTTTTGTTTTAAGGCAAAATTTCCGTCCGTGTGATCAAAATGGTGATGCGTATTGAGAATGTATTTAGGTTTAATCTGCAATTCTTCGCATTTTTGAATTATCGGTTTAACTTCCGATGGGTCTATGATGGCACTCGTTTGTGTTTCTTGGTCTATGATTAAATAGGCGTAGTTATCCATAACGCCGGCACGACATAAAATCGGATAGATTTTTAACATTATAAATAATCCTCAGGATTGATATCATCTATTTGTTCTTTAGATATATATTGCTCTGCATATTCTTTATAAACCCCAGAGCGGATGAATACTTCATATAAATCAGGATCAATATGTCCGTTATCTTTCATTTGCTTCATAATGGTTAATACTTGGGACATTTTTTTGGGTTCTTTGTAAGGACGATCGTTGGCGGTTAATGCTTCAAAAATGTCGGCAATGGCCATGATCTTTGCCGGTATAGACATTTGGTCACCGGTCAAGCCGTTGGGATAGCCCTTGCCGTCTATACGTTCATGATGGGCTCCGGCATATTCGACAACATTAGATAATTCTTTCGGAAAAGGTAATGCTTTCAGCATATCTATAGTTACAATAATATGCTCATTTATCTTTTCTCTTTCTTCTTTGTTGATGGTTCCCCTGCGAACTTTTAAGTTGTAGAGTTCACCACGATTGTATTGTCCCCAAATTTGATCTTTGCGGTTTTGTAACAGATTTTCGTATCCGGGATGAGAGGCAGATTCAAGATCATCCATATGATCTCTTTCTGCCCATGATATGCCTTTGGCTCGGCTGAAATAACGTACAAATTGTTTCTTTGCAATGTTTTCAAGTGTTTCTATTTCGTTATCCGTGAGCGGGGTGTCCCCGATATTGCATTTGGCGACCAAATCAAATTCGTTTTCCAGTTCTCTGATTTTATTGATGAATTCTGCTTGCAGTGTTTCTTGCGGCGCTACATTTGCCAGACGCTTTTTCAGATATTCTATATGAGCATCTCGGCGCAAAATTTCAAATCTGTTTCTTATTTCGTGAATGCGGTTGTATATGGTTTCGAGTTTGGTTGCTTTATCAACAATATATTCCGGAGTGGTAACTTTGCCGCAATCGTGAAGCCATGAAGCAATATTTAAAGCATACCAATCATCGTTACTCATTTCAAAGTCTTTCAGCGGCCCGCTGTCTTCTTGTACGGCTGCCGTTGCTAACATTCGCGCTATAACAGGAACTCTTTGACAATGAGTTCCCGTATATGGAGATTTGGCATCAATGGCTCTTGCTAAAACCTCAATGAAAGATTCCAATAATTGTCCGTAGTCTTCATTTAGTTTTCTGTTTTCTAAAATTAATGATGCTAAATTGCAAAATGCCGATATTTCTTTTTGCATGTCTTTGGTAAAAGAAATGTTTTTACCTTTGATATCTTGGCAATTTATGTATTGCACCGCTCCGATAATGTAGCCTTTGCGGTTAATCAACGGAAGCGTCAACAAAGATAAGGATGTATAGTTATTTAAGGCATCATAGTTTGCAAAAAATGTGTTATCTAATTTTGTTGTGGCATATATGTTCGGAAGATTAATTACTTCATTATTGATAATACAAGTTTCTACGGCCGATTTTATTTGTTTGCTTTTACTTTCCGGAATAAAAATGCTTGGTTGGTATACATTATTATCAGAGCCGAATTTTTTGATGTTGAGTTTTTCATTATAGCTGTATTCCAGATTTAAAAATTTGTCATCGGTGAATGTATAAAAAAAACCGGCTTCGGCTGAACATGAATGTCCAGCTAAATCAATGATTTTACTTATTGATATTAAATAATCCGGTTCTTTGATAATTGAGTCGGATATATCTAAAAATTCTTCTAAAATTGTTGAAGATTCGTATTGCAATTTTTTTTCCCAGAAAAGTTTGTTTTTATTTTATAATATAAGTATATTTATTAACATTTTTATAAAAAATGTTTCTTTTTGTCTTTATTTTGGGATTTTTTAGCAAATTTTTGATATCAGATAATTAACATCATCTTCGCTCAAATCTTCTCCGGCAGAACCGTAGGATAATATCCTCTCTATTACTTTGTGTGCAAACGACGTGCTATCATTCTTCTTATAGTCAAAACGGATATCTTTGATGACTTTTAATGCGCTGAAAACAGCCGGAAACATTGATTTTGGAATGTAGGCTTTGCGAAGAAGGTTGCGGACCATAAAGTCCATTGAATTGTTAAAGAGAATTTTTCTGACCTCTAAAATCGGTGTGTTTGACAGATAAACCAAAGCATATTCAAAAAACTTTAAATCTCCCATACATATAGCGCGAACAACCAATGAAGCCGTTAAGCGATTAGAAGTGTATAATTCGTGTATTAACTCTTCGATTTTTTTGTCTGAACTATATTCTTCCGATATTTTTAAGGTTGTTTTTTCCTTAACTTGTTCAACAATATCGCAAGCGATGTCGTTGGGAAGATTGTGGGTCAAAACCAAATGCCGCAGTAATTCATCCGATAGTGAATGGACAATTTTTTCTATAATAGATACAGGAAGTTCCGAACGATAAACCATATTCTTTTTTATTGCGTCGCTTTTCGGAAAACGATCAATGATAACATCAAAAGTGTCTTCTTCTATATGTGCACTTTCATTAGAAATCAATACGCCGACAACATCTTCCGAACAGTTTTGCGCTATATAATGTGATATATTTTCTTTTAAATCTGTTCGCATTGCTACTGCTTTTTGTTTGTTGATATTTTGCGAATCGATTATACTTATGATATCTTCTTGTGATAAATCTGCATAATACTTAATAAACGGCATTGAGACACTGTCAACGTCGTTTATTAATTCTTTTACAATATCGGATGGAAGATTCTTACAATTTTTCAAACTTTCCGAGAGGGATTCCCGAACTTTTATCTCTATATCTTTTACCAAAATGCGGAATATGTCTTCTGCTAAACTCAGCGCTTGACTTGAAATTTGCCCCGATTTATATAGCGCACCAACTTTCTCTGCGGTAACGGATCTATTTACCGCATTCGGTTCTTTTGACAGCGTTACAATATCTTCTTTGTTTAAGTCGTTGCTCATTTTTTTTGTCCGCTTTTGTTCCTAGAATATATTATATTATATTTTTGTCAATTCCTTCGTTAATTTTTTGTGACAATTCTTGTCTTGCCGGTTTTTTTAATGGTAATTGATAAATTAATTTTGACGCATCTATGTGGATTAGCTCGTAAAAGGTTATGGTGTAATCTAACAGTCCGATAAAATTGTTTTGCGGTGAATATAAAACAAAGCTACTGGCTAAAGATCTTCCTTCTATGATTTTATGGCGGCTTCTCAAATTTGCTCTTAATGTTCTCATATCGGTGTAGTTGATGCCCGAATTTATTTTTAAGGCAAATGATTTCATTGCTTCATATAAAGAGGAAAATTTTTTGATGCTGTAAGTGCTGTCCTTTGGGTCATTGGGATCCATGCCGCTTCTATCGTTCCATGAAACTTCTTTATAAAGGGCGTTGCCTTCTTTTACAAAACGAGACTGCCCCCAATCGGTTTCAATGCCGGCAATGGCTATGAGAATTGAGGGGGGGATGATATCTATTTTTTCTTTGAGTTTGAATATTAAGACGTCGGTTTTTTGTTTCCCTTGCAAACGAGTGAAAACATCATATTTTTTTGCTTTAATGTCTAACCATGTCTCTTGTTTTGAGGCTAAATCTTTTCCGTTTTTAAAATCTGTTTCAATTTTTTCCAGTTCTTTTCTTTCGGCAAGAATTTCATTGTTTAGTTTGAGGGCTAACGGTGCTAAAATTTGAATGAATAATTCGTTGCGCCGGTTCTCATCAGAAATTTGATAAAAATCTTGCGGAAATTGTTTTAAAAAAATTGCCGGAACTTCCCAATTGTCGCGCGGTATAAAATAATTGCTGTTGTTTTTGACAAAAGTTTTTTGCAGTTCGGAAACGCTGATGTTTTCAAACACTAAACCTTGATTATTTTTTGAATCGGAAGCAAATCCTGAAAATGCCGTGGCATTCAGGAGAACTAAATAACAAATAATTAAAGCTAAATGTTTAATGGCTATTCTCCTTTTGCCTTTTCAAAGTTTCTAACTTCTTTTACTTCGGGAATGTAGGCCTTTAATATTTTTTCAACCCCTTCTTTTAAGGTGACCAAAGCGTAGGGGCAGCCGGCACAATTGCCTTTCATTTCAACATAAACAATCCCATCTTCAAATGATTTGAAAACAATATCTCCGCCATCTTGTTTGACTGCCGGACGAATGCGCGCATTTAATAAACCGATGATTTGCCCGATGATATTGTTCTTTTCTTGGGAGGCAACATCTTCCGTGTTAACAATGGTTTCTTCTCCCAAAGAAATATGATCCATTATTTCTGCTAAAATTTGCGGTTTTAAATCTTCCCAATCGGCATTCGGATTTTTGGTTACGGAAATAAGCTCTTCCGTGATGAAAATAGATTTTATTCCGCCTAAATCAAATAATTTTTCTGCTAACGGCGAACGACGTATTGATTTTGAATCTATAAATTCTGCCCTTCCGGCTTTTAAAAGTTTTACCGGCGGAAAAAAATTCATAACTTCGCTATCAGCGGTTTTTTGAGTCTCTATTAACATTGTTTTCCTTATTTTTTTATTTGCAAAGATTGAATGATGTCTTTGTTTGTGTTTTGTGCTTTTTCTATATAATATGCCAAATAAACCAAATGATTGGGAGCCGTTAAGCTGTTTATCTCGGCATTGCGGATAGAAAAAGCATCTATCTTTGACGCATCTTCCAAAGCTTTTAATGTCTTTGTCCAAAGGATGTAGATGTTTTTTTCAACCAAAATATCTTTATAATCATGTCCGATGGCTTTTAACAAAAGATAATACGCATAAGCTTTGCCTTGGTTGTAATAAAAAATGTCATCAGCCTTAAAATCGGTCCAACTTGTACTTTCTTCGCGAATTTGATTATCGATAGAATCGAGAGATTTTTTGAGATTGGTATTGATTCGTTTGAGGATGAATACTAAATCTTCAGGACGACGATAAAAGATGATTTCGTCGGCATTTAATGCTTGGTTGAAAGCAATCAGATTCTTTCTGGCTTTACGATATTGTGTGTTGGCCGAGGGAACCGGTGTAAAACGATTGGTCGGTGAAAACATCCAAATCTTGCCGTCGTATTTTAATTGTTCCGCCGCTTTTTGCAAAACAGAAGTTTGTTCATGGTTGATTATCGGCGAATCTATTCTTTTGCTTAAGGATGAAACAACATTTGATGTTGCATTAATCATACCCAGTTGAAAATTCGGCATGTTGTCCAGAAAATATGACGGAAAGAAAAACGGTACATTGGCTGTCCAAAGCTTGTCGTTAACTTCACGATTGATGATGAACGCAGCCATCTCCGCCGTTGCCGATTGTTTCTTGTTTGTTGTATTTATTTCATAATCTGTGTTGCGGTCTATGTTATTTGTAATCCATCCTCCCAGCGGATAATAAAGGCATAAAAATAAAATGATTCCAGCCAAAAGAACATGCCACCATGATGAAATGAAACTAAAAGTATGAGAGGCCAAAGTGCTTATTTTTTTAGAATATTTTTCAGAATATAAAGTACGCCAGTTAATTTGTTTTAACCGGTCTTTTTGTTCGGTAATAACTTTTTTTATGTTATCTTTAAGCATGTTTTTGCTTCTTTTTCAAAATGAGGGCAATGATTTCATTGATATTCAATGCTCCTGTTATTTTAGCCGCTATTGCAAAACTTGCAACCCCCAAAGCACACAAACCCACAAGAATCAATATTTTGAGCCAGTAAACCAAGTTCAGCCAGTTGCCGTAATACGCATTCAGTCCGTATTCGGCAGCAAAAATAATACCGCCCATGATTAAAGAGCTGATGCTGATTTTTATGATTTGTTTAATCAGGCGGTAATCAAACTGCCAGTATCCTCTTTTTTTCAGACCGTGTACATATTGGTACAGCGAGACGTAAGCTGCGATGGAGGTAGCCGTGGCTACACCGACGTGTCCAAAGAAAGGCATAAGTGATACGGAAAAAAGCAAATTGGCAAAAAAGACGACAATACTGTATTTTACCGGCGTTTTGGTGTCGCCGCGAGCAAAAAAGTTCGGCGTCAAGGCTTTGACCAGAACATAAGCCGGAAGACCAAAGGAATAAGCAATTACCGCAAGTGAAGTCATTTCCGTTTCCAAAATGCCGAATTTGCCATGTTGAAAGAGAATGTTGACAATCGGCGTGCTTAAAAAAATGAGAGCAACCGCTGCCGGAATCGAAAGCAAAGCACCGTATTCGCAAGCTTTGGTTTGTGTACGCTTGGCTTCTTCTATATTGTTTTCTTTTAGGTGTTTGGATAGTATCGGCAAAACAGCAACGCTGATGGCGGCACCAACAACGCCTAATGGTAATTGTTGCAGGCGGTTGGCATAATAAAGCCAGCTGATCGCGCCGGTACCGACCAATGATACGATTATGGTATCAACAACCATGTTTATTTGATAAATGCCGGCTCCTAATATCCCCGGAGTGATGCGCTTAAACAGTGTTTTAATTTCCTTGTCTTTGATAATATTGCCAATATCGGCTTGAGGTTTGATATATACTTTTTGGCAATGCAAAAAATATGTCAGCCATAAAATTTCAATAAAACCGGCAAAGGTTACGCTAAAGGCGATACCGTGCGCCGGTGTTAAACCGAATGGCACAAAAATGAATACAGCCCCCGTCATCATTAAGTTTAAGATTACCGGTGCAGCAGCCGGCGCGGCAAATTTTCCGAGCGAGTTTAATATTCCCGATTGAAAAGAGACTATGGAGATAAACAACAAAAACGGAAAGGTGATGCGTGATAAGCTGACTGCCAAAGCAAAATTTTCGGGATTATCAGAGAATCCGGGAGCCATGAGGCGAACGACCCACGGCATGCCAAACTCCATAAGCAGAACAAACAAGGTTAAAATAACTGCTAAAACCGAAATTGCCTGTGAAGCAAATTTGACGGCACTTTCTTTGCCTTCGCCCGCCAATTTTTGTGAAACCATCGGAACAAAGGCTGAGGTAAAAGCACCTTCGGCAAAAAGACTTCGAAATAAATTCGGTAATTTGAAGGCGACAAAAAAAGCGTCCGCAATCATGCCGGCTCCTAAAAAACGCGCTAAAACCATATCTCGAATGAAGCCGGTAATGCGACTCAGTAATGTAAAGCTTCCGAAGGTGGCGATTGATTTAAATAAGGACATATTTATTAACCTTGTTTTTATTGTTTATTGAATTTTAAGCATTCTAGTGTATAAATATGACAAAAGCGAGTAAAATTCTTGATTTATGAAACGAAGATTTTTGTTTTTTATCCTCAGTTATATCAGTTTGTAGTTGACAAATAAAATCAATATTGCGATAATAGACAAAAAGAGATGAAGTTTTAAGGAGAAGTTTTATGACTAATTTAGATGAATTTTTGGCAAAGGATGGTGAACTCAAATCTTTGCATTCTTCAATGCCTCTTCCTCAATGGGTTAAAGATTTGACATCCGGTCAAGAAAAAGACAATTTAATTAAAGATTTTGTTGATGGAAGATTAACTGCTCTTTCCGTCGGTAATAAAGAAATGCTTGAAACTTTTGCCGCTAAATACGGTTTTGAGTATGAAGCTCCGAAAAGTAATGTGCTTATTAATAATATGGATAAAAATCACGGCAGATAATGACAAAGTTTTTATAATAAAACTTCTCAATTTTAGAAAAATTTTAACCCTTCCAAGTCGGAAGGGTTTTTTGTTGCTTTTTATAAAATATATGCTACATTTTTGTCTAAATAAAAATTATTAAATTTCTATATTATGAAAATTGAAGATTATTTTGAACAAAAAAAACAAGAAACGAATAAAAGTTTTGCGTTTTTTGTAAAGAAGGTGCCTCATTCTGAAGAATGCCCTTACGGAATCGACATTTGTTCGGATTTTGATCCCGATAAACCTTTGGTTCTGCTCCTTGCCGGAACATCGGATAAACGCGATGTTCTTCGTGCTTGCAACAGTTTATTGAAAAAAACTGAGAATTTTATCTTCGGTTCAATTCCGTCTGCAAAGAAAAATTTGTTGCTTTGTGCTGCCGTTTGTCATTTCGGAAAATATTTTAATCCTGATATGGCTCGTAGGTTGCTTTATCTGTATCATAAGGATTATCCTTCTTATATGGCTCAGTTTAAGAATTTTGATGAGGAAGAACAAGTGGAATATGCTTTTCCCGAATATGTTTCGGAAATTTATGCCAAGATTCTTTTACCCAGAATTTGTGACAGAGCTCATAATTTGCTTCCCTTTGACATTGCTTTACGGCGATTGCGAAAATTGACCGTTATTGCTTATTGCCACGGTGCATATACTTGGATGAAAATTGAAGAACAATTAAATTTGTTGTTGATGGGAGATGAATATTCGAATCGTCAGAAAAAACGTTTGTTGAAGAGTATTACGGTTTTGGCTTATTCTCCCGATTGTCCGCTCGGTTATTCCAAAACTCAATTCATTTCCGTTGCTTCGGCTTCTGATTTGTCCATTCAACATGGAAACGGTTTTATTCGTTATGTTCATCGTAACATTTTTGTTGAAGATTTCGGTTTGAGTTATTGGGGCGGTTCTTGGGGTAAAGTTTTTTATTGTGCTCAATATGCTAAAGGCGGTGTTGAAGGAAATCCTCGTGTTCTTAAACGTGTTGATCCGCAAGTTTGGTATGAAAATTTGCATCAACAAAACAGCGAGCAAAAAAAATCGTATATTCACGAGCATGATTTTTTGGGATTTTCTCCGTATCCGAATATGAGTAATGCCTCTTTAAAATTGCAGCGAATCGCTATGTCGATTTTGATGAATGCTATTGAAAACAGTTCTTCAAATAAACCCAAACAGCTTTCTGTTTTTGACTTAATCGGCGGATGGAAACATAATTTTTGGGCTTTTTTGATGGCTCGGATAAATGGTTTTATTATTCTGCTTCGGTTGTGTTGGTGGGCGAGAAATCCTCATCAATATAGCTTTGCCGACAATGTTCGGTTTGTAAGTATGGATTAAAAAAAGGTCGGAATTTTTCCGACCTTTTTTGTGCTTATTATTCAACAACATCCGGTTTTTGACGTTTACGTTGTAACGGATCCAAAATACGTTTTCTCAAGCGTAAACTCTTTGGGGTTACCTCCAACAATTCATCAGCCTGAATGTAAGACAAGCCTTGTTCCAAAGTCATTTTTCTCGGTGGAATCAAATCAATGGCTTCATCTTTACCTGCCGCACGAATGTTGGTTAATTGTTTGGATTTGGTCGGGTTTACTTCTAAATCGTTGGGTTTGGTGTGTTCCCCTATTATCATACCGACATAAACAGGTGAGTTGTGTTCAATGAACATCGGACCGCGGTCTTGCAATTTCCATAAAGAATAGGCTACGGCGGTTCCTGCTTCGGAAGATATCAGAACTCCGCAACGGCGTCCTTCAATTTCTCCTTTATAAGGTTCATAATCTTTGAAGCTGCGGTTCATAACACCGGTACCACGGGTATCGGTCAAAAATTCGGAGTGATAACCAATTAAACCTCTAGACGGCGCGTTGAAAATCAAACGAACTTTGTTACCGATTTGGGAGGGAATCATATCTACCATTTCGGCACGACGAGAACCTAATTTTTCAACAACGGTACCGGAAAATTCTTCATCCACATCAACAACAACTTCTTCAACCGGTTCCAACAAGTTGCCGTTTTCATCTCTGTGCATCAAAACGCGCGGACGAGAAATCGACAATTCAAAACCTTCTCTACGCATGGTTTCTATCAAAACACCCAATTGCAATTCGCCACGACCGGCAACTTCAAAAGAATCGGTAGAATCGGTGCGAGAAATTTTTAAAGCAATGTTGCCTTCGGCTTCTTTGCACAATCTGTCCCAAATCATACGAGAAGTTACTTTATCTCCTTCGCGACCGGCTAAAGGCGAATCGTTAATTGAGAAGGTCATGGCCAATGTCGGAGGATCAATCGGTTGAGCCGGAATGTGTTTTTCAACTTCAAAAGCGCATATTGTATCGGCAACGGTACCTTTAACAACACCGGCAACGGCGATGATATCACCGGCATGGGCTTCTTCCAAAGATTCTCTGGTCAACCCTCTGTAAGCCAAGATTTTGCTGATACGGACTCTTTCAACTTCTTTATCTTCGGCATTCAAAACTTTTACGGTATCATTTACTTTAAGCGTGCCGGATTGAACTTTTCCGGTGAGCAACCGACCGACAAACTTATCGGCTTCCAAAGTTGTTGCCAACATAGAGAAAGGTTTGTCGGGTTCGCAGTTCGGTTCCGGAACATATGAGCAGATGAGCTCAAACAAAGGTGTTAAATCTTTTTTCTCATCTTTCATATCTTTAACTGCCCAGCCGTTACGTCCCGAAGCGTACAAAACAGGGAAGTCGAGTTGTTCATCATTGGCGTTTAAGCTGACAAACAGATCAAAAATTTCGTCAAGAACTTCATCTACACGGGCGTCGGGTTTATCGGCTTTGTTGATGACAACAATCGGTTTTAAGCCGAGCTTTAAAGCTTTTCCGGTTACAAATTTGGTTTGCGGCATAGGTCCTTCCGAGGCATCTACCAGCAAAACAACACCATCAACCATAGATAAAATGCGTTCTACTTCACCGCCGAAGTCTGCGTGTCCGGGGGTGTCTACGATATTGATATGGGTGCCGTGCCAGTTAACGGATGTGCATTTTGATAAAATGGTAATCCCTCTTTCGCGTTCCAGATCGTTGCTGTCCATGACGCAGGTTTCAACTTTTTGGTTATCGCGAAATGTGCCGCTTTGTTTTAAAAGCCCGTCAACCATTGTGGTTTTGCCGTGGTCAACGTGGGCGATAATGGCAATGTTTCTTAAATTCATAAAATTATTTCCTCTCAAAAGGCTTGTTCTCTTTTTTATGTGCCTTTTTTCTTAAAATTCACCCCTAAAATACCAACTTAAATTTAAAATACAAGAATTTAGTGTAATTTTTTTTGTTTTTTTAATTATACATTAATCGGTTTGTGGCAACATATATTTATGAAAAAAATTATATTGTCATATTTTATTGAATTATGATGCAAACAAATGCTTTATGGTACAAGTATTTACAATTTTGTTTTTTGTCGGCTTGGGCTTTGTTTTGCTTAATTTTTTGTATCAGCTGTTTATGCAAAAAATGGTTATGCGGTCTTGGTCGGTGGTGCGGATAATCGGTTATATTCTTGTTGTTATTTCCGGTATCTTTTTGGCATTTATGAATCCGCATTGGTTTCATAGTTTTGAAGGATATGCTTGTGCCGTTGCCGTTTCTTGGACAATTCCCTTTATTGAAGAGTGGTTGCTCTTATGGGGATGCTCTCGGTTCAAACGCCCTCGCATATCAATATAAAAAACGGAACTTTTATTAAAAAAAGTCCCGTTTTTTGTTTTAAACTCTAATGCCATATTCTATCAGTTTCTTTCTGACAAAACCGCGCAGGGATACTTCCGGTCTGGCACCATAGTGAGAGATGACTTCCGATGCCGCTATGCCGCCGATGGTGGCGCAGGTTCCCAATGAACGACCGTTGATGATGCCGTATAAAAAGCCGGCGGCGTAAGAATCTCCGGCTCCGGTTGTATCAACGACGTTTGCTACTTTTTCCGCTTCAACAAAGGTTTGGGTTCTGCCGTTGACAACTACCGAACCTTTGTCGCTTCTCGTGACTGCGGCAATTTCTACGTAGGGTTTTATTAATTTTAAGGTTTTATAAAAATCTTCTTCTTCAAACAAATCTTTGATTTCTTCTTCATTACAAAATAGTATATCAACATATTTTTCTACTATTTTTCTGAATTCTCTTCGGTGGCGGTCAACACAAGAACAATCAGATAAACTGAAGGCAACTTTGCGTCCGTGCTTATGGGCTAATTTGCATGCTTTGAGCATGGCTCTTTGGGCACTGAACGTATCCCATAAATAGCCTTCCATATAAATGATTTTGGCGGCTTTGATGATGTTTTCATCAATGTCGTTTGCCGATAATTTTCTGGCGGCACCGAGATAGGTAAACATACTGCGTTCGGCGTCGGGGGTTACCAAAACAATACTTCTGCCGGTCATGGGGCCTTCGTTTAATGAGGGTGTATCAAAATCGACACCGGCAGCGCCGATATCTCTTTTGAAAAGCTGACCTAATTCGTCATCATGAACCTTGCCGATGAATGCCGGAGAGCCACCTAAAGAAGCCAAGCAAGCAACGGTATTGGCTGCCGAACCGCCGCAGATTTCTCTTTCCGGAATCAAATCTTGGTATATTTTGCCGGCATCTTTGGCTTCAACCAATGTCATGCCTCCCTTGATGAGTTTTCTTTCACTTAAAAATCCTTCTCCGACTTTTGCCAGAACATCAACAATGGCATTGCCTATGCCGACAACGTCATAATATGTGTTATCCGATTTTGTTATCATTATGAAAAATCCAAATAAATTAAACTTACTTTCTTTACTTAATATAGTTTTGCGAATTCTGCAAGGCAAAATAAAAGCCCTGACAAAATATCAGGGCCTTTATGTAAATTTTTTAACGATTAGTCGTTAGCTGAGGGCCATTCAGCTGCTTTTTCAGCATTGAAGTCAATCCATTTTTGTTCAGCATCAGCATCGTTGCAGATGGCGCCTTGCGGGCATTCGGAAATGCAAACGCCGCAATCAATGCATACATCGGGATCTACAACTACTTGAGAATCGCCTTCGTGAAAAGCATCAACCGGACATACATCTACGCAAGATTTGCATTTGATGCAGGAATCATTTACTACAGATACCATATTAAAAAACTCCATGTAATTACATTAATATCATGCCATACTCTAGTCAGATTGATTTTAAAATCAAGCTTTTTTATTTTTTCATGCTTGCGAAATCTCGTTTCGCTTCCCATATATATTGTAATCTTAAGACTTTGAGGAGTTTATAACATGTCGGAAAAAATGAATTTTCAAGCTGAAGTCAGCAAACTCTTGGATATTGTGGTTAATTCCCTTTATTCCGAAAAATATATTTTCTTGCGTGAGCTTATCTCTAATGCCAGTGATGCTTGCGATAAACTCAAATATTTGGTTTTGACAAATCCGGATATTGCCAAAAGTTCCGGTGAGTTCAAAATCAAAATTACGCCTGACGCCAAAGAAAATACCTTAACCATTGCCGATAACGGAATCGGCATGAACAAAGATGATTTAATTAATCATTTGGGAACAATTGCCAAATCAGGTACGGCTGATTTTGTGAAAAATGCCAAAGATAACGGTTCCGGTGTCGATTTAATCGGTCAATTCGGTGTGGGTTTTTATTCTGCTTTTATGGTTGCCTCTAAGGTAGAAATCGTTACTAAAAAAGCCGGTGAAGACAAGGCTTGGAAGTGGATATCGGACGGTATCGGCGGATTTGAAATTGAAGAGGCACAAAAAGATGTGAACGGTACCGATATTAAACTTTATCTGAAAGAAGATGATAAAAACTTTACCGATACCATTTATCTGCGTTACATTATTCGTACTTATTCCGACCATATTAACTATCCTATCGTTCTTTGCTTGGGTGAAGCCGGCGAAGAGAATGTTAATACCGGTTCGGCTCTTTGGGCGCGTCATAAAAGTGAAATTACGCAAGAGCAATATAAAGAATTTTATCATCATCTTTCCAAAAACTTTGATGAACCGTGGATGACACTTCATTTCAAAGCCGAAGGAAATATGGAATATACCGGTTTACTCTATATTCCGAAACAAGCTCCGTATGATTTATTTCAGCCTGATAAGAAAATCGGCTTGAAACTTTATGTTAACAAAGTCTTTATTTCCGATAAAGTTGAAGCGCTTTTGCCTTCTTATCTGCGTTTTGTGGTCGGGGTTATCGACTCTTCCGATTTGCCGTTAAACATTTCACGCGAGATGTTGCAACAAAGTGCGCTTTTAGAGAAAATTCGTCATGGTACGGTTTCAAGAATTTTGAAAGAGCTTAAAAAACGAGCCGAAAATTATGACGATTATATGCTTTTCTGGAAAGATTTTGGAATCGCTTTCAAAGAAGGTATTTATGAAGATTTTAATAATCGTGAAGAAATTGCTTCTCTTTCTCGCTTTATGTCAACACATGATACCGAAAAATATACTTCTCTTGATGATTATATTTCGCGAATCGACGATGATAAAAAAGTTATTTACTATATTACCGGTGATGATGAAAAAGTTTTGCGTAATAATCCGCAGTTGGAAGCCTTTAAAGCCAAAAATATTGAAGTCTTACTTTTGACTGATCCGATTGATGAATTTTGGACGCAGACTTTGCAAAATTACAAAGGATACGCCATCAAACACATCAATCAGGCAGATATTGATTGGAAGTTGGAGCGCAACTCACAAAAGGCCGCTGACGGCGATATGCAAAAATTGATCGATAAGTTGACTGAAATGTTCAAATCCGAAGTTGGTAAAGTGGTTACAACCGATAAGCTCACAAAATCTCCGGTAAGTTTGACAGTAGAAAACGGTCAAATGTCCATTCACTTGGAACGTTTGATGCGCAACCATCAGCAACAAACAGCTTTTGCCAGCACACGAATCCTTGAATTGAACCCATATCATCCGCTGATTATCAAATTATCGGAAATGGTTGGTGAAAACAAAGATATGGGAAAAGTGGAAGAAGTGGCAAAAATCTTGCTTGACCAAGCAAAAATTGCCGAAGGGGAAGCCATCTCTGATCCTTCATTCTATTCTGAAAAACTTTCGGAATATATTTTGAAAGCTATCTAAAATTAATTAATTTTTATGCTTTTTAACGTACACTCCTTTATAGTTGATAAAGGAGTGTACTTATGTTTTATGCCTTAATCGGTTTTGTTTTAGGGTGTTTTATTCCCTATATGGCCAGACGTTTTGCCAAGTTTATGCCGGCAACCTTTGCTTATGCTTTGGTTGAGATTTTTCGCGTGGGTAAAAGACTCTCTGCTGCCAAACGTCAAGATGAGCGCTATCGTAAACTAAAAAACAAATTTTTTTGGCGTTCCGTTGTTTGCGGGGTGGTTACTTCAGCTTTGTTCTTTGCCGCATTTTTGCGTTTCGGAGAATATGGAATCTATTGGCATTTGTTTTTTATCTGGTCTTTACTCCTGATGACGGAAATTGATTGGCGGATGTTTTTGTTGCCCGATATTTTAACCATTCCGCTCTTGATTATCGGGTTTGTTTATGCCTCCTTTATTGCAGATTGGACTTTCGCCGCCGATAGTGCGCTGGGAGCTGCTGTCGGTTATTTTATGCCGGTGTTGGCAACTCTTCTTTTGGTTTGGAAAAATAAAGATATGTTCGGCGGAGGTGATATTAAGTTATTGGCTGCTATTGGTGCTTGGTTTGGGGTGGAGAAGCTTATTTATGCAATTTTGCTTTCGGTGTTTCTGTTTGCTTTGCAGTCTGTGTTTTTGCGCCAAAGAAGCGGGGCATACGGTCCCTCGGCGGCAATATCTGCAATAATTATTGCATTCTATTTCTTTTAAGATAAAATGAAAAAAAAGTAAATATTAAGGACAAAGAATCATGAAGTTAGAAAAAGTTAAAGAGTTAATTTCCGAAAAATTCTTGAAAAAGCCTGTCGAAGATAAACGAAAGCTGGCTCGTCTTTTGGAAAGTCATAATTTTGATTTATTCATTATCTCGGTTATCCTTGTCGATGCTTTTGTTTTGGGTCTTTTGGCTTCCGATGTTTTTGATGTTTATTACAGTCATATGTTGTTCTTGCTTGATCGTTTGTTTATGGGGATTTTCATTATGGAAATGCTCCTCAAAATATATGTCTATCGAAAAGCTTTTTTTAAAAACGGTTGGAATGTGTTTGACTTTATTATCGTGGCTGTTTCTTCCGTTCCTTACGCCAGTTCGTTGATTGTTTTGCGAACATTTCGTGTCTTCCGTTTGTTTAAGTTTTTAGATCATTTTAAAAGTTTGGATAATTTGGTTGATACTTTTATAAAATTGTTGCCGAATTTTATTTCTCTTCTTGCCGTTGAAGCCGTGATTTTCTATTCTTTTGCAGTTATCGGTGTCAGTTTGTATGGGGATGTGTTTAAAGATTTTTCAACACTGGGGTCTACTTTGTTTGTTTTGATGCAGGCATTTACACTTGATGGTTGGGCTTCTTCCATTGCTCGTCCGGTGATGATGGTCTTTCCTGATGCTTGGCTCTATTTTACCTCTTTTATTTTATTGGCATTTTTGGTGGTGGTATCGTTTATTATGAATGCTATTATAACCGTGATGGATCATTTGAAGAAATAAGAAAAAACCTTCCGATTAAAGTCGGAAGGTTTTTTTTCATTTTTTTTTGCTTGCTTTCTTGACTTTGTTTTTTTCAATACCTACTTTCTGAATCAGAAAATGTAATATTGGAGAAAAATTATGGCGATTAAACCGTTACAAGACAGAGTCCTCATCAGAAGACTCGATGAAAATACTAAAACAGCCGGCGGAATCATCATTCCCGATACCGCTAAAGAAAAACCCAGCGAAGGTATTGTCGAAGCAATAGGTCCCGGAATGGTTACTCCTGACGGAAAACTCGTGCCGATGACCGTTAAAGTCGGCGATAAGGTTCTATTCGGTAAATGGTCCGGTACCGAAATCAAGGTTAAAGGCGAAGACCGCCTCATTATTAAAGAACCTGAAATCTTAGCTATCATTACAGAATAATCGATTTGTGAAAGGAATGTAAAATGCCTGCAAAGGAAATTAAATTTTCTACCGAAGCTCGCGATAAAATGCTTAAAGGTGTAGAAACTTTGGCTAAAGCCGTTAAAGTTACTTTGGGACCTAAAGGTCGTAATGTTATTTTAGATAAATCTTACGGCGCTCCGAAAATTACTAAAGACGGTGTTTCCGTTGCTAAAGAAGTTGAGCTTACAGATAAATTTGAAAATATGGGCGCTCAACTCGTGAAAGAAGTTGCTCAAAAAACCGCCGACAAAGCCGGTGACGGTACAACAACCGCTACCGTTTTGGCAGAAGCAATTATTAAAGAAGGTTGCAAAGCCGTTGCCGCCGGTATGAACCCGATGGATTTGAAACGCGGTATCGATATGGCTGTTGAAGCCGTGGTTGCTGATGTTAAAGGTCGTTCTAAAGAGATTAAAACTTCTGAAGAAATTGCTCAAGTCGGTACAATTTCCGCTAACGGTGAACGCGAAATCGGCGAATATTTGGCTCGCGCTATGGAAAAAGTCGGCAACGACGGTGTTATCACGGTTGAAGATGCCAAAGGTTTAGAAACCGAACTTGATGTCGTTGAAGGTATGCAATTTGATAGAGGTTACCTCTCTCCTTACTTTGTAACAAATGCCGAAAAAATGAGCTGCGAATTTGAAAATCCGTTCGTTTTGCTCTATGACCAAAAAATTTCTAACCTCCAACCCTTGATTCCGGTTTTGGAAGCAGTTGTTCAATCCGGTCGTGCTTTGCTCATCATTGCTGAAGATATTGAAGGCGAGGCTCTGGCTACTTTGGTTGTTAACCGTATTCGCGGCGGCTTGAAAGTTTGTGCCGTTAAAGCTCCGGGCTTTGGGGACAGACGTAAAGCCATGCTCGAGGATATTGCCATCTTGACCGGTGGGCAGGTTATTTCCGAAGAGCTCGGCATGAAGATTGAAAATGTTACTTTGGATATGCTTGGTACAGCTAAACGTGTTGAAGTTAACAAGGATGAAACCACCATCATTGACGGTGACGGCGAGAAAGATTTGATTAAAGCTCGCGCCGAATCTATCCGTAAACAAATTGAAGAAACTACTTCAGAATATGATAGAGAAAAATTGCAAGAACGTTTGGCTAAACTTTCCGGCGGTGTTGCTGTTTTGCGCGTTGGCGGTGCTTCCGAAGTTGAAGTTAAAGAACGTAAAGACAGAATCGATGATGCTTTGCATGCAACTCGTGCTGCCGTTAAAGAAGGTGTTGTTGCCGGTGGCGGTACTGCTCTCTTGTATGCCGCTAAAGCTCTCGATGCCTTGAAACCAGCAAACCAAGATCAAAAAGTCGGTATCGATATTATCCGTAAGGCAACTCAGGCTCCTATCCGCCAAATCGCCGAAAATGCCGGTGTCGATGGTGCCGTTGTTGCCGGAAAACTTCTTGAACAAAGCGATACCAACTTTGGTTACAATGCGCAAACCGGTGAATATACCGATTTGGTTAAAGCCGGTATTATCGACCCGACAGAGGTTGTCCGTACAGCTTTGCAAGATGCCGCTTCCGTTGCCGGTTTGTTGATTACAACCGAGGCTATGATTACCGAAGCTCCGCAAAAAGAATGCTCTTGCGGTTGCGGTGGTGCCGGTGCTGCTGCCGGAATGGGCGGCGGTATGGGTTTCTAACCAATCAACCTTAGATTAAAAAGCCGAAAGCAGATGTTATGCTTTCGGCTTTTCTTTTTGCATATATTCATAATATTTGGCAATTTTCAAAAAGCGAAAGTTGGCCAAAACCAAGGCTTGAATATAGCCTTCGGTACCAAGCAAACAATATCTTTTGCCAAAGTAGTAATGCAGAAATTGGCGCGGAAATTCGGTGAAAATGCGCAATTTAGAAATTTTGCGCTTGTTTTTAGCTAAGGTTTTAACCAATTCTGAACTGTGAATGTTATATTTTGCCGTAGCTTGTTCCAAACTCAAAATGCAGAAGTGGTGTATCACGTTTTTGAATTGTCCGATTTTTTGACCTTCATCAACTTTTATGCGGTCTTTGTTCATTAAATCTTCCGGCATGTGGGCAAATTGACGATTGTATAAACGCACAACGTTAAAAGTATGTGTAAAGCGGCGCGGCTTTTTATCATTAGGAAACATATTGCAGATTTTGAGTTTATAGGCGTTAAACTCAGGGGTTGTTTTTTTCCATGCTTTTAATTCTGCTACCAATTCTTCTGACAAAACTTCATCGGCATCAAGCATTAAAACCCAATCGTTGAAGCATTGTTTTTCGGCGAAGGATTTTTGTTTGCAATAGCTTTCCCAATCATGATGAATGACTTTGCAACCCAGTTTTTTGGCAATATCGATGGTTTTGTCTTTAGAACCACTATCAACCACAACGATTTCATCGGCAACTTTTTTTGCTTGCTTGATTGTGGTTTCGATTCTGGTTTCTTCATTCAATGTAATGATATAAACGGAAAGCTGCATTTTTATTATCCTTTTGTTAGTTTATTGTAAAAATATGAAAAATTTTTAGGAAAAGCAAGGAAGATTATGCCTCCATAAAAAAAAGTTAAAAAATTTGAAAAAAATGCTTGCAATATTTTTTTTATATGGTATTAAATATCTCGTTCTGATGATGCGGGCGTAGCTCAGGGGTAGAGCGCAACCTTGCCAAGGTTGATGTCGAGGGTTCGAATCCCTTCACCCGCTCCAATTTCTAAAGACCTCCACGAAAAGTGTTGAGGTCTTTTTTTTATCTCAAATTTAGTTTATACGGGTGAAGGGATTGAAATCCCTGTCTGGCTTGTAAGTTCGCAAGCTCACTAACGGCGCTGCGGTCACTCGATTTGTAACGCTTTGTCGGCGGCGTTGTCACTCGCCTCAAAGCTAACAAATCTTCGCCTGACGTCAGAAAAATCTTCACAGAAGTTTTTTCTTTCCTTCAGCCCGCTCCAATTCCAACCTCCCGTAGTGGAGGTTTTTTTGTATCTGGGTGAAGGGATTAAAATCCCTGTCTGGCTTGTAAGTTCGCAAGCTCACTAACGGCGCTGCGGTCACTCGATTTGTAAGGCTTTATCGTCGGCGCTGTCTGATTGTTATTAATTTTGTGACCTTTGAATAGAAAATGGTTGATAAATGTTCTTTGATAGAATAGTCTTTTTATATTATCAACAATGAAAGTTTTTTTATAATGACTAAGGTTTTGGTTTCAGGTTGTTTTGATGTTTTGCATAGTGGGCATATTGCTTTTTTTGAAGAAGCTGCCCAATATGGCGATTTGTATGTTTCCGTTGGTTCCGATGCTAATGTGAAAGCTCTTAAAAACAGAGATACTCTTTATACTGAAGAAGAGCGTTTGTATATGGTTGCAGCCTTGCGTGTCGTTAAAGGGGCTTATATTGCTACCGGTATGGGAAAAATAGATTTTCTTGATGTTATAAAAGATGTGAAGCCAGATATCTTTTTTGTAAACAGTGACGGAGATAGTCCCGAAAAACGCCAAGTTATTGAAAACTTGGGCATTAAGTATGTCGTTAGTGAAAGAAAACCAAAGCCAGGATTACCTGAACGCTCTACAACATCAATCAGAAAGATTATTAATAAATAAATTTGTTAGAGTTGAAAGTATGATTTTGAAAGTTATATTTTCTGTTTGAAAGATGAAAGGGAGGAAAATATATGTTTCAAAATATAAAACTTTGGTTTCTTAAAGAAAAATCATATATTGATCATTGATTTGAGATTAATGAACGATGGCGCTATTTAACGGTTGCCGTAGTTAATGTTATTTTAAAATATTTAGTATTTGCCGTTTTGGTGTTTTTTTATCCTAAGCATTATCAAGTTAGTCTTTTATTATCTTGGTTGTTGTCGTTTTTTTCGGCCTTTGTCGGATATAAGTTTTTGGTTTTTGCAACCGAAGGAAATCATCTTCGTGAATATTTTAAGTCAACGGCTATTTTGAGTTGGAGTTATCTTCTCAATACTTTCTTTTTGTGGGCTTTTGTAGAAAATTTGTTGTGGGACCCTTATCTTTCTCAAGCTTTAATTTTGTTTGTGCTTACGTCGTTTAATTTTTTATTGTTTAAACATTTTGCATTTAAACAACAAAAGATACATTTTTTGGAAAAGATTTATGCCGTTTTTGATTAAAATTTAATACGAATACCGGCACTGATTTCATTAACGCTTTTTAGATTATCTACTTCTTCTGTCAGAGCAGAATAATGGTACATGGCTCTAATAGCCAGATGTTTGTTAAAGTTGAATTGAAAACCAAAACCAATGCGCAATCCGTCACTTTCTAAATCTCGTAGGCGATTTTCAAGTTTATAATTTACGTATCCGAGAGAGGTAACAAAATCCAAATATTCGGAAGTGGGTAATCTTAAAACAAAATCGGCGCCGTAAGATGTTGTTTTGGAACTGAAGTTATTGTTATTTATGTTATCATCCGATATTTGATAAAAACCTTCGATACCAACCCCATTAAAATCAAATCCTAAAACAGCGGCAATCATGTCATAATTGCTTTCGGTATAGTTTTCAAATTCTTGGCTGGTGTCAATAAATGTTCTGTAAACATCTGCTCCCAGCACTAAGTCTGCTTGTGCCGGGGTTGAATTGATTGTCATAAACAATAAAGCAAATGTTGTTAAAAACTTTTTCATGTATTCCTCGTATTTTTGATTCAGTCAACATATAACATTATATTTTTTATTTGTCTATTTTTTTTGTTTATTTTTTTTTGTTCTTGAAGGTTTCTTTTTCATTTCTATATTTAAATTGGGTGTAATTATTTGCAAAAGGGAAGTTATGTTATGAAAAATGATTGTTTTTTGAATGCTGTGAAATGCAGACGTTCTGTTTATGCTTTAGGAAAAAATGTAGAGATTTCTCAAGAGCAGATTTGTGAGATGATTTCTTGTTCTCTAAAATATGCCCCGACGGCTTTTAATTCTCAATCTGCGAGAATTGTGCTCCTTTTGGGTTATGATTATGTTTTATTTTGGAATAACGTAAAACAAAAATTAGCAGAAATTGTCTCTTCGGAAAAATTTGCGGCAACGGAAGCTAAGATTAATTCCTTTGCTCAAGGTATCGGAACGGTATTATTTTTTGAGGATGAAAGTGTTATTCACGATTTGGAGCAAAAATATCCTTTGTATAAGGAAAATTTTTATAAATGGTCTTTGCAATCTAACGGAATGTTGCAATATATTGTATGGACAACATTGGAAGAAGCCGGATTGGGGGCAAGTTTACAACATTATAATCCGTTGATAGATGAAATGGTTGCTCAAACATGGGATATTCCCTCAACATGGAAATTATTAGCTCAAATGCCTTTCGGTAGTGTAGAGACTGTTCCTGAAGAAAAAACGTTTTTACCTTTGGCGCCAAGATTGAAAATTTATAATAAGGTGTAAGTTTATAAAATGATTTTATTTCCTCTCGAGAAAAGCAGAGATGGTATGGAACTTAATGTTTTTTTAACTTAAATTAATAGTATCTTATTTATTAATATGATATTGTGCTCTTGTTGATATACTAATTATTTGAAACTTATTTTTTTCTGGTTTATTCTATCTATATTATAACCGGAGAGAAAACATGAAACATACAATGTATCTAATGCGTTTTTCTTTTGATAAAATTGTTAATGGAACAAAACGCATTGAAGTTAAGCTATTTGATGAAGAACATCAGAAAATCAAACTTAACGATGTTATTGAATTTGTATGTCAAGATACCAATGAGAGAGTATTATGTTTGGTGCGCGGGTTGTTGGTTTTTGAACGTTGCGACGATTTGGTTACTTTACTGCCGTCTAAAGTTTTTGGATATGATAATAAGGAAGAAGTCAGAATCCGCTTAAATCGTCGATTTAGTTTTGAAGAACAGTTACTTAATCATGTTGTCGGAATTTTAATTATGCCTTTGCAGGTTTCTGAAACAGAACGAGATAAAGCAAATGAACATCTTGAAGAAGGGCGAGATGCCAAACAAGAAGAGGCGCGCTCTTTTAAGCAAACTTTTTCTGAGGTTAAACAGATATTGAAGGAAGAAAAAAAATGGCATCCCGTGAGCCAAAGAATTGTTCATAGTGATGAAGAAGGCATAGATGAAAAAGAAAAAGCCGCTCAGATAGAAAGATTACGTCGTCGCGGGTTGGAAGATGACGGGCGAGAGTAGTTTGTTTGGGTGCGAAATTTAAAAATAGTTCTTGCCAAAAGAGAGAATAAAATTTATTAGTATCAAAAGAAATGGAGAGATGGCAGAGTGGTCGAATGCGGTTGACTCGAAATCAATTGTGCTCGGTAACGGGTACCTAGGGTTCGAATCCCTATCTCTCCGCCATTTTAGTTGAAAGGACGCTTAGATATAGCGTCTTTTTTTGCATCCTGCGGAATTGCGGGCTTTGCTGGCGCTTGACTTTGCTAAATTGACTATGGTAAGCTCGTTTAAAATCAAAAAACGCAAAATTTCCGGCAGTTACATACATTGCCGATTTTTGCAGAGTCACTTCATTCCTTAAAATTCACCATCTAGAAGCTTCTGTAATTTAGTATTTATATCATGATTATTGTTAGAATTTTTTGCGGCTTTATCAAAAGCTTGCCAATAATTAGCTGCTAAATATTCTGCAATATTTCGAGCTTCAACAAAAAAAGTTGGGAGCGATGATAGAACAATCAGGTATAGTTGTTCTAAAATATGAATTGATCCGCTAACAATAAACATAAAATCATTATAATAATACATTGCTTTATCTCCATCTAAAAGATTATGACACAAAGCATCTCGAAATTCTTTTATCCTTTTTGTTTCTTCTGAGTTGAATAGCTCATCATAATCAGCTTTTAATGCAGTTTTCTCTTTTTCAGACAAAAGTGAAAAATCTGGTTTCGTAGCTAATTTAACAATAGATTCAATTGTAATTTTGTTTTTACTTGAAGGTTCAATTAACTTTCTAACAGAAATCATAGCTCTTTGCTGAAAAGCATAAAAAGTATATCGAAACATAAAGGTATTTTTGTTTTCCTGTTTGTATGCCTCAGGAAACATAAGCATATAGGTATCAATTAGTGCGTGAATAGTTGCACTGCACATAATCTTTAGCTGGTTTTGAAGTTGTTGATAGTATTGTTTTTGAATCTCACTCATTTTCTTATCCACAAATTTTTTGCCATAATGAATGATATTCTGAAAAATTTTTAATGTAAATTAGGCTATTAAATAGCTAACATCTTTTCCTGCTCGTCAAAACTCAGGTTTTTAGAGGCGATTTCAAAAAGTGTTTGAAGGTTAATGTTTAAGGTTCCATCGAGAAGTTGATTAACTATTCTTGGTGAGAGGTAGGCAAGATTTAGGTATTTGTAGATGGTTCGTTTCGACATTTTTTCTTGTTTGGCTATGTCATCGGTGCTTAGTCCCTTTTCGTAGAGTTTCTTAAATTTCCAAGTATAAGCTAAGGCACGGACAATGAGTCGATTGTTATCATTGATACTCATCAGTCCAACTTTTCCGGCGTTATAGACATTGCTTGACAGTCCGCGGTTGATAACGACCTGTTTTTCATAGATGATTTGGTTGTTGACATTATCTGCTATAAACTCCAGTGGATTATCGTTTTGGTTCAGCGAATCGCCACTATAGGCTGAGAGGGTTATCGGATCGGTATTAAAAAAGAATGTCAGGCGATCCTTCTGATAAATGATTTTATTTAGAGAAATTGCGGTCAATATGCTGATTCACAGAGAATTTACCTATCGTTATTACGCCCGTTTGATTATTGAGGCAGACAAAATAACCATAGAAAATGCTAATAAACCGTTTATCCATGGCAATATTAACCCTGATATAAATATACCGCACCCGAAAAATCCTATTTTGGCGAACTTCTTTAAAGAGATTGGTTTGGCCGATGAATTAGGTTCCGGAGTGCGAAAGATAACCAAGTATGCCAAGTCCTATGCCGGTCATGAACCGGTATTGGAAGACAGCGAAGTGTTTAAAGTTGACTGGAAAATTGACTTTTTCCGTCAGTTTGCTCCCAATACCCCTAAGGACACTCCCCAAGTTACCCCTCAAGTTACCCCCCCCAAGCTAGAAATGCGGTTGATGGTACAATAGAAGAGAAAATTCTTACTTTTTGTCAGGTACCTAAAAAGGCGTTGGATATAATGGAGTTTATGGGGTATAAAGATAGAAAATATTTCAAAGAAAGCATTTTAAATATTTTAATAAAAAAAGGAAGTTTGGAGTTAATGTACCCAGACAAACCTAACCATCCACATCAAAAATATGTAACCGTTAAAAGGAGCCATAAGGGCTAAGAAAACAGTAGGAGTTAAAATTGAAAAGTTCGGGCTGAAAATTAAGCCCTATGATAAGGTTTTAATAAAAGCGAACAAAACTAAGGGAAATATGGAAAATTTAGAGCTGGAATTAAGAGGTGTTGAAAAATCAAAAACAGCTTGTGCCAGAAAACATTTCGCTGCCATCAGCTCTGATACCATTAAATATAAAATCATCGAAACATATGATGATTTGCTGAAAGTCATTGGAGAGTAATTTGAGATATGGTAACAAGGAAAAATGAGAAGTTAACAGTAGCCGATTGGACGTTTTGGATGAGAGGAGATTTGTTACCACAAGAACAACAAGAAGTCCTTCATTTTATGTTTACTTGGATGCAATATAATAGTTGGTATTCTAAAACATATCATATGAAAGATGTTTTAGGATCGGTGCAATTATCTAAAAATAAAGCGGCTCAAAAGGTTTATAATGCTTTGAAAAATGGTTTTGTGCAATCATTTAAAATGATCCCTTACAAGGATGAACAAGGCAGCAGATTAGGACTTTATGGGAAAGAAAAAATTATAGCACGTTTTAATAGCAACAAAAATAATCTTTATTATTATTTGAAAGTCGTTTATAAAATACGCTGTAACTTCTTTCATGGTTCAAAAGTTCCATCTGTAAATAATATTAAATTGATAATTTGGGCAGGACAAACTCTGGATAAATTATTAATAGAATTAAAAAGGAACGGTGTTATTGACATTTTTTAAATAAATATTTGAAATAGCGAAACCTTTTTTATTCAATATAAAAAATTTCAGGGTAGTTAATCATTACTGTTTGTATAGAGTTTTTAAGTTCAAGAGGAACAACATTTATGAGATCAATATCAATTTGTATATGATTTTCGACTAAATTAATATATTTTATATACTGAGGATTAATGAGAGAAATTGCCTCCTCTCTTAAAAATCCATATTTTTGTAATGTTATAACTAAATGATTATTGGTTCCATACTCTACATATTCGTACCAATCATTAATTAACGCACTTTCACCTTGTAATTTTATTAGCGTTTCTGATAATCTTAAAAAGTACATTGAGAATTTATAATTAATAATTTCTTCTATATTTTTCATTGTTTCGTTAATTATAATGTTTTTGTGTTCTAAGGAATCATCATAATCTACGAGTCTATAAGTGGGTTCATAGACTTGTAATTGGCATGAGTGTTCTCTGTAATAATTAATTGCACTCCTAATTATCTCATGTAAACCTTTTCCCTGCATCCATTGTGTTAAAATAACAGTATAATATTTTAGACTTTCTCCTCTACCTAATGAAGTTCTTTCATATATTTGCCATTGAAATATTTCTGACAGTTCCTTTAAAAAACTTAGACATGATTGATAATCAAATGAATTAGGGTAATTTATATTTTTATTTAAAACAGCATCATATAAACTATTTTTTTGTAGAGCAGATAAGTTTATATCGTTATCATCTTGTTGGAAATTTGAAAATTTGTTTCTTATGTCAATGATATTTTGAGGTGATAGAATTTCATCTTTTTCAAAATCTTTAACTATATAACTTTTATTTTTAGTGCATATATCTTGTAAAAGCATATTTAGACATTTTGTGGCGTATTCATATGTTGTTTCGTTAAATCCGTGAGAAGAATATTTTTCTCCTTCTTCTAGGAGGTTTGTTTTTCCATCTAATAGAACAGAAACAATATGTTTTTTATGTTTTTTTTGTAAGGTCTTTTGAGGTAACAAATCTTGATGAGGAAGAGGATTTAGTAAAACCTTATTAAAATATTGCTGAGTTCTATTATCTTCAATAATTATAAAGGCATTACCATATTCATTTAAGGTTACTCGACCAGCTCTTCCTATCAAATTGAAAGCGTCAATTGTTGACATTTCGCTTCTACCTTTTTTACTGTCAAATATGAAGAGATTATCAACAGGAACATTAACACCCTCTAGTAAGGTACTTGTGCAGAAACAATACCGTAAATATCCTTTTTTTAAAAGATCTTCTATTTGTGTTCTTACTTCTCCAGGAAGAGCTCCTATATGATAAGCTATACCTTGTCGAATTAATTTAGCTAAGTAATAGTCTTGATGTATTTTTTGTTCTATTTGTTTTGATGCTTTTTCTAATTCTTTTTTCACCTCATCTGTTTGAGGAAATAAATTATATGTTTCTACAGTATTCGCTAGTTCTAAAGCATATTTAATAGCTTTATTTGCCGATGAAACATAAATCAAATTACATTTATTTTTGCCAAAAAATAACAGAGCTTGCATTTTATCAGTAATATTGTGAGGAAATGACGTTCCATTGAGAACTTCATTTGTTATATTGTTATATATCTGAATTTTTTGTTCTAGAAAGTTAAGATAAATCTTATTTTGTATTACAGGTGAAAAAACAAAGGCCTTTCCAGAAGAGTTGCTGTTTGAATAAAAATTTGTAAGTTCTAAGTAGATATCTGGATTAGGAATTATAGGTGAAGAAAAATATATATGAATGTTATTATCTGTTTTGAACATATCCAGTATTTTATAATAAATAATACTTCTTTTGTCGTTTCCAGAAATTTTATGTGCTTCATCAATAAATATGTATTTGAATTGAACTTCAGGTTTCTTTAGTATAGAATAATATAAACGTTCAGGAGTTAAAACCGCTATAAATTTTTCTCCTTCCTGTACAACTGCGGTTGTGGTAACCACTTTGTGACGATTATTTCCGAGATAATCTTTAAAATCATTAATAATTTTATTTGCAATTTCTGATAGCAATGCTCTAGTTGGAACGATAATGGCAAAATTATCACAAGAATTTTGTTTTAACATATTCCTAATAAAACTCAATGATACAAAGGTTTTTCCCATTGATGTTGGAGCTGAAAAGCTATAATACTGGTTTGTTTCCAAAGAGGATAATATTGTTTTTTGTGCATCAAAAAAGCTTTTATCGGAATCGGGAATATTGTTTTCAATACGATGCATAGTATACATTACATTATGCATAAATTCATTATTAATTTTTGCTAATTTATTATTTTTTAATAATAAATCTATTGATGCAAAATTTGAAACGTTTTTATAAATATTTTCTTTGACGATGTTTACAATGTTTTTTTGAGGAAAAAGCAGTGATAATAGAATTACAATTTGCTGAGCTATATTTTGGTGTTGTTCTATATTTGATAGAGATAATAAATCAGCATATTGCAATAATAACTGAAATTTATCATTATATTGAATCTCTCCATGGCCGGTTAAATAATTTAGATATGTTGTCAAGAGATAAGCAAAACTTTGTTTTAATTTAGCATCTTCTGCAATATCTTTAAGGAGAAAATCAGCTAAATTTTTAACCATTACGAATTTCCTTCCGTGAAAAATGGGGATGTCCAGAGGTAAGTTGATCAATAATAATTTTTCGATCATTCATCGCATTGTGAAAAGGTAAGAAATAAAAATTAAATTCGTAATTACTAACATGATAATCGTTAATTTTATCAATTATTTTTTGTCTGTAATTCATAACTTGTTGCAAATTTTCTTGAATTATTTTTTTATCATAATTGTCATTATTATCTTCTTTTCCTTCATATTTTATGCTATATCCTATAAATATACCAAAGATGGTTTCTTTTTTCTTTCGAGGAACAGATAAAATATATTCTTTAAGTTCGTTTGCTTCTTCTTCATTTACCATTTGGTTCATTAAATGAGTATCAAGCAGTATAATATCTTGGGTATTATTTGATAAATATGTATTAATAGATTTAAATGCCGCATTAATTCCATTGTTTAGATCATTATCTATCTTCGCCTCACCGATCACTAGTTGTAGAATTTTCTTTCCTTCCGTATCTGTTCGGAATTTAAAATGAATTCCGTCTGCTCCTTTTACATAATCTTGAGGATTTGTTTTCAATTCTACCTTACTAAACAGTTTAGGGGCGTTTAAATCTTGTTCTAAAAAAATATATAATAAAATTTCTCCTAATTCTCCACCAGCACCTTGATCCTTATCCGAGGTTATTTTTCTCAATTGACTGAGAGCATCAAGAATGATTGTTCTTGATTTAATAGGATCATTTTGTGTTTCGTTTATTTTTCTTCGGTCAAAAACATATTGGCAGATATTTTGAAGCAAATATTCATATAACTGGTCATAATTAAAAAGTTTATTTTCTGTATTTAACATGTAGAGATTGAGGACGTTATTATTAACACCATCCAAATCTTCTTTGTGAATTCTATTAAAAATTCCAAATCCGTCTGAATATGATGTTTTTTTATATTCAACCATGCAGTCCTTCCTTATTTTTATGTTAGTGATTTTATTAAAAATTGAGGAATATTCAATATTTAAAACTTTTTATACTATGGGTTTATTTTTTTACTATTTCCCTGTTTTTTATTTTAAATTCCCTGATAATTTGGGGAGGGATGTTTGGATAAGCTAAGTAATTCAAGGTAAACATGATAGTATGAGGGGAGAGAAATAAGATAAAATTCCCTGTAGATTCCCTGTTATTTGGCTTGGGCAATGTGAAGCTTTAGTATGCCTGGTACCGTTTAAGTTTACTACACCGCCATAAAAAAGCCTGCGAAAGCGGGCTTTTTTGTTGAGGAGAGTAGGTCGCAAAAGCCTATCGGCTTTAATTTTAATCCCATTTCTTAAACACAAAAAAGACGGCAAGTAAAATTAGGGCAAAGCCGACAAGATAGTTCCATTTTAAGTCTTCTTTTAAATACAGAATTGAAAATATGCAAAAGATAATAATGGTGATGGCTTCTTGCATAATTTTTAGTTGTGCGGCACTGAAAAACTCATGTCCGATACGGTTGGCCGGAACTTAAAAAATATATTCAAAAAAAGCAATACCCCAGCTGGCTAAAATGACAATCCATAATGCCGTGGATTTGAACTTTAAATGCCCATACCAAGCAAAAGTCATGAATATATTTGATATGGTTAAAAGAATTATGGGATAAAATTGTCTCATGTTTTTTCTCTTATAGGTTATTTTTTTCTAATTCTAAAAGTTGTTGTTTTAAATTTAAGCCTCCGGCGTAACCAACTAACTTGCCGTTGCTTCCGATTACGCGGTGACAAGGAATGATTATGGCTATGGGGTTTTTATTATTGGCCATGCCTACCGCGCGGGAAGCTTGGGGATTATTAATTCTTTTGGCAATTTCTTGGTAGCTTGCAGTTTGTCCGTATGGGATTTTTTGTAAGGCTTGCCATACGCTTTGTTGAAAAGGCGTTCCCGTAGGAGCCATTTTGATGTCAAAAATTTTTCTGATGCCGGAAAAATATTCTTCCAACTGTTTTTTTACATTTTGTAAAAAAGGGGTTTCTTGGTTGTCATTTTTGAATGAGGAAGTAAAAATAAAACGGCAGCCGATTAATTGATCATTTTCGGCTTCAAGCAAGATGTTTCCATAAGGCGTGTTCATAATGGAACAAAAAATCATTTCCTTCTCACAAAAAATTGAGGCTATGGCTGGCTTTGGCTATGTCAGTTGAAACTTTTTTGGTTTCTTCTGTCATTTGTTTATCTTCATACACATATAAGGCATCGTGGAAATATTCCAAAGCTTCTTCCAACAAAGATTTGTCTTCACTGTTTTTGCCTAAACGATAGTAGATTTCGCCAATATGGGTTTGAATATTAGCCCATTCCAGCGGATCTCTTTTTTCGGTTATTACTTTTTGACGGTTTTTGTAGCTGGCAATGGCAAGTTCACAGAGTTCTTCACTGTTACTGAAGTTTCCGAGTAAAGATAGCATATGTGCCAGTTCGCCTTGAATGGTTGCCCAAAATTCGGGGAAAAGGGCGTAGGTATAAATTTTTTCGGCTTCACGTAGTTGGAAAACAGCATCACGCAAGGCTTGAATATCATCTTTTTGTCGCCAGTAAGTATAGAATAATTGTGATAAGCGATAGGATATATAACCATAATCGTAAGGATAATTGTATTTTGTTAAATATTTTTGCGCTTGCCTAAAATAACTTATGGCGTTACGCAGGTGATTTATCGGGCGTTTGATAGAATATTCGCTGGAGGCATCGTAAAGTTGCCCCAAATGATTGTAGATACAGCCGAGGTGAATGGGGTTCTTGATTAAATCTTGATGACTGAGTGCCGTATCAAATAAATTTTTGACAATTTTATAATCTTTACCGTCGCCGCGATCATAGGCATAGCTCAAATAAATGACACCAAGCAAGTTCATGATATAAGGCATATATTCAATGGATAATGACTTGGCAGAATTGTCTTTTGATAAACTATTGATAATTTTTTTCAGAAGAAATTTTTTTTGAATTTGCGTTTCTTTATTGTGCGGGTTGATAGCGCTGATAACACCACCGTAAATCAAATTGTTTAATGCCGGGGGAAAATCGACCTCAGAGCTGCTTAAATCTGCCGGAATGTAAAAACTGTCCATTAAAGAAATGAAAGCATTGTCATCTTTTTCATATTGTTTGGCATTTTGAAAATTGATACGGATTTTATCTCCTTCGCGATAACCCCAGATTAAGACATCGGCGTGTGTGTGGTCTATTATGTTGAGCCCTTTATCTATTAGGTCAAATAAAGTGCGATTATCTAAATTGAGAAAATTTTTGGGAAAAGGATCTTCAAAATAAGAAACCTCCAATCCTTCTTGTTGTTGAAGCTTTTTGGCAATGATTTCTCCACTTCTGCTTTCTACATTGTCTGAAAACTCAATAACAACAACTTTGAATTTTATCAGATTACTGATATCAAAAACAAACTCCGGTTCATTTTTTCGAGAACCGGATGAGAAAAACATTTGTTTTATTTTGTTTAATAAGTTCATGTTAATCTCGTTTTAAGCTGTTTTTTATATCGTTTATGTTTTGGCGTAAATCACTTACAAATTCTTGATTGATTTCTTTTAAGCTTTGTGTCGGTTCATCCCAGTTTTTGAGTTTGTTTAAGAACCATGCCGCTAAGAACAAAGAGGCAATCGGCAATGAATAATTATTGGGAAGGTAGGCTTGGAAGCATCCTAATATGATAAATAAAATTTGAACTTTGAATATGGCAAAACAAACTTGGTTCGGAGTGAGCCCGCTGATATGAGCTTGGTAACAAATTGTATTGGTGTTCAAATCGGCGTAGCGGTTGCGTAAAGAAAGTTTTTTGAAAATGCTTTGTAAAAGTTCTAATGCAAAAATTGTTAATATTATGGCAAAGCATGGTGCCAGATTTTCCGAACCGGCAAATGTCATAATACCTCCTAACATAAAACCAAAAATTTTGCATGAATTGTTGCTTAATGTTATTTTGGCGGGAAACCAGTTGTATGCCAAAAAAGAGCCGTTGATACACAACAGTGCCAGTCCGGTCAAGCCGTAAAAAGCAGGGGCGGCATCAAATAAGGATAGTATAATCAAGCAAATCAGATAGGAGGCGCTGAAAATAGGTAAAATACCGTCAACACCATTCAAAATATAGTAAAAACAAGAAAAAACAGACCATAACAAGATGATGGCAAGGCGGTCAGCCCATAACGAGAGGTAGCCTTTAAACATTAAAAAATCGGGGGGCAGAAAATAAACAGAGATGCTTATTGCCGCAATGATAAAAATATTGATAAATTTTGCCGTTTGGGTAAATAAAGTCAGTACATAGCAGATGCCGGCGAGCAAGAGCGGTACAAAAAGTTCCAGGGCAGAAAAATCATGGATAAAGTCATCTTCCTTGGGGGTGATGAAATATAAAAGTGAGAGTATAATAACACTACTGATATAAATTGGGGCAAATGCTAATTCTTTTTTTAAAAAGGCGGAGGATAATGTTTGGGCTTTTTGTTTGTAGACATAAAAACCGGTAAAGCCGAAAGAAATTCCCGCAATCAAAGTAACCAAAGTTAAAATGAACTCATTTGTCATGGTAGAAGCCCCGTTGTTTATATTAACCATGTTATATCTTGTTTTTGTATTTTCTTCAAGCATCAATCATAAATTATGCCGTGCCTATTTTCTTAAGAGATATTCGTAGTTTTTTTTTATCAATTGGTTGAGTTCTGGAATTTTACATTTATAAGTTCGAGCTTTTTCGCTTAGCATGTTATACAGTTTTTCTAAAAAAGAGGCATTTTCAATTTTAGAAAATGTGCTTTTTTTATAATAAAATTCTCGAGGCGTATCCAGAAGTTCTCTGACAATTTCATCTTCCGAGAGTTTTATCTTTTCATATTTTGCCAGCCGGCATATTTCGTGTACTGCGGATATTAATTTTTCTTTGCCGTCTTTGTTGTTGAGGATGTCTAAAATGTGTTGCTTGGGATATGTCGTCAGATAACCAATAATGCGAGAGGCATTGTTTTTCCAAAAATTGTAAGCATCTTTTTCGTGAACGACTATTTTTAGACCGGTCAGTGCTAAAATTTGTTCCACAGGCAAGTTTTTATCATTTTCTTTTTTGGCAGAAATTAATATTTCGGGCATTAAACCGCAAGATGTTAAGTTGGAGCCGTTAAAACTTAAATAGCCGTTGAAATAAGCTTTGTAAAAAGAAGCGCCAAATAAGGGGTGTATTTCCGTTAAGTCTGACATGGGGTTAAAGTAGACAACCGGAATATTAAAATTTTGCATTTTCGGTAATAAGGTTAAATGTGCTCGAAAAGAATTAAGTTTGCTTGCTATCAAAATTGCTGCCGGAGCTTGTTTGATATAAGAAGTGGTTAAAAGAAAAATATCATTTTTTTGTAAGTTATATTCTTCTTTTAAAGTGATTTTGAGTTTTTGCATGCCGGAAGCCGGTGCTTTGGTTGTTAACAATATAACGTTTTGTTCATTTTCCTGAAGCTTGGCAGCCAGAAAGAGAGCTAAGTCATCATCACCGAGAATGTAAATCGGCTTTTCAGATGTGTTAAATTCGATTTTTTCAATTTCGGTTTGCGGATGATTTTTTTTGAAAAACATTTAGGCTTCCTTTTTTAATCGGGCTACAAAAAACGAATCGGTACCTCCATGATTTGCCAAATGTTGCGGCAAGGTGCGGATGAACCCTTCTTCTGTGATGATTTCATTCAAGGCGTCTGTTTCGCAGAGTTCTTGAGAAGTTATCGGAACGATTTTGAAGGTTGGGTTGGCTTCTAAAAAGGCGGTAATTTGTTTTTCTCCTTCTAATTTGGAGATGGAACAGGTGCAATAGATTAAGATACCGCCTTTTTTTAAGATTTTTGGCGTTTGCGCTAAAATCTCTTTTTGCAATTCGGCTTGTTTTTCAACATCTTTTAAGCGTTTGATATGTACAAGTTCGGGATGGCGGCGAATCGTTCCGGTGGCAGAGCAGGGAGCATCTAACAAAACGGCATCATAGTCTTCTTTTTGATAGTTCTTCATATATTCAAGAGCATCGGCACAAACAATATCTGCATTAAAATGCAATCTTTTAAGGTTTTCTTGCAATTTTTTTAAGCGTGTAGCCGATATATCCAAAGCCGTAACTTTAGCCCCTTTGTTGATTAGCTGAGCGGTTTTGCCTCCGGGGGCGGCGCACATATCCAAAACTTTTTTGTCTTTGATATCGGGAAGAGCTTTAACAGCCAAAGCAGCGGCAAAATCTTGTACCCACCAATCGCCGCTATCATATCCTTGCAACGCCGTTATTTTGCCGTTGTTTTCCAAGCGAATCGTATCTGAGGGGAGAAGTTGTCCATCCAAAGTTTCGGCCCAATGCTTGGCGTCGCTTTTAACGGTGATGTCGAGTTTGGGTTCAACCATGGCTGCAGACTGAATCTTTTGCATGGTCTTTTTGCCGTAATCTTGATTCAAAATATGGAAAAATTCAGGTGGAAAAAACTCGCCGTTTTCTTCTTTTTTGAGTTCTTCTTTTTGCTTGCAAATGTTACGTAAAACCGCATTAACAAAACCGGCAACATATTTGTCCGCCATGTGTTTTGTGACCTCGACATAAGAGTTGATAACGGCATAGTCCGGCGTGTTAAGATATAAAATTTCGCATGTGCCCAAAAACAGAGCATATTGCCCGTTAATTGCTGAGAGAGGGAGCTTTTTCTTAACAAATTTTTTCAAAATTTTTTTGATGAAAACCAGATGTCTGAATGTGGTTAAAATCAGCATGTTGGCAAAAGCCGAATCTTGAGAGGATAATTGGCTTTTTTCAGATTTTACTTCGCTGAAAAAGTTTTTGTTTTCCAGCACATCTTTCAGCATTTCTACCGCCGTTTGGCGAATGGTGTTCATTTTTTTTTCTTTTCCCGATTAAAATTATTCAATCTTTTGTCGCATTCTAGTGGAAGTTTTGCATTAAGTCTATTGTGTTTTCAACAAAATTATTATAGGTTTAATTAATTTTGAAAAAAATGAAGGAAAATGACGATGAAAAAGTTTGTTCCTCTGGTGATAATCGGTGCATTTCTGCTTAACGGTTGTGCTTATATGCAACAATGGAATCCGTGGGCAGAAGAAAAGCCGCAGACAGAAATTCACGAATCGAAAGTTAATCCGTTCTTGTGGCAAGCATCTCTTGACAAATTGGGTTTTATGTCCATTCAAAGCAAAAATCAAGAAACGGGGATAATTGAGACCGATTGGTATAAAGAATCTCCGAAAGCAAAAGAGCAGTTCAAACTTCAGGTTCATATCCTTTCTAAAGAATTGCGTTCCGATGGGGTTAAAGTTGAAGGACAAAGTCGAAAACTCGTGAACGGAAAATGGCAAATCGAAGATATGTCTTTGCAAATGGAGCAGGTGATTGAACTCTCTATCTTAAAAAGAGCAAGAATTTTATATCAACAAAGTTTTAATCAATAAAAATAAGACAAGGTAAAGTAAATATGTGTGAAAATTGTGATAGATATAACGGTAAAAGCTTTGATGAATGGTCTAAAGAATGGAAACTGGAAGACCGTTATAACTTCAAAGCTATTGAAAAAAAATGGCAGTCTATTTGGGAAAAAGAAAAAGCCTATAAAGTTGAAATAGATAAAAATAAAGAAAAATTTTATGCGCTGGTAGAGTTTCCTTATCCGTCAGGTGCCGGTTTGCACGTCGGTCACCCGCGCTCTTATACCGCACTCGATGTTATTTCTCGTAAAAAACGCATGCAAGGCTTTAATGTTTTGTATCCGATGGGTTTTGATGCTTTCGGTTTGCCGGCTGAAAACTATGCCATTAAAACCGGTGTGCATCCTGCTATTTCTACCAAAGCCAATATTGAAAACTTTACCAGACAATTAAAGTCTTTGGGTTTCAGCTTTGACTGGGACAGATGTATTTCTACTTGTGATCCGGAATATTATAAATGGACACAATGGATGTTCATCAAATTCTTTGAAAAAGGTTTGGCATACAAAGATAAAATCGCTATTAACTGGTGCCCGAGCTGTAAGGTCGGTTTGGCAAACGAAGAAGTTGTTAACGGTTGTTGCGAACGTTGCGGCGCGCAAGTCGTTCGTAAAAATAAAGAACAATGGATGATTGCCATTACCAAATATGCCGACAGATTGATTAATGACTTGAAAGATGTTGATTTTATCGACCGTGTTAAATCTCAACAAATTAACTGGATCGGTCGTTCCGAAGGCGCTGAGCTCGACTTCGGCTTAACTGATAAAAACGGCGAATCTTTAAACCGCAAATTGACCGTATTTACCACACGTCCGGATACGGCTTTCGGCGTGACCTACATGGTTATGGCTCCGGAACACAAATTTGTTGCCGAGCTGATGGATAAGTTTGAAAATGCCGCCGAAGTTAAAGCTTATGTTGATGAAACTGCAAAGAAGTCTGATTTGCAACGTACGATGACCGATAGCAAAACCGGTGTTGAACTCAAAGGTATTAAGGCTAAAAATCCTTATACAGGTGATTTGATTCCGGTCTTTATTTCCGATTATGTTTTGACCGGTTACGGTACCGGTGCGATTATGGCGGTTCCGGCGCATGACCAACGCGACTATGACTTTGCCAAAGCTTTCAACTTGCCGATTATTCAAGTTTTGGACGGTGGTGATATTTCCGAAAAGGCTTTTGAAGAAGACGGTCCGCATATCAATTCCGGTTTCTTAGACGGTATGAACAAAAACGATGCCATGAAGGCTGCGACCGATTATGCGGTTAAAAACGGTTTCGGACAGGCAAAAGTTAACTTCAAACTGCGTGACTGGGTATTTTCTCGTCAACGCTATTGGGGTGAACCTATTCCGATGGTTTATTGCGAAAAATGCGGATGGCAACCAATTCCGGAATCTGAATTGCCGTTAACCTTGCCGGAAGTTCCTGATTTTCACCCCAATGATGAAGGCGAATCTCCGCTTTCTAAAGCCGGTGATTGGCTCAATGCCAAATGTCCGAAATGCGGCGGATATGCCAGAAGAGAAACCGATACCATGCCGAACTGGGCCGGTTCTTCTTGGTATTTCTTGCGCTATTGCGATCCGCATAATACAAAAGAATTTGCATCTAAAGAGGCTCTTGACTATTGGATGAATGTGGATTGGTACAACGGTGGTATGGAACACACCACATTGCACTTACTCTATTCTCGTTTTTGGCATAAATTCCTCTATGATTGCGGTTTGGTTCCGACAAACGAGCCTTATAACAAACGTACCTCTCATGGTATGATTTTGGCTGAAAACGGCGAGAAAATGTCTAAATCTCGCGGTAATGTCATCAATCCCGATGATATTGTCGATGCTTATGGTGCCGATACATTCCGTTTGTATGAAATGTTTATCGGACCATTTGACCAAGTTGCTATGTGGTCAGAAGAAAGCTTGATGGGTGTATACCGTTTTGTGAACAAAGTTTACGGTTTGTTCAAAAAGGTTGCTGATGTTAAAGCAAATGAGAAAGACTTGCGAGCTATACACAAGTGCATTTTGGAAGTGACCGAACGTATTGACCAAATGAAGTTTAATACTGCCGTTTCTTCTTTGATGGAATATGTGAACTATATGAGCTCAATGGAGAAAATTCCTGAAGAAATGTATTTGAACTTGCTCAAACTGCTTTCTCCGTTCACCCCGCATTTGGCAGAGGAAATGTGGGCGCGTATGGGTAAAACAACTTTAATTGTTGCCGAAGCTTGGCCGAAGGGTGATACAAAGCTCGCGCAAGATAACGAAGTGACCATTGCCGTACAAATTTGCGGTAAGGTTCGCGGCACTATCACTATGCCGAAAGATGCTCCTCGTCCTGATGTTGAGGCTGCGGCTTTGGCGGTCGAAAATGTGAAACGTCAGCTTGAAGGCAAAGAAATTAAGAAAATTATTGTTGTTCCGAACAAAATCTGCAATATTGTTGCCTAAGTTTTATCAATAAAAAAACACGCTGAATTTTTGTGTTCAGCGTGTTTTTTTTTGCTACTTAAAAGCATTTTTCAAACTCGAAAAATCAATACGCATAACATCTGCGTTACCAATTTCAATTCCCAAGCTTTTGATGGCTTTTTCTTTGCTTAATTTATCGCCTTTAAAAATCTGATAAAAAAGAAGTTTCTTTTCGCTCTTGTCTTGCGCGGCAATTAAGCCGGCGGCTCGGTTCATTGTTACCAAGTGTCTTTCCAAAAGTTTCTCATCTGTTCCCATAGCTAAAACATTAATAAAAGGAATGTCCAATCTTCGCGATAATTTTCCGCATTCGTCGGCATAATGTTTTTTCTTTAAGGCCTCTTGTTGTTCTTTTTTCAAAGCTTCAATGTCTACCTGTGCTGCGCAATCAATCAGAAATTCATTGTTGGTTAAGACCTTGCAGAAGGTATTGTTTCTTTCTTGAAATTTCCAGCAAATTTCCTTTAATATTTTTTTTGTAGCGGGTGCATCAAAATTTATCCTAATAATAAATTGTTTAGGGGATAGATTTTTCTGCTCGCGGAAGGTAAACGTTTTAAAATAGGCTTGATGCGCTTCACCTACGTTATCTACAGTGTCTCTGAAATTGCGCAAAACTTGACTCTGAATTTCCGGGTAGACCGTGAGCCAGTTTTTGTGCCATGAAACCATGTAACCAAAGTGGTAGTCAATTTCAGTGTTAATACTGTCTTTTTGCATAAAGCTCAGTGCTTTGTCAAATTTGAAAACCCATGTTCCTTCTTGAATGGGGTTGCTGATGCAAAAACTTAAACCTAAATTTTGTAAAACAGCCAGAAGTTCTTCTTTTGTTTTCATAATGATAAGAATTAAAGTTAATATATTCATGATAATTATTTTCTTTCTTCAAAATAAACAGATAAATGTGTTTTGGCAATAAAAAATCGTTGCCTTGCGCGGTATTTATGCTAAAGTTGGCTTAAATTTTGTTTTGAGGATTTTTATAATGAAAAAATGTTGGCTTTTGTTTTTGGTGCTTTTTATTTCTGCTTGCGGTTTTGAGCCTTTATATGTGCAAAAAAAACAAGAAAGCTTGTGGTATTTTGGCGGTGAGTTTGATACTTCCATTTCTGCCGAAATGGCTAAAATTAAGGTTCAAACCATTGCCGAGCGTTTTGGACAAGAGCTCAGAAATGATTTGTTGGATATGTTGACACCGCTCGGCGCACCTAAAAATCCGACTTATCGATTGTTTGTCGACGTTGCTCCGATTGAAATTACGCAACAAGCCATGCGTGATGATATTACCGCAACACGTGAACGTGTCAGATATAAAGTTAATTATCGTCTGCTTAGTGCCGAATCTTCTCGGAGATAGTATTGCCTATGTTAGTTATGATATTTTGGCTAATCCTTATTCGACAACCTTTGCCAAGAAAAAAACACAAACCGATGCTGCAAAAATTATTGCCAATGATATAACTCTTCGTATCGGAGCGTATTTTCATGCTCGTTTTAAGAAAGGAAACCAGTAGTGATATATAAACAGGCACAAATAGATAAATATTTGAAAAAGCCTGATTTGGCCCTAAAAGCTTTTGTTATTTACGGTTCTAATGACGGTTTGGTTAATGAATATGTTAAAAAACTTGTTCAAACCGTTTCTAAAGATTTGTATGATCCCTTTTCAGTGGTTTATTTTAATTGTGCCGATGTTTTGGCTGATATAGGCTCTTTGTTTGCCGAATATACCAGTCAGTCTTTGATGGGTGGCAGACGTGTGATTGTGGTTAAAGATGCCGATAACAATCTGACCAAACATCTCAAAATCATGTTCGACGGGACGCCTTCCGATACTTTGGTGATTATATCTTCAACATTATTAAACAAAAAATCTTCTTTGGTTGCTTTGGCGGAAGAGCGTGAAGATATGGGTTTGATTGCTTGTTATGAAGACAGAGATGAAGATATTTTTGCAACGGCGCGCTTCATGTTTGTTGAAAACGGATTAACAATTAATAATGAAGCTTTGCAGCTTTTGTGTTCTCGCCTTTCTAATGACAGAAAAACGAATCTCGGTGAGATAGAAAAACTTATTACCTATATGGGAGATAAGAAAAATGTTACAGCCGATGATATTCAAATTTGCATCAGTGACCAATCGGCAGCAAGCGGAGATGATGTTTGTTATTTTGCAGCCAACGGACAAACTGACAAAGCATTAAAATCTTTTAGAAAATTGGTTTGTGAAGGAAATGAGCCAATTTCTATCATTCGTTCTCTTTCTTATCATTTTAACAAAATTTTGACTGTTAAAGCTTTTATGGAAAAAGGTGATACTCTTGATAAAGCAGTTTTTAAGTTGGTGCCAAAAATTATTTTTTTTCGCGAATCCAGTTTTAAGCGTCAAGTAACCATTTGGCCGAGAGAACGTGTATTGTCTGTTTTGGAACTATTGTTTAAGGCTGAAAAAGAATGCAAAACAACAAATATGCCTGTGGAAGAGATTGCTTCTTATACCATTATGCAAATTGCTTCGGCTGCCTCAAAATTATCTAAAATTGCATAAAATAAAAAGAGCCTCAGGCTCTTTTTATTTTTTTAGGAGAGTGCGGTTATAAAAATTATTCGCCTTTGGGGGCAAAAATGAGCCACAGAGCAGAAATGCCAACTAAAGAATAAATAATGTTGGCAATTAAACCGATACCAAAAATAGCGGCAACTAAATCAAATCCGGCGATGCCGACCAAGCCCCAGTTTAAGGCTCCGATTAAGGTTAATATATAAGCAATTTTTCTTATCATTTTCATCTTGTTTATCCTTACCAAAAAAAAGGTTTGTTGTTGTAACAATTTTGATATATGTATGAATATGATATTTTCAACGGGATATAAAAATGTATAGTAAAAAATTTCAAAAAGTGATTGATGTTTGGGCAAAGGAATATGCTCTTGAAAAAAGCATAGATGAAAAAATTTGCGCCGATAAAGACGGAAATCCGTTGCCGTGGTATACTTATCCGGCTATAGAATATTTGCTGCAATTTGATTATGGTGATAAGAACATATTTGAATACGGCTGTGGGTATTCTTCCGCTTTTTGGGCAAGTCGCGCTCAAACCGTAACTTCCATTGAAGATAATCAATCTTATTTTGAGCGTTGGAAAAATGAATTTCATATGCAAAATTTGGAGATTCGCTGGCGTGATGAAGGGAAAATATACGAGCAAGCCATTTTTGAAGATGAAACTAAATATGATGTGATTGTAATTGACGGTAAGCGCCGTGAAAAATGTGCCGAAGCCGCAGTGCAAAAATTAGCCGAAGGCGGTATGATTATTCTTGATGACAGCGACCGTATCAATACCAGTTTGGAATATGTGCATGCCGTGGAAATTTTAAAACAAGCAAATCTGTTGCAGGTGGATTTTTATGGTTTTTGCCCGATGAATAATTATACCAAAACAACTTCAATTTTCTTTTCCAGAAATTTTAATTTTAAGTCTCTTTATAAGGTTCAACCGATTAACGGAATCGGTAATCTTTGGAGTATGGGACGACGTGCGCGTAAAGATTTTTTTAAAAAATTTGCATAAAAAAACAAGAAGCGTGACTGCTTCTTGTTTTTTTATGATCCAAGGAAATTTATATCTTTTTTACAATACTTCGATATAATTCCCAAAAGATAAGACACCATACCAATATGACAAAGGATGTCATGTATATTCTGGTGCTTGGGTTGTAAAACAGATACGCCATGCCTCCCATTATACTTAGGAGAACAAATATAAAGATTATGGCTAATACGTTTGCCATCATCTTTTGGGCTATTTTATTCTTTATTTTTTTTACTGGATTCAGTTTCTCTTTGGGAAGTTTTTTTATTTCCCATAGTGCTAAACCCCATGTTAACAAAACGAATGCAACAGTATATGGTCTTGATGTTTCATTAATCAATCCATATACAACACCCGCACCTCCGCCTAATATGACAAGGTACAACAAGAATGATACTAATTTTTTCATATACTTATTTTTTTAATTAATAATATTTTTATGAGCAAAATATTATTGTTCAAAATTTTATTTTGCAAGCTTTAAAATGTGAAAATTTTTTTACAATGCTAAAGATTGAATTTCACAACGCAGTTCGTTTAAGCCGCTTTTCTTTTCCGAGCTGGTGGCTAAAACCGTGACATAGGCGGCGGCATGGTCTTTGATTGTCTTTTGAGTTTCTGCCAAAACTTTTTCCAAAGCTTTCTCACTGATTTTATCGGTTTTGGTCAGAACAATTTGGTAGGTTACGGCGGCTTTATCCAGCATTTCCATAATTTCTAAATCAACCTTTTTAATCCCGTGGCGCGAATCGATTAACACAAAAACTCTTTTTAAGTTTACACGACCTTGCAAATAAGCGAAAATGAGGTTTTGCCATTGCTTGACCATGCTTTCCGGTGCTTGCGCAAAGCCATAACCGGGGAGGTCGACAATATGGATTTTATCGCTCAAGTTAAAATAGTTTAGCTGTTGCGTGCGTCCGGGGGTGTTGGAGGTTTTAGCCAGACTTTTTTGTCCGGTAAGGGCATTGATAATGCTGGATTTGCCGACATTGGAACGTCCGGCAAAAGCTACTTCCGGCAAATCAGAGAGCGGAAGTTGCTCTAATTTTGCTACCCCGAGTACAAAGGTGCAGGGTTGTTTGAAAAAAGCTTCGGCTTCTTTTAAGGAATCTTCTTGATACTCGGGGGTGGCAAATTCCATTAGTCTACTCCGTTTTTGCGCATGATGGCTTTTTGTTGAATGATGGATAAAAGGTTGCTAAAGCTCCAGTAAATCACCAAGCCGGCGGCAAAATGTCCGAGCATGAATGTGAAGATAAGCGGCAACAGCATAAACATGCGGGCTTGATCTTTGTTGGTCGGCGCCGGATTGAGTTTTTGTTGAATATACATGGTGATACCCATGATAATCGGCCAAACACCAATATCCAAAAATCCGGGGACAGGAAAATGGATAATGCGAGAAATGGTCAGTGGATCGGGAGCAGACAAGTCTTTAATCCAACCGATGAACGGTGCATGACGAATCTCAATCGAGATATTCAAAACTTTGTACAAAGAGAAGAATACCGGAATTTGGATGAGCATCGGTAAACATCCTGCTGCCGGATTAATTTTTTCTTTGCGGTAGAGCAACATGGTTTCTTGTTGCAATTTCATTTTGTCGTCGCCATAACGCTCTTGCAATTCTTTGATTTTGGGTTGCAACTTTTTCATCTTGGACATGCTGTCAAAAGATTTACTGGCAATCGGGTACATAACCAAACGAAGCAAAGCGGCAAAGAGCAAAATTGCCCAGCCCATGTTGCCGATGATATGGTAGAAAAAGTCTAAAATATAGAAGAATGGTTTGGTCAGGAAGTAGTACCAACCAAAATCAACCGCTAAATCAAATTTTTCAATATCAAATTGTTTGGTGTATTTATCCAATAATTTGATTTCTTTAGCTCCGGCAAACATTTTCAAATCGACAATGCCGACCGAACCGTTGTCAATTTTTTGTTCGGCACCGACATAGTCTACCTGATAGCTGTTTTTGCCGGTGTTGCTGAATTTGACTTTGCTTTCACTGTTCTTATCCAAAATAAAAGCTGAGAACCAATAGTGGTCAGAAAAACCGGCCCAACCGCCGTTGGTTTTATATTCTTCTTTTTCGCCTTTTTCTAAGTCGTTGTATTTAATTTCTTCTAAGGAAGAGTCGACAACACCGGTCATGCCTTCATGAATAATGGCACGATTGGCGTTTTTGGGGTCAAAGCTGCGTTTAATCAAACCAAAAGGATATAAGCTGATTTGTTTGCCGGAGTTGTTTTCTACGGCTTGTTCCAATGTGAACATATAGTCTTTATCAACGGAAATTTTGCGAATGAAGCGAATGCCTTGTCCGTTGTTCCATTCCAAAACAATCGGCGTGTCAGGTGTTAATTCTTTACCCTTTACGTTCCAGTTGGTGTTGCTGTTAGGTAAGAGGATGCTTTTATCCATAGAAATCCAACCAAAATCGGCATAATAAGCATTTTCGGTTTTGGCAGGCGCAAATAACTCAACATCTTCACTATCGGCATCTAAGGTTTGTTTATATTTATCAAGGTAAAGCTCATCAAAACGACCGCCTTTAACGCGAATGCTACCGAGCAAAGCCGGTGTTTTAATTTGAATGCGTTTGTCTTGATTTAAGGCTGTTTGTTTATCAAGTGTTGCTTCATTAAAAACAACGGTGTCATTTTTGTTTGTTTCGTCATTTTCAATGCTTTCTTCAATTTGCGGAGCCGGCTGAGCTTGCTTTATCTGCTCTTTGGGGAACAGTAAATTGGTTACAAAAATCACGATTATGGACGCGATAACAGCAAGGTATAGGCCTTTTACATCATCTTTCATTTTTTTTAAACTTCCTTTAATTAACGTCATGCTTGGAAATTTTCTCCTCGTGTACCTTTAAATGTACACGTCGTCAAAAACTTCCGGCGCAGCACGTCAATTAAAGAAAGTTTAACCGACGCGCGGCGAGCAATTTTGTATGTAAATTTATTTTCTTACATATTCCTATTTAATTTCCCATAATTTAGTGGATTTATTTGCGTAAAGCAAGGGTTTATCTTGGGTTATGCTTGCTTTTCTTTGCTTTTGTCGGCGGGACGGGATCATAACCGCTGCCGCCCCATGGATGACAACGCATTAAGCGTTTGCAACCAAGCCATACTCCCTTAAAAATTCCATGCTTTTCAATGGCTTCTATCATATATTGCGAGCATGTCGGTTGGTAGCGACAAACTCCCGGGCATAGCGGAGAGAGAAATTTTTGATAAAATCTGACCAGCAAAATCAATATTTTTTTGATGATTTCGGTCATTTGGCGGTTTTCTTTGCTTGCAGTTGAAGGTTGATTTGTTCAAGAGCATTTTGCATGTTTTGTTTGAGTTTTTGAAAATCGCAGGTGGCGGTATTGTATCTACCGATTAAGACATAATCCACACCGCTTAATGCTGTTTGCGGGAAAACTTCGCGGACGGCAGCGCGCAATCTTCTTTTGGTGCGATTTCGGATATGGGCTTTGCCCAATTTTTTGGTGGCAGTATAGCCAATGTGGCAGGTGTTTTCTGGCGCAGATAAACTGAGAGCCGCCTGCAGGATTAAGCCGGATGTAACAACCTTTAATCCCTTAGAGGCGACTCTAACGAAATCTTTTCTCTTTTTTAAGATAAAAACTTCTACCATAATGGTTCCAGACTAGGCTGAAAGTCTTTTACGACCTCTTGCACGACGTGCTGCCAAGACTTTGCGACCACCTTTGGTTTCCATACGAGTACGGAAGCCGTGACGGCGAGCTCTAACCAATTTGCTCGGTTGATAAGTACGTTTCATTTTTTTTCTCCGGTTGAGGCGGATTGTTCCGCCGATTGTTATTTATTATTTAAAGGCTCTTCTTATCTTGGAGAGCCTCTCGGAATTAGTGCTCTGATTATTCAGAACACTCGTTTTATAAATTTAAATCCAATCAAAGTCAATAAAAAAAGGACTTAAATTTTTGATTTAAGCCCTTCTTTTTTATTTTTTTTGTTCCTTATTAACGGCGATCACCCATCAAGCGCAAAAGATAGATGAACATGTTAATGAAGTCCATGTACAAGTTCAAAGCACCGGCAATGGCTTTGCGTGACATCGTATCTTCATTATCTGCGCTGTAATAAATTTGGCGAACGGCTTGTGTGTCATAAGCGGTTAAACCGGTGAAAATTAAAACACCGATAACAGATACGGCATAGCTTAAGCCCGGACTTTGGAAAAAGATGTTAATGATAGAAGCCACAATCAAGCCCCAAACACCCATAATCAAGAATGAGCCCATGGCACTCAAGTCTTTTTTCGTGGTGTAGCCGTATAAGCTCATGCCGCCGAACATAGCGGCAGTAATCAAGAAAACTCTGGTGACGCTGGCGCCGGTGTAAGCCATCAAAATCGGGGTTAAGGAAATGCCCATAACGGCAGAAAAGCCCCAGAACATGGCTTGAACTTGTGGCAGAGTTCCGCGTTGCAAAACCCAACCAAAGGCAAAAACCATAAGCAAGGGGGCAAACAAGAATAACCAGCCTAAGCCGCTCATGCTTACACCTTGCGGTGTTATGTTGAAAAATAAACGGATGAGGGAGGTGTTTGCAACTAAATAAGCCGCTAAAGCGGTCAAGCAAAGACCTCCGGTCATGTAGTTGTAAATTTTGAGCATATATTGACGCAAGCCTTCATCAACATAAGTTTTGGCTTGTGTATTTACTTTAGTTTCCATAGATATTTTCTCCTGTTTAATTGTTCTAAAAAATAATATAGGGAAAGTTTTGGCAAAAATCAACCATCCTTATTCATATAGGTATAATTCTTTGCCGTGATTTTTGAGCCATAATCTGCCTTTGGCTGCATTGGGGCAAAGTTTTTTGACGCATTGCCAAAATTCTCTTGAATGATCTTGGTGCAGAAGGTGTGAAACTTCATGGGCTACCAGATAATCGATAACATATTTGGGGGCTAAACTAATACGCCAGTTGTAGTTTATGTTATCGAGACTTGAGCAGCTTCCCCAGCGAGATTTGGTGTCTTTGATGCTGACTGAGTTAACGTGACAACCGATTTTGGCTGCCAAAATTTTAGATTTTTTGAATAGCTCTTCTTTTGCATTTTTTTTAATGAAATCGCAAATGCGGCGATGCATAAATTCTTTTGCACCGGATACAATCAGAGTGTTTTCATTTATCAAAACACCGCAGCGTTTTTGCGGACAATGATTGATGGTGTATTCTTTGCCCATGATGGAAATAATCTCGCCATTTTCAAAACGTTTGGCTACCGGAATTTTTTCTAAATTTTCTTCCAGCCATGTACGGTGCATTTCTACAAATTCAACCGCTCTTTTGGCACTGCAACGGCTGGGAATCGTTAAAATCGGCAAATGCTCTTTGGTATCAATTCGCAAGGTCAAGCGTTTGGCCTTTGGCGATTTGATGATTTTGATATCCATATTCAATGCGGCTTGAATATCAAAGGTCTTGCCAGTCAATAACGTAATTTTCATAGTCTTCTATTCCCGTTTCAGATACGGTTTCGCGTCCTTGCAAAGACATTTTGGCTTCATGCACGCTCTTGGCTTTTCCTGTGATTAACGGATGCCAAGAAGGTAAGTCATAGCCGTTGTCAAGCAACCAATAAGCACAGGTTTTCGGTAACCAACGTGGTTTTTCTCTGATAGCCTTTATGTCAATATCGCGACAATCGGAAACTTTTTCAAAGCGATGCTCATAGATGCGGCATAAGCAATTTTTACAATCTAAGAATCGGCAGCGCGTGTTGGTAAATTTAATTTTGCCCTTAATTTCAATTTTGTTCAAGCAACATTTTCCGCAACCGTCGCAAAGCAATTCCCATTCTTCTTTGCTCATTTCTTCCAGTTTTTTCTTTTTCCAAAATTCGGGTTCGAATCGGTCAAGATGGTCAAAGCGGCTTTGCGGATCATATTCTTCCGAGGCAAATTTTTTATTGTCCGAACTCATGGTTCTTCATCCTCCAAAATATGGTCTTCCCATTCTTCTTCGGGGACAAGAGTTTCAGAAATGCAGCGGTTTTTGATGCTATGTTGTTCTTCTAAGGGCTTGCCCGTTATCAGCGGATGCCATGGCGGCAAGATACCTTTTTCAGATAACCAACGATAAGCGCAGTTTTTCGGCATCCAGCTGATTTTATCAACATTATCCTTATCTAGTTTTAAACATTCGGGTACCAGTTTGCAGCGATTTTGATACTCTGTACAGGTGCAGTTTTCATGATTAAAATAGCGGCAGACTAAGTCTGTGTAATAAACTTCATCACTATCTTCATCTTGCAGTTTTATCAGGCAGCAACGACCGCAACGGCAGCAAATGCTTTCCCATTCGGCTTCTGAAAACTCGGATAATTTCTTATGTTGCCAAAAATCTTTTGTCACTATTCAGCTCCGATTTGGTCCGGTAAATATTCTTCTTTTGCCAAGTTGCCGAATTGGGTAAATTCACCGTTCCAGAAAAGTTGAATGGTTCCGGTTGAGCCGTGACGGTTTTTACCAATAATAACTTCAGAAATGTTTTGCGTGGCTCTGACTCTGGCTTCCCATTCTTCATGGCGCTTTTGCAAGTGTTCCGGTGTTTCGGAGGCTTTTTGTTGTGGTTCTTCATTTTGCAGATAGTAATTTTCACGATAAATGAACATAACACTATCCGCATCTTGCTCGATAGAACCGGATTCACGTAAGTCGGACATGAGCGGACGTTTGTCATCCCTTTGTTCAACACCGCGGTTTAATTGCGACAGGGCTATTACCGGTAAGTTGAGCTCTTTGGCTAAAATCTTCAAGCCGCGGGAGATTTCGGACAATTCTTGCACGCGGTTGCCTTCGGTTTTTTTGCTGCCGCTTCCCATAATTAATTGAATATAATCAATGATAATTAACCCTAAGCCTTTGTTCCTTTTTAATCTACGGGCGCGAGTGCGGATGGAATTGATTGTTAACCCCGGTGTGTCATCAATATAAAGCGGAATATTCTCTAATTCTCTTACGGCGGCGGCAATGCGTGTGAATTCGGCATTATCCAACTCTCCGGTACGCATTTTGTGCGCGTTGGTTTGAGTAACGGTGGAAAGAATACGGCTGGCCAACTGGTCTGCAGACATTTCCAAAGAAAAGAAAGCCACTCCCTTTTTGCTTTGTTCCATGTTTTTGTTGTGATACATATAATCGGCTACGTTATAGGCAATATTTGTGGCTAATGCCGTCTTTCCCATGGCCGGGCGGGCAGCGATAATGATTAGGTCAGAGTTGTTCAGACCGCCGGTTTTGTTATCTAAAGCATCAAGAGCCGTGGGTAAACCCGAAATTTTCCCTTCTTTTTGGTAAGCTTCTTCAATGTTGTTCAAAGAAATGTTTAAAGCTTCGCCAAAATCTACAAAGCCGCCTTGATGTTCGCCTTGATTGGCAAGCTCAAATAGTTTTTTTTCGGCCGACTCGATTTGCTCCATGGCATCCGAATCGATGTCTTCTTTGCTGGCGTCATTTACAATATCAAAACCGGTAGCTATCAGCTCGCGGCGCAGATATTTGTCATAAATAAATTGCGCATAGTATTCGGCGTTGGTTAAAGGTGTGGCGCTGTCTGCCAATTTGACCAAATATTGATGCCCGCCGACTTCATTTAATGTGCCTTCCTGCTCAAAATAGTTTTTTAAGGTAATAACATCGGCAACATGACCGCGGGTGATGAGCTTGGAGATTACCTCAAAAATTTTGGCATGAGTCGAATCGGCAAAATGTTGCGGTTTTAAGAATTCAGAAACTTTTTCATAAGCTTTGTTGTTGGCTAAAATAGCGCCTAACAGGGCTTGTTCGGCTTCAATGCTTTGCGGAAGTTTGCTGACGTCAATAGCGGTATCCATGGTCTTCTTTCAATTAAATTATTGGCTGCTGATTTTATAAACAAAAAAAACATTAAATACAATCTAAATTCTACATAGAGGTTTGTGGATATCGGGGATAAAAAAATACCTTCTCAAAAGAGAAGGTATTTGAAACTTTTTTATGAAGCCTGATTATTATTTTGCTTTAGCAATAGTTTTTTTGATTTTGATAGCTTCATCGCTCAATTTGCTGTTAGAGGTGGATTCTAAATAAGCATCCAAACCGCCATTGTGTTCAATAGAACGCAAAGTTTTTGAGCAAACTTTCAATTTGAAAATTCGGTTAAGTTTTTCACTTAAGAGTGAAACAACTTGTAAGTTAGGCAAGAAACGACGACGGGTTCTATTGTTAGCGTGGCTGACATTGTTGCCGCTCATAACGCCGGTGCCTGAAATATCACACTTTTTAGCCATTGTTATTTTTTCCTTAAATTTTATCTTTTGAACAGAACTTGTTGCTTGTTAATACATAGATTTAGACAAATAGTCAAGTGAAATTTTGTAAAATGAGGAGTAAAGGTGCGAAAAAGTGCAAAATTTTGCTGGAAAAGTGTGTTAAAGCGGTGTAAGAGTATGGTGTTTGTTTGATGTACCCGTAGCTCAGTTGGATAGAGTATCGGCCTCCGACGCCGAGGGTCGTGGGTTCGAATCCCCCCGGGTACGCCATAAAAAAAGCCGTCTGATGAAGACGGCTTTTTTGTTATGGCTTCCCGGATGGTCGAACCCGGGTTCGTTCTTGCTTGTAAGTTCGCAAGCTCACTAACTGCGCTGCGGTCACTTGATTTGTAACGCTTTATCGGCAGCGTTATCATTTGCCTCAAAACTAACAAATCTGCGCCTTTCGTTGAAATAATCTTCGCCGAAGATTATTTCTTCCTCAAGCCCTCCGGGTACGCCATAAAAAAAGCCGTCTGATGAAGACGGCTTTTTTGTCATGGCTTTCCGGATGGTCGAACCCGGGTTCGTTCTTGCTTGTAAGTTCGCAAGCTCACAAACTGCGCTGCGGTCACTTGATTTGTAACGCTTTATCGGCAGCGTTATCACTTGCCTCAAAACTAACAAATCTGCGCCTTTCGTTGAAATAATCTCCACCGGAGATTATTTCTTCCTCAAGCCCCCCGGGTACGCCATAAAATAAAAGAGGCTGTTTATCGGCCTCTTTTTAAGATATTCATTCTATTCCTTTATAAACGGCTTTACAAAGCGGTCAAATTTGCGTTCATTGTTTTTAGACCAGCCCATGATATATTTATCTCCCATGCAAAATAGCGGGGTTCCGATACTTTCCAAGTTAAACTTATCGCCGCAGGCTTCAAAAAGTTTGTAGCCTTCAGCTTGGTAAACATCAACTTTGGTCATTTCCAAATCGGGATATTTTTTGTTGATATATTCCATGGCATAGTGGCAATAAGGACAACCATCATAAAAGAAAAAATAAATTTTATTATTATCTATTTTAGCTTGATTATCACAGCCACAGAGGATTCCTACCATTATAAAAAGAGCAAAAATGTGTTTTTTCATATTTTTTTCCTATTAATCTAAGGCTGTTTCCTATCATAGAAAAGGCTTTGATTTTAGTCAAAGCCTTTTCTGATTAATCCACTATCAAAGGTTTGGGTGTTTTGTGATTTTTTTTGTCTTTCATAAAAACATTACTGCTTTCTGTTTTTCCTTCCACTTCTAATTGCGGATTAACAAAGTTCATATTGCCGCGTTCATAAAAATAAAAATCACGACGGATGGCTGCTTTGTCTTTGATGGAAAGCTCGTTCCATTCTTTTTCGTTCATGCCATATGGATATGTTTCCGGTGTGCTGCTGCAGGCGGAAATTAGGGCAATCATGCCTAAAAGTAATAATTTCTTCATTTCTTTTCTCCTCAAAGCAAATTTAATTATACCTTATTTTTCTTTATTTGAACAGATATATTTTTTCTGCTTAAAATTTTATTAAACAGAATAATTAATTGAATCTTTAGAATCTTGAGCGTAACATCTTAACCATAACGAAAACGAATCTGAGTCTTGTGTTGACCCATGTTCCGTTATATGAAAAATAGTTTCAATTATATAAGGAAATTTTATATGTTGAGTTTGAAAAAAATTGGTGCTTTTGCTGCCAGTATTGCTCTGCTTCTGACAGCTTTTGCCGGTTCAGCTCAAGCTTCGGAAATTGACTTGAATATTCCGATGCTCGATGTTGACTATCAAATTTTCGGCTATGCAATTACGGGTTCCCAAATCTTGTTCTATGGTTTGGGAATTTGTTTATTGGGCTTTTTGTTTGGTTTGTATGAATTTATCAAAATTAAAAAACTTCCGGCTCATAAATCTATGCTCGATGTTTCTAATTTGATTTATTCTACCTGCAAAACCTATATGAAACAGCAAGCTAAACTCTTGGTGGTTTTGGAAATTTTTATTGCAGCTTGTATCTTTTATTATTTCTACGGTTTGCAAGAGACTCCTCTTTCTAAAGTGTTCACCATTTTAGGTTGGTCAATTTTGGGTATTTTGGGTTCTTTCTGCGTGGCTTGGTTCGGTATGCGAATCAATACTTATGCAAATTCTCGTACCGCTTTTGACTCCCTTAAAGGTCAAGCTTATTCCGTTATGAGTTTGCCGCTTCGCTCCGGTATGTCTATCGGCGTGATGCTCATTTGCGTCGAACTCGTGATGATGATTGCCATCCTTCTCTTCGTTTCTCGTGAGAGTGCAGGGGCTTGCTTTATCGGTTTTGCCATCGGCGAATCTTTGGGTGCTTCCGCTTTACGTATTTGCGGCGGTATCTTTACCAAAATTGCCGATATCGGTGCCGATTTGATGAAAATTATTTTCAAAATCGATGAAGATGATGCGCGTAATCCAGGTGTGATTGCCGACTGTACCGGTGATAATGCCGGCGACTCCGTTGGTCCTACTGCCGATGGTTTTGAAACTTACGGTGTGACCGGTGTGGCTCTTATCAGCTTTATCGTTCTTGGTGCCGGTATGATGTATATGCCGAACGGCGAACTTGCCATGATGCAAAACGGTATTGATATTCAAGCTCGACTCATCGTTTGGATTTTTGCTATGCGCTTATTGATGATTTTGACCTCTATGGTTTCTTATTGGTTGAACTCTAAAGTCAGCAAAGCTATTTTCGGTAACAAAAAATCTTTCAATTTTGAAACGCCGCTGACCTCTTTGGTTTGGTTTACTTCCATTATTTCCATTTTGGTTACCTTCGGTGTTTCTTATGTGATGATTGGTAATATGGGTGAAGATTTGTGGTGGAAACTTTCCGTTATCATTTCTTGCGGTACTTTGGCCGCAGCTTTGATTCCCGAATTTACCAAAGCTTTCACTTCTTCAAAATCTAAACATGTTCAAGAGATTGTTAATGCCAGCCGTGAAGCCGGTGCTTCTTTGAACATTATTTCCGGTATTGTTGCCGGTAACTTCTCCGCTTTCTGGAACGGTTTGGTTATCGTCGGTTTGATGGCTATTGCTTACATGACCTCTATTGAAGGTTTGGACGCATACATGGTTTATCCGACCGTATTTGCTTTTGGTTTGGTGGCTTTCGGTATGCTCGGTATGGGACCTGTTACCATTGCCGTTGATAGCTACGGTCCGGTTACCGATAATGCTCAATCTGTTTTTGAACTTTCTCAAATTGAAGACATTAAAGGTATTAAAAAAGAAATTGAAAAAGATTATGGTTTCACGCCTGACTTTGAACAAGGTAAGCAACTCTTGGAAGAAAATGATTCTGCCGGAAATACCTTCAAAGCCACAGCTAAACCGGTACTCATCGGTACGGCCGTTATCGGTGCAACAACCATGATTTTTTCAATCATCTTATTGTTGAACCTCAAATTGATGCTTCTTGACCCGAATGTGCTCTTTGGTATGATTTTGGGCGGTGCGGTTATTTACTGGTTCTCGGGCGCTTCCATGCAAGCCGTTTCTACCGGTGCTTATCGTGCCGTAAACTTCATCAAAAAGCACATAAAGCTTGATGATAAAAAGGCTGCTTCCGAAGAAGATACCAAAAAAGTGGTTAAAATCTGCACACAATATGCGCAAAAAGGTATGTTCAATATCTTTATCGTGATTTTCTCTTTTACAATCGCATTTGCTTGCTTTGATGCTAACCTTTTTGCAAGTTACCTCATCTCTATTGCCATCTTTGGTTTGTTCCAAGCTCTCTTTATGGCTAATGCCGGCGGTGCTTGGGATAATGCTAAGAAGGTCGTTGAAGTTGACTTGCATGAAAAAGGTACGGATTTGCATGCCGCTACCGTCGTCGGTGATACTGTGGGTGACCCGTACAAGGACACATCATCCGTGGCTTTGAACCCGATTATTAAGTTCACAACATTGTTTGGTTTGCTTGCGGTTGAAATGGCCGTGGCTGCGCCGCGTTGTGTTTCTTTGGGCTTGGGTATCGCCTTCTTTATTATCGGATTGATTTTTGTATTAAAATCTTTCTATGGTATGAGAATCGAATCTACCAAAGACTAATGAATTTTAAGTCTTAAAAAAATAAAGGTCTCGGCGTCATGTCCCGAGACCTTTATTTTTGCTTGACAAAACAAGTATTTCATGGCTTTTTAGAGTCCGGTTAAAAATTATGATGTTTAACAAAAAATTTATTATTAAGCTATGGCAACAAAAAATCAATTAAGACTGCAAATGTTTAGTGTTTTGCATGGTGAAGTTTTTTCTTCTTCGACAATGGCAACCTTAATGGAAAAGCTTTCGGAAGAAGAGCTCGGTGCTTTGGTGATTATGCTTACCGATATTTCTCAGGGATTGAATATAGTGGATAAATGTGATGATTGTGATTGGCTGATTGATGTGGCTCAAAAATATCATCAATTCTTGCTTTCTTTGAATGTTGGTTTCGTTATTCATGGTATCTATATTGAAATTTTGGATAATGTTTTAAGATATCTTAATTTCAGACGGGAGAACAGTGATGTCGGTTGCAAGGATATTTTTGATGCCGTGCATGAATATGTGCGCATGCTTAGATGTCAATGCGATATGCCGGAACTTTCGGTGACAGAACAAGAAGGGAAGATGTTAATCAAAATTCTTAAAAGTTCTGAGCCGGAACTAAACAAATTGGTAATGGCTTTGTTTTGCAGTTTTTCTTTTGCTGAAAAACACATTTCTTTGGTTGAAAATTTTTTGGAACAAAGAAGAGATTTAGTTCTCAATTATGTGAAAATCATAGGAACTAAAAAATGTAGCTTTATTTTTTGATTGTTAAAGAAAAAGTCTTAGGTTTAACCTAAGACTTTTTCTTTTGGTTTGAGCTTTTTTTTAGCTTGGCGTCTAACCTATCTTCTTTTATTCCGACCGGATCTTGGTGGATGATGATGACGGCGTTGGGATAAACCTCCCAGATGTTATCTTCAACCATTTCCGTCATGTCATGTGCGGCAGAAAGCGGTAAATCACCGTCTAATTCCAAATGAAATTCAAACATATATTTCCCGCCTAAGTCATGTGTTCTTAAGTCGTGAATGCCTTTGGCAAAAGGAGAACTCATAACAATTTTTTTTATTTGGTTTCTGATTTCCGGAGATAGTTCTGCATCCATAAGCGTACAAACTGATTCTGCTGCAATTTTATAAGCATTGTAGAGTAAATATGCCGAAATGCCGATAGCGGTTACACTATCAAACCAAGAAATGCCAAACCAAGAAACAATGCACAAAGAAAGGATAATCGACAGGTTGGTCATAACATCAACCATATAATGGGCACTATCTGCTTCTATGGCTTTGGAATCGGTTAGTTTGGTAACATAGCGCTGAAAGGCAATTAGCCCTAAAGTTGAAATCAAAGCAATAACCATAATCAGAATACCGACAAAAGTTTGCTCTATCGGGCGCGGGTAGATTAAGCGGTTGATACCGTCATACATGACAAAAATGCCCGAACCGGCAATGAATGCCGCTTGTACCAAAGCGGATATGGATTCTGCTTTGCCGTAACCATAGCGGAAAGAATAGCTCTCTTCTTGCGAAGAAAAGCGGACGGCAATTACGGTAATTAACGATGCCCCAATATCGGTCAGAGAATCTATCATTGAAGATAAAACAGCCAAAGAACCGGTATAAAAAGCACCGAATGTCTTTAATAAACACAGACTGATTGCCAATGTTAAGCTAGCCGTTGTGGCTGTTTTTTTTAAACGGTTAATTTGTTCTGCCGTCAGATATTTTTTCTTCATAGACATACCTTATTTGTTCCATATTTTCTTGTTTTATTTCGTAAAAATTACCCTGCATATAAGAGGCAAAGAGATTCAGATTTGTCTCTTTGGGAAAGGTAATGAACTTGTACGAAACATAGTATTTATTCTCTTTTTGCCAGAAAGACAAATCAATTTTTTCGTTGCCTTCGACTTGTAATTTCAGTGTGAATAAATGTTCAGGATTATCAAGATTGTCGGTGCTGCTTATAATTTGGGTGTTAAGTAAATATTTGGCTAAATTTGCCAGAGTATCAATATCGGTGTTGCCACTGCAACTTAGCAAGCGTCCAAAACGCAAATCCCATAAGCGACTTAAGGTCCATTCTCGGGCATTGGTTGATAAATCTATCAGCTCGATGGCGGCTAACCATACCTGAAATTTGTTATCAAATTTGACATATGCAGCGCGGGTACCTCTGCCGATTTCAATGTCATATTTACCAACTTCAAATGAAAGAATGTTTTGGTTTTTATTGTCTTTCAGTTCAACACGAATATTGGGAGAGCCTTTAATACTTATCGGTTGTAAGCCAAAGTGGGATAAATTTTCGGCCTTGTCGGATTTCTTTTCGTAGTATCTGGCTTCAATCAGTGCACTTAAAAAGCTGCGCATTCTGTCTTGCATCACCATTAAATGCGGCTCGCCTTCTAGTTTCCATTCATTGCCTTGTTTATAGAAAACAAGCTCTTTGCCGTAACTTTGCAAGCTTACTTTTTCTACATTGTTGATTTTTTCAGCCAGATTGGGAAACAGAGGTTTGTTTTCATAAGTATCAATGTCTCCTCTGTCGGTTTGATAAACGGAATAAATCCCTCCGCTTAATAACAGGGCGGAAATAATGATTAAACAAGATAGTTGTTTGTTAATTGTAAATGTTGAAGTTAAATGAGAGTTGTTAAGCCGTTTTTGCTTGAAAATGAAAAGCAACCATCCCAATAAAATGAGAAGCGGAACGGCGTAAATATTAGCAAATTTAACATAGGAGTCCATTGTCTCAACTTCGGCATTGAGATTAAGGCGAATATTGCGCAAATCAAGGCGCAAACCATCAAGTTCTTGGCGAATGTTGGCGATGATTGAAAGTTCATCCGGTGTGAAAGTTTCTCTGCCTTCAAATTCTTTTTTGTTCCAAATCTCATTTAATCCGGCTTTGGTTTTATCCATTTTATTTAATATTTCTTGTTCTTTGAGCGTGAAATCTTGGCGGGCCTGTCGGCGAATTTTCTCAATTGCCGAAAATTTGCGCGTCTGTGCCGATTTTCCTCGCAATTCAATCAGATTTTCTTGTCCGATTAAAACTTCAAGTGCATTCAATACAAAATTAACGTTGTCAAATATCGGAACGATGATATTGCCGTCATTGGTATTAATGGTTTTTGCCCAGAAAGTATCATACAGCAAATCGGTATCGGCAACGACAATTACTTGAAACGGGTGTTCCGGCATTTTACTTATGATATGTGCTGCAATGATTTTGGCATAGTTATCTTTTTTGAAATTGCGTAAAAGAACGTTCGGATCATGTGCTGTTTGTGCCCAGTCTGCCGAAACAGCGGCAGAATTTTCTCCCGATTTTAGTAACGGAATAAAGATAACATTATTGTTTTCGAGCGGACTGATAGTTGCAACCGAGCTTACTAATAATTTTTTCAGATTGTATGTTTCGGGAATTTCGTGATTGATTCCATCTTCCGGAATGTAAAATTGTAAAATATCTTGCGTATAGCTCGGAATGTTGTTGTTTGAATCGATTTGAACCGTTAAAGAATTGTCCAAATCGGCAACAGCCATATCGCCGTTAAACTTAAATCCCCAGCTGATATCTAATCCGCCTAAATCGGAAGAGGTGAATTTTTCGGTTACGGGGGCAAATATACGTTCCGAATCGGTGGCAACATCTAAAAATGCCAGAACTTTTCCGCCTTTATCGGTATATTTGCGGATTGCGGCAATCATTTCATTTTTTAAATCTCGAGGGTGTATTAAAATTAAAGCAGATAAATCCGTGTTGATATCCTCGGGTTTTGAAATGGATTTTACATTATAAAATTTTTCAATTTGGTTGATTATTTCCCATCTTTGAGAGGCTACGTTGGCAATAACCGTGTCAAATACGGGCAGCGTGCTCAAAATGCCGATGGTCTTTTTTTGTACATATAAACGATAAATGGCTTCGGTTAAGTCTTGTTCCAAAAAGTTTTGGCGCTCAATGGCAAAAAACGGAATATCGGCATTTTCATCAATGCTATTGCTTAAGGTTAAGCCAAAATATGCCGCTTCATTAGAATCTATTAAAGGAATGGCTTTTAGCCCTCTTGTAATGGCATAATCTTCTGCGTTGCTGAAGGGGGCCGGATTATAAATGCGGTAGTTAAATTTGCCATTAGATATTTGAGCATATTGTTTTAAGAGCATGCGCACTTTGTCAAACATCAAACGATATTCCGGATTGCGCCGTCCGAGTTCGGGACTGTAATAAAGTTTGGCGGTAATCGGTTCCGGTAAATTTTGCAAAATTTGTTTGGTGGTGTCGGTTAAAGCAAAGATTTTTTCTTGCGTAAAGTCATATTGCCATGTTCTGGTATAGTTGTTTGCCAATAAATTGATGCCGACAAATCCTAATAACATGATAAAGAAACTTAAAATATAATAACCACGGCTGGTGGCGGCAAAAATGCCGGCAGAACCCGAGGTGCGGAAGTTGATGATGATGACGGTTGTCAGGTTGAACAAGAATATAATCGAGAAAAAGAAGATAATATCTCTGAGTTCAAACAAACCTTGCGTAATGCTGAAAAAGTGGGTTTCAAAGCTGAAGGAAGCTATCATATCTATAATGGAAACCGGTGCAAACAGTCGGAAAAAGGATAAAATATATTCCAGACCGCAAAGCAAGAACACTAAGTTGGCAATAACTGCCAAAACCAATGCCGTTACCTGATTTTTGGTTAAGGCTGACATGGTTTGAGAAATGGATAACATACAGCCGGCAATGAGAAAACTGCCGATATAACTGATGAAAATGACGGTATTGTCCGGATTGCCTAAAATATTTACGGTTATCCAAAACGGAAAGGTGAGGATTAAGGCAACGGAACAAAACATCCATGAAGCCAAAAATTTTCCCAATACCAGAGATGTGGTTGAAACCGGCATGGTCATGATTTGAACTATGGTCTTGGTGCGAAATTCCTCTGCCCACAGACGCATGGAAATTCCGGGGATGAAAAGCAGGTATAGCCATGGTTGATAAGAGAACATGGATACCAAATTTGCCTGTCCGCGATCAAAAAAATGTCCGAAATAAAGAGCAAAGGAACCATTTAATATCAAAAAAGAAATGAGATAGACATAGGCTAGGGGAGAGGTGAAGTAGCGTATTAATTCATTTTTGCAAACAATTACGGTATTTTTCATTCGCATACTCCTTGAGTTAGTTTTTTGAAAGCAGCGTCTAGGTTGCTACAATCGGCTTTGAACAAAATGTCTTTTAAAGTGCCATCGGCAATAATTTGACCTTTGTTTATCAATATAATACGCGTGGCTATACTTTCGGCTTCTTCCAGCAAATGCGTGGAAATTAAAATGGTTTTGTTTTTTCCCAGTGCTTTGATTAAATTGCGCATGTGTTCTTTTTGATTGGGATCCAGACCGTCGGTCGGTTCATCCAGAAGTAAAATTTCGGGATCGGAAATGATGCTTTGCGCAAAACCAACGCGTCTTAAATAGCCTTTGGATAGGGTTTCAATTTTTTGAGAAATAATTTCTTCAATTTTTGCCGTTTTGATAATTTCTTCCAGATGTTGTTTCTTTTTTTCTCCGGCAAAGCCTCTTAGTTCGGCCATGTAGTTTAAAAATTCTTTGACGGTTAAATCAGGATACAGCGGGGAGCCTTCAGATAAAAAACCGATATGACTTTTGGCTTCTATCGGAGCGGAAGAAATGTCTTTTTCCAAAACAAAAATTTTGCCCGATGTCGGTGCGATAAATCCGGAAATCATATTCATTAAGGTTGATTTTCCGGCTCCGTTCGGACCGAGAAGCGCTATCACTTCTCCTATTTTAGTCTTGAAGCTGACGTCTTTAACGGCTTCTATTTCTCCAAAAGTTTTATTTATGTTTTCAATCTTGATCGTGAAGGTCATTGTTTACTCCTTCAGTTTGCTAATTTTTCCTTCGGTAATTTTTTTCAAATTGGCTTTTATGCTGATGATGTTGTCAGTAGCTCTGTTTTGTTGCAGTGTTTGGGCAACAAGGTTGGTGCTCGGCAATAGGTCTTTTTTGAAATTCTTTTCGTAACTGTCAATCAGAGCCAAAATGGCAGCAGCTGATAGACCTCCGTCATAGGTTCCTGCTTCGGAACCTATGTAGGTGATGTCATTGTAAAGTTCGGGCTGAGCCGTTAAATCAGGTGTGTATAAAGCCGTAATATGATAATTGCTTATGCCTTTGTCGCGCATGGCTTGCAACAAATTATCGCTTTCTTGCGGAGAACCGATAATAACATAATAATCAGTATCATTGTTGATTAGCATGTTCAAAACAGAATCAAAATTATTTTGTCCCTTGTGAAAAACGGCACCGTGTACGGCATATTTCGGACTCAGTTTTTGATTGATTGTTTGTGCCAATTGATGATAGTTGCCTTCTGCCAGAATTAATAATCCAAGATTTTTGATGTTTTTATCATTTAAAAATCTTTCCAACAAAGTTCCGGCTTCTTCATAGGGAGTATGGACGGTAAAGGTTGTTTTTGTGTCATTGTTTAATGTTAATAAAACTCTGGGTTCCGGTGCTATATCAAAACTCAAAACAGCTTTGGTGTCAGGAGGTAAATTTGAGAGATTAGATTTATCAATGTAGTTAACTTCATATTTATAACCGGCGCTGGCATCAGCTTGGCGTAAAGAGTTTTGAATGGCTTGTTGTGCAGCCAAGCCTAAATGATTTTCCGGTCCGGATAAAGGTAATTCGGCAGCAATTTTGATGATCGGACGGACAATGGTGTTGCTTCTTTTGGGTTTGTACATGGCTGCAAAAACCGTGGCGATGGCCGTGATAACAGCTATGGTCAGAAGAATGATTTTAGTGCGGAAGGTCATGACAGACATTTTTTTTAACCCTATTTTTTATTGATTTCGTATAATGTTATGGCGGCGGCAGTGGAGACGTTTAAGCTTTCAACCGTCGGAGAAATGGGAAGTTTAACGGTTTCATCGCAATTTTCTTCAACCAAACGGCGCATGCCTTTACCTTCCGAGCCCATGACGACGGCAATTTTTCCGCTTTTGTTTATATCTGCAATATAAGTTGTGGCGTAACCATCCATACCGATAACCCAAAAGCCCGAATCTTTTAATTGACTTATAGCGCGAGACAGATTGGTAACGCGACAAATGGGTAGTTGTTCTATCATACCGGCAGATGCTTTGGCCATGGTTCCGGTTTCGGCAGGCGAATTTTTGTCTTGCAGAATAAGCGCCAAGGTATCAAAAGCAACGCAAGAGCGAATGATGGCGCCAATATTTTGCGGGTCGGTCACTTGATCTAAAATTAAAATATGGCAATTTTGTTTTTCTTCGGCCAGACGGCAAATTTCATCTAAGCCGTAATCTTCCAATTCTTGACATTGTAATGCGAAGCCCTGATGAACGGCATCTCGCGGAAGCATTTTATCTAAATCTTTGCGGTCAACAATGTTGACGGAAATATTGCGTTTGGTTGCGGTTAAGGTTTTTTTGATTTCTTCAGCGTTTTCTTTGGTACATAAGATTTTGTTGATTTTGCGGTTGTGATTGTTAATGGCAGCCATAACAGGATGTCTGCCGTAAAGCAAAATTTGCCCGCCGAAGTTTTTATTTTCAGTGATGTTTTTTTTACTCATTTTATCTTCTTTGCAACTAAATTTTTCTTGAGTCTCAGACTACTCGGATTGAGTGAAAAAAGCAACTATTTTAATTTTGTTATGCTTATTAGAGAATCTTGCGCAAAATGCCTTCGTTTTGCTCTAAAAGCCGGTGTGCTTCTTCATAAGAAACTTTTTTTGCGGCCATAATGCACGCGGTTTTGACTTCGTGCTTGCTTTCTTCAATATACTTTTTTGCTTCAGCTTGGGAAATATGCGCGATTTCGGCAACAAAACGGCAACCGCGATTGTATAATTTCTTGTTAAGAAGGCGCATGTCAATCATGTAGTTTTGATAAGTTTTGCCAATGCGAATCATGGCGCCTGTCGTAAGCATGTTTAAAATCATCTTTTGTGCCGTGCCGGATTTCATGCGTGAAGAGCCTGTAATTGCTTCTTCACCGACTATCGGGTTGATAAAAATATCGGAAACTTCTTTGATTTCGGCATCAGTATTAGATGATATGCCAATGGTGGTGCAGCCCAGCTTTTGTGCTTGTTCTAAAACAGCTTTAACATAAGCGGCGTTGCCATTAGCCGATATGCCGACAATAATATCTTTGGAAGAGGGGGCAAAACTTTTCAAATCAGTCAGACCGAGTTCTTTTTTGTCTTCGGCATTTTCGACAGAGTGCGAAAGAGCTTCTTTTCCTCCGGCGATGAATCCTTGAACCATATTTTCATCAACACCAAATGTCGGATAACATTCTGAGGCGTCAAGTACACCGAGGCGTCCGCTGGTGCCGGCGCCGAAATAGGCTAATCTTCCGCCATTGTGAAAAGCTTTAGCAATCAGCTCTATTGCTTCGCCTATTTGCGGAAGTGTTTTTTCTATGGCTAAAGCAACTTTTTTGTCTTCATTGTTTATGGTTTGAGCTATTTCATAACCATTCATTAAGTCTATGTTTTGGGTGGCTGAATTGCTTTTTTCCGTCAAAGGTGCTTTTGTCATGTTTGGGTTTTCCATCTGTTTGTTTTGTGGCTATATTAATGTTAAGAAGTTAACGTATGGTAACGATTTTTATTCACAGATTGAAATTATTTTATTGGTTTTGTAAAAAAATGTGTTGACAAAAGGCACAAAATAAGGTTAGTTGCGTATCAGTGATTATCGCGGAGGATGTTTCCTCCCAAACCTCAAGGTATAATCCGAGGAGGGGTGGCAGAGCGGTCAAATGCAACGGACTGTAAATCCGTCGACTTTCGTCTACGATGGTTCGAATCCATCCCCCTCCACCATTAATTAAGGTTAACTCTCGATAAGAGGCGAACAAAGCGGGTGTAGCTCAATGGTAGAGCAGAAGCCTTCCAAGCTTATGACGGGGGTTCGATTCCCCTCACCCGCTCCAATTTCTCTTCCCTCTTAACGAATCGTTTTAACAACATAAACAATTAGGATTTTGAAATATGGCAAAAGAGAAATTTGAGCGCAATAAGCCTCACTGCAACATTGGAACCATCGGTCACGTAGACCACGGTAAAACAACCTTGACAGCTGCTATTACC